>DAISIK010000028.1:0-38521 GCA_036822055.1 Puniceicoccaceae bacterium
GAGGGTCGCCAGGAGGGCGAGCGTTTAATCTTGCAGCGTCTCCTTACCCGAAAGTTTGGCGAATTGGACTATTTCGCCCAGGAAAAACTGAATCAGGCGAGAAGCGAGGAGCTCGCCCGCTGGGGAGAACGTATCCTGGAAGCCACTACCGTCGAAGAAGTCTTCGGGAAGTGATTCTGACCCTCGAAAAAAGAGCCAGTTGAAGGGTTAGTCTCTTAGATCCGGAAGAAAGGAAAACAGGTGGATAGCAAATCAGGCATTGAATACTTGGTGATGAAGATTCTCAGGCAAGCCTACAGTGGCTAGAAGGCCAGGAAAGGGTGCCGGGAGCACCCTGTTACAGAGCACAAAGCAAACGCTGGACTCCGAGCAGTCCATCGAATTGGGTGGGCTCACACTGAAGGTTGCGGTCATCCTAATAGTTCTTCTGCTTTGCTCTACTTCGGGATGTAGGTCGGTTGTTGGAACGGACGATCCGGGGCGAAGCGCGGCTTTGCTGTTTTTGCCACCACTGAGTGAGGATCAGGTCTCGGCTGATGGAGAGTCGGTCCTAGGCATTCCGAATTTGAGGCTTCTGGCCGTCAATGGGCGGAAGGTCACGGTTGAGACGGTTTCAGAGGGGAAGGTTCCTCTCTTGCCGGGAAAGATTGAACTCCTGCTTCTTGGGACACGGGTGGGATGGGCCCCGGTTGTGTCAGTGCTCGAAATTGAAATTGAAGCCGGCGAGAAGTTCTATCTCTTGCCTTGGGTGTCAGGGGAGGGCGGAGTCTTTGGGATCGTACGGATGGGATCCCCAAACGGTGGCGTTGCCGCCCGATCGGTTTCCCTTGCCGAATAGGCAGATCGCTTCTCCAAAAGGGTCGAAACTTCTTATTGGAAGTCTTCTCCCCTGTTTTAACCAGTCGCCGGTAGGCAACTGGAGACTGGGACGGGCTTGGTTGAGGTACCGACCGTAGCCGTGGCTACATTAGGGTTGACGGAGGAGTTCTTGTAGTTTTGGCTACATAAATGTTTCTTAAACAATTGAATCGAGTTGCGCGGGTAGCTTCTGGGCTGACTATGGCCTTGGTGTTGACCGCTGGCCAAATGGTGGATGCGAGGAAAGTACCGGTCGTGGCTACAACGGGCATGATCGGCGATGTGGTTCGCGAAGTGGGGGGAGATCGGGTGGAGACGGTTGTCTTGATTGGAGAGGGGATTGATCCGCATCTCTACAATCCAACGCGAAGGGACATCGTGGCCCTTGATCGAGCATCGATTGTTTTTTACAACGGGCTGTTTCTGGAGGGCAAAATGGGGGAGGTGCTGCGGCGCTTTGAGCGGCGTGGAAAACCTGCGGTGGCAGTGGCCGAGCGGATCGTAGCGGACGGCGCTTACTCCGTGATCGAGGAAGAGGATGAGAATGATCCCCATCTATGGATGGATGTGGGTGCCTGGATCGAAGCCGTCAAGATCGTCGAAGCGGCGCTGGCGAACTTTGACCCCGAGGGTCAGGCGGTCTACTCGGCAAACGCCAAGCAATATCGACAGAAACTCCATCAGCTAAACCTTTGGGTAAAGGCTGGGGTGGAGTCGATTCCAGGCCATCAAAAGGTTTTGGTGACCGCTCACGATGCCTTCGGCTACTTTGGGCGGGCCTACGGGATCGAGGTGCGCGGTATTCAAGGTATCAGTACCGAATCGGAGGCTGGCTTGCGGGATATTGAGGAGCTGGTCACTTTTCTGGTCGATGCAAGGGTGCCCGCTGTTTTTGTGGAAACTTCGGTCCCGGAGAAAAACGTACGGGCTTTGGTGGAGGGGGCACGCGCTCGAGGCCATGAGGTGTCGATTCCCGGAACCCTCTATTCCGATTCCATGGGCGCTGCCGGTACTTGGGAGGGCACGTATATCGGGATGATTGAACACAACGTACGGGTGATTGTCCGCGGACTGGGTGGGAATCCAGATTTGCCGGAACTACGAGAGATGTTGCAGTAGTTTCAGGTCTGGGAGAAAGGAGAATTGATAGAACGAACCTATGGTTGATCTGTGGACGAAGCTGCTTAGTCGGACGACGGAAGAAACCCCGATGTCCTTGGAGCATTCTACGAGCGCTCCTTTGTCGATCCATGACCTGACGGTAGCCTATGCCCAGAAACCGGTACTCTGGGACATTGATCTGGACATCCCGAGCGGTCGATTGGTGGCGGTTGTCGGCCCAAATGGGGCTGGAAAGAGTACCCTGCTCAAGGCATGTCTGGAACTGATTCCGAGGGCTTCGGGGGAGGTTCGGTTTTTCGGCAAGCCCTACCGGGAGGCATGTTCGCGTGTAGCGTACGTTCCGCAGCGCGAGTCTGTCGATTGGGACTTTCCGATCTCCGCCGAGGAAGTGGTGGCAATGGGGCTCTACGGAAGGATTGGGCTCTTCCGTCCCGTGAATGAAAAGCACCGGATCCGGGCGAGGGCCGCTCTCGAGCAGGTGGGAATCGGGGAGTATGCAAAACGGCAGATCAGTCAGCTCTCGGGAGGGCAGCAGCAACGGGTGTTTCTCGCTCGTGCACTGGTTCAGGAGGCAGATCTCTACCTGATGGATGAACCTTTTGCGGCGGTTGACGCGGCAACCGAGCAGGCGATCGTGGAACTGCTTCGCAAAATTCGGGAGGCTGGGAAGACCTGCGTGGTGGTTCACCACGATCTGGCCACGGTAGCCCGGTACTTTGACTATTTGATTCTCCTGAATCTTCGCCTCGTGAAAGCCGGGCCAACCAGCGAGGTTTTCACGGAGGAGAATCTACAGAAGACCTATGGTGGAAAGCTCTCTCTGCTCGCCCAGGCGGCCCATCAAATGAGGAAAGAGAATCTCTAAGTGGCTATGGACTGGACCCGAGCGGACTGGGACTTTCTCTGGAGGGTCTTGACACTGGCAGACCACAATACCCGTTTGGTAACCCTGAGTACGGCCCTTCTAGGAGGGGCAGCCGGGGTAATCGGGACTTTCCTCCTGCTGAGAAAACGTTCGTTGATGGGGGATACTTTTGCCCACGCCTGCCTGCCCGGGATCGGTCTCGGGTTCATGGTGATGGTGGCACTGGGGGGAAGCGGGAAGTGGCTGCCCGGTCTATTGATTGGGGCGGGTTTAACTGGATTGTTGGGGGTCTGGTTCAGTTCAATGATCCGGGCGACTACCCGATTGAAAGATGATGCTGCGATGGGGATCGTCCTGAGTGTTTTTTATGGGATGGGAATTGCGATTCTGGGAATGGTTCAATCGATGCCCGGAGCCAGTGCTGCTGGCCTTCAGAGTTATATCTACGGAAAAGCGGCCTCCATCTCCGGGAGCGATGCCTCCGCTATCGCCTGGGTGGTTGGGGTGGTTCTAGTGACCACACTAGCGCTGAGAAAGGAGTTTACCCTTCTAAGCTTCGATGAAAATTTTGGGCGTTCTCAAGGTTGGCGGATGGGTTTATTGGACGGGTTTCTCCTCATCCTGGTTGGGACCATAACGGTGGTTGGCCTGCAGGCAGTGGGGTTGATTCTGATGATTGCCCTGTTGATCATCCCTCCCAGTGCGGCTCGCTTCTGGACGAATAACCTGACCGGCATGCTGGGCGTGGCCGTCCTGATTGGAGTGCTGAGTGGCTGGGTTGGTGTGGGGTTGAGTGCCTTGTTGCCGGATGCTCCGACCGGAGCGGTCATCGTTTTGGTGGCAGCCTGCTTCTTTCTTGGCAGTATGGTTTTCGGAGGGGCGAAAGGGATGGTGCCGCAATGGAGAATCCAGCAGAAATTTCAGAGAAGAATTGGGCGGCAGCATTTACTCCGGGCGGTCTACGAGTTGCAGGAAGCAGCCTCGAAAAGTGCGAGCGAAGTAACGAGTAATCGAAAGATCCCTTTGGAGCAATTGGTGGATAAGCGGAGTTGGGGGGTTCGTGAAGTGCGTCAATTGCTCAAGGTTGCCGAGCGGGAAGACCACCTCGAAAAAGGAAGCCGGGATGAGATTCGGTTATCCGAGGCGGGATTTGGAGAAGCCTCTCGGGTAACCCGCAACCACCGTTTGTGGGAGCTTTATCTGATTCACCACGCGGAGATCGCAGCGAGCCACGTCGATCGAGATGCCGATATGGTTGAGCACCTGCTCAGCCCTGAGATGGTGCGGGAGCTTGAGTTGAGACTTGAAGCAGACGGCTGGCCGGAGAGTCCTCACCCGCTGGAGCGTCAGGGCGAGGGGGCGGTTTAACGGTTATGGAGTGGTTGATGCTAGACACCTGGATTGTGATCGTTGGAGGTCTGTGCGCGGCAGCTTGTGCAGTCCCGGGAGTCTATCTGCTGCTGCGAGGCATGAGCATGATGGGGGACGCCATCAGCCATGCGGTGCTGCCGGGGCTGGCGATTGGATTTTTGGTTTCCGGGAGCCGCACGAGTTCGGCAATGTTTCTCGGTGCTGCGGCGGTCGGGGTTCTGACAGCGGTCTTTACACAATGGGTGAGCAAGCGTGGGAAGCTGGAACAGGGAGCTTCGATGGGGGTGGTCTTCACCACTTTATTTGCAGTCGGGCTATTGTTGATGGTCCAGACCGCAGACAAGGTCGACCTGGATGCCAATTGTGTGCTCTATGGGGCGATCGAAATGGTCCCCCTCGATATCGGTTGGGAAATGCAAGTGATGGGTGGTACTCTGGAAGTGCCGCGAGCGGTCCTCGTTTTGCTTGTGATCCTGGCGATCAATCTGACCCTGGTTCTGGTCTTTTACAAGGAGTTCAAAATTGGCTCGTTTGATCCGGACTTCGCGGAGGCTCTGTCCATGCATCCGAGCAGGATCCATTATCTTCTAATGATCATGGTAGCGGTTACGACGGTGGCCTCATTCGAGGTGGTCGGAAGCATCATAGTGATCGCGATGCTGATTGTGCCGGCTGCCACGGCCTATCTTCTAACAGATCGGCTGGCAATGATGCTGATCCTCGCACCCATGGTCGGTTTCGGGTCCGCTTTTTCAGGGCACTTGATGGCAATCACGATTCCGCCGTGGTTTGGATTCATTGACACCAGCTCTGCGGGCATGATGGCGGTAGCCACCGGAATCTTTTTTCTGGCGGCCTGGCTCTGGAGTCCCCAAGGGGGTCTCCTGCGAAGGCAGCGGCTGAAGGCACCCGAAGTCATGACGACCCCCTAGAACCAAATGGGCTAGGAGGACATTTGCCTAAAAGCTGCGAGGATCGATTCCTCGGTTTCACTCTTGGTGATGGTCTGGAGTACCTCCTTGGACTCAGCGTCGATGATGAGGACAAAACCGGTCTTTGGTCCAAACTCTGAATAAATCGGGGTGATGCTCAGGACTTCGGCGAGCATGGCAGCCTGATTGGTAGAGCCTTGGTTAGTTAGGTCGAAGGCAACAAAGAGGATCCCGGTATCATCCGGGAGCTGACTCCTGGCGGCCTTGAGCAGAGGGTCAAGCGTTTTGCAGGAACCGCACCAATCAGCGTGGAAGAGGACGGCGAGACGGTCTGCTTTGGCGGCCTGATGACCGGGTTCGCTAGCGCTGGTGCTGGTTGGCAGGACCGCCGCGAGCAGGAGAGCGAAGGCGACCTGGAGGGATTTGAGTGGCTGGAGCATAGGATTGGGATTCGGTGATTACAGGGTTAGGGCCAAGCATTCAAGGAGCGCTTGCTCAGACGGGCGACCTGAAGAATGGCGCTCGGTTCCCGAAAAAAGGGTTTGCCGGGAGGATCTTGCGAGAGGGCGGCGAGGGGATGGTTTAAGTCCCTACCGGATCGCGGGCGGGTATTTCCCTCGACTTATTTATTGAAAGATTATTTCATTTCACGATGGGTTTTTTGATGTGGAATCCCGGACCGGCCCTTCGCGAAATGGGCAAAACTCCGTTAACCTTGATCAGCGGTTTCTTTGGTTCCGGAAAAACGACTCTTTTGAACCATCTTTTGGCTCGGGTGGACGGAAGGCGGATGGCGGTGATTGTGAATGATCTTGGCCGGGTGAATATCGATGCAGCACTCATCAAGGGAGCCCTCAAAGATCTAAAGGGAGCGATTGCGGGGATGCTCGAACTCCAGGGAGGCTGCATTTGTTGCAGTATTCAATCGGACCTGCTTGATGCCCTCCTTGAGCTGGTGGAGGACTTCCAGCCAGACCACATTTTGATTGAGGCGACCGGGGCGGCCGAGCCCATGGCCATTTTGAAGACCCTCTATAGTGATAACTTTTTCGGAGTGCGGGGGATCGATTTTCTTAACGTTGCCAACACGGTGACCGTTTTGGACGGCGGGAATTTTGAAGCTTATTTTTCAGCGGACAGAGTCGTGAAGAATCGGCGGCGAAATCGGTTGCTTCTCAATGATCATCGCCGCCCTTTGGACGAGCTGCTAATCGATCAGATTGAGTGTGCCGATATTCTGTTGATAAACAAAGTCGACCTGCTCCCAGGGCCAGCGCGTGATCAATTCCGCCGGTGTTTGGAAGCATTGAACCCCTCTGCCATAATCATGGAATGTGAGGAGGGGGCAGTTGATCCGAATGAGCTGTTCGGCGAACAACGTTTTGGAGAGGAGAGGACGCTGGCAGGAGCCGGGTGGAGAAAGGCTATTGAGAAAAACGAGGAGGGACGGAAGATCGGATGGAAATTCAGCGAGGCGAACGCTGAGGTGCGGCCAATGGTTTTACGATCGAGCAAGGGTGGAGTTGAAGGCAGACCTTCGACGACCGACTACGGGTTGGAAACCTTTGTCTTCAATGCGCGAAAGCCTTTTCTCGAATCGCGTTTTCTCAAGCTACTGCGCCAGGGATTGAAAGGGGTGATCCGGGCAAAAGGGTTTTATTGGACCGAAGAGGTCCCGAATCGGGTGGGGATCGTCTCGATTGCGGGAAAGACGCTCCGCGCCGACTACCTAGCCGAATGGTGGCAAGTGAGGGTGGACCGGGGCGAGGTCTCGCTCGACGACCTGCCCGATATCGTGAAAAAATCCTGGCTTCCGGTACTGGGTGATCGGCGGCAGGAGATTGTCTTGATTGGGGTGGATCTTGATCGCCAGTTCATTGAGGAGGCGCTGAGAGGGTGCCTGACCAAGGCGGTTCGTCAATAAAGTCGGCTTGCAACGAGACTTTTCTAGGATGAGTCAACCATTGATCGGGCTTGTCAGTTCTCGAACTGATCGCAAACTCTATGGAAACGCCAAAGCCATACGATGCTCAGAGAAAAGGATACTTTCCAACGGCTTTTGAAGAGTCTTGAGAAAAGCAGGCTCAGGGTAACCCGGAAGCGAAAACATATCCTCGCGGTTTTGGTTTCGATGGACCGCCCGGTTTCGGCGGCTGATCTAAACAAATTGGCCCAACTTCCAGAGAGTGACCTCGTGACGGTTTATCGCACCATGGAGGCGTTTCAAGGGATCGGGATCGTGCAGAGAATCCCTCTCGAGGAAGGGGGCTGTTTGTTTGAGGCGACCGATCTCAACGATCGGCACCCTCACCTTGTCTGCCGGAAGTGTCACCGCACGCAGAGGCTTGAACTTGAGTTTGCCGCTGAACTCGATCGGAAGGCTCGCGAGAGTGGCTTTACCAAAGTCAGCCATTTGATGGAGGTCTATGGAGTGTGCGAGGACTGCCAGGACTCCGGAACCGAATAGAGGGAGGTCCTGGGCGTCCCTTGTTGTTTCGGAAGGAGTCGCGAAGGGAAGCTGACCCGTCAACCGGATCAGAGCAGGCTAGCGGTCGAGGCGGTTCTCGATGATTTCCGACCAGGTCGCCTTTGCTGGTACGGGATCGTAACCGCAACTCGCCCAGGGATGGCAGCGAATGATACGCCGGAAGGAGAGCCATAGCCCGCGGCGCGGTCCGTGTAAACGGATAGCCTCTGAACAATAGGCGGAGCAGGTTGGCTGGTAGCGACAGCCACAACCCGGGCCGAAGACCAAATGGAGCACTGGAGAGATCGTCCAGCGATACAGGCGCAGAAGGGAAAGGAGAAGAAATTGAAGGGGCCGAAACTGCATTGATTCAGACCTTGGGGGTGAGTTCGTACCCGCTCTCTAGGTCGCGCACCTTCCAGCCTGCATCGCTGAGTTGGGCGCGGAGAGCATCGGCATCTTGCCAACGGCGTTCGACCCTTGCCTGCTGGCGCTGGCTGGCAAGCTCTTCAATGTCGGCTGGAACGCTGGAAGGAAGAGGGGAGGCAGGGGTTCTGAAAGAAATCCCAAGCAGATCAAGGATCCGGGCTAGGTCCCGCCGGAGCGGTTGAGAAAGACCATCCTTGGAGTGCTCATTGAGGGTCGCGTTGATTGACCCGAGCGCTTTGGCTGTATTCAAGTCTTCGCTAAGGGCTTCCAGGGTTGCTGTAAAGGCGTCAGTCTCCATGGAGGAAAGCGATGCCTCTCCCTCGGGCGGGTGCTCCGAACCATCAAGGTGCTTGAGAATCCGGTTCAACGCACGATCGGCTCCAGCGAGAGATTCCCAGGTAAAATTAAGGGGTTGGCGGTAATGGCCGGAAATGAGGAGGTAGCGCAGGGCAGGGGCGGTGAACCCACGTTCCACCACGTCCTCTAGGGTAAAGAGGTTGCCGAGGGACTTACTCATCTTGCCGCCATCTACCCGGAGGTGGGCCACGTGAAACCAGTGGCGGGCAAACGGCTTTCCGGTGGCCGCTTCGCTTTGGGCGATTTCATTCTCGTGATGGGGGAAAATGAGATCGACTCCTCCCGAGTGGAGATCGAAGGAGGGCCCGAGGTATCGCATGCTCATGGCACTACACTCTATGTGCCAACCGGGGCGCCCATCACCCCACGGGCTCGGCCACCGATTAACCCCATCCTGAGGTTTCCAAGCTTTCCAGAGGGCAAAATCCCTCCAGGATTCCTTGTCGTACTCGTCAGCCTCCACCAGCCGATCGGAGGCATTCTGCCGGATCTCGGTTGGTCGCAATCCAGATAGCTTTCCGTATTCGGGAAAGGAATCGATCCGAAAGTAGATGCTTCCATTTTCGGCGGGGTAGGCGTTTCCCTTGCGGATGAGGGTTTCAATCAATTCGACCTGGTCGGCCAGGTGTCCAACTGCAGACGGTGCGTGGTGCGGCGGTAAAAGGTTAAGCGTCGCACAATCGCGGTTGAAGCGTGAGCGCCACATTTCGGTAAATTCCGAGAGCGGCACTCCGGCACCCTGAGAATCTCGAATCGTTTTATCATCCACGTCGGTAATGTTCCGAACGTGCAGGGTGGGCGTACCAAAAAACTCGACCACCCGGCGAAAGAGATCCTGAGCCACGAAAGTACGCAGGTTGCCGATGTGGGCAGGACCATAAACGGTGGGTCCACAGCAATAAAAGCGGAGGGTTTGACCGTCGGACGGAAGAACGGGTTCGCTGCTTCGGGTGAGCGTATTATGAAGAGAAAGGCGCATTACAAAAACAAGTGACGAAAGTAGGCAAGGTGACGCGCCAGAGCAACCGCTCATTCCCCGAAGAGCGGCGCCTCGCGGAAAAGGCCTGTGCTGCGGCGGTTGGACGCGGAGACCTAGCGAGCCCGGCGACGGCAGACGCCCGTCCCGACTCAGTTTTGATCGAGGCTCTCGCCTGGTGCGACCCAGCTTGGAAAAGGATCCTCGAAATGTTGCCAGCCCTTTTCCCCGAGGGCCATTTCAGAATCGGTGAGGAGACACGAATCGAGCAGCCCAGTTATTTTGGATTCATCCATTTTGTCTTGATGCCCGATGAAAACCAGCTCTTGGCGACGGTCTCCATAAGGTTTCCTCCAATTTGCGAGGACAGTGGCCAGCTCGGTTTCATCGGTTGGCCAGTAATCCCGTGGAACCGAGGCAAACCATTGGCCGACTGGGCGAAGATCATTGAGGACCCCTGCTCGAGACCAAAGGCCGACTTGATCCATCCGATTAGCCAACCAGAAGAAACCCTTGGCACGAAGCAGACCGGCCCACGGTTGGCCGAGCGCTTCGTTGAATCGGGCAGGATGAAATGGACGCCTGGCGCGGTAGAGAAAATGAGCGATTCCATACTCTTCGGTCTCGGATATTGGTTGCTGGTGGATCAGCTTCAACCAATCGGGAAGCTGGGCAGCAGCATCGATTTCAAAGCGGCCCGTATTGATTATTTCGCGCGGATCGATTCTGCCGTGGCATATTTCAAAAATCGTACAACGGGAGTTGATTGCCTTGATGATGGCGAGGACGCGCTTGCGTTGGGTCGGCGAAACCAGGTCCATCTTGTTGACGAGAATCACATCGGCAAATTCGATTTGGTCGATAAGGAGGTCGACCAAGGTGCGGGTGTCCTCGGGACCGATTTCAAGCCCGCGGGTTTTCAGGCGATCGGACGAGCCGAAGTCACGATCCAGGTTGGCGGCGTCCACTACCGTGACCATGGTGTCGAGGCGAGCGATGTCCTCCAGGCTGAAGCCCTCCTCGTTGCGGAAGAAAAAGGTCTCAGCTACCGGCATGGGTTCCGAGACTCCAGTGGACTCGATAAGAAGGTAGTCAAACTTGTTCTCGAGGGCTAGCCGATGAACTTCCTTGAGGAGATCGTCTCGCAGTGTGCAGCAGATACATCCATTGCTCATTTCAACGAGCTTTTCTTCATGGCGACTGAGTTCGGCCCCACCGTCGGCGACAAGCCGGGAATCGATATTTACCTCGCTCATGTCGTTGACAATGACGGCAACCCGCAGGCCCGATCGATTGTTGAGGACATGGTTGAGGACCGTAGTTTTGCCCGATCCCAAAAAGCCCGAAAGGACCGAAACTGGTAGTTTTTTTCGAATCACCACCCATGATTTATCGAAAGCAGCTTTCATTAAGTCAAGACTCGAAGCCTTCTCTGGAACAGCTCCGCAAGGTGGAATTGGGGTTGGAAAGATCCCATCGAGGCGGGGAAGCAAGCTCAGTGGGAACGCCGCCATAGAGACAAACTAGCAGAATGCGGAGGGAGGAGTTGAGAGCCCCGCCTGTGCCGTAAGAGATTGGTTCGCTAACCTTGTGTAAACCAGGTGGGTGCTCTCCGTTTGGAAGAAAGTCTTCCGGTTGACGGCCTGACCTCTTTCAAGCGGGTGGTAGCTCCCTTAAGAATAAGAGTAAGGAAAGGAACGATTTTAGGTTCGAACACCGCAGGGCTCTCGAGAAACAGGATAGTCTCGCCGATGAGACGGAGTCAAGTGGTGCTGGCCGTTGGAGAATTTGTCGCTGACGGCGGCAAGCTAGGGTTTTTCCCGGCTCGGTTGAGCTCTTCCGCGAGCTGGTTGGTAACGGCGAGCGGAGACCCTGAATTTTTGGCAAGGATTTTATAGGCCACCGGGATAATGTAGAGGGTGCAGAGGGTGGCGGTGACGATCCCGGAAAGGATCACTGTACCAATGACGATTCGGGTCTCCGCGCCAGCCCCGCTGGTCAGGAGTAGGGGGATGGATCCAGCGCCCGTGGTGATCGCGGTCATCAGAATGGGCCGAAAGCGGATGCGGCACGATTCGAGAATCGCCTGCTCAAAAGCGGTGCCCCGATCCCGAAGCTGGTTGGCGAACTCAACGATCAGAATGCCGTTCTTCGAGGCCAAACCGACCAGCATGATCAACCCGATTTGGCTGTAGATGTTGAGGGTGCCACCGGCAATGGTGATGCCCAGAAGACCACCAAAGATGGCTAACGGAACCGTGAACATGATGACCAGTGGGCTGCGGTAGCTCTCGAATTGAGCGGCAAGAACCAAGTAGACGAGACTCAAGCCAACGAGAAAGACGAAGCCGAAGGAGGAACCGGATTCCTCCAGATCGCGTGACTGACCTTTGTAATCGATGACGACCTCCTCGGGCAAATGCTGGCGAGCCAAATCTCGGAGGTGAGCCAGGGCATCTCCGAGTGAAAACCCATCCGCCAGGTTCCCCTCAATGGTAATCGAACGAACCCGGTTGAAGCGGTTGAGCGAGTTGGTATCGGCCAACTCGGAAAAGGTGACCAAGTTCGCCAGGGGGATGAGCTGGGAACTCGTCTCCGAGCGAACATAGATGTGATCAAGGCTGGCAGGGGTTTGCTGGGAGTCTCGTTCCCCCTCGAGGATCACATCGTACTCCTCACCCTCGCGAACAAACGTTGTTACCCGACGTGAACCGAGCAGGGTCTCCAGGGTGCGGCCAATCGTCTCGATCCGCACACCGAGGGCAGCAGCCCGATCGTAATCGATGACCACATCGATCTGTGGCTTAGTTTCCTTGTAATCCCAGTCGACCCCGACAATGCCCGGGTTATCGGCAGCGAGTTCGGCAAGGAGAATATCCCGCCACTCGATTAAGTCGTCGAACTCACTGCCACCGATGACGAATTGAACGGGTTTGGAAATACCCCCGCCAAACCCCTGCCGGACCACCGGAAAGGCACGCACTCCGGGTAGATCGGAGAGCATCCCCCTGACCTCTCCAATCATTTCCCAAATTCCCCGTCGCTGGGACCAGTCGTTCAGCACGCAAATGAGGATCCCCGAGTTGAAGGATTCGGTGGCTCCAAAAGCGCGGGGAGCACGCACGAGGAGGCGCTCAATCTCGCCTTGATCGACGAAGCGCATCATGCGGCTCTCGATCTCATCCATATACTCCTCGATGTAGGCGAAGGTCGCCCCTTCCGGACCATTGACGAGGATAAAAAAGGCACCGCGGTCTTCAGCTGGGGCAAACTCCTGCGGAAGCTGCCGGAAGAGGAGTCCGGAACCGATGAGAATTGCTGCAAAAACCGTGAAAACCAGGACGGGAAGGCGCAGGGCGAACTTGAGGCTGCGGGAGTAGAAAAGGGAAATACGCTGAAGGAGACTTCGAACAAGGCGTGCCATCAACGAGGGCTTTTCATCCGAACGCAGGATCTTCGAAGCGAGCATCGGCGAAACACTGAGGGCCACAAAGCTCGAGAGAATGACGGCTGCTGCCATGGTCAGGGCAAATTCCGAGAAGAGCCTGCCGATGTCTCCGTCGATGAAGGCGAGGGGCACAAAGACCGAAACGAGAACCACGGTGGTTGAGATCACGGCAAAGATCACCTCGCGGGATCCGAGAAAGGCTGCTACCAACGGACTTTCACCCGACTCGACAAGCCTCCGGGAAATATTCTCGAGGACGACAATCGCATCGTCAACGACCAGACCAATGGCGAGGACCAAGCCGAGAAGAGTGAGGATGTTGATGCTGAACCCGAAAGCCGCGAGAATGGTGAATGTTCCGATGATGGAGATCGGTACGGTGACGGCTGGAATCAACATGGCGCGAAAGCTGCCGATGAAGAGGTAAATCACGATAACCACGAGAGTGATGGCAATGAGGAGGGTCTTGTAGACCTCTGCAATCGAGGCCTCGATAAAAACCGAGGTGTCGTAGCTCTGTTCAATGGAGAGGTGAGGTGGGAGGATTTGGTTGATCCTGTCGCGCTCAAGCTTGGCCGCCCGAGCCACTTCAATGGTGTTGGCCGTTGATTGTTTGATTATCCCCAGCCCAACCTGAGGAACGAGGTTGCCGCGAAAAAAGGTGCGGGTCTCCTCCTTGCCAAGTTCAACGCGGGCGACATCGCCGAGACGAATGAGGTATCCATCGGCTCCTCTCCCAACTACCAGGTTGCGGAAATCATCAGCATCCCTGAAGGCACGACCGAGGCGAACGGTAAACTGGCGGTCGAGGGATTCGATGGAACCCGCTGGCAGTTCAACATTCTCGCGGCGGAGGGCCTCCTCCAGATCGGTCACGGTCAGCCCACGGGCCGCCAATTCGGTTCGATCGATCCAAACCCGCATGGCGAAACGTTGGGCTCCCCCAATGAGGACGCGAGCCACTCCATCCAGGACGGAGAACCGATCGACCAGGAAACGCTCGGCATAATCCGTGATTTCGGGAACTGTCATTCCCTCCCCAATTAGATTCAGCCACATGATGACATCGTCGCTGGAATCCACTTTGCGAATGTCGGGGATGTCGGCCTCGGTGGGCAGGTTGTTGAGGATGCCAGAGACCCGATCGCGGACATCGTTGGTGGCGGCGTCGATGTCCCGTCCGGTGTTGAACTCGACTGTGATCGTGGAAATCCCATCGGTACTCCTCGATTCGATGGTGGCGATCCCTTCGATGCCGGAAATGCGATCTTCAATCAGCTCAGTGATGCGACTTTCGACGACACTGGCGGCGGCCCCTGGATACACCGTGGTGATTGATACGACGGGGGGATCGATATCGGGGTACTCGCGCAGTGGCAGTTGGAAAAAGGAAATCGTCCCAAAAACAATGAGCAGGAGACCGAGGACGGAGGCAAAGACCGGCCGTTTAACAGAAAGGTCGGAGAGCATCGGACTCAGTTTCGAAGTTTTTCGGAAACGGTGAGATCGGGTTGATCAAGGGAAAGAATCGTGACTTGCGCCCCGTTTCGAACCTTGAGGGTCCCGTCCGCGACGACTACCTCGCCGGGTTCCAATCCCGAGCGAACTTCAACTCTCCCCGGTTGCCGTGAACCGAGCATTACTTCGCGGCGTTGGACGGTGGTTTGGTCCCCGCCGGACCGGTCGATGGTGTACACGAAGGTCTGTTCGCCGATCGGGATGATCGCTCCCTCCGAAACGGCGATCGATTCCCGGGGTTGTGAGGCAATCTGCACCGTCATGAGCAGTCCGGGCCGGAGGATGAAGTCAGGATTGGGGAGAACCGCGCGAACCGTGGCGGAACGGGAGACTGGATCAATGCGCGTGTTAATCGAGCGAACGGTTCCTTCAAACTGAAGGTCCGGAAAAGCTCGGGTTCTAGCCGTGATTTTCGAACCGATAGAGATGAAACCCAGCGAGGTGGAAGGGATGGTGAAATCGAGCTTCATTTCGCCAAGGTCATCCAGGGTAGTGATGGGAACTCCAGGGGCAACCAGAGCGCCAAGACTGACCTCGCGAAAGCCAGTGATACCGGCGAAGGGAGCCCGGATTTCAAGATCCGAGAGGCGGGAAAGGACCGCCGAGACCCGTGCCTCCAGGGTAAGGACCTCTCGCTGCCGTTCATCGATGAGCGATTCGGCAGCCCCTCCAGAAACCTGTAATTGCTGAACCCGGACGAGTTGCCGCTTTGCTTCCTCGAGGGCCGAACGGGCCTCCTGCAAAGCTGCCAGTTCCTCAAGGTTGCTCAGTTGGACGAGCATCTGGCCCTGCTCGACTTGCTCACCATCGTCAAAATGGAGCGAGGACACCCGCTGGGTAACGGTCGAGGTAACGATGATGGATTCGTTCGCTCGCAGTGTACCAAGAGCTTCGATACGATCGGAAAAAGTTGTGAGACGCGCGGTTTCGGCGAAGATCCCCACGGGCTGAGCGCTGAGGTAGCTCGCCGCAAGGAAGAGAAGGGCGAGGGGGAACGAAATGGCCGAAGTCTTTGGGTGAGGAGGCATGAGCTGAGGAAGGGAGCGAAGTACTGGAGAGGTGGGAGGCCGAGAAACGGAAAAATTCCCTCTCTGACTATGCTTTTCAGACCCTGGAGAAGTCAAACCAGCCCCTCCAATGGTGAGGGAAGGTTTTCAGCAGGTGGGCTCTCCGGGAATCCCGGATTGGGCTTCCGTGAAAAAGCTAATAAATCCCCGGGAGATGGTTTGGCAAAAAGCCAACCGATGTTGTAGCCTCCACGGATGAATGGTTCTGTGCGTATCGGAATTCTCAATATATCAGACCGGGCTTCGAGAGGGGAGTATGCCGATCTTCCCGGTCAGGCAGTAAAAGCGATCCTTGGAGAATGGATCACCACCCCGCATGAGTTTCTTTACGAGATCATCCCCGATGAGCAGGAGGTGATCGCCGGACACCTGCGCGAAATGGCGCTCGAAAAAGGTTGCTCGTTAATCCTGACCACCGGAGGCACTGGCCCGGCTGCCCGGGACGTGACCACCGAGGCAACCCTCGAGGTGGGGGAGAAGGAATACCCCGGTTTTGGCGAGGCGATGAGGGCAAAGTCTCTCCTCAAGGTACCGACGGCGATTTTATCGCGCCAAACAGCTGTTTCCCTTGGATCATGCTTAATCGTCAATCTGCCGGGAAGTCCGCGGGCAGGGAAAGAATGCCTTGAGGTGGTTTTTCCCGCAATCCCGTGCTGCATCGAGATTCTCGGTGGTCCCCGGATCGATACTGATCCCCAAAAGATGGAGTGTTACCGTCCTCCGAACTCCTAGGGAACCGGGGAAGGAACCCGCCGGGTCAACCCTCTTCTGGTTGGAAAAGAGGCAAAATTTCCATGCCAGGAACAGTCACCAGCCCCTTATTGGTCAGACGGATCTCAGGAATGACCGAGAGGGGAAGCAGATTGAACCCCATGTAGGGCAAGGTACAGCCGAGAGCCGTCCAGGTCTCCTTGAGTTTGCTCGACTCCTCGGCAACCACGGTGGCCCGTTTGTCAGAAAGAAGACCGGCGATCGGCAAATCCACTTTGGCAAGGATTTGCCCCTGCCGGACGACCACCACGCCGCCCTGAGTTTCCTCGATACTAGCCAAGGCAACCTCCATGTCTGCTGCATTGGAACCGGCAACGATAACGTTGTGGGCATCGTGGCCAACGCTACTGGCAACAGCTCCATCGCGCAGGCCGAAATTCTGGAGGAGACCGTATCCAATTTCCTGATTTATGCCGTAACGCTCAATCACAGTCAGAAAGCAGAGATCCTCATTCTCAAGGAGGGGCTCCCAGGCGCTCAGGGGAGCAGTGAGAGAAAGCTTGCGATGAATGGTAACGATGCCCGGTAACTCGGTTCGCAGGCAGTGGAGGGTTCCCGGTCGATCGGGCAGCGGGGGGACCAAGGTTCTCGAGGCCGGAAGTTTAACGGTGTGGTAGGCAGCCGACGGATAGCGGTAGCCCTCGCTGCTGAGAACGGCATCCAGGAGGGGGGTGATTTTTCTATCCTGGACGACCAATTCTCCACCAAACCAGGTGTGTTGGACTTCAAGGTCGTCATTCAGCAGCACGATATCCGCCCGCCTTCCGCCACCCAGACCTCCTATTTCGCCATCCATGGCGTAGCGGGTGGCACTGTGAAGCGATCCCGCGCTCCAGGCGAGGGATGGAGAGAAGCCCGCCCGGACCGCCTCGCGGACAACCCAATCGAGGCCAAAGAGGAAGAGATCGTCGGCGTCGCGATCGTCGGTACAGACGCAAAAGCGCTTGCTCGAGACGCCAGACTCAATGGCTGGACGGATCGCCTGAGGGAGGCTGTGCCACGGAGTAGTCGGCGGACCACCGCGCAGGAAGACCCAAATCCCGGCCTCGATGAAATCCTCGGCAATCTCGTGGTCGATCGCTTCATGGGTATCAGTCACCCCGGAGGCGGCGTAGGCGCTGACAAATTCGCGACCATAGATGTGGCCGCAGACGGGCCGACCACGCTTGAGAGACTCAGCGATGATTTGGTGCGAGCGTTGATCGGATCCACAGACCTGGACAAAGTCCATCTTCTCCCCGAGGGCGACGGCCTCCGGCCAGCGGTCAAAGATGCCCGCAATTTTTTCCGGTGTCAGATCCCCACCCGCAGTTTCAAAGAACGAGGAGGTAGCGGGTACGGTGCTTGGAACGGTGAGGAAAATATTCAGCGGGGCGACCCTCGCATCCTCCAGCATCCACTCGATTCCCTCAACGCCCGACACATTACCGATTTCGTGGCTGTCACAGAAAATGGTAGTGGTGCCGTTGAGAAGCGCAGCCTCGGCGTAGGCGCAGGCCGTCATCATGCTGCTTTCAATGTGGATATGAGGATCGACCAGACCGGGGGCGAGGATACCGCCTGCCGCATCGAAGACGTCCGCCTCAATTTTACGGGAATGGGCCGTTCCGGCAGGCGCGACACAGGCTATCCGACCGGATTTGATCCAGACTTCTTTGTCGGAGAGGATCCGCTCCGAGTAGGTTGAAAGGAGCCTTGCGCCAGTGATGACGAGGTCGGGGGCCTCCCGGCAGCTGGCCACTGCAGCGAGGGTGCGCGTAATTTGGTGGAGCGGGGGGATGGTTTTGAGCGGCATGGGGTATATGGATTTTAAAAGGTATTATTCCACGCTCGGGATGGAGTCCTCGTAGGTGGTCCAATCTGCAATGATGGCTTCAGCGACCACCGAGGCGATTTGGTAGGCTGCCTCAAGCGCGGGTCGCCCGTTGGACGGATAGATGGCATTCAAGCTCCACGCAACATCCTTGCCGAGGGGTGGCGTGGAATAGTTACTGGCAGTGCGCAGTACCAAAAACCGGTTGAAATCCACCTTGCCTGCATCGGAGGCTCTTTTGAGCGCGGTGGCGGTTCCGCTGTCCTCCATATTGGTCATAACAAAGTTTCCGGCCCCTCCGCTGTGCAGTTTGACCCAATCGTTAGCCCAGGCATTGAGGGCGAAGCCATGCCAGTAAGTGGAGGAGGAGAGGGAATCTCCAATCAGGACAAAGGGCGGACGGTTGGCATTTGGATATCCCTCATAGATCTGGCGAAACTCGGCGATCCCCGGATCATCCCCGAGTGGGTAGTCCTTGGTCAGCGAGAAGGCCCAGTCGACAAGGGACGGGTTGAGTTCGAAGGAAACCGTCTCAACCTGCCAACCATCATCGAGGGTGTTGGGTGCCTTGGCCCCCAGGGCAATGTAGCCATAGGGCCAGCCTTCGGGAATCTCCCGTGCGTCAATTTCCTTAGCGAGGTCTCCATCAATGACCCACTTCGCCCAGGCGGCGCTGCCGAGTGAGCAATCCTCGGGGTCGGCACCGGCAATTCCCGCGACGATCCAGTAGGCCTTGGTGAGGTCGAAACGGTCGTCGAGGGTCAGTGCGGTGATCGAGGTAGCGGCATTGGTGACACCACCGCCAGTGCAGATGACGAGCATCCCATCCTCCCTGAGGTAGTAGTTTCTCCAGCCAAAAGGTGCATCGAGCCGCTCCATATCATTGCGCTCAATCCAGAACTGGAACTCACCCGGAACGTCTCCGACGTCCTCGCCAATTTCGAACATGGAGACGATAACAACTTTGATAGGAATCATTTGAGCGGATGAGATAGAAACGAGAGTGAAGAAAACGACGAGAAGATGGCCAGGGCGAATCATTTCAATCGCTGAGCAGGATGTTTGCCAGAGTCTGGGTTTGAGATGAGGAATGCCGAAGAATGGGGAAGAACGGTAATGGTGGGGTCATTGTGTTTGATAACGGTCATCGCTCCCGATGGTTAGACCTGATCAAATTCAGTGATCGGACTTCATTGATTTGAGGGAGACTGGCAGCCAAATTGCTTATCGCGAGGCGATTGATGAACATTTCAAAAATTGATGACTGCCCAACCTTCACCGACCATGACGGGGCGGTGATTCGCGAGTTTCTGGGGCCAAAGGCATCCGGGCTGGACTCTCTCAGTATCGCTCACATCACGATCCCCCCGAGGACCAAGGTGAAGCCCCACTTTCATCGAAAGACGGAGGAGACCTACCATCTCATTAGTGGGGCTGGGCTGATGACCCTCGACGGTCAGGAGCAAATGATCGGCGAAGGGGAGGCGGTTGCCATCTTGCGCGGCCAGTGGCACTCGATTGAAAACCAGAGCTCAGAGCCCCTCGTCATGCTGGTCACCTGCGCTCCGCCATGGGTTCCGGAGGACCAATTCTTTGAGTAAAAGCCCTTCTCACGCGACAGGGGTGGCCCTCGTCCTGACGAGCGGTTGTTGCTGGGGACTGCATGGCGTGCTGATCAAGCTCGGTTTGGCCGAAGGATATTCGTTCGCCCAAATCTTCATGTTTGAGGTGGCCATTTCGAGTCTGTTCTTTGGGAGCTTCGGGAAGCGTTTTTTCCAGGGAGGGGGGCCGAGGGGATTAGCCGAGTGGGGTTGGCTGGTAGCGATCGGCATCGCGACGGTTGGCTTGGGGAACTTTCTTTTCCTCGCCTTTAGCCTCGGCCCGGTGGCGATCGGGGCTACCCTCATGTTTCTATATTTGCCCATGGTTTACGGATATTCCTGGCTGAGTGGAAAGGAACCGCTGCGAGGGACCAAAATCTTTGGCATCTGCCTGATCTTGTTGGGCGCTGTTTTTGCGACCGGGCTACTGAATTCCCTCAACGAACCGGGCGTCCTCAAGGCGGCCGGAGCAGCCGTTTTGGCGGCCTGCTGTTACGGCGCGGTATTTGTGCTTACTCCCAAGGTTGCGGTCTACAGTAATCTCTATCTGCGTTCGTTCATGGTATGCTCGATAGGCCTGGCCGGCACGGTTCTGTTGGTTTTGGCCTATCCGAGCCTCTGGTACACTGATGGTAGCTTGGGCGCTCGTTTCTGGGTGCTGCTCTTCCTGCTCGGCGGAATCGGGCAGATCCTCCCGGTCTTCACCCTGATGAAGGGTCTGCCGGTTGTGGGGGGCAGCCTCGGTGGAGTGCTTGCCTCGATCGAGCTACCGGTAGCCGTCTTCAGTGCGGCTCTGGTGCTCAACGAATCGCTCGGGTGGGGTCGCGTATTCGGGGTGGTCCTCGTCTTTGGAGGGATAGCAGTTTTTAATTTTGCCGACCGCTTTGAGGCCTACTTCAGGTCCTTCAAGGAAGGAGCTTCAGCCCCCCTTGAGCCGTGAAGATGAGCAACGGAGAAAAGTTAACGATCGGGCAGATCAATCATTTGGCGGCGGCCGATTTTCTGAATGTTTTCGGAAGCGTTTTTGAATTTGCACCATGGGTGATGGATCTGGTGGCCGAGCGGCGGCCCTTTCGCTCGGTCAAGGGAATGCAGGCGACAGCCGAGGCCGTCTTGTTCGGTTTGGATGGGATCCGACAACTGGAGCTGATCTGCAACCATCCCGACCTCGCCGCAAAGCTGGAGACGCTCTCAGAGCTTAGCGAGGCTTCGCGCCGAGAGCAGCAAAAGGCAGGATTTGGTCAGATGGGAGATAAAGAACTCGACGAGTTGCGGGCAGCTCTCGAGCGGTATCGAGAACGGTTCGGGCACCCCTTTATTCTCTGTGTCAGCGAACACCGGGCCGAGGAGGTTATGCCCATCCTGGAGGCGCGGCTGAATTCATCCGGGGAAGAGGAACGTTGGGCTTGCCTCGTCCAAATCGCCCGGATTGGCTGGCATCGAATCTGCACCCTTGCCTCCGATGCCAGCTAAATTAAGTACCCACGTTCTCGATACCTACCACGGCATTCCGGCGGCCGGTGTCTCCTGGTCGCTCGAGCGGGCGATTGGTGAGGATACCTGGGAACTGATCAGTTCCGGAGAGACAAACCTTCAGGGCCGTACCGACGCGCCACTCCTCGAAGGGGGCGCCCTGATCACTGGATGCTACCGGCTGACCTTTGACGTGGCGGCCTACTTTCGAGCAAAGGGCGTCGACCTCCCGGAGATTCCCTTCCTGGGCAAGGTGAGGATTGAGGTAGGGCTGCTGGCCGACGAGGGTTACCATGTGCCGCTTTTGGCCTCACCCTGGAGCTTCTCGACCTACCGGGGAAGTTGAGATCCGATCAACCATGGACGGTGTCATCATGAGGGAGGCTTTCGAGGGGGCGGCCGTCCGAATCCAGTCCCGTATTGAGGAGCTTAGGCAATTGTCGGAGCGAGAAGAATGGTTGGAGCGAAAGGTCTTCTCCCCGGCGGCAAACCAGGCCGCTGAACGGATTGGGGAGTGGATGCGAGCCGCTGGGATGGCGACCTTCGAGGATCCATTTTCCAATGTGGTCGGCCTCTATCCGGGAGGCGGTTTGAGTGCGGAATCGCGACGAATCCATCTCGGTTCTCACTATGATACGGTGATCAATGCGGGCTCCTATGACGGGGTACTTGGCATCCTGGTGGGCCTAGGGGTGGTGGAATTGCACCGGGAACTCGGTCTCCAGCCCGGGCACCCGCTGAGTGTCATCGCTTTTTGCGATGAAGAGGGCGTGCGGTTCCAGAGCACCTTTTTGGGGAGTGCGTTTCTCTCCGGCCAGTTCGACCCCAACCTGCTATACTTGACCGATGCTGAGGGAAAGACTCTTGAAACCTGGCTCAGGGAGCGGGGCGGATCTCCCGAGGACCTGCTCACTGCCGACCCTTGGATCCGGGCCAAAGACGTCTACCTGGAAGTCCACATCGAGCAAGGGCCGGTCCTGGAGGCGGAGGGAGAAGCAATTGGGGTTTTTGATGGAATTGCCGCTCAGGCCAGGTATCGGGTTTCTTTGCGGGGAGAGGCCGGCCATGCCGGAACCACGCCCCGTTCTCTCAGAAAAGACGCTCTCAGCGGTGCGGCAGCTATGATCCTGGCGGTGGAAAATCTTTTTGAAGTAGATGCCCGGGTGATGGCCACGGTGGGTAAAATCGAGGTTCTCCCCGGAGCGTCCAACGTGATTCCCGGTGAGGTCGTCTTTTCCCTTGATCTCCGGCATCCGGAAACGGAGCGGAGGGACCAACTTCTGGAAACCCTTAAAAGTCAGCTTGAGGCGATCGCACAGGAGCGGGGTCTCAACTTGGCCGTCAATTGTATCCACAAAGTGGATGCAGTGCCATGCGATGAAGCGATCGTGGAGATTCTAACGGAAGCGGTAGCCGAGAGCGGGGGCCGGGGACTGAGGATGTTTAGCGGGGCTGGCCACGATGCCATGAAAGTCGCCGGGGTGTGTCCGGTCGGCATGGTTCCGGTCCGTTGTTTGAAGGGTCTGAGCCATCACCCGGAGGAGTTTGCCAGCGCAGAAGATTGCGCCGCTGCCTTGAGAGCCCTCTTTCTGGCCGTGAGAAAGATTGATGAGCGGGAGGATCGATGGACCGCTTGATTCGTCAGGTCAGGATGCTGCAGGGGGACCGCTGGGCGGAGAACGATCTTCGCATTTCAAATGGGTGCTTTGCCGAAATTGGGTTGGACCTGGCTGCCTCTCCAGGTGAGGTTGAGGAGAGGGCAACGGGACTCTACGCTCTACCAGCAGCAGTTGACTTGCACGTTCATTTCAACGAGCCGGGGAGGACGGATTGGGAAGGTTTCGCAACTGGGACCCAGGCAGCGGCGGCCGGGGGAATCGGCTACGTTGCGGATATGCCCTTGAACAGCATACCCCCCACCGTGAACCGGGAGGCGCTTCGCCGGAAAGCAGAGGTTGTAGCCAGGCAATCCTTCGTCGACTATGGATTCTGGGGTGGGTTGGTCCCAGGGAATGAGGATGAGCTGCCGTGGCTGATTGAGGACGGGGTGATGGGAATCAAAGCTTTCTTTTCTCCGAGTGGTGTTTCCGAGTTTGAGAACGCTGACCTCCCGACCCTCCGCAGGGGAATGGAGCGGATGGTGGGCACAGGTTTGCGACTGGCCGTCCATGCTGAAGACCCGGGAGTTCTGCGGCAGTGCGCCCGTTGCTTGTCCGGGAAGGAAACGGCCCGTGATTGGCTGCGTTCCCGGCCCGTGGAAGCTGAGATGGCGGCCGTCCGATCAATTGGAGAGATAGCAGGCGAGGTGGGCTGCCCGCTGACGATTGTTCATGTCAGTTCCCCCGAGGTAGTGGATGTGGTCAGAGCTTTGGCGGCTGCCGGGGTGGACATCCTCTGCGAGACTTGTCCCCATTATTTGCTGCTCAATGCGAATGATGCGAGTCGCCTTGGTCCGGTGGCTAAATGTGCTCCTCCGCTTCGCCCACCGGCTGTGATGCGAGCCCTCTGGGACGATCTATGGGCGGGGGCGATCGAGACAGTTGGATCCGATCACTCACCAAGCCCTCCGGAGATGAAAGCTGGCCGATCCTTCTTCGAGGCGTGGGGAGGCATTGCAGGGATCCAACACGGAAACCTGCTCCTCATGGAGCAGGTCGGCTTGGAGGATGCCAGCAAGATGGCGATGCTCCAGGCTGCCTTTGCGGAAAGGCCAGCGGGAAGAGCTGGACTGGAAGGCAAGGGCTATCTCAAGGTGGGCAAGGACGCTGACTTCATGCTCCTTGAAAAACTGCCGGAACCTGTCCAGGTGACGGAAGGGGATCTCCTTACTCGGCACCGAGCCTCTCCCTACCTGGGGGCTAAACTCTCTTTTGCGGTGGATTCTTTTTGGCTGAGGGGGAATGCGGTTTTGCGGCAGGGCGAGCCTTTCGGAGAACCGGCCGGTCGATGGGTGAAGCGGGGAGGATCGGATTGAAGGCTGCGGAGGAGATGGCTTATTGGCAGCAGCTCTATCAAAAAGATGAGGTTGCTTGGAAAAGGGAACTTGAGCAGCGTTTTCAACATTGTATTCAAGAAACGGATACAAAGGTGATCGCCTCGTGGGATTTGGATCGACCTCTGTTATCTTCGGGGGAGCTGCTGGGTGTTCCTTTTGCATCCAAGGATCTGTTTGATGTCGCGGGACAGCGAACCCGTTCGTCCTCCTTGGTCCCCCCGGCGGGTGGGGAACTGGCCACCTCAACGGCGGCCTGCGTCCAGAGGTTTGAGAAGGTCGGTGCTGTTTGTGTGGCGCGGGCCCAGATGAATGAATTTGCCTACGGGTTAACCGGAGAAAATCCTCACTTTGGAAACTGCCCGCATCCGCGTCTGCCGGGCCGACTGAGTGGGGGCTCCAGCAGTGGATCAGCCTACCTGGTCGGCAAGGGCATTCTACCCCTGGCCCTGGGAACGGACACCGGAGGATCAATTCGGGTGCCGGCCGCCTGGTGTGGGATCTACGGCGTACGCTGGGTGCCGGGCTATGAGACGGAAGGTTGTTTTCCCCTCGCACCAAGTTTTGATGCGGTTGGTTGGTTCGCCGGAAGTGCCGAGGCGATGGCTCAATCCATTAAGGCCTGGTTTGGGGCTGAAGTGGGTGCGGCCAGTCGCGATCTGGAAGGAGTACTCTGGTCTCCTGAACACGGAATCGAAGATTCGATCCGGGATGGCTTGAAAAGGGTAGGGCGGCCCTTTGGTTGCGATTTGCAGGGCGGGCACAGGGATTTTTCCGAGCTGATGGAGAAGTCAGTGATGGCCTTCAACGTTTTGCAGAGTCGCGAGGCTTATGCAGTTCATCGAAGTTGGCTGGATCGGTATCAGGACTCTTATGACCCGGCAGTTTGGAGTCGGATCGATCGTGGCCGCCATTGGGCAAGCCAGCAGATCAATGAGGCGGAGCAGACCCGCCGACTAATTCGGGTGTGGTTTGAGGAGTGGTTTTCACACAACGATTTTCTTGCCCTTCCGATTTCTCCGGGACCAGCTCCGCGAAGTGCTGAAGAAGCTGCCGCGATGCGAGAGCGGTTGCTGGGCCTAACGGCGATAGGGAGTTTGGCGGGGCTGCCCGCCCTGACCATTCCTTTTCAGTTGCCGGGTGGCGAGTTCAGCGGAGTTCAGTTTCTCTTCCAGAATGTTGAAGCAAGTGTCCCCTTAAAGATCATCGGCCAATGCGGGAATTTCTAAAAAATCAGCGCTATACCGGTTGGCTGCTATTGGCTGTCATTCTCGCCTTCATCTTTCCGGAGCCGGGATCTCCCGGTGGGATTTTCTATCCGGAGTTTACCAACAAGTTTGGAGTATGGTTCATCTTTTTGCTGCAGGGCCTCTCGATGAAAACGGGGGAGTTGGTCCGCGGCTACCGTCCCCTCCGGGTTCATGGTTATGTGCTTGGGTGGAATTTTCTGGGATTTCCTCTTCTGCTGGGGGGGTGGCTATTGATAGTGGGTTCATGGATCGCTCCCGAGTTTCGACTCGGATTCTGGGCCTTGGCGATCCTGCCAACCACCATCGCCTCTTCGGTGGCTTTCACGGCAGTGGCTGGTGGCAACGTTCCTACGGCCATCTTTTCTTCGATAGCCTCCAACCTGCTCGCTGTCTTGATCGTGCCGGCGATTGCGATCCGCTATTTTGCGGTGGAGATGGAGGCAGCGATTCCGGTTGGCCCTCTTTTCAGAACCCTCGGTCTGCTTATCATCTTCCCGCTGGTGCTCGGCCAGGGGATCCGCTCCATTGCGCCAAAGGCTGCTGCTCTAGTCGGTCAACGTTTGAAGCCGGTACCGAACTGGATAATCCTCTTTCTCGTTCACACCGCTTTTGCCAAGAGCATAACAACCGGTTTTTTTGACGGGCTGCCCGTTCATCAGTTCGTGGTCGTGCTCCTGGTGGCTGGCGGCTTCTTGCTCTTGGCCAACGTGCTGGTTTGGTTTGGATCCGGGCTCCTTAAAGTCGACCGGGCCACCCGTGTGAGTGCGCTTTTTTGCGGGGGACAGAAATCCCTGGCCACTGGCTTCCCCCTGATTACCTCGATTCTGGCCGTCTCCAATACCGGCCTTGCTCCGGCTGCCGTTCTGATGCCCCTTCTCTGCTACCATCCGCTGCAACTAGTCCTTGCCGGAGTTCTCATTGGACGTTTAACCCGTAGCAAGGGGGGCTGAAGTGGGTGCTGCCACTCGCCAGAATGGCCGGTAAGAGCAAAGCGAGGCACCGACCCCGGGCAATTTAGGCAGAGAGTATCTGCAGATTCTCGTTGAGCTGAATCCATGAACGGTACAGCTTCCGTGGGGTGAAGGGTGCCAAATCCAAGGACTCAAGGTCGACTGCTTGCTGGCCGGTCGTGCCCTTAGAGGTCCACCAGAGAAATTAAAACGATGCGGCATTTTGAGTCAGCACAAGCAGTTTTCGAGAATGAGATCGACGCCCTCGGGCGGACGCTTGACAGAATCCGCCCCCAGTTTGATGCGGTCGTGGATTTACTGATTCAACGGCGGGGCAAAATCGTAGCCACCGGTATTGGGAAATCCGGGATCATTGCCCACAAGGTATCGGCTACTTTTGCGAGCACCGGTAGCCCCTCAGTTTTCCTCAATGCAGGCGAAGCGCTTCATGGTGATTTGGGAATCATTTCCTCGGACGATGCGGTGTTGATGTTTTCCCACAGTGCCAATACCCCGGAATTGTCACGGATGGTTCCGTCGATCCGCCGCATCGGTGCGCCATTGATTGGGGTGTTTGGAGCGATTGATACCCCTCTGGCCGTTGAAATGGATCGACTTCTGGATGCTACCATCAACCGTGAAGCTTGTCCCCTTGGTCTCGCCCCGATGACTAGCTCCACGGTGGCTCTGGTGATCGGAGATTCGCTGGCTGCTGCAATGATGCGGGCGCGCGGTTTCACGGCTGAGGAATTCGCGGTCTTTCACCCCGGAGGGACTCTAGGGAGGCGTCTGCTTTTTCGGGTGAAGGATGTGATGCAAACCCAGCGGTTGCCGAAGGTTCCTCCCGGAGCCACCCTCGGCGAGACCGTCAAAGTGCTTTCCGATTCGGGTTATGGGGCAGCGGTTGTCGTTGACCACACGGGCCGGATCGGTGGCATCCTTACCGAAGGAGATGTCCGCCGGGCATTTCTGGAAAAACGAGCCTTGGAAGATCCTATCGAGACGGTGATGACCTCGGCACCGAAGTGCATAAACCTCGACGCCAGCCTCGGAGATGCCCTCGATGAGATGGAGCGGGAACGAAAGGTCTATGTCTTGCCTGTCACGGATGCAGCTGACAGGTTGGTGGGAATCCTAAGAATGCATGACATCATCGTCTAGTCCCGTGCTCATGGAAAAGGTGGAAGGAAGGCCGCTCTCAACCCAGGAACAGGAGTTGATCTGTGTCTGTGTCCACTATGCCCGGATGCTGATGCTGCCGAAGTCGGTCGGCCAGGTTTACGGGATACTCTTCGCGGTGGAAGAGTCCCTTTGTTTGGATGACATTCATAATCTCCTCAAGATATCCAAAGGAGCCGTTAGTCAGGGGCTCCAGGTCCTCCGCGACCTTGGGGCGGTGGAGGTCCAGAAGGTGGAGGGGGATCGTCGGGACTATTACCGCCCGGTGCTCAGTCTGCGCACTATTCTCTCCGGTGTCTTTCAAAACCGGCTTGAGCCGGATTTCGCGCGGGGGAGGGAAATGATTCAAAAGCTGGCCACCGGCGAGGCCGCCGAGAGCGATTTTTTAAAAAAGCGGATCGGAAGCATGAGGGCCTGGGCCAATCGGGCTAATCTCCCCCTTAACCTTTTGAGCAAACTCGTTCGTTGAGCGGTCACCGGTCTCTGGCGAAGAAATCAATGCAAGGGCGTTTGAATGGTGGTTGAGTTGAAGCGAGGAGGAGCTGGAGGGGAGGCTGCGGACGAGCCCCGACTAAGGCCCAGAGAGGGCGCCTACCTGGGACCGGAATCAGACGGGCCTTCCCGCCTCGCCTGGGATGAATGGATTGTGGTGCTGGTGATCGGTTTCGCCATGATCCTGACCGCCTGGAGCTTTGGCGGAGTGGAGGCTGACACCCGCAAGTGGCAGATCGGGTCCGGGGGGCTGGCTCTCGGGGTGACCCTGCTGGTTCGGATTTTTGGGGGACAGGACACCCTGGGCGGCATTCTCCGGCACCTCCTCTTTTTTCCCCCATTTTGGTTTGGGATTTTTTTGTTTGGGTACGCCTACCTCCAGGCGATCAACCCTGAGTTCAAGTTGGTTCAGGGATTGGTGCGGGAGCGGCCAGTCTGGTGGCTAACCAACGAGGGGCTATTGCCGAGGGATGGTTGGCCAACCTCGATTCAGGCTCCCGACGATTTTGGCAACCCTTTCTCCTTTATCGAGCGCTACCTGGCTGCCTGGCTCCTTGTCCTGGCAATCTGGATCGGAGTCCGCCGTCGAAAGGTGGTGGCCTTGATTCTCGTTCTTTTCCTGTCCAATGGGCTTGTCTACTCGGTGGTCACACTACTTCAGGAAATCGACGGCACGAATAAACTGCTCTGGACGAGGTATTGGTCGGGGAGAGACTTCAGTGGGAGTTTTTACTACCGCAATCATGGGGGGGCCTTCCTCTACCTTAATCTGGGGGTGACGCTAGCCGTCTTTTTCCTCCGCCATCGCGAACTGGGCCTTCGCTGGATGGGTGACTTTGGCTTCCGAATCTTTTTAGTCTTTTCGGGGAGCCTCGCAGCAGTGGCGGCGGTCTCTTCGATGTCGCGGGCTTCCTGGATGGGTGCCGGGGTGCTCTTCGCCATTTTCTTCGGGTTTAATTTCATCAACCTTTTCCGAAAGCGAGTTGAACACCGGTGGCTCAATTTCGGCCTGATTGCTTTGGTTCCCCTGGCGATTGGGGGAATAGCCGTGCTCAGTCTTCAGCAGGGGCGAGTTAAGGAACGATGGATAGACCTCGTCAACATCCGGGAGGAAAGCTCGGCAGTGGCCAGGATCATCGGCGATCGGTATTCCTGGTACCTTCACGAGCAGCGGCCAACTTTTGGATTTGGTGCAGACAGCTATCGGCACCTTTCAGCGCTCCATCAGGATAAACTCAAGGAGCTTAACCTCGGCTTCAACCGCCACCGCCGGGGCGACACCTACCTCGTCACTCACATGGTTGCCGCTCACAATGACCCCCTTCAATGGTTGGTCGAACTGGGGAAGGTTGGAATTCTCCCTCTCTTGGGAATCATCGGTTTCTGGCTGGTTGTCTACACCTGGCACCTGAGAAAATTCCAGCTCGTTGACTGGATGCTTCTGGCGACCATCTGCTGTTTAGTGGTTCACTCATTTTGGGAGCTTCTCTTCCTCAGCGGATCGATTCTGGTCGCAACTTCCGGGCTGATTGCGCTGCTTGGGTCAAGCTTGCTGGCCGGGGCAAATCCAGAGCGAGGGTTGGAGTTAAAAGACGCCAAGTCTTCGCGTAAAAGTTCAAAAAAAAATGAACATTCTCTTGAAAAGAAGAAGTCCGTCTCCCAGCATCGGGCGGTGTAAAGACCCCGTAAAGAAGGGGTCAGATGCACTTGGAGGTCGCAAGGCAAACGGATCATCCAAGTGCGGGAGCGTATCAAGAAACCGCGTCCAAACTTCTTTCCCTCAAGTATCTCACCCAATCCTCCCGCTACCGAAAACTACCATATGAAGACAAACGAATCCCAAAACGCTCCCAAGGTCATCGCTGAGATCGGCTGCAACCACCGTGGGGAAATGGAAACTGCTCTGGAGATGATCAAAATCGCCTCGATTTTCTGCAAAGTAGATGCGGTGAAGTTTCAAAAGCGACATGCCCGCGAGCTGCTCACTCCGGAACAGTATGCAGCGCCTCACCCCAATCCGATGCACGCCTACGGGGACACCTACGGGGCCCATCGTGAGTTTCTCGAGTTCGACGTTGAGCAGCATCGCCGATTAAAGGATTTCTGCGAAGAGATGGGGGTAACCTACAGTACCAGCGTCTGGGACACGACCTCGGCCAGGGAAATGGCGACCTTAAACCCGGTCTTTTTGAAAATCCCCAGTGCCTGCAATCTTCACTTCGAAATGCTAGGCTATCTGGCGGATCACTATGCAGGCGACATTCACCTCTCTTTTGGAATGACGACTCAGGAGGAGGAAGAACAGGTGGTTTCATTCTTTGAAGAACGGGGACGGGCAAAAAGCTTGGTCGTTTACAGCTGCACCTCCGGCTATCCAGTCGCCTTTGAGGACATTTGTTTGTGCGAGATTACCCGGCTGATCGAAACTTTCGGGTCTAGGGTAAAGGAAATAGGCTTTTCCGGTCATCACCTGGGTATTGCCGCCGACATCGCAGCGATGACTCTGGGGGCCAGCTGGGTGGAGCGCCACTACACGCTCGATCGGACTTGGAAAGGAACCGACCACTCGGCCTCCCTGGAGCCCGACGGTTTGCGCAGGCTGGTTCGCGACTTGCGCAACGTCAGTAAGTCGCTCGCCTACAAACGGGAAGAACTCCTACCCGTCGAACAAGTCCAGCGGGAAAAGCTGAAATATAGGAAAAGCTCTGGCAAAAGCTGAATTTGGTTAGGCAGACGTGAACCAATCAGGGGCTGCCACCAAGGATCTTCCTTTCGGTATTTCAGTATTTCAGCTTCTCAGCTTCCATTCCCAGTGTCCACCATTGCCTTTATTCCGGTCCGGGGAGGGTCGAAATCGATTCCGGGGAAAAACATCCGTCCCCTTGCTGGCAAGCCCTTGGTAGCTTGGGTGCTCGAGGCTGCGTCTCAGTGTGACTTAATCGATTCAGTGGTCGTCAGCACCGATTCGGATCAAATCGGTGAGGCAGTCGAGAAGCTCAGATTGCCTAAAGTAAGGCTTTTCCGCCGCTCGGAGGCTACTGCTACAGATACCGCATCAACCGAATCGGCTATGCTGGAATTTGCCCAGACCGAATCGTTTGAACGGATGGTGCTGATGCAGGCTACTTCACCGTTGACCACTGCATCGGACCTTACGGGAGCCCTTCTGAAGTTAGATGTTAGTGGGGCCGAAACGCTCCTTTCCGTTGTTCGTCAAAAACGCTTTATTTGGCGGGAGGCGAGAGACGGTCTGGCAGAAGCGGTCAATTACCAACCGAGCCATCGTCCGCGTCGGCAGGAATTTGACGGATATTTGGTCGAGAACGGTGCTTTTTACATCACGCCCCGGGCAGGGTTGCTCGAGCATCGCAACCGTCTCTATGGAAAAACCGCCCTCTGGGAAATGCCAGAGGAGACCTATGTGGAGCTCGATGAGCCCCACGACTGGGAGTATCTAAGCCAAATTTTGGGCAAAAGGGCTGAGGCTGAGGGAACGTTGGCTGGAGAGACTGCCCGTTCACGGAATCTCGATCAGGCACTCTCGCGGGTGCGCCTTTTCCTGACCGATGTTGACGGTGTCCTGACCGATGCCGGGATGTACTATTCCGAGAATGGTGACGAATTAAAAAAGTTTAATACGCGAGATGCAGTTGGGCTTCGCTTGCTTCGGGAATCGGGCATCAAAGTAGGAATCATTACTTCCGAAGATACCGCTTTGGTGGCTCGACGTGCTAAAAAAATAGGCGTCGATTTCCTGGTCCAAGGTGCGAAAAACAAAGCCGAGGAACTCGACAAGATCCTTGTCGAAACCGGATTCTCGGCTGATCAAGTCGCTTTTATCGGCGACGATATCAATGACCTCACTATTTTCGCCAGAGTCGGTCTCACCGCCACGCCTGCCGACGGCCAAAGCGCCGTCAAATCCAAAGCCGACTACATCTGTCGAGCCAAAGGAGGGGAGGGCGCGGTCCGCGAAATCGCGGAGGAGATTTTAAAAAAGCTGAGAAGCTGAAAAACTGAAATGGTCATACAGACGATCTTTCGAATGCTGAAATGGCGATAAACACGATGCCAATATTGGGGCTGAAAGAGGGACTCGTTCTTTCAGTATTATAGATTATCAGCTTCGACATATCTTCTGCACCTTTCAGTTTTTCGGCGTTTCAGTTTTCCAGCCTTTCCTCAAGTATTTCAGCATTATCCGAATGCAATCTCGTAGATATAGTCCAGACCCGGCCCTCAAGAATCCTCGGCTCTTCTTCCGCGATATGATTCGGGATGCTGGGAGATCCAGCGGTCTCGCCTATCAAATTGCGTTGCGGGATTTTAAGGCGCTCTACCGCCAAAGTGCGCTCGGCTATTTTTGGGCATTTTTGCCCCCCTTGGTGACGACCGCGCTCTTTCTGTTTTTGAGAAGTGGCAAGGCTTTCAGCACCGAGCAGGATGTCATACCCTACCTTCCTTTTATTCTGATCGGAACCCTCATGTGGCAGACCTTTGCGGACGCCGTGCAGGGACCGTTGAAAGTTGTCTCGGCAAGCAAGCAGATGATCATAAAAATCAACTTTCCCCAGGAAGCGCTCCTCTTGGCGGGGGTGGGCTTAACGGTGATTAACTTTACCATTCGACTTACGATCCTGATTCCTGCTCTTGTCTACTTTTATTTTGCCTACCCGGAGATGAGCCTCACGGCCAATACGGTCTTTTTTCCGCTCTCCGTTTTGGCACTGATGTTGATTGGCTACGCGATCGGCGTGTTGATTGCGCCACTGGGGATGCTGTTCAAGGACGTGAACATGGCACTGATGCTTTTCCTCACTTTCTGGATGTTTGTCACACCGGTGGTTTTCCCACTCGCGAGCGAAGGGAAGGTGGCCTTTCTGCAAATTCTTAATCCGGTCACTCCGGTCCTTGTTACGGCACGGGAGTTCGCCCTGGGCTTGCCTCCCACCATGCTTGGCCATGCCATTTTGGTCCTGGTCGCCTTTTGTTTTCTACTTCTTTGCGGATGGACGATTTTCCGCGTTGCGCTACCTCACGTCATTGCACGCCTCGGGATGTGAAGTTGAGAGACTCTGGTAAATGCTGAAATGCTGAAATTGTTGTTCGGGGATGATTGAGAATCTTGAAATTGGATCGAGTTTGCCGGGTGAGCGAACAGTCTTCGAGCCGGATCCTTCGGTCGGGACTGGAGAGGTCTTGATCAGAGTTGAGGGCATTGGCAAACGGTTTTGCAAGGACCTCAAACGGTCTCTTTTCTACGGCGTCCAGGATGTTTGGAATGACCTGCGCGGAAGGGGACTGGATGCCTCCGAACTTCGAAAGCGGGAATTTTGGGCAAATAAGGATATCTCATTTGAGCTTCGCCGAGGGGAGTGTCTTGGACTGATCGGCCGCAATGGAGCGGGGAAGACTACCCTATTGAAGATGCTGAACGGGCTGATCAAGCCAGACAAAGGCCAAATTGAAATCCAGGGCCGGGTCGGAGCGCTAATTGCTTTGGGAGCCGGGTTCAATCCTATCCTTACTGGCAGAGAAAACGTATACGTCGCGGCCTCAGTTTATGGCCTCTCGAAAAAAGAGATCGATGCCAAATATGATGAGATCGTGGCCTTTGCAGAAATGGAGGAGTTCATGGAGAGCCCGGTTCAAAACTATTCGTCTGGCATGAAAGTGCGGCTGGGTTTTGCCGTCGCCAGCTCGGTAAAGCCAGATGTCATGCTCATTGATGAAGTCCTCGCCGTCGGAGACTTTAGCTTCAGGCAACGCTGTTTGAGGAAAATCTCTGAACTATTATCCGAATGTGCAGTCATTTTTGTCTCCCACAACTATGATCAGATTGAAAGGATATGTACCCGCGGAATTCTTCTGGAAAAGGGGCAGAATCTTGAATCCGGATCGATAGCCAAAATTAAAGAGATCTTTGCGCGATTGGGAGGAGACCCTGATTCAAATTTTTGGGCCGATGCTCGATTAAGCAGCTCAAGAGAACAACTCTGCTGTCAGCTTGAAGACAGGCATCTGAGGGTAAGGCTGAGTATCAATGTTTCCGAGTTAATTGAAAATGTTGCTCTCAGGCTTCGAGTTAAGACCGTGGACGGCCAGTACATTGCCGAATATCAATCCGTTAACCATGGAAAAATATTCAGATTAGGTCCCGGAAAAACGATCATCAGCGAGGATGTCCGGATACCTCAATTGAAAGACGGCCATTATAGCGTAGACTTGTTTTTGAACAAATCGGGGAATGAGATGATAAAATACCTTGAGGTAAAGCCATTGTACAGTTTCCAAGAGGTTGGAAAAGCAAGTGGCTATGATCCGATTCAGCTGTAGGGAATCTCATCGAACCTTTGATTGGTAGATTTTGAAAGTCACGTTTAAGCCTGTAATGGAACTTAATATTTTTGGATGAAGATTCTGTACGTCGGGGACAATTCTGACCGATCAAACTGGGGCTGTCGGGCAACAAGTATTGCCCTTAGCGAAATAGTGAGTAAGGAACACGAAATTATCGGTGTCATCAAAGGCCGAGAAGTCGGCCAATGGGATATGACCCCGATAAGCTGGGGTGGAAGGGGACCAACGAGAATACTGAAGAAGATTGATCGAGTCTTTTCTGACGGGAGCAAAGGCGTCAAAAAACGTCTCGGAGTGAAAGATGATTTTATTTCCATTGATACTGATAAGAGTATCTCAAATTTCGAAAAGATCTTTGGCAAGTTTAAGCACCTTCAAAAGATAAAGCATTGGGTTGACCAGTGTGATGGAATAGTCGTGAATGGAGAAGGAGGGTATATTCTTTCATCTCCACCACGGAGGGACCATTTATTTTTTAACTTCATGGTTGGATATGCTCAGTACCGCCGCAAGAGAACCTTCGTTGTCAATGGGATGCTTTCACCATGTCCGAAGACGGGAACCAATTTAGAGTCCAAGGAGCAAACCTTCAAGCTCTTCGAAGCCTGTGACTATCTATGTTTCAGGGACCCCTATTCACTTGATTTGTATAGAGAACTCGGAGGAAAGAGGAATGCTGATTTTATACCTGATGCACTTTTTTCATGGTGCAGCGATGCTTCACGTTATCTTGAAAATGCTCGTGGAATGCTAGGCGATCACATGCCATTTGGACGGGAAAATCTTCGCGGCATCAAAGACTTTGACCTAAGCAAACCTTTTATAGCCCTCGGTGGAAGCTCATCCGCCGCTTGGGATCAAGAAAGTGCGTTTCAATCATACCTTGGATTAGCATCGAAGCTGAAAAACCTCGACCTTCCAATTGTTTGCGTGGTGACCTGCGGCGGAGATCGCTTTCTCGAAAGAGTCTGCAGGGATTTAGAGCTTCCTCTGGTTCCTGAACGAATACCGGTGAGGTTGGGCTGCGGGATTCTTGGAAGGGCTTCCATGTTTGTGTCTGGCCGGTACCACCCTTCAATTTTGGCATCGCTGAATGGGACGCCATGCGTCTTCCTCTCTTCAAACGCCCACAAAACCAGAAGTCTTCAACGGGTTCTTGAGTACAGTGAAGAAAGGGAATTTGAATCTCTACCCGACGATAATGCATCGGAGGATATTGTGGAACATGTTCAAAAGAGAATCCAGAATCCCTGGGATCGGGATGGCACTCGCAGGATTGCGACTCATTTAGGGAAGGATGCGCTAAGGCTTACCAACAGTTTGGCTTAAAATCCCTGATTCTTCAAAAATGCCCAAATGTCCAGCTTGTAGATCCCTAGAAAAAGAGTTCCGAACTGATAAACCAAAAGGTTTTCAAGTTTCAAAGTGTCTCAACTGTGGACTTGTGCAGACCGAGAATATGCCGACCGCTGACGAGTTGGTTGAGTATTATCAGGGCTTTGATTTTAAGCGTAGTACTCCCGAGCTAATGAAACAGCCTCTCCCGGCGATTGCGAAGAGCTTGGAGTATTTCTTAAGCGATGGTTCAGGAGAACGGTTTAGTAGCAAAACCTTTTTAGACTACGGAGGGGGTGCGGGGATCTATTGCGTGGCAGCCGAATCCCTTGGACTAGAAGCTACACTATTTGACTACGACAGTGATACGGTACGGTTTGGAGTGGAGAACTTCAATCTTCGGGAGGGAGTATGCGATTGGTCCGCTCTTGAGGACCGCCAGTTCGATGTGATATTCTCCTTTCACGTCGTGGAGCATTGGAACGAGGTCGAAAGGAATTTTGAGTCACTCCTGGAAAAGCTGACACCAAACGGTAAACTCATTCTTGCTACGCCGAATGCTCGCAGCATTGAAAAATGGTTTCGTCCAACCCACTTTCTTCGCTACTATAAACTTTGGGGAGCTTATATTCCGAGCAGATGGCAGCGGTTGAAGCTGCTCCTCAAGCCGGATTCAGTCTTCTGCTGGGACCCTCCCCGGCATCTATTAGCTTGGACACCAAAGGCATTTAAGGAGCTTGGAGAGCGGTTTAAGCTTAGAACCAATGTGAAAGTCGGTTATAATGGAAACCTTCTTTACGAGCCGAGAAATTACGTGATCAAGCCCCTGCGAAGACGGCTCCGGGATCTTAAACGCCTGAAAAGGGGAAGATTATTCAAATCCGGGATCTTTTTCTGGGAAATCCTTTCATCCGCGGGTATGTGGATCGCCCCAAAACTTTTTCCAGGTTTCGGGGAGCAACTTTATGTGGTGTACCGAAGGTAAAATTTTGTTCTAGCAAAGGGGATTCACGAAGTGAAGATACTTTTCGTGATTGGTAGTTGGCAGGCCGTGGTCGGACTCGCAGCTATTCGGAGTGCATCTCGAGGCCAGAATGATCTTTCCCTTGTAGTCTTTGTGCAAAGAGGGAATGAACGAGATATGTTCCAAACCTGTGAAGCTTTCTTCAGAAACATTGGGGTTGAGACTATCCTTCTTCGATTTAGAGAATTCACTGAGGGAAAGATTCCTAACTCGGTGTCCAAGGCAATCAGACGTGCCTCTGAAGTCTATTTTCCATTTACATCGAATTTTCTTAATTTTACCGGTTGGCCTGACCTGGTATATGAAAAAATCAATTTCTATGAAGACGGACTCCATTCAGTTTCGCTTCTGGAGAGGCTATTCAGTCGTCTCGAGAAGGATGCATCTAGAAGTTGGTTTGATCGATTAAAATTAGCTTTAAGAGATTTCCCTAATCGAAATGCTTCACGGACTAAGAACGTAGATTTAAAGATCCGAAATTTATCTGATTTTCATCAATTTTGGGGAATTCTTCCGTACGGAATTCAATACCATTCTCTCCAGGATGTAGACATTCTATTCCTGAAGGAATCACTGCAGATTTTTTCCAAGCTGGAGCCTTGTTCTGGAAGAGACAGGATCATACCCGGCACTGTGATTTTGGGTTCAAACTTTGCGATGTTTGGTATGCTCTCGGCCGATCGGGAATACGATCTTATCATCAGATTTATCGAATCAAGTCGAGATCAAGAGACAATCTATTGGAAGCCACATCCGCGAGCATCTTGGCTTTATACAGAATATTTATTGGGTAAGTGTCCAGAAGTTCGTCTTTGGCCGGTTAAGAATAGTAGCATTCCTTTTGAATGCCACATTGAAGAACAGCCCGATCTTAGGATTGTTTCGATCATGTCGACAAGTTTGGCCTATGCGAAAATACTTTACCAGCGCGATGTGAGAATGCTGGGCGATATCTCCGAGTTACTTGCTGAACGCGGCCAAGAATTGCTTCCTTCCTACAATTATCTTCGGTCCATGGTTGGTCGTTGACGTTCCAAGTGGCTTCCATGGTCTCCATCGTTATCAGGGTCCACAATGCAGAGGGCTTGCTGCCGGGATTGCTTCAATCAATCCAGAAACAAACCTTCAAGGACTGGGAGATTGTAGCGGTTCTCCACCAGTGCGTGGACCAGTCTGAGAGTCTTTTGAACGAAGTAGGGGCGAAGATCGTTCATTATCCAGAGGGTGAGTCGTTTAATTACTCACGAGCCCTCAACCTCGGGGCTGCAGTTGCACGGGGTTCCCTGCTTCTCAACCTTAGTTCCCATGTTGAAATAGTCAGAGAGGACACCCTCGAGAAAATGGTCGCGGCAATCCAGGATCACTCGCTTGCTGGGGTTACGGTTCCGAGGCGTTTTTTAAGTGAACGGTTCTCCAAGAAGGAAAAGCTTAGTTTCATTGACGCTTCGACCTTTACGGGAGTAGGAGGCTTGGCCAACTTTTGCGGAATGATTCCTGGATCTCTCTGGGAAAAGCATCCTTTTCCCGAGGCCATTCCTACGGTTGAGGACACCGCCTGGGCCGCCTATTGGATCCATCGGGGACACCGTACTGCCTGGCTGACCGGGCATGCTGTGATCTATAAGAATCCAAGGTATTCAGTGGCCAAGCTTGTCAAAGAACGATCGATCATCGCCCTTTTTCTTCTCCATGGTGGCCCATCTGAGAATTTTCAGCATTTAGCCGACAGAACGAAGAAGTCAGGGCTTCGCTTTTTGAGAACAAGTCCGTTTCGGTTGCGCCGCCCTATTTGGGTCGAACTGGTGACGGCTTGGAAACTCCGGCGCCTTTCGAGATCGCCAGCGAAACAAGCAGCGCTCCGGCAACAATTC
>DAISIK010000028.1:38621-40825 GCA_036822055.1 Puniceicoccaceae bacterium
GTGATCCGCGGCTCCTTTTGCTCCTTTGAGAATCCGAAAGGGGTGTGGTCTTGGGACATCCTGGCAGGATTTAACCTAGCGCTGGAGCATGGCCTGAGCGTCACGGTGGATGGGAAGCCATATGGTGGTGCGTATTTGGGGCATGAGCAGAAGTATCGCTTTTTGGTAAATGCTGAACCGCTGAAAGGCTGAAATGCTGAAAAATATGGATTCCATTTGAGCTGGGGGATCGGACAAAGTGCTACGCTTCGCGGGTTGTTCGGTTATATGCTGATTCACCGCGCAAAAGGCGGAAAATTGATGTTTTGGGGCACCAGTTGCTGCGTTTGGGATCGTCGGTCGTCGCGCATTGCAGAGAAGTCTCCCGGGCGCGATCCGATGCGGAGTTCTGCTCCAAACTAGATGGCCCTCTCCAAGAAGCAGACGAATCAGCACCGTGGCTGGAGCTTCTCAACGAAGACTGCAGCGTTACAGGGGAACGACATAAACTTCCTCCTCAGTGAAACAAGCGAACTCCTAGCCATCGTTACCTCCATCGTCAGCAAAATCAGAAAAAATACCGGAAAACTGAGATCCTGAAACGCTGAAAAGCGGAACCAGATCTACACCCAAAAAAAGTCTCAACTCTCCTCATTTCAGCGTTTCAGTTTTTCAAACCCTCCCCATCATGTCCGAAATCACCCAACTGCTCCAGCAATCGCCTAGCTCGCCAGTCTTCGTGATCGGCAAGGGTCCCAGCCTGGATGAGATTGCTCTGGATGCGCTTCCCTCGGGATTAGTGATTAATCTTAACGATTCGGAGAAGATCCATCCCGGGCATATTGGCATCTTCAGTGGGGGTTGGGTCAGGGCAGGGCTCCAGGAGAGTGGTTACCGTTGCCAGCACTACCTGGCCGGGCAACCCCTGCCTCCATCGGTACCGCACACCGTTTTGCCAAAGGTTCCGGCGGAGTTGAATCATGCAGACATGAATACGCTACGCCTTGAACGGTCTGAATTCTTTGATGAACCGTTTGTTTTGCTAAATGCGATCAAGGTGGCTCTTGCCCTTCATCGGGACTCTGGGGTTCCGATCGAGGTCTACTTCCTTGGGTTTGACTTTTCGCTGGTCGGAGGCTCTGCCAGTAGCCGGGCCGGGGAGGATCGGTCAGGCGTAGAGATTCGGGAACGGCAGGCGATCATCACGTCTCAGGAGGCAGAGTTTATTCAGCTCTTCCACTATTTCGGCAAACGGAATCGGTTGGTTCTACACCATGTAGGAGACAAAACCTACAGCACCCACACCCCCCATCGTTTCAATCGGGTTGTCTGCGGGCGGGGTCTCGACGGATTTGAACCAATCCGGTTGGCAAACCCCGACCGGGTTTTAGTGGTGGCTGAATTTACTAACAATCACCTTGGGGATCCCGCTCGTTTGGTTGAGATGATTGAGCGGGCCAAAGAGGCGGGAGCGGACTTGATCAAGGTGCAGAAGCGGCACGTCGATAGTTTTTATTCTCAGGAGCAGCTGGAGAGTTATTATTGGTCTCCTTTCGGCGAAAGCCTCGGAGCCTACCGGCGCGGGGTGGAACTCAACGATGGGATGCTCGATTTGCTCGATGAGACTTGTCGCAAGATGGAGATTGAGTGGTTCTGCTCGATTCTTGATTTGCCATCCTTTGAGGCACTGGAGCGATTCCAGCCCCGTTTAATCAAAGTGCCTTCTACGATATCCAACCACCGGGACTATCACCGGAAACTGGCAAGTCGCTACCATGGGGCGGTCGTTGTTTCAACGGGGTTTACCGAGGGAGAGTACGTCGATCATGTGCTCGACACCTATCAGGAAAACGAGGTCATTTACCTGCTCCATTGCGTTTCGGCCTACCCAACCGCTTTGAAGGATTGTAATTTGGCGGTAATCCGGGAGTACGATCACCTCGCCCGAAGGACGGAGCGCCCCAGAATCATCCCGGGCTATTCGAGCCACGATCTGGGATCGATTGGTTGCATGCTGGCGGTGGCGAGCGGCGCCCGAATGCTCGAAAAGCACGTGAAGCTTGGAGACGTCGAGTGGGTCCATTTTGACAAGGTGGCGATCGACCTCACCGGAACAGAGTTTGCTTCTTTTGTGAGCGACGTTCGTCGGGCTGAAGAGATCTTTGGAAGTGGAGAGAAACAGGTTCTCCCCTGCGAGCATCACAAGTACAAAGTCGTCAGATGAA
>DAISIK010000029.1:0-39613 GCA_036822055.1 Puniceicoccaceae bacterium
GAATTTTCTCGAATTAAGCACAATTTTACCCACTCCATCAGAAACTTGGGTTAGATTCGATTCAGTCAGCAGTCCATACAGGTTGCGCAGCCGTGCTTTCGGTTCACGTCGCGCTCTGCTCGCTATTCCCCGCAGTGAGGTTGGCAGGTGTTTTCTGAGCTGTCCTTTCAGTTCCATGTTTCCTTTGCGGGCTTCGCTATTCCGCCACCGCCTTCCCCATGTGATCGGCTCGCCCGTCTCAGAGTACTATGCGGTGGTCTGACTCCCGTGGACACATCAGGTTGCCTCACTCTCGCTCGGTCTTCCTTACCTCCGCCCATTACGCTACGGCGAGGATATCCACGGGCCTCCCAAGTTCCCGTTCGCTTCTCTTCCCACATGCCACGTGCTTGAGACCCCGATGAGTGCCCCGGATACTCGCCATTCTCTTTTGTATCCTTCTTGTTGGCTTCCGCTAGTACTACTACGTCGCCACTCATTTGTCCTAGTAACGAGGCTGATTCACTTCGGGAGGGTGCATCCTCCCTGCGGCCTGCGGGATTCCCTGTGTACGCTTACGTCATGTCGTTCGGTTTTACCTCCTTCACAACGCCAACACTCGGTACGAGTGGATGGCTAGTCCTTACTCGGCAGGAACTCTCATCCTGCAAGAAGCGCCGAGCTTTGCTTGGCGCACAGGGACCTTAGCCGAAACCGAGCACACCGAACTTTGCTTCAAATAGCAATGCAAATCGGCGCCGGATTGTGACACCTGCAAGAAGATCGGTCGCAATCCAGATGAAACCGGAAGGGAAGGCACAAATCAAAAGCCTGCCTGATGGATGTCTCTACTTTTGCTGATCCGGTGGGGGGCTGAAGAGGCTTCTCTCGCGGAGCTAACCCGCAACGGAAACCCACCCTACCCGTGAGCCGCCCTATCGCTACCCGCTCTCAGAGGGCGATCCTCCAAGGCAGCTTGGCGTAGGTCTTCCGAGGGTCTTGATAGATCTTGATCAGGGACTCGATTTCCTTGACCCACCTGGCGAGTTCCATCCTGCTGGACAAGCTGAAACTCCTCGAAAGCGGCTGCTCCCGCTCCTCCGGTTCGAAGATGTCCCTGAAAAAGTCCTCCACCGTGTACTCTTCTGGATAGTGGAGAATGTTTGCCTGGTAGACACTGGGCTCCCCCAGATCTGCAAGCTCCAGAGCTGCCACAATCGCCTCTTTCAGACCTCCGACCTCATCCACAAGACCCAATGCTTTGGCTTGCTCCCCTGACCAAACCCGTCCCCCGCTCACCTCGTTTACGTCACCAACCGTCAGTTTTCGATGCGCGGTCACCCTACTGAGAAAAAGCCGGTAAATATCATCCACGCTTTCCTGAACCGATGCCATTTCGATCTCCGTCAAAAGCCGCGAAATGGACCCCGCGTCGACAAAAGGACCCGTCTTGGCCCCGTCAAAACCGAGGCCAAACCTTTCGGCCAGATCCTTCACACTGAGATGCAGACCAAACACCCCCACCGAGCCGGTAATGGTGCCAGAAGATGCGAAAATCTTGTCCGCCGGGAGCGCAATCCAGTAGCCACCAGATGCCGCGTATGAACTCATCGATACCACCACTGGAATCTTTTCGGCCAATCGCTCAATTTCATGGTAGAGGGTTTCCGAACCTTCGGCTGAGCCTCCCGGACTGTTAATCCGAAGCACCACCGCTTGAAGATTGGGATAGTTCGCCAGGGTCCTGATCTCACGTGCATAGAAATCTCCCCCAATCGTCTCCACTAGGCCCTCACCGCTAACCAACGCCCCGTCGAGATAAATCACCGCGATTCCCGGCGACTCCTCATCATACGCCTTTTCCGGATTAGCTTTGAGGTAGTCCGCCAAACTTACCTGTCGGAAAGAACCGCGCTTATCGCTCCAGGCAGAGTGCTCGTAAAGCTCATCAATCGCCTCGCCCTCCTGGCCGAGAAAATCTGCCAAACCCACCCGGACGGCATATTCGTTTGTCAGCTGCGGCTGCTTCTCCAACTTCTCCCGCAACACCTCTTTGGGCATCGATCGGCCTTCGCTCACCTGTTCCAGCAAGGACTGCCAGATCGCTTCCAGAAGAAGCCCGGTTTGCTCTCGGCTTTCGGGGCTCATATCCTTCCGGGTGAAGGGCTCGATTGCCGACTTGTAATCCCCAGCTTGAAAGGGCTGGACAGCAATGCCATACCGCTCAAAAGCCTCGCCAAAAAAAACCTGCTCGGTCGCCAATCCATTAAAGTCGAACCCCCCGAGCGGCGATGCATAGAGCTTGTCGCAGATCGCATAGAGGCTGTAGTCCAAGGTCCCCGCATAGCTAAAGAATCCAATAATCGGTTTGCCCGATTTCTTGAAATTCAACAAAGAGCGCCGGAACTCTTCCACCGCGCCAATCCCGGAAGCAAGGCCGTCGCTAATCAGGTTCCCTCTCAAATAAAGAGCGGTGATCCTTTGGTCTTCAGCCGCCAGGTCCACCGCTCGAACGGCATCATAAACAGAGACAGCCGGGGTGCTTCCACCAGAAAGCAGATTGTCAACCAATTGAGAGGGATCAAAAGCAGCCGGGACCTCACTTAACCTGAAGGACAAATCAACAACCAGGATTGATCGACTCTCGATCTCGACCTTGGGCTTCGGTGCCTTAAGCAGCAACGGGAAGATCGCTAAAATGACGATCGTCGAAACAAAAAAAGCAGCCAAGAGAACGGCTGCCCTCCACAACGCCGCTCGGAAAAATCTAACAAGAGTCGATCCCATGAACAAGAGATAGTCGGGATCCATGCTTTCGACCAGTCGATTTAGCAGATTGCATCAAATCGCGGTTATGATTGAACTCTCCCTGGCCCTCATGGTCTTCAATCCAACCACCTCATAAACCTATGAAATTGCTCCTTCGCTTCATCTTTCTGGGCGCTCTCGGATTGACGCTCTTGCTCGCCCTCTCCGTCCTCTCTTTCCTCTACGTACCTTTTGTACAGGAAAAAGCGGTTAAATTCATAGCCGATCGGGCAGGTTTTGAACTGAACGCTACCTCCATCAAGCTTGGCCTTTCTCAATCTTCGATTCAGGACCTGCACCTCTCCGGCCCTGATCTCGAGTTCACTGCACGCTCTATCGAGGCCTCGTACAGCCTCCGCTCGCTCATTCTGGACCGGACGGTCTCTGTAAAGGATCTCTCAGTCACCAACTTTGTTCTCTCAATCAGCCCATCTGAACTCCCCGTCGAGCCTGAACCCGAGACTCCACCGTTCGAATGGGTGGGATTTTTTCGCCCACTTCCGGTTGGTCTCGACATCACGAGCGCCCGGGCCGACGGGGTCATAAACTTGCCCGACGGGGCAACCGCCTCCCTTCAAGCTGCCGCGCGAGGCTGGTTCTCTGGTCAGGTCGGCATCGCCGAGGCAAAATTGCTCTACACCCCCACCCCAGATGATCCGCATGGGGACCTCAAAGATGTTGAGGTTGAAGCCGTCGTCTCCGGTCGGCTTCTCTCTTCCGTTCAGATCGAGTCTCTTGCAACCACTGGCACCCTCAGGATCAACACCTCCGGGCAAATCTCCGCCCAGCCATTCATTTACGCATGGAGCGGCGAGGCCAAACCCCGATCCGGCTCCGAAGCCTATCGCATCGAACTCACCGAAAATTTCCCCGGAGGAGCCCCTATCGTCGATCTGAACCTCACCTTCAGTCCCCGGATTCAAGCCTTCGAAGGCAATTTCCTCCTCGCCGCACCCGAATCGGTCCAGTCCCTCCTCAGCTCCCGTACCGGCCTCAAGTTTGAGGAAATGAAGGTTTCTTCCACCTTCTCCCGCGAGCCCCAGCGTGAGCTGCTCCTCCAGGGCGATTTGCGAGTCTCGGTTCGGCCCGAACTTTCCACCGTCTATCCGATCCCTCCAGCTCCCATCACCACCGACGCTGCCTGGGACCTCTCGATCATCAATTCGAACCTCACCCTCAAGAAGCTCGTGGGCGAAGTTCGCACCAGTGACCTCCAACTCCTGAATCTCTCCCTCTTTGAACCGGTTCAGATCAACTTCGAAAATGAGGCCCTCGATCTCGGCAGCCTCAATGGCAATCTCCTCCGTCTCGAAATACCGGAATTCGAGCTTTCTTCGCTCAATCCATTCATCAGCGGAAACCGTGTCACCCCTTTTCTCGACGGCACCGCCCGCCTCGCCCTCGATCTCACGACGACCGGCCAAAACCTCTTCATCACTTCGTCCACGCCCCTCACTCTCTCCAACCTTTCGGTCGCCAGCGGAGCAGCAATGGTCCTCGACGAAATGGACGTCAGCGTGGGCCTCGATATCGAGGTCACCCGCAGAGAACTTCGCCTGGCGACTTCCGATGTCTTTGTGGTTGGAAAGTCCATGCCTATAGCCAGCGCCTCTGCCGCCTTTGTTTTCCCCATCGATGTCTCCCCGCAAGACCCCCGGGTTCCCTCCGGAACTGCCCAGCTAAGATTCGACTTTCCCGGATTCAGCCAACAACCCATCGCCGCCTCGAATCTTCGTCCCCTCGCCGGAGACCTTATCGCCGCTATGGAGTTTCCGGACCTCGCTTCGGGTTCTTTCAATGGCTCTGTCCTCATTCGTGAGGTGCGATCGGCTGCGTCTCCTTTCCCACTCGATGGCGAAATTCGGTTCAACACGGTTGCCAGTTCCCGTCCCGAAAGTGTCTCGGGCAACTTCACCTCGCGCCTCAATCTCGGAGAATCCCTCTCGCGCCTCGACGCCAGCTTCTCCCTCTCCCCAGCTACCCTCCCCAACTCCGGCCTGACCATCCGCATCCCGGATTCCCGCCTCCACCTCCCGTCACTGGAAACTTTTGTTCAATCAATTCTTCTCGATCCCTCCCCCACCGAAACGGTCACGACTGCTACCATTGATCCCGAGAATTCCCCGTTGGCACCCCTGGCCGGTGGTCTCTTCCAACATCTTCAAACCGATCTCGGTCTTCGGCTCGCAGAGATCCAAAGCCAGATCATCCTCGGCCCAACCGAGTTGATCAATTTCACGCTCACAGCTCGCAACTTTCTTCAGGGTGCCAGCGCCACCCTCGATTCAACCGTTGCACTCAGTGGATTCAAGTTCCTCCGCGCTGGAACATCGCTCCATGGCAAACTCGGCCTCCAAACTATTCTCGATCCGAACGTTGGCGGCCGCCTCAGTGGCATCCTTGGCACCCTCGATCTTGATATCCCGGAAGACCTTTTCCCCAGCCCCCTCACCGCCAGCTATAAACTAACCAATGGAAACCTCCGGGAAACCATCGAGGTGGTCACCCGTTTCGAATCCAGTGCCCCGCCCGTTTATTCTCTTTCAGCGACCATTGACAAAGATTCCGGCACTCTCGAGACGGAGGGCACCCTTGACCTTAGCCCCGCCTCGGCTGCCCCCATCTTTCAAAAATGGTTGGGAGACCTCCCTCTCGTTACCAAACTTACCACGCGGACCGCATCCCCGGCCTCCCTCAATCAAGCCTCCATCCTGGTTGAAGTCGAGGGCTCAGTTTCCCAATTGGAGACCCTGGTCCCCGAAATCCCTCAAGAATTTCGCCAGCTTTTCTTCGCCTCAGAGAGCAGCCTCGCCATCAACCAATCCGGTTTATTGGAGCTAACTGCATTTCAATCCAGCCTCAGGGAACCAACGGAGCAAGAACTTCTGGCCATAAAGTTGGCTCAGCCGCTGCAGTTTGATCTCAACAGCTTTAGCCTGCCCGAGAGCTTTCCCGAAAACGTTCCTCTCCTCGAACTCGCCACTTCAAATCAGGACCTCAATCGATTGGCACCGCTCCTCCAATCCTCCGGTCTCCAGCTTCAAGGATCCCTTAATCCCTCTCTCCATACCATCCGGCGCTCGGGCCAGGACTTGCTCATCACTGCCGCCCGCCCCTTGGTCATCGAACTGGGGAGCCTCTCCAACGAAGTAACTCCCCTCCTCAACTCCGTCGAACTCGTCATCCGGCCAGAGGTCATCTTCTCCATCGCCCCCGTGTCGCGCCTCAATCTCCTGACCGGGATTGACCTCCGCCAAACAACCAACCAGATGGCCTCCCTAGAACTGAAATCCGACCTCACCCCGCTTGCCTTCCCCGGGCCTGACCTCCCTAACGAGTTGGTTCTTAACTACCGCTCGTCCGTCGATCTATCCAAACTTAGACCCCAACCCGCCTTCGCGGATCTCCTGCACAATTTGGACACTGCCATCCTCGCCGTTAACGGCCAGCTCACCCACGGGATCGAAACCGGAGCCACCAGCCTGAATGCCGCCTTTCAAGGCGATCGCTGGAGCCCCCTCAACGCCCGCAGCGCCTACCGTTTCACTGGCGATCTGCAACTCGAGAATACCGGAGGTCGTTCAGATCTGGAAACCAAGCTGGTCATTCAGGCTCCCGATACCGAGTCCGACCTCAATCTTACCGCCAGTTTCCTTACCGTGGAATCGAGTCCGCGCTCCGTCATCCCAACCCTTAACCTAAACCTTAAGGGCAACTTTCTCGATCTCGACGCCCTCTCCGGGCTCGCTTCGATTTTTTCCGGGAACCCTCAGTCAGTCGCTCAACAAACCGAGGACCCGGCCTCGCCTCCCTCGAACGAAGGTCCGATTTGGCCCCGCCTGAACGCCAGCATCCTAACAAATTTCTCCGAACTCCGCACTGGCACCGCCCGTTTTAACGACCTGCAAGCCAAGGTCGAAATGGGTCCAGAAACCCTCCAGGTCAAGGATACCAGCTTCCGCTTTCTCGATGGCTCGGGTAACATCTATTTGGATACCGTTTACCGCAACCAGGCATACCGCCTCAACCTTGCCGCCGACATTCAATCCCTCGATGTCGGTCGCTTGCTCGCTGGTCTTGATCCCACCCAGGCACCACAAATAACCGGGATTTTCGATACCCAAATCCGCTTTGAGGGAGAGAACCCAGTCCTCGCCCAGATCGCTGAACAACTGGTCGGCACCATCGAAATCACCGGGCGCAATGGTCGTCTCCGCGCCCTCCAACCAACCTCCAGCATGCGCGCTCTGCTCACCGGGGGCTCCATTCTCGGAGTTGCGATTGCCGGAAATAATCGACTTCCCGGAGTCGTCGCCCTCAGCGCGGCCATTCCTCTCCTCGAGACCGTCCGCTACGACCAAATCCGGGTTTCCGTTGCCCGCACCGAGGATCTCCGCACGGTCGTCAACCAGCTCCTCCTCGTTGGCCCCTACCTCTACGTTTCTGGAGAGGGCGAAATTAGCTCCTCCGATCTTTCAGGCATCACCGAGGCTCCCCTTTCCCTCAACCTGATCCCAGCCTCCAAGGATCCCCTTAGCCAACACTTCCGCGTTCTCGGCCTGACCTCCGGCAAGCTGAATCCCGCCGGCTACGAAACGTGGCTATCCGGACCAATCGAGGTCTCGGGTACCCTCGCTTCCCCGTCGGCCCCTCAGTTCCTCTCCATGCTCGAATCCGCTGCCGCCAACACCATCCGACGAGGAAACGTTCGGGACTCCTACCAAACACCCGAGTCTTCGTCCGAGGAAGAGAAGAAGCGGCCCGATCCCGTTGGCTCCGCCATCCGCGGGATTCTTGAAAATCTTTAATCCATCCCTTTTCATCGCGGAAACGGCAACCTTCCTGCATCTTGGTTCAGATCCCTAACATTCTTCGGCAGCTCCGCAATGGTTTCATCACCGGCATCGCCATCGTCTTGCCGATCGTCGTCACCTTCTTCGTGGTCAAATTCCTCGTCGACCGCATCGGCGTCCCGGCTACCGAATTATTCTTTTGGTACGTCGAGCCAGAGATCCGTAACCAGCGTTTTGTCAACCCGGTCCTCAACCTGGTATCCCTGCTCTTCGTTCTCGTCTTCATCACCGGGCTGGGCTTTCTCTCCCGCTATGTGATCGGGCGGGCTGTCCTCGGGCTCCTTGAACGAGCCGTCAATCAGATCCCCTTTGTCAACAATGTCTACCGCACGGTGAAGCAGATTGTGGACACCTTCAGCACCCAGGAAAAAGCCATTTTCCAAACCGCCGTCCTCGTGGAGTATCCTCGCAAGGGAGTCTACGTCCTCGGTTTCTTGACCAGCGACAGCAAGGGCGAGACTCAGGAAAAAACCTCCTCCGAACTGAAAAACATCTTCGTCCCCACCACTCCCAACCCCACCAGCGGCTTTCTCCTCATGGTCCCGATCGAAGAAATCATCTTCCTCGAAATGTCGATCGGGGAGGCAATGAAGCTCATCATTTCCGGCGGCGCCGTCACCCCGCCCTGGCAGCCCGACGCCGGCACCGCCCAAGGCGCCTCTTCAGTTCAACCCCCCGCCAGCCAACCCCCATCCGTCGCTTCCCTTGATCATCCCTAATGCTGAGTTTGAGAGGCCGTCCATCGACCTTCAGCCAGCCGATCTGGTCGCCGAAATTTTTCGCCCGGGCGGCTGGCTGGAGTCCACCCTGGACCTCCAGTTCCGTCCCCAACAGGAGGCCATGGCCAGGCGGGTGGCCTACCATTTTGCCCGCGACACTCCCCTCCTCTTTGAGGCAGGCACCGGAGTCGGCAAAAGCCTCGCCTACCTCATCCCCGGCATCCTTTTCAGCGTCGCGGAGAATCGGCCCCTCATTGTTTCCAGCCACACCATCGCCCTCCAGGAGCAGATCCTCCACAAAGACCTCGAAATCTGTCGCAAACTCTTTCGCCTCACACCCCAACTCCAGGCGTTCAAAGACTTTCGCTCAGCCATTCTCCTCGGTCGTGGCAATTACGTTTGCGCCAAGCGTCTTCGACGTTCAACGACCGAACAAACCGAGTTGTTCGAATTTACCGCCCGAGAGCAGCTTAACGCTCTCAATCAATGGTGCGATTCCACTAGCGAAGGACTCCGCCAGGAGCTCGATTTTCGGCCCCATCCAGACATCTGGGATGCTATCAATGCCGAGTCCTCCGCCTGCAATCGAAAAGAGTGCCCTGCCAAGGAGTGCTTTTATCATAAGGCCCGCGCCCGCGTTGAACAAAGCCACGTTCTCATCCTCAACCACAGCCTCTTTTTTTCCCTGCTCAACGCCGGTATGGGCCCCGCCGGAGATACCCCCGGTGTCCTTCTCCCCCATGATCGAGTCGTTTTCGACGAGGCCCACACCGTTCCCTCCATCGCCACCCGGCACCTCGGTCTCTCCCTCAGCAGCTTCGGACTCGAGCGCTTTCTCAAACGTCTCTACAACCCGACCGCCTCCAAAGGATTTTTGCATAAAAACGGCGACACCGCGGCACGCCAACTCGTCAGCGAGGCCCTCGACGCTGCCAGCGAGTTTTTTGGCACCCTCGAACACGTCAACCTCAGCCGCTTGGACGTCGTTCGCATTGTCGAGAAGCATTGGTACCAGACACCGCTCCTCGACTGCCTCCAGCGACTCACCCGCAAGCTGAAGAGCCTCGGCACCCAAGCCCATATCGATTCCCTGATCGACGAGTTTCGGGACTTTTCTCAACAGAGCACCAGCTACGCCCTCAGTCTCCAAACTTTCCTCGCTGCTGAGGATGAGTCCGTCGTCTATTGGATCGAAAAAACTGGCAGTGGACGGAGGCCCATCATTCACCTCAACACCGCTCCGCTCGACGTTGGCCCTCTCCTGCAGGAACTCCTCTTTTCCCGCGAAAACGCCCTCCTCCTCACCAGCGCCACCCTCGATACCGGCGACGACCTCTCCGGCTTCAAGGCCAAGGTCGGCGCTGGCTGCGCTCCCCACGGAATCGAGTCCTCTCCGTTTGATTACGAGAATCAGGTCGAGATTTTTCTCTCCGTCGATTGCCCCGAACCCACCCAACACACCGACCGCCAATCGGTCCCTCCCTACCTCGAGTACTGGTCTCAAGCCATTGCCCACCTCGCCGCCTCGATTCGCGGCGGCACCCTCCTCCTCTTCACCAGCTATCGGGACATGCTTGCTGTCCACCGCCTCGCCCAGGATCGAGCCATCTTGAGGGATCGCAGGCTCCTTCTTCAAAAGGAGGGCAGCAATCGCTCAATTCTCCTCGAATCCTTTCGTTCCGATGGCTCCGCCGTTCTCTTTGGCACCGAAAGTTTTTGGACAGGGATTGATGTCCCGGGCCCCGCCCTCAGTCAGGTCGTCATCACCCGGCTCCCCTTCGAGAACCCCTCCCATCCCATCGCCGAGGCCCGCAGTGAGTTCATCCGCCAGCAGGGGGAAAATCCCTTCGTTGCCATGACCCTGCCCGAAGCGATCCTCAAATTCCGCCAGGGAATCGGCCGCCTCATCCGTTCCACCAGCGACACCGGACGGATTGTCGTCCTTGACAGCCGGATCCTTCGCAAACCGTACGGCGGCCGCTTCATCTCGGTCCTCCCCAACTCGCGCTACCGTCGCTTCGCCCTGCCAGATCTCGCTACCCTCTAGGGTTGCTCCCCTACCCAGCACCAAGACCGCCCGGATGCCGACCTGCCGTCCCTTTTGAGACCCCTCCCCGCGCCTCCAAACTGCTCCTCATCAACTTTCTGTTGCATGACCAGAAACACCCGTTCAACCTGTTCCAATGAGCCGAAGCGTTACCCTCTTCACCGGCCAATGGGCCGACATTCCCCTCGAAAAACTCCTCCCCCTCGTCAAAAAACTCGGCTACGACGGTGTCGAACTCGCCTGCTGGGGAGACCACTTCGAAGTTGACCGGGCGCTCGCCGAGCCAAGCTATGTGAAGAATCTCTGGGACCAGCTGCAGCAGCATCAACTCACCTGCGAAGCGATTTCAAACCACCTCGTCGGCCAGGCAACTTGCGACCTGATCGACGAGCGCCACCAGGCCATCCTCTCTCCTGCGGTTTGGGGAGACGGCCAGCCCGAGGGCGTCCGCCAGCGAGCCGCCGAAGCGATGAAAGACACCGCTCGCGCCGCCGCGCGTTTTTTCGCGGCCCGGCCGACCTCCGCCAGCATCCCCCCCGTCGTCAACGGATTTACCGGCTCCAGCATCTGGCATGCCCTCTACGCCTTTCCGCCGACCTCCCAGGATTTTCTCGACCGGGGCTTCCGTGACTTCGCCACCCGTTGGCTCCCTATTCTCGAGACCTTCCAATCTGAAGGGGTTCGCTTTGCCCTCGAGGTCCACCCTACAGAAATCGCCTTCGATACTGCGACCGCCAAACGGGCCCTTCTCGCCCTCGACCAACACCCGTCCTTCGGATTCAACTACGATCCCAGTCACCTCGCCTACCAGGGGGTCGACTACGTCGCCTTCCTTCGCGAGTTTCCCAATCGCATTTTTCACGCCCACATGAAGGACGTTTGGTGGGGCCACGGTGATGGATCCGTCGGCGTCTTCGGAGGCCACACCGACTTTACCGATCCCCGCCGGTATTGGGATTTCCGCTCCCTCGGCCATGGCGACATTCGTTTTGAGGATGTCATTGTTGCCCTTAATGATATTGGCTACCAAGGCCCCCTCTCCGTGGAATGGGAGGACGGCCGAATGGACCGCGAACACGGCGCCGCTGAGGCAGCTGCCTTCGTTCGCAGGATGGATTTCAAGCCCAATCCGATGGCCTTCGATGCGGCCTTCGATTCCCGCAATCGCTAGTTCTTCCAACTTTCCAACCCCAACAACCCTACAATCATGAGTACTTCCCCCCGCAAGGTCCGCATGGGCATGGTCGGCGGCGGTCAAGGCGCCTTCATCGGCGCTGTCCACCGCATCGCTGCCGCCCTCGACCAACAAATCGAACTCGTTTGCGGCGCCTTCAGCTCCCGCCCGGAAACCTCTCTGGCCTCTGGTCTCAGCTATTTCCTTCCCCCCGAAAGATGCTATCCGGACTTCTCCCAAATGTTCCAATCGGAGGCCCAGAGACCGGTGGGAGATCGGATGGATTTCGTCGCCATCGTCACTCCCAACCACCTTCATTTCCCCGCCGCCAAAGCCGCCCTGGAAGCCGGCTTTCACGTCCTTTCCGACAAGCCAGCAACCTTTGACCTCGCCGAGGCAAAGGAACTCAAAAAAGTCATCGAAAGCACCGGGCTCAAATATGGCCTCACCCACAACTACACCGGCTATCCCCTCATCAAGCAGGCTCGAGCCATGGTTCGCGAAGGTTTTATCGGCAAAGTTCGCAAGGTGGTCGCCGAATACCCCCAGGGTTGGCTCGCTACCGCTCTTGAAAAAGAGGGCCAAAAACAGGCCGATTGGCGAACTGATCCCGACCGTTCGGGAGCCGCCGGTTGCATCGGCGATATCGGAACCCACGCCGAAAACCTCGCTGAATACGTCACCGGTCTTCAAATACAGGAACTCGCTGCCGACCTTACTTCCTTCGTTCCTGGGCGGCGTCTCGACGACGATGGCAATATTCTTCTCCGCTTCGAAGGGGGAGCTAAAGGCGTTCTCCATGCCTCCCAGATCAGTGTCGGCGTCGAAAACGGACTCCACCTCCGGGTCTATGGCGAGACCGGAGGCCTCGAGTGGCACCAAATGGAGCCAAATACCCTGATTGTTCACCAGCTCGGAAAACCCACCTCCCATTACCGCACCGGTGGCTCTTACCTCCACCCTATAGCCGCCGCCAATACCCGCATCCCCGCCGGACATCCGGAGGGCTACCTTGAGGCTTTCGCAAACATCTATCGCACCTTTGCCGAGGACATTGCCCAACCGTCTGCCGAATCAAATACTCCGCCAGACTATCCAAACATCTCCGATGCCATCCGCGGCATGGCCTTCATTGAGGCCGTCGTCCAAAGCTCTCAAAATAATGCTGCCTGGACCAAGCTCGACCTCGCCTAGACCTTCTCCTCTTTCAATTTCCCCTGCATGAACATGCCCAATCATAAAACTTCCCCGTCCGCCCTGATTTTTTACGGCGGTTGGGATGGACACCAACCAGACCTCGTCGCCAAATTCTTCGCCAGGAAGCTGGAGACCGCCGGGTACCAGGTTTCCCTGAGCGACTCTCTCGAGGCTCTCGACAACGCAGACCAGCTCGCTTCGTTCGACCTCATTTCACCCACCTGGACGATGGGGGAACTCGATCCACAGCGCACCAAAAACCTAACCGAAGCGGTTCACGCCGGCTCTGGCCTGGCTGGGTTCCACGGTGGCATGGGGGATGCCTTCCGCGGCAATATTGACTACGAATGGATGGTCGGTGGGCACTTCGTCGGTCACCCTCATGTGGGTCCCTACGAGGTCAGGCGGACCCCACGCGAGCACCCGGTCACCGCCAACCTGCCCGAATCCCTGACCTATGAATCCGAGCAATATTACCTGATGGTTGATCCGGATATCACCGTCTTGGCTGAAACCACCTACCGGTATCAGGACCGAGACATTCTTATGCCTGTCGTTTGGGTCAGGCATTGGGGCAAAGGAAGGGTTTTTTACTCAGCCCTCGGACACCAAGCCAACGAATTTACGAAATATCCTGCCGTCGCTCAGATGACCCTCGACGGCATGATCTGGGCGACCAGAGGCCTGTAACGAATATCAACTTCCACCAACCATTTCATGACTTCACTGAACAATACCTCCCAACTCGGCATCGGCATCATCGGCTGCGGCAAAATCTCCCAAGCCTACTTCGACGGCGCCAAGATCTTTAGCGTTCTCCGCCTGGTTGCCTGCGCCGACCTCCACCGCCCTGCCGCAGTTCTTCAGGCAGAGAAAAACGGCTGCTTGGCCCTCTCCGTTGATGAGCTCCTCGCCCATCCTGAGATCGACTTGATCATCAATCTGACCATCCCGGCCGCCCACGCGGAAGTCAGCTTGCGCGCCGTAGGTCACCGCAAGCACGTCTACAGCGAAAAACCAATCACCGTTCATTTGGCCGATGCTGAGGAAATCCTTCGCGCTGCCGAGGAAGCTGGAGTCAGGGTTGGGAACGCCCCGGACACCTTCCTCGGAGGCGGCATCCAGACCTGTCGCCGCCTCATCGACGAAGGAGCCATCGGAAGGGTCATCGCTGGCACCGCTTTCATGCTCAGCTCCGGTCCAGAGAGCTGGCACCCCAACCCCGGCTTCTACTACCTCGAGGGCGGTGGCCCCGTTCTCGATATGGCTCCCTACTACCTGACTGCCCTTGTTAACCTCATCGGACCCGTTCGCCGTGTCTGCGGCATCGTCGGCAAGGCTCACCAGGAACGCGTTGCCACCTGCGCAGAGCGAAATGGTGAGATCCTACCCGTAGAGGTAGCCACCCACGCCTCGGCCACCCTCGAATTTGTTTCAGGGGCCATCATCACCGCCGTCTTCTCCTTCGATGTGCAGGCCCATGCCCACCACAACATCGAACTCTATGGCACCGAGGGCAGCCTCAAGGTTCCCGATCCAAACACCTTCTCCGGCCCCGTCAGCATCTATCGAAACGCTCCTGGAGAAAACCAGTGGGCGGAGGTCCAGCTCACCCACCCCTACACGGCCAATCACCGCAGCATCGGTGCTGCCGACATGGCCTCAGCAATCCTGAACGACCGACTCCACCGGGCCAACGGCCACCTCGCCACCCATGTTCTTGAAGTGATGCACGCCATCGAAAAGTCGTCATTGGAAAACCGATACGTCGAAATTGAGCGTCAGGTCGAGCGTCCCCACGCTCTCCCCTCGGATTTGGAACTCGGTCAAATCGATCCGTAAAACCACCGGCTTACTCCCCTTGACCTCAGACTCCAGGGCTCCCCGCCCGACACCCCGTCCCTCGGCCGCTAATCAATCGTCCAGATCGATCCTCGAAACTTTGCCGTTTATCTGGACCCCACCGTCCCTTAGACAGTGGGTTCTATGTCTAATCTGATAGCCCTTCTCCACGGCCCGGACCAACCGGGTCTCGTCGCTCGGGTTGCTGGCCACATCTTTGAAAACGGAGGAAACATCCTCCATGCTGATCAGCACCGGGACCCCGAGACCCATGTCTTCTTTCAACGGGTCGAATGGGAACCCCAGGGATCGATAGAAGAACTCGACCACAAGGCAAAGGCCTTTCATCAGTTCGCCACCACCGAGCTGGGGATGGAAACCAAGGTCGCTCGAACCAACCAGCGCCTCCGGGTAGCCTGCTTCGTCTCGAAGTTTGACCACTGCTACCACGACCTGCTTCTGCGCTTCAAATCGGGCGAGCTTCCGTGTGAAATCGTCTGCACCATCTCCAACCACCCCGATCTGGAGACCGCCTCCAACTTCTATGGCGTGCCCTTTCACTACTTCCCCGTTTCTCGGCAGAACCGAGTCGCTGCTGAGGCTGCCCAACTTGAAGTCCTCCGTCACTACGAGGCCGATTTCGCAGTCCTCGCCCGCTACATGCAGATCCTGTCGTCGGACTTCCTCAACAGCTTCGCCAAACCAGTCATTAACATTCACCACTCTTTCCTGCCAGCCTTTGCCGGCGGACGCCCCTATCACCAGGCCCATGCTCGGGGGGTTAAACTCATCGGGGCCACCGCCCATTACGCCACTGCCGATCTCGACGAAGGCCCCATCATCCACCAGGACGTCTCCAGAATCACCCACCGCCACTCGGTCGCCGATATGACCCGGCTCGGTCGAGACCTCGAAAAGAATGTTCTCGCCCGCGCCGTTCGGTGGCAACTGGAACACCGCATCCTGATCTACCACAACAAAACCGTTGTCTTTGATTAATCGATTTCACCCTCCCATTTGGCGGCTTCAGGCCTTTATCCTCTTCCTCCTCCTCGCGCCGACCCTTCTCGTCGCCCAAGAGCCCTTGCAGGCTTTTCCCGGCAGCCAACTGCTCCTGCGGGACTGGGCGGATGGAGACTCCTTCCTTGTCCGGATCGAGCCCGAGCGCGAAATCACCGTGCGCCTGTACTTTGTCGATTGCCCCGAAACCTCTGTCAATCGGGATTCCGATCGGCGGCGCCTCCTCGCCCAGTCCCGCTACTTCGGCGTTCCCAACCCAGCCACCACCCTCCACTTTGGAAAGCAAGCCAGGCTCCGCACCATTGAGCTTCTCAGCGATCCCTTCACCGTTCACACGGCCTTCGCCGATGCCATGGGCCGCTCAGGATACCAGCGCTACTATGCCTTCATTCAATTGGCAGATGGCAGGGATCTCGGCGAGGTTCTCGTCCGCGAGGGGCTCGCTCGGGTGTTTGGCGTAGGCCGGACTAACTACCGGTTGGTTCCCACCGCGTTGCAGCGGGAGCACCTCGCCGACCTTGAGCTGGTCGCTGCCGCGAATCGTCGGGGGATCTGGGAGGCCACCGACTTTGACCTTTTGGCCGAACTCCGTGCCGTCGCACGCGAGGAGGATCAATTCCTCCGCTCCCTCGGTCAGTCCACCGCCACCAGCTCTGGTCCTGCACCCGGTCAGCAGATCGATCCAAACACCGCTACCCACGGCGAACTCACCCTCCTCCCCGGCATCGGTGAAGTCCTCGCCGACCGTATTCTGGACGCCCGCCCTTTCCATTCCATAGACGATCTGGGGAAAGTTCAGGGCATCGGCTCTCAAAAGCTCGATCGTATCCGCCCCTTCCTCACCCTCACCCCACCTCGATCCGAGCCCGAGTCGTAAAGTCTACGCCATACTCCTCCAGCCATTAACCTAATTGAATTGTGATTACTTCCCAGCTCTCTCTGCGCGTCCGGTACGCGGAAACCGACCAAATGGGCTTTGTCTACCACGGAGCCTACCTACCTTGGCTCGAGCAAGCGCGTATCCATTTATTGGATACAGTTGGGGTGCCCTATCGAGAGCTTGAGGAGGCCGGCTTCCTTCTCCCCGTTCTCGAAGCTCACCTCACCTACCTTCGTCCTGCCCGCTTTGACGATCGGATCTCCGTCGAGGCCCGCATGGATCCGCAAACCGGGGTGCGTATTCAGATTGGCTATACCGTATCTCGCGCCGAGACCGTTCTCTGCGAGGGCTACACCCGCCATGCCTTCATCAACCGGGCTGGCCAACCAATCCGCCCGCCTTCCCGCCTTGTAGAAGCACTCCGAAAGGCCGCACCCTCTCCAGAGCCACCCTTCCTCGATCCCTCCACCCCTTGCTGAGTCAGCCTTCCTCAGCCTTCCTTCTCCACCTTACCTACTACCGAAACAACCGTGCGTTCTTGCCCGGGCCGGGTCGCGGCCAGGTCCTACCTCGCCTGAAGACGGAAGGAGTTCAGCCCGCTCTTGCGGCACCAGTCTATGATCTGGGTAACCCCCCCCAGCTCTGCTCGCTCATCCGCAACGATCAGGATCGGTACCTTCCGGTCGATCCGCGCCTGTACTTCCAAGGCTTGCTTGAGACTCTCGGCAGGCAATTCAGCCCCGTTTAGATAAAGGGTCCCATTCCGGTCGAGTGCGATCGTCATCATCTCGACCTTTCGGTTTTCTCCCGCCGTTTCAATCTCCGGAGGCTCAATGTTCAGCACTCGCTCGCTCCGGAACTGCATCGTCATCATAAAGAAAAAGATCAGCACCATCAAAACGTCCACCAGGGGAACGATGTTCACCTCCGCCCGCCGACGTTTTACTTCCTTCAGATTCACTTCGCCGGGAGTTCCGCCAACTTCTCGACCGCCACGTTCAAGCGAGCGCTCAATACCTGGACCCTGCGATTGAGGTAGGAACCAGCGATCAGAGCCGGAATCGCCGCTGCCAGACCTAAGATCGTCGTGGTCAGGGCTAGACCGATGCCCTCGACAAAGACACTCGTGTCCGGCATCGCCTCCCCCGGCAAAATGCCTGAAAAGACTTTGACGAGGCCCGTTACGGTGCCGAGAAGCCCGAGCAGGGGAGCTCCTGCCACCACCACATCAATCCAGAAGATTCCGCGCTCCAGTCTTCCGATTTGAAAGATTCCAAAGGCCCGTAGGGTTTCCGGCGAGGGCTTTTGCTCATCGCGAAAAGCAAGAATCTCTCCCAGCAAAGATCGGTTGGCCTGGGGCTCCGGAACGTCTTCGCCGCTTAAGATCGCCTCAAACAGGGAATCTGGAGCAATTCTTGCCAGCCGCAAGGCGAGGACGCGCTCCAAAGTGATTGCCAGCCCGACCAGCGAAAGAACCGCGATCGGGTAAATAAAATAACCACTCCCGGAGATCAGGTGCTCCATCAAGAATTCATGTAGGGGAGCCCGGCCGCGACCCGATCAATGTCTGGAAGTCCCTCCAGCAGGTCCGCGATGGGATCGTATTTACCGGACACAAGGGCCTCGCGGGCGCTCTCGGCTATTTCGCAGGCAAAATCCATCTCACCGGCCCGCACCACTCTGGCTTCGAGGTCGATCACTATTTCCAAGTCTGGATCGCTCAATAGAACCTGCGAGAGCATCTGACGATCCTCCGGTCTCAGAGTCACACAGGGCATCCCGAGGGTGGTCGAGTTCCCGAAAAAGATCTCGGCAAAGCTCTCGGCGATCACTGCTCGAAACCCATACCGGTAGAGCGATTGTGGGGCGTGCTCTCGCGAACTACCACACCCAAAGTTCGAACCGCTGATCAAGATCGTCGCGTCCTTGAAGCGGGTGTCGTTCAAGGGATGGTTATGCAGGGTACCATCCTCCGCAAACCTCACGTCGTAGAATGCGTATTCTCCCAGCCCATCAAAGGTTACGCACTTCATGAAGCGCGCCGGGATGATCCGGTCTGTATCAATGTCGTCGCCAGGAACGGTTACGCCCCTTCCGCGGACCTGCTTAATTGTTTCTATTGCCATGAATTCTTGTTCCTGAAATTCCCTAAGAGATTGAGTGATTAAACATGAGCCGTTGCCCTTATTTCGAAAACCTCACGGGCATCCGCAACCACTCCAGTCACCGCTGCCGCCGCCACCATCAATGGGCTCATCAAAACCGTTCGCCCGGTGATGCTACCCTGGCGTCCCTTAAAATTCCGGTTGCTTGAGCTCGCGCACAATTGTTGCCCCACGAGTTTGTCCGGGTTCATCGCCAGACACATTGAGCATCCAGCCCCACGCCACTCAAACCCGGCATCGCGGAAGACCTCTGCAATACCCATCTGTTCGGCCATTTGACTGACCACCTGTGATCCTGGCACGACGATCGCTTTGATCCCGTCTTTCACTTTTTTACCCCGAAGGTAACGAGCCACCTCCATCAGATCGGAGAGCCTCCCATTGGTGCAGCTTCCGAGAAAAGCTACATCAATCGGCGTCCCCTTGATCGGGCTTCCCGGCTCCAGCATCATGTGTTCGAGGGCCTCTATTGTCGAATCCCGCTCCGGTCCCTCCAAATTGGCTGGGTCGGGAATATCTTCATCAATGAAAATAGCCTGGCCGGGATTGATGCCCCAGGTCACCGTTGGTCCAATGTCCTCCGCACGGATGTTAACGACATCATCGTAGTGGGCATCCTCATCGGAGGCGATTGACTTCCAACGCTCGACTGCTGCATCCCAGGCAGCACCTTTTGGCGAGTAGTTTCGGCCCTTGAGATACTCAAAGGTCGTCTCATCCGGGTTCACGTATCCGCAACGGGCACCGCCTTCGATCGACATATTGCAAACCGTCATCCGCTCTTCCATTGAAAAGTTGCGAAACACTTCTCCACCGTATTCATAGGCGTAGCCGAGCCCTCCCTTGACCCCGAGCACCCGGATGATGTGCAGTATCACGTCCTTTGCGTACACCCCCGGCACCAACTTCCCGTCAACGTTGATCCGCCGCACCTTGAGCTTGTCCATCACCATGGTCTGGGTCGCCAGAACATCTCTCACCTGGCTGGTGCCAATCCCAAAAGCAATCGCCCCAAAAGCTCCGTGAGTCGAGGTATGAGAATCCCCACAAGCGATCGTCGTGCCCGGTTGGGTGATACCCTGCTCCGGCCCGATGATGTGTACGATCCCCTGTTTGCCCGAATAAATATCGAAAAAGGTGATGCCATGCTCCTCGCAATTACGCCGCAATTCCTTGATCATGGCGTCCGCCAGGCGGTCGCTAAAGGGCTCCACCCGCTCATGGGTGGGAACGATGTGATCCACCGTCGCAAAGGTCCGGCTTGGGTACTTTACTCCCAACCCCAGATCGCGAAGCATCCCGAAAGCCTGTGGGCTCGTCACCTCGTGTATCAGGTGGGTTCCGATCAAAAGTTGGTTTCGCCCTCCCGGTAATGAGCGCACCAGATGCGCATCCCAGACCTTTTCATACAACGTCTTACCCTTTGTCATAAGCCTGTAGTTGATACCTTTTTGAGAATCAAATCAAACCCAAAAGTCGCACTTTCCCTCCACCAAAGACCGCCACGACTCTCCTATGCCAGCTATCCGAATCCCCAAACAGCCGTAGGTTCGAAGCCAATCTTCACCGAAAATCGAAACTTTCAAAACCAAGGCCCACTGCGATCCTGCTACCTTTTGTCTCCCGACAGTCCGGCACTCAAAGGCTAGGTTTGCCTAGGTCCTTCTCTAACCAGAGGTCAACACCGAGTCCCTCGTGCCCGCTCCCCTCAACCTGTCGAGTCAATCGACTCTCGCCGAGGCCAATGGCTCCGCGACTGACTCACCTGTCGACTCAATCTTGCGTAGACGGTCACAGACAGCGTCGATGATGAAGTCTGGAGTGGAGGCCCCCGCCGTCACCCCGACCACCTTGAATTGGGCCATGATCTCCGGGTTGATTTCCTCGGCCGTCTCGATGTGAAAGGTTGGCTTTTCCTGCAATTCGGAGAGTTTAGCCAGCTTGCGGGTATTTGCAGAATGGTGGCCACCAATCACCACGATTGCCTCTGCTCCATCCTGCACCAGTTTCCGCAAGTCGGTCTGGCGCTCCTTGGTTGCCCCGCAAATGGTGTCGAAGATCAGAACCTCAGAAAATACCTCCCTCACCTTCATCGCCAGGCGTTCAAACTCGTCCGTGAACATGGTCGATTGCGACACCATGCAAACCTTGGTCGCCGGGTCCAGGTCAAGTGCTGCGATATCTTGCTCCGTCTGGATTACATGACCGTGGTCATCTGCATACCCGAGCAAACCAACTACCTCGGGATGCTTTGGATCCCCGAAGATCAGGGTGTGATATCCCTTGCGGGCGTGGGCTCGAATCTTTCCGGCAATTAGTCCAACGTCAGGACAGGTCGCATCGCGAAATTCAAGACCCAGGGATTTGAGGTACTTTCTTCGCTCAGGAGAGATCCCGTGAGCGCGCACCACCAGCACCGCTTCTTCGTCCTTAGCCTTCGCTACATCCAGCTCCTTGTTGCTCTCGTAGTCCCCCACCTCTCGAATTCCTTCGCTCGTCAGGTGCTCCATCATTTGGCTGTTGTGGATCAAAGGCCCGTCAGTGATTACCTTACGTTTCTCATTTGTTGCAAAATTTCGTGCGATATCTATTGCACGTTCGACTCCCCAACAGAATCCTGCACTTTTAGCTCTGATCACTCTCATCGTTTTTGAATCTAAAGATTTAAGCTATTTCGTCAATCTTGGTCCGATTTCCCCCTACTATGCTTCCTTCGTTTAAGACCCTCCGCATTCTCCTTCTGATTTCATTTTTTGGAACCCTGGCTTCTGCCCAGGCCGTACAGAAAAAAACCGGAGAATCTGATTCGCCAACTCGCTTCACCGTCGTCGCCTACAACGTGGAGAATCTCTTCGATATTGATGGGGTGGCCGCTTTCGACGACTATCAACAGGTCTCTCCGCCGAACAGTAATCGCCCCGTTTACACTCCCGAGATGCTCCTTAAGAAGGTTCAGGGTCATGTTCAAGTGCTCAAGCAAATCGGCAACGGGACTGGCCCTGAGATCATCCTCTTCCAGGAGTTCGAGCGGGACCGTACTCCGGAATCGACCATCAAGAGCCCAGAAGATTTCCTCCGCACCTTTCGCAACGTCACCCTCGAAGATATGATCAAGCAGGCTGATGATCCTGCCATCAAGGGCCTTCCTTCCTATGCCTTCATGCTCAAAGGGATGGAAGAAGCCGGCATGGGACCCTACCAAATTGCCGTCCCGGACACCAAGGAGGAGTCCGCCCACATCAACGTTACCTTCTCGAAATTTCCGATCCGCCGGGTCATCGCCCATCCCCTTGTTCAGGCCCGTGAGATCCTCGAGGTCCACATTGAGATAGATGGCCACCTCCTCCTCACCTTCAACAACCATTGGAAGGCGGGCGCCTCCAACCCCCAGATGGAAACCATTCGCGTGGGTAATGCCCGGGTCCTCCGGCGGCGGATCGACCATATCCTCCGCAATGCCCCAACCGCTGACATCATCATCGGTGGCGACCTCAACAGCTACCACAATCAAAGCGCCATCTTCGACAGTATCAAAGCCAGTGGGATTAATGATGTTCTGCGCTCTCAAGGCAACGAATCCCTCATGTACCGGACCGAAAGTGGTGCCCTCTACAACCTCTGGTACGAGCTGCCGAGAAAACAGCGCTACAGCGAAGTTTGGAGGGGGATGTATGGAACCCTCATGCACCTGATTGTCACCCCTGGGCTCTACGACGGGATCGGAGTCCGCTACGTGGACAACTCCTTTCGAAATGTCATCCTTCCCGGCCTCAATGTTGATGTCTGGGGTCGACCCCTCAGTTGGAGATTTGATCATGGCGGACACGGGCTCACCGACCACCTCCCCGTTGCCGCAGAGTTTGAAGTCGTCCGTCCAGGGATGGAGGACAGGGAGGACACCAGCATTCGCATGGTCGATTATTCCCTCTCAAACCTTGCTCCTGACTATGAATTCCTCGAATTAACTCCGAGCTTGATTCTGGATACCCTTCCCAGGGTTTGGGAGCAGCGCGGTGAGATCTACCGCTTCGATGGCAAGATTTTCCACGGTGAATTTCCAGTCGTCCAAATTGGAAATTCACGCACCCGAATCTGGGCACCAGACGAAGCTCTCTTCAAAAAGATTCAAGCCCTCAAAGCGGGCACTCGCTTCGCTGGCTTCGCAGAATTTGTCCTCTACCAGGGTCGTCCCGAGATTGTCATTCAGGACGCCAGTTGGATTACGAGCGAATTAAATTGAACTTTTGCCGTCGCTCCGCTCGCTCTTGGTAGATGCAGTCCTTCTACCTTACGACGGCGATTGATTATGCCAACGGGTCACCCCATCTGGGGCACGCCTACGAAAAGATCCTCGCAGACGTCATTGCCCGTCATCGCAGGCTAACCGGTCGCCATGTCCATTTCCTTACTGGCATTGACGAACACGGGCAAAAAATTGTCCAAACCGCCGAGCGAGAAAAAATCAGCCCTCAGGAACTGACTGCCAGAACCGCTCCCCTCTTCCTTGAGCTGTGCCACAAACTGGAGATCACCAATGATGATTTCATCCGCACGAGCGAAGAACGACACAAGGAGGTAGTCTCCTCCGTCTTGACCAAACTGCACGAGCAGGGCGACATCTACAAAGACACCTACCATGGCTTCTACTCTGTGCGGCAGGAGCAGTTTGTCCTCGAAAAAGAAAAGGTAGACGGAATCTGGCCGGAGATCTACGGCGAGGTAATTCAGATCGAGGAGGAAAACTACTTCTTCCGCCTTTCCAAATATCAGGCCTGGCTTACCCAATACCTCCGCGAAAACACCTTTGTCTACCCCGCCTATCGGCAAAAGCAGGTCCTTGAATTCCTTCGCGAACCAGTCAACGACCTCTGCATTTCGCGCCCCATCGAGCGCCTTGCCTGGGGCATTCCCCTCCCCTTTGACCCCAGCTTTGTCACCTATGTCTGGTTCGACGCACTCATCAACTACATTTCCGCTGTCGGATACGGGACTCCGGCCTTCAACGAAAAATGGCCCGCCTCCTACCACATCATTGGTAAGGATATTCTGGTTCCAGCCCATGCGGTCTATTGGCCCATCATGCTCAAAGCTCTCGACCTCCCTCTGCCCGAGCACCTTCTCGTACACGGTTGGTGGCACCTCGCCGGGCAAAAAATGTCAAAAAGCACCGGGCTCACCGTCGATCCCATCCAATTGGCGGAAACTTTTGGCGCAGACGCCCTGCGCTACTTCTTCATTCGCGAAATGAACGTGGGTCAGGACAGCGACTTCACCGAACAGTTGTTCCTTTCCCGATACAACAGCGACCTCGTCAACGACCTTGGCAACCTTCTTAGTCGCCTCCTCAACATGGGCCATCGCTACTGCTCCGGTATCGTGCCCAAGCCGGAGGTCCAGGAAGAACCGGAGCAAAGCCTCTCCGCCGTAGCCCGCGAAACCATCGCTGCAACCCGCGAGCAGTTCGAGGGCTTTCTCTTCCACAGCGGGCTCGAGGCGATCTTCAATCTCATCCGCGCCACCAACCGTTACGCAGAGATCCGCGCTCCCTGGCAACTCGCCAAATCGGATCTGCCTGCGGATCAAGCAGCCCTCCGCTCAACCCTTGCTCACCTCACCGAGGGTCTCCGCATTGCAGCCATTCTTCTGGCTCCGGTCACTCCTCAAGCCAGCGCCGAAGTCCTTGCCCGGATTGGTCTCCCCCCCGTCCGGAGTTGGGAAGATCAGCGGTTGGATCTCACCTTCGAGGCCACCGGTGCCTCCTTCGGGGAAAAAACCATCCTCTTTCCCCGCCACTCCCTCGAACCCTCCTCCAAATAATCCGCACCAACCCCTCGACCACTGCGGTTCTTATCCCATCATGCCCCTTACCGGTAAAACCATCATCGTCGGCGTAACGGGCTCTATCGCCGCCTACAAGTCAGCCGATATCGTCAGTCAGCTCGCCAAACTCGGGGCCCGGGTTTTTCCCGTCATGACCGCCGAGGCCACCCGCTTGATCGCTCCCCTCACCCTTTCCACGCTCGCCCGCAACCCCGTGCTAACCGATCTCTGGAAAGAGCAAGATGGTTGGCAACCGGGGCATATCGAACTGGCCGACAAAGCAGATTGCCTCCTCGTGGCACCAGTCACCGCCCACCTTCTCGCATGTTTCGCCCACGGATTGGCGCCCGATGCCCTCACCACTATCTACCTCGCCTTCACCGGTTCAGTCATCCTTGCCCCAGCCATGAACGGGCACATGCTCGGGCACCCCGCCACCGTTACCAACCTCCAAACCTTGCGCGGTCGCGGCCATCACCTCATCGAACCTGACGAGGGGATGCTCGCCTGTGGCTACGAGGGCAAAGGCCGCCTCGCCCCGGTCGAGCTAATCGTCCAGGAGGTTACCCGCCTGCTCTCCCGATGACCGCCGCACCTCAGCCAACCGCGACCTTTCGCTTTGTCGCTGGAGATGACGACTTTGTCGTCGATCGCTTCGCCAAGCGCTACTTTACCGAAGCTTCTTCCACCGTCGATGATTCAATGGCCATCGAGGTGATCGACGGACGCGCTCAAACCGTTGACGAGGTCGAGCGCGCCATCACCCAGCTCACATCTGCCGTCCGCACCCTTTCCCTCTTCGGAGATCGAAAGGTTGTCTGGCTCCGACAAATCAACTTCCTCGGCGAGGGCCGAACCGCCACGGCCGAGGGAACCCGCCTCCAGGTAGAGCTGCTCAAAACCCTCCTCGAGGGAATCAACCCCCAGGACGTCACCCTCATCCTCTCCGCTTCCCCCTTCGACAAGCGACGATCCTTCGCTAAATGGGTTCAGAAGGCCCCCGGTTACGAGGAGACCCCCAGCGCCAGCAAAGGGAACGCCTTTGAAGAAATCATTTCTGAGGCCGCCCAGGCCGAAGGCAAAAAGATCCTTCCCGAGGCTCTTCTGCTGCTCCGGATGAAGCTCAATGGCGACATTCGCATGGCCACCTCCGAAATCGCCAAACTCAGCCTAAGTCTCGATCCGGGGGAATCAACCATCACCCCGGAACAAGTCCTCGATCTCGTCCCCGAGTTTGGCGAATCTGAGTTTTTTGAGGCTGCCGAAGCCTTTTACACCCTCCGTCTCGAGCCCGCCATCGCTGCCCTGCGCCGCTACTTCTTCACACACAAAGAGGGACGCCCCCTACTTACCGTTCTCCTCAATCGAAACCGGCTCCTCATTCTTCTCAAGTCGGTCATAGATTCAGGAGAGCTGCTCCGGGGCCCCCGTGGCATCGATAAAAAGTCTCTTGAAAAATGCGCTCTTGCCTACCGGGACCGATTTGGAGACCCCTCCGAGAAAGATTCCATCAACATCTTTGCTCAAAACCCTTATTACCTGAACCGTCTCATCGGTCCCCTCGACCGCCTCAACCTCCGCCAGCTTGTCACCTTTCAGCAAAACTTCGTCGAATGCTTCTGGGAAAGCCTTGATCGTCCACGCGAGCAGGAGGAGGTCTTTGTCAACTGCTTCACCCGCTGCCTCGAAGCCTGAAAGGTCTTGTATCAAAAATTCTGATACAAAGCCACGCTACCCTTGCGGCGAAGAATCTAAGGGGCGCCGATTCTCCGCATACCCAGGAACCTGAGGGCCACTTCTCCCTTCTCCCTTACTCCGTCGAGCAAAAGCTCAAACGAAAGCTCGTGGTCGTTGAGGTCGTATGAATCGATCAAGGTATGCTCGATCATCCATTTCCTCTCCTCCTTCATACGAAAAAATCGGGTGTGGGCCTTATTTCGCGCCGGTGGGTCCAATCGGATCCATCCGTGTTCTTCACGATACTCCGTCATCAATTTTTCCATCTCCACCTTCGGCCAGCTAGCATCAGGAAAAACTTCTTTGAGCCCAAAGACCTCTTCAAGCTCGTCATAATCCCCGTTCTCCAGAAGCCTCAAGAAACGAAAAACCTCGTGGCGCACCATCTTTTCCAGGCCTTTCTCATCAAGGATCAGGTCCCGTGACTTTGGGACCGGAACCCGTTCGCCCGCTCCTGGGTTGGAGACATAGGCCGGGTCGCGTAGTCGCTCCCACTCGTCCAACAAGCTGGAATCCGTGGCCCGTAGCAACTCTTCCAAATAGGTAATCACCTCGTCAACCGCTTCGTTTCGGAACGCCGTCGGGACGGTGTGCACAAGTACCCGGTAGACGTTGGTCAGGTGGCGCAGAAGTAGCCCCTCTGTCCGCATCAGCCCATAAAGTTTAACGTAGTCCGAGAAGCTGCTGTACCGCTCAAACATTTCGCGAGCGATCGATTTCGGACGAATCTTTGCCTCACCTATCCAGGGATGTTCCGCCGCAAACTGGTTAAAGGTCGTGTAGATCAAGTCGCGTTCCGGTTTTGGGTGCTCCAGTTTCTCAAGCTCCTCCAGGCGCTCCTCATACTCGATTCCAGCCGCCTTCATCTCGGCCATCTTCTCGGTCTTCAATTTGTCGAGTTGTTTGCGTAAAATTGCGTCGGGATCTTCCAGAATCGCCTCCACGAGGCTCACCAATTTGAAGGGATATTCCGCTGCCGTAGTATCGAGCAACCCCAGCGTATCAATGCAGTAGAGACCAAGGGCCTGGTTGAGGGAGAATTCATCCTGCAGCTCCACGTTAACCCGCAGTTTGGGCTCAGAACCGCGGGGGAGAATTTCAATGATGTTTCGGTCGACCAAAGATCGAAAAAGTTTAAACGCCCGTTTCCGCAAAGCCGCCTTTGAAGAATCTCCTTCGTGACAATTGCCGATCAATTGCCGCATCGCCAAACAGCCATCACCCTGCCGCCCGAGCACATTCAGGAGCATGCCATGGTTGACAGCAAATCGCGATTGCAGCGGCTCAGGTGGGGCCACTTGTAATCGTGCAAAGGTCTCCCCATCCCAGTGGACATACCCGTGGGTGGGCGGTTTTTTCTTAACCAGCTTTTTCGCCTTTTTGGGATCGGCAGCTGCCCGGGCTTCAAGCCGCTTATTTTCGATCACATGCTCGGGTGCCAGAGCGTAAACATAGCCTTGATCATCGAACCCTTTTCTTCCCGCCCTTCCACAAATCTGGTGAAAGTCTCTTGCCGCCAATATACCAGTCCCTGCCCCATCGTATTTACACAGCTGGGTAAACAAAACCGTCCGGATCGGCACATTGACCCCCACTCCCAGGGTATCGGTTCCACAGATGATCTTCAGCAAACCTTCCTGGGCCAATCTCTCAATCAAGACCCGGTACTTCGGCAATAGACCAGCATGGTGCAGCCCGATCCCGTTGCGGATCAGTTTCTTCACCTCTTTTCCGAAGGGGCTCGTGAAGGCCACCCCCTCCAATGCCTCAGCGATCCGCCCCTTCTCAGCCTTGGTACAGGGGTTGAGGCTGCTCAAAAGATTTTGGGCCGTTTCCGACGCAGATCGCTGGGTGAAATGAACCACGTAGACCGGAAGGCGATCCCGCTTTTGCAGATCCTCCAGAGTATCCAGGAGTGGCTCTTCAAGATATTCAAAAGCCAGGGGCACCGGCCGCTCCGTCCCCCGTACCGTAACCGCTGGCTGACCCGTCAGCCGGGTCATCTCTTTTTCAAAAAACCGTGTTTCGCCGAGAGTCGCCGACATCAGCAGAAACCGGGCTTTACTCATCGTCAGCAGAGGAGCCTGCCAGGCCACTCCTCGCTCGGCATCGGAATAATAATGAAACTCGTCCATCACCACATCCATGACTGTGGCATTCGGACCGTCCCGGAGCGCTATGTTGGCCAGGATCTCCGCCGTACAACAGAGGATCGGTGCCCCTCGGTTAACACTCGCATCACCCGTCATCATCCCGACTTGATCCGGCCCAAAGTCCCGACACATCGCGAGAAACTTCTCGTTCACCAAGGCCTTGATCGGACAGGTGTAAACTGATCGACGCCCGGTCGAGGCGGACAAAAAATGGAGGCCGGCAGCCACCAGGGACTTCCCGGACCCGGTCGGTGTATTCAAAATCACGTGCTTGCCATCAAATAGCTCAAGCAAGGCCTCTTCCTGAGCTGGATACAACTCAAGCCCTTTCGAGGCCACATAGCCGAGGAAGATCTCCAGCAACTGGTCCGGCTCCGTGGTTCCAATCTGGGGCTTTAAAGGATAGGGCATCACCGGAAGGTTCGGCCAACCAACCGGGGATGGCAAGGCCCTCTCACTCCCGTTAGTCCATCCGGACGCCACCCCGCTGCATACAGGCTAACTGAGCTCTTGAGGGTCGTCTTGAGGAAATCCATAGTGCTGCGATGCCGCCCATTCCCCTCACTATTTTGCTCCTCATTTGCAGCAATATTTTCATGACCTTCGCCTGGTACGCCCACCTTCGAGATTTCGAAAATCGTCCCTGGCTCCTCGCCGCCCTCTTCAGCTGGGGGATTGCCTTTTTCGAATACCTCCTTCACGTCCCGGCCAATCGGATCGGTCACACCGTCCTCTCCATCGGTCAGCTCAAGATCCTCCAAGAGGTCATCACGCTCGGTGTCTTTGTTCCCTTCGCCGTCTTTTACCTCAAAGAATCCCTCAAACTGGATTACCTTTGGGCGGGGTTCTGCCTCATTGGAGCGGTCTATTTCGCCTTCCGGGATCGTCTTTCCTGATCGCTGCCGAAGTCCCGCGGTCCGGTTCTGCCAATTCCCCGGGGAGCAACCCGAATAACTCGGCCGCAATCTATCGATCCTGCTTAATCTGCGGGTAAATCAAAATCCGATCGTGGACCAGAACTACCAAGTCGTTCAGGCCACTACCCGTCACGTCCGCCACCAGCACTTCCCTCGGATCCCTTTGATTTCTTTGCCGGCCTGAATCATTGATGTTTTCCTCAAATAGTGGGAACCAGAGGCTGCTCACCCACCCTTCGTTCGCTGTAAAACGCAGGATTTCAAGACGCTTGGTCCCCTCGGCAAAGAGAACGATCTCATCTTGCCCATCACCACTCAGATCCCCGCTCCAAAGCGAGGTGTAGATAATCTCCGGGTCGAGGTTGGAGAAAATCGTTTCCATTTCAACATGGTGGATATCCCCATCCTCTTCAGGAAAAAACAAAGCCGCTTCCAAACCGATCGCCACTGCTCCCAGATCTCCATTCCGCTTCATCCAGTGCAGCCTTTCAACTCCGGGAGGGAAACGGAAAAGGGTCCCCGCAAACTCGTACTCGTCTCCACTGGTTTTGGAGAAATAGACTGCCCTGAGCCCGTCCGCTGTCATGGCTACCAATTCGTTGACTCCATCCCCATCGACATCCGCCACCTGAGGCTTGGTCAAAGGCAAGGTCCCTCCTTCCACGTTATACTGTGCCTTGGTCACCAGGCCATTCACTGCATCAAAACCCATCTGCCTGACAAAACCGGCTGCCGTTACAAACAGTTCCTCGATCCCATCGCCGTTGAGGTCTCCTGCCCCGATGTTCGCCAGGTCAAATCGGTCAGAACCCCGCCCCAGAGACAGACCGCTGGTAACCAATTCCCATCCATCCTCGGTCAGATCATAGATCCGTACCGGGTCCCGGTCAAAAAACACCATCATTTCCAATGCTGCGTCTTCATCGAGCTGCCTGAAATGAAGTCCAAGCGGCTCCCTGCGAATACCATCCAGGACCATCACCTCCCGATCTCCGAGCTGTACCAGGCCTTCAACTTCATCCAGTTTAAAAAATTCCAAGGTAAAATTGGATCGTCCCTCCCGAACTGCTACCGCCACCGTACGCGAGGAGGAGTCCCAGCCCATCGTTATTGGCGTATTCTCGACCGGAATAATCGTTGGAAACGCAAATTTACCACCCGCTATAACCTTCGAATATCCAACCATCCCTTCCTCTGGACTGAAAACCAATACCCCAGCCAGCTCTTGGCTTTCTGTCCCAAAGACTGGCACAATTTCTGTGATACCCTTGAAAGAGGGACTCGATACCGTTGAAAGATTCCGGTCCTCCCCTATTCGAGAAACCTGGATTGCTGCCTCCACCGGATGGGGCGTTATCCAGGCATCATTCCCATCCCCGTTTAGATCGAGCAAAATGGTCGCGCTAATCAAAGCATTGCGGATCGGCATCGCCTCCATCGTAGGATACTTTGAGTTGCCCCGCCCGGGCATCAGTCGCCCGTATTGGACCATTCCTTCTCCCGATCCAAGCGTCACCAACCCTTCCGCCTTACCGGCCCGATAGTGGATCTCGAAACCACCCAGGGTCTCTCCAAAGTAGATCAGCTCTTCCGGCTTTGGTTTGTTCAGATCCCATCCGCTCGCCAGCATCATGAAGCCATTCAAGTTCGACAGGCGGAACACCAAATCCCGTTTACCGTCCCCGTCCAGATCCTCAAAAATGAGAGGAGAAATCGCGGACCCCGAAAGCGTTTCTCTCGTTTGAAGAGTCCAGCCACCTGACTCACCGGAGAGCTTCCAGAAGAGAAGATCGCTCCCGCCGTGGTATCCGAGAAGTGGATCGCTCCCTTCCCGCTCGAACCAGAAGAGGCGACCCCCTCGCGTACTAATCTGAAGATCCGCGATGGTGTCTCGTCTTGCCCAGTCCTCGACAGAGGTCCCTTGGTAGAGGATTTCCACCGAATCTGTACCCGAAATTATGGCTAGATCCTGCTTCCCGTCTCCATCCATATCAGCTATCAGCAAATCGCCCGGAATCACCGCCATCGGAATGATTATCCGTTCAAAAGGGGCATTGGAGAAGCTCGGCTGCCACCCCCGTCTCGACGATGTGACTTCCTTGCCCTTTAAACCATCTCCCCCCGGCGGAATCCGCAAAAATAGTTCGATCCTGCGCTGTTCGGGATTGATCAGGGCCAGATCATTCAATCCATCCCCGTTCAGGTCAGCCACCCGAAGGCGGTTAGCCCGAAAACTGGTCTTGATCACCTCTGGTGTGTCTAAAAGCACCCCTCCGTCTGAATCACCATCCGCTGAACCGAGGCACGGTTGGAAGAGTCCGCAGACCAAAGTCAGCAGCCAAAATCGGGAAGCCAAACGAATCATCAAAACCTATTGGGTTTCAGAGCCAAAGATGTAGCCGATGGACTCCAGGACCTCCCCTTCATACCAGCTCGCCGAGACAGCTTGAAACGGAATAGTCTCCAATTTTCCCATCACCACGCTCCAGAGCTTTTCCGACTCCTCGTTCGAAAATTCGATTTCATTAGCGATCGTCTCAAAGGTATTTCCAAGCTGCCCCCCATAATCCACGTAACCGGTTGCCACAAAATCCTTGGGGCCGATCAGCGAGAGATAAGAACGGATGGTTCTATCCCTGGGCGTTGCCTCGCCGGGGGATAATATTGACGGAAAACGGAAGTGGGGCTCGCTCGTACCCAACCCGAGCAAAAGCTTGTTCTCTGCAAAAGCCCAGGCGTAGACCGAAGGCGAGTCATCGGGCATCGGAGCAAAACGATTTAGCCGCACCACTTGAGCCGGAATGTTATCCGCCATTTCCGAATCCACAAACATCGTGGCATCCGGAAAACTCTGAAGAAGAAGTTGAATCAGAGCTTCCAAAGTTTGATTGGGTTTCAAATCGAAGACAAAGACTTGATCATTGATCGGAAGCTCTCCTTCCTCCGTCTCGTTGAGCGAAGCAAATTCGTAGATACCCACCACACTTCCAAAGCTCTCTTTGACCGAAGCTCGAATATCGATCCCCAAGGCGCCCCCAAATCCCGCAGCCGCCGCCACGTATTGAGAAAACTCTGCCGGGAAACCAGCTTCCACCATCCGTTCAATTTCATTAAGAGTTCCAGAAAGCTCATATCCAACCTGTGTGGATGCCACTGCACCCACCGGCATTGGCTCGAGGACGTTTGAGCCAAGCGAATGGAACTCAAATAGCTTTCCCAAACCCTTGGCTTTGTTGTAGTCGAGACTGGATAGGCTCCTCATTTCCTCCCCCTCAAAGGTTACTCCAAAGGCTAGCGTCCTCAAGCCGTCAAATGCCATAGCCTCAACCAAACCTTCAGCACCGATTTCCGTGTCAACAAGGAGGTGTCTCATCATATTGCCAAGTTCCCGAAAAATGGGCTCCACCTTCATCACCACGTAGAGTTGACCCTCCTCGTACGCCGCGAGATTTAGGTTTACCGGAAACCAGTCAAGGGGAAGAGGAACCCCTTTTCCAGTAAACCGGTCTACAAAGGGGCCTGCTCCCAGATCCGAAACCGTCATCACTGCCGCTCCATCGAGCAGCACGAACTCAATTTTCGGATCGGAATCTCTAGCCCTCGGCACCATTAGGCTGGCCACTTCCTCTCCATCAAAATCCGTGTACTCAATAGAGAACTCTAGCTCCTCAGCCAGAGCCTCCAACTTCTCAATCCACAGATCCCGGCCCCCTTTGAAATTCCAGGTCACCGCCATGCCAAAGCCTTCGTCCTCACGCATTAACCCGGTCAATCCAAAGACCGAGAGCACCAACGGACCTTCCTCAGCCTGTCCCAGCCCCTCAAGAGACATTCCGGACTCCAGTTCGATCAACTGAAAGAGCGAATCCACCCACTCGCGATCAAAATGCTGGCCCAGTGCGCTGGCGTAATAGCCGTCTTGTAGCGCCCTCATGTCAGGCACCACAACCAACATATCAGTATCCTGGGGATGAAGGTCCAGTAGACGCTGAACCGGACTACCGATCAGGTTCGCAGCAACCAGGGATCCAGCGAGGATTGTGGAAAGGGATGGGATTTTCATAATTCAGGGCTTGTTTCAGTGCGCAAAGCTGTCGGAGGTGAAGTATATCGATACCCTTCGTTAGGATTGCTGGGGTTGAAGGAATAGGCGTCCCGATTCCGAATAAACTGCTTCAAAACCTCCACCGGAATCGCAAAACCGAGGCCCTCTGCACCCATCCCCACCACTTTCATGTTGTTGATCCCCACCACCTCTCCAAAGCGATTGAAGAGCGGACCACCGGAGTTCCCCGGACTTATTTCAGCCGTTGTCTGGATGTAGACCCGCGAGGAGATCAGGCGATTTCTCAAGCTCACAATCCCCTGCGAAACCGACCGCTCAAGCCCCAGGGGGCTCCCAATCGCAAAGACCGAGTCCCCCGATGTTAATTCTACAGACTCCCCAATCGGCACGAAGGGAAAGCTCTCCTCTTTCTTGGGATCGAGCTTCAAAAGTGCGAGGTCCATCTCTGGACTGTTTGCCAGGATTTCAGCCCGTTCGTAAACAACTCGCTGGAGTCCACCGCCCTCCTCACGAAATACCGTTACGTCTACCCGGGTTTCCCCAGCGATTACGTGATCATTGGTGATCACATACCCTCGCGGATCGATGATGAAACCCGAACCGAGACCTACTGGAGTACGCACCAAAACGACCGCACCACCAACCTCCGTTGCCCAGTCAGCCACCGAACGAGACTCCCGACTATCTCTTTTGCGAAGCAAACCACCGGAGAAAAGCCCGGCATCGTCGGTCTCCCCCAATTGCTCTTCCGATTGAATAGACAGGATCGCGGAACGCGGGACCTCCAGAACCCCTATCCCGAGGTCGACCACCACCCGATCGGCTCGCTCGGCGAGGATCTCGCCCTTTATCTCAAAGTCGCCTTGGAGCGATACAACCGAGCGCGCTCTAACTTGAGAGATCGAGATCAACCCGGCGCTTCCCGCGATCAATAGGCTTTTCCAAAGCATACCCAGAGCAGAAACTCACCTCCCGGTTGGAGCAACTTTATTCAGCCTTTCTTTTCGGACCCACCGACCTCATCTTGCGACCTTTACCCTGCACTGTCGTCGAGATTTCCAGGGGTTCCGCCTGCTTTCGATTGGTCAGCCACTGCTGCAGAATCGTCAGAAGATTTTGCACCGTCCAATAAACCACCAGGCCGGAGCTGAAGTTGTAGAGGATGACCAGGAAGACCACCGGAAGGTAGCGAAAAATCTTCTGCTGAAGCGGATCACCCGTCGTCATGGCCGGCATCATCCTCATCTGGAAGAACATCGTCACCCCCATCAGTAGGGGCATCAGATTGATCGGAAATCCGAAGATTTCCGCCACGGTATCCGGGCGGGATAGGTCATTGATCCAGAGAAAGGGCGCGTGCCTTAGCTCAGACGCCGTCCTCAACATCATGAAGAGACCGAGGAAAATTGGAATCTGGATCAGGATTGGCAAGCAACCCGCCGCCGGATTGATTTTTGCCTCTCGGAAAAGCTTGATCGTTTCCCGGTTCTTCTTGTCCGGATTGTCTTTGTACTTTTCCGCGATCTCCTTCAGCGGACCCTGGATTTGCTGCATCCTCTTCTGCGAACGAGCCGCCTTGGCAGTCAGGGGCCAAAAAAGCAGCTTCACAAAGATTGTCATCACCACGATCGACCATCCCCAACTCGGGATCACCGCGTGGATCGCGTACATCACAAAGAGGAGCAGGCGGCTAAAAAATCCAAAGAAACCAAAGTCCATCACTGCGTCCTGGCGGGCCCCGAGGTCGTTGAGTCGCCGGTATTCCTTTGGGCCAACATAGAAGGTCCCCCTGAAATCATGGCGCTCCCCCTTCCCAAGCACCGGTACGTCCACTCCCACAAAACCGGTAATCCCGTCCAGGACACGAGGCGATCCAAGCGTTTCACCAGGAATATCCACCGCTGAGGTAAAATACCCGGTCCCCGGATTTTCCGGAGTGTAGACAGCTGCGAAATACTGATTTTTAACGGTTGCCCAGGCGACTGGTAGCGATTCGCGCCGGTACTTGGTCTCCGCTCGTGCTCCGATTCCCAAAACGCCACTGCTTGCACGAAACCGCCTTGCCTTGAAGAATTTTTCATTCTCCTGACTCGAAAACCCGAAGCTCGTGTATTCCCCAACCAGGTCGGAGATTAACGGCCCGGCCGTGCCGAGGCTAAAGTAGAAGTCCCTTTCCCCAGGCAAGGTCCGTCGCGTGCGGTTCACCAGAGTAGTGGTGTGCTCAATCAAGTAAGGGTCCTTCTCCTCTCCGGGGGCAGCCAGACGATATTCGCGCTGCAACTCGAGACCCTGGGGCAGAGTAATCCCAAAAACCACCCGATTTTCCTCCGCCTCCAGAACGGAGAAATTTGAAAGAAAGAGGGCCAGTCGAGACCGCGGCTCCCCCACCGAGAGAGTCAGTGCCGGAACCTCTCCAAACTCGTTGAACACGAACTCATCCTCTTCACCCGCTCTCGTCCGTAAAAAACGAACCTCTTCAATGCCAGCCCCTCGCGTGGTGAAACGCACCAAAATGTACTCATTGCGCAGGATGACTTCCTGCACCAACTCACTCGCATCCTTGCTCGGCGGAGGGACCTCCATCGGCTTTACCTCCTCGGTCAAAAGATCCATCGGGGTGCTCTCTGAACCGGGCTCAAGCTCCTCTTCATCGGGCAGCCCAAATCGGGGTTCACTATCTTGCTGCTCGATCGGGCGGGACTCTCGAGCCGCCTCCTCGCGGATTTTTTCCTCCTCCAGGGCACGAAGATTTCGGGCGTATTCCTCCTGCTGGTTGCCGTGACGAATCATCAAAGCGAACCCGCCAATGATGAACATCATTCCAATCAAAAAACTCGACTTATCCATGCTGCAGTAAATTTCGATGGGCAGACTAATCCCATAAATCTCTCAATCTCTAAGACGGGTGCCACCGATCGACCCACCGCGTCAATCACCAAAGCCATCCTTCATCCTCATTCCAGACCTCCCCATCCCTCAGAACGACCACGACCCCGTACCGTCGGCAACAGCCGCATGGAGGAAGCCGCACCTCCTCTTATCCGATACCCAGTTCCCGCTTTTTTCCCGCTCCTCATCTTCAGGATGCCTCTCCTGCGGAATCATTCCGAGGGCTCTCGGGATCAGACGGATTGCCCAGCGCCATCAGCTTCCTCCCCAAAGAATCAAGGGTTCCGTTCCAGCTTTCCGAAAGAGCGGCATGGTTTTGCCCAAGGTAGCCTTTGCGAACCACTACCACCCAGTCGGCCACCGGGTACCGCTCAGCCCCGCAACTGCGAAAAAGAGCTCTGAAAACTCGCTTGGCTCGGTTGCGAACCACCGCGTTTCCCAATCGCTTGGTCACGATCACCCCAAGTCTTGGTCTCGTTTGCTCCGGTCCGCCTGGCGCGCATTGAAGGAGGAAACCCCGTCCGTGCCGCTCCAATCCCTTTTCCCGAACTCTCAAAAATTCCGGGCGCTTGCGGATGCGAGCATCCGCTCCAAAACGACGCCCCATCGGAGAGTGCCAGCAGCGGAGGTCAGGTTCGCACCCGACCTAGGCCGCCAACCTGAGACGGCCCTTGCGCCGACGATTGGCAAGGATCTTTCGACCCGCACTAGTAGAATTGCGTTTGCGGAAACCAAATTTCCGAGCACGGCGGATCTTGGAAGGTCTGTAAGTAGGCTGCATGACTTAAGAAAAACCTTTATGAAACTTCACTCCTCCCCCCTTTGTCAATCGGATTTTGTACACCCAGAACAGGATTCTCACCCATTGATCCGCAGATGTTCCCGATTCTGAGGGTCACTAACCATTCCTTCCCCAGGTCTTTCCCCAACTCGCCGGATTCTGCCCTTGTTTCGGCTCCCCTCTAAGGGAAAATACAAAGTCCCCACTACGTGCAGATTACTCATAATAAAATAGCCTTGAAAACCCGTCTCCTCCTCGCTCTTGGCATCCTCGCCGCCCTCGCCCTCTACCTCCTGTCCGGTTCCTCCAAACCCGAGGATGCTATCCGCCGAAAAACATCCGACCTCTTCGAGTGGGTCGAAACAGGTGCTGGTCTCAATCTACTCCCTCTCGCCATCCACCTTCGCGCCGTTGAAGATTATTTCACCGACTCGGTCGAACTCTCCGTTCCCCGTTGGACCGCCCCCACCGTTGGGATCGATTCCATCCAATCCCTCGCTGCCATAACCTTTCAACAAACTTCAAACATCGAAATTTCTCACCAGCTCCGATCCATCGAGATTCTTCAAAACCAGACAACGGCAAAAGCCCAACTGGAACTTTCCGCCAAAATTGTCGGGCGCCCCCGCCAACAAACGATCAAAGAAAACCTGAGCCTCTACTTTCAATCGATCGAGGGCTCCTGGAAAATCGACCGCATCATCTCCGATAGCCGTCTCTTTTAAACTTAGACCTTCAACCTGGAATTTCAGCCCGGTTCCAAGGAGCCCGGACCCCGTCTCCTGACCTCATCCAGCCGGCAGACAAGTGGTCCGATCTTCATCCGTCTTTACCGGCTCCCAACTGTACATCTCCAGCCCTTGCCAAACTCCGTGCGGCCCGTCCGACATCACCAGCGGAGGAATTCCCAATCGTTCCACTCCACCATTCTGGAATTTCCCTACTGCATGACACCAAGAAACTTCTTCCTCAAGGGTCAGGGCGCTGAGAGGCCATTCATTATCCAGAACGAATCGATGATTATTTGTCATTCTTCCGAAAGACCCCTTAATGAACACCTTCTCAATTCGGGAATCGACCGTCGACCTCGGTGTTGGTCTGTCATAGGTTATGAGTTCCCTCGCGAGCGTGCCAGGTGGCCAGGGAATCCGGGCAAGACCATCGGCCCGGACAATGGAATCAAGAATAATGATTTGGTTTGGCTGGGGAGAGGCGCTGGCGGCGTAACATCAATGCAGCTCCGAGCGCACCAAACAGAACAGCCGTTGAAGATGGCTCGGGTACGACCGTGAAAGTATCGAATTCAATCGTCTTTTGCTGGGTCACTCCACCAAATCCCGCATAGTCACCGGAGTACAGAGCGGCCGCTAGCGTAGCGCTCATCGTCTCGGTTTTACCGTTCTCACTAAGAACCGTAAACTCCAGATTAAGATCAGGACCGTCGTAGGTGCCGATCAAGGTCATGAAATAAGACTCCTCAAGGCTCTGGGCAACACCCCACGTCTTCTCTGTGAAAGAGGACCCCCCGAATCCCCCTTCGTAGATTCTGAGTACCGAATCAATTAAAGTACCATTGAACCGAAATACTGCAGCAAAGCCATTATTCCCGGCCACACCTCCGCCGGCAATAATACCAAATTCATCGCTCCAATCCTGGAAGCGAGCCTGCAAAGCAGGGTTGTTACTGAGGACCAAGGTGATTATGAAATCATTGCCTCCAAAATTGAGAAACTCGTCGGTCGCCGAGAAGGACGCTAGGCCCGTATCCGACTCGTAATTGAAACTGTTAGACTCCAATTTCCAAATCCCCGGCCCGGTCGTTACGAAGTTCGAGGCATCTTCCTGCCCCGGCCCGGTTCCAAAATCGAAACTGGCTGGTAAAGAAATCTGGCCATTCAAAGGACTGAATAGACCGCAGACCGCGATTAAAAGTATTGCTAAGGGAGTGGTTGGAAGGGAATTCATGACACCGGCGAATTAGCTATCAATTTCGAATAATTTCAAGGTTCTGAAGGTGCCAAATGAAAGATTATTCCCTGCCTACCCTTCAATAGCTTCGATCCACCCGGCTACCTCAGCCCCTGCAAACCAAACCAACCCCCCAAGAGACGTATTCATTCCCATTTCACAGCGGATTGCAGTTTCTGGAACTTGGCCCTGATTCAACAACCTGGTGCACAGGCAATTACACCACTTCACCAGGCCCGCAGATACGAGTTTCCCAAGCCGGAGGCAAAAGTGAGCGTAAAACGGGCTTAAATAGGCGCCATTAAATAGGCGCCATTGGGGCAAGGACCCGTTTTCCGATGTCCTCCTTCGGGGCACTGACGTTGGACGCGGCCCCTTCAGGGCGTGGGTGTTCCCGTCCTTGTGCTGAAGGCACACCGGATCAAAGGCCGGGGTTTCAACCCCGGTACAATCGGACAAAAATATTCGCGTCCTGAAGGGACGCCGGAAGGTGACGTGTAAGGCGCCGGGATCCGGCGCCCTTGTGCTGAAGGCACACCGGATCAAAGGCCGGGGTTTCAACCCCGGTACAATCGGACAAAAATATTCGCGTCCTGTA
>DAISIK010000030.1:0-38605 GCA_036822055.1 Puniceicoccaceae bacterium
GGAATTTTCTCGAATTAAGCACAATTTTACCCACTCCATCAGAAACTTGGGTTAACGACAATCCTGGAGGAGCCCCGCAGATCAACTTCATTTTCTGTGCTCGAATACGATCATCCCGACAAAACGCTCTGAATCCTTCACCGGAGGCAACCCCGGGGTCTGTTCTTTTATGAAAACCTCAACCTAGTGCCTATCGATTCGTGCTATGTGCCTACGGCGTGGTTGGACTAGCCTCCAGGTGATAAAACCGGCGATTCAACAGCCCAATGTCATCAATCAAGGTGCCTCCATTGTGAGGAGCTCCGGGGAGGGGAGTCCAAGCGGGGTCGGTGAGTTCGTTTTTGTATCTTACGATGTGGTCGAAGCCCGCCTCCGGGTTGAAGGAAAGGGTCACAATCGAACCGGTGACCTCGCTTATCCGGAAATCAATTGCCTCCAAGTTTGGCTCCGCCGGTGCCTCGACCGTGATCGAGACGGTCGCTGCGTTGTAGTTCCCGCCGGTGTAGGCACCCGCCCCACCATTCCGCAGGACCAGAAAATCACTGAGCGGCTGGATTGTTCCCGCTCCGACCGTGAATGTATGGACGCCCGGACCGGTTGCCGTGACGTCAAAGGTCATCAGGATGACGGGCGCTCCGATTCCCGGATTGGGTATACCCGACTGCGAAGTCGTCGGATTCAAAAAGGTGTTGTAGATCCCTCTCCGGTTATTAGCCCCGTCGGTTGTTCCAGTACCGGCAGTTGAGGCCGACCCGTCCGGGCTGTCCGATTCCGGCATCAGAAGCGAGTTCCAGTTCACGTTCAGGATCGAGGCATCATCCGGAGTGGTAAGGATATCAAGGTGCCAGGAAAAGATTTTCAGCGAGTCTCCGTCCTGCGGACTGGCGACTTGCCCGAAGACGGTGATGGTCGTCGTTTCTCCGACTGCAAGGGTGGCATCGCCTGCCGCGATCGTCACATTGACGGCGTTTTGGGCCGAAACCCAATGAGCAGAGATAAGCAGGAAAAGGAATGTTGGTAGAGATTGGTTTCGTTTCATGGCTGCATTTCAAGGAATAGGGTGAGGAGGTCTGCAGTGACAGAGAAGACACCCGATGCATCTGCCCATCCGTCACCGTCGAGATCGATCCAGAGGCGGAATTGATATGCACCTGCCAGAAGGCCTGTGAAAGTCCATCGGTACCCATCCCAAAGCGGCTCAGAGAAGGCACCAGTGTCCAAATTTTCCAACCAAAGTCCGTTTGGTGCGGTAGTCGCCAGGCTTAGGTCGTGATGATCGATCTCAATCTGACCGGAACCCGCGATTGAAAGATTCAATTCGACAAGCCTACCTCTTTCCGCAAAGCCGCCGACCGGCGTGAATTGGAATCCCCCCCCTGCTCCTTCGATGGTATTGAGGTAGTTCGCGATGACGACGGCGAGGTCCGCATTGTCGACGAGTCCATCGCCGTTGAGATCTCCCAACAATGGATTCCGTTGATAGGGGTGAAGGGCGAGCTGGTTGACCAGGAGAATAAGGTCCGCATCGTTGACTGCCCGGTCCCCATTGGCGTCGCCCGCGAGTACGTGGAACCGGGCAATGAAGTCTGAAGCAAGGCCACGCCCCGGACCCGCATTGACTCCGGCGCTAAGAACCCGGATCTCGTAGTCACCGTCTTCCAGGTGCTGCCCGGCCACTCCGGGGAAACTTACCCGAGCCGCCAAGCGATTGGCGTCCCAGGTAAGGCTAAGCAAGGCGGCAGGCAGCGTCTCATCCGTGGAATGGTTATGGATCTCGAGGTCCTCGACCGTCAGGGTTGAAGAGACGTCTGCCGAGAAGACGATCTCAATACCATCGACATAGGAGCGCTGGGTCCCACCGGGTAGAAGGACACCCGCAACGACCTCGGGTTGGATGCTTCCAAGGTAGTTATTTTGGACGAGGAGGAGGTCTTCGTTGTCTACCGTGCCGTCCCCGTTGAGGTCGTTATTCGAGTCGCGGTCTTCAACCGGATTCAAGAGATCCACCACCAGTTGGAAAAGGTCGGCATCATTGACCACTTGATCCCCATTGGCATCACCGGCAAGGACGTGGAAGCTAAAGGTATAGTCTCCAGCCATTGCCACCCCGCGGAGGTTGGAAACTCCGGCTCCGAGAATTGCGAGCCGATAGGAACCATCGGCCAGGGCTCCTCCCGCCAGGCCTGGGAAATTGATGGTCGCCGTGCGGCTTGCCGCGTCCCAAGCAAGGGCAATATCAGAAGCGTCGATCACGGCTCCGGTGGTCAGGTTGGTCAGTTCGAGATCTTCGGCGGTGAATGAGGCGCCCACATCCTCACTGAATCTGACCGTCAGCCCGTTCACAAAGGATCGTTGAGTATTTCCCGGCAGCACTTGCGTATCGAGAACTGCCGGAACCAAAGTCCTGAGGTAATTAGCCCGAACAATGGCCAAGTCATCGTCGTCTGCGTCGCCATCGCCATCGAGATCGTTGGCCAGATTGGGAGACAGAGGATTGAAGAGGGTATCCACAAAAACCTGGAAAAGATCGAGATCATTGACCACCCGGTCGCCGTTGGCATCGCCCGTGAGGACGTGGAAGGCCAGGGTTGCCCCGGTGGCCAACGGGACGCCCGAGGCACTCTCGATACCTTCAGCATCCAAAACGAAGAGGTAGTCGCCCTCGGCCAGTCCTTGATTAGGCAAACCGTCAAAAGTGAGGGTCAGGGTATTGGTGGCCCCGTTGTAGGTTCTTGTCCAATTCGCTGGTAAGATCCTGCGGTCGCCCGGCTGAGCCACGATGCGGATGTTCGAATCATCCAAAGAGTCCTCTACATTGGCAGAGAAGACGACCGAGATTTCATTGACACGAGAACGCTGCGCTTCGCCTTGGTTGATCCGCACTTCCAGAATTTCAACTACCGTGGGAGCAGGTGCCACCGTGATGGTGACAAGAACCGGGTCGCTCTGGGCAATGCCATCATCCGCCCGATAGGTGAAGGTATCGACGCCATTAAAGCCGGGATTTGGCGTGTAGGCAAAGCTGCCGTCAGGATTCAGGACAAGGGTTCCCGAGGAGGCGTCGTCCACCAGTACGGCGGTGAGGTTTGCGCTATCGACATCGGTGTCATTGGCGAGCACTCCGTTGGCTACATCCACAATAAGTTCAACGCCCTCGTTTGCATCGTACTGATCAGGTGTAGCGACTGGAGCATCGTTGACCCCGAGGATCAGGATCGTCACCGTCGCGCTGTCGAATCCACCGCGTCCATCGGTTACGGTATAGGTGAAGGTATCCGTCGCGGTCTGCCCAACTCCGAGATAATCAAATTGACCGTTGGGGTTGTAGCGGAAGGTGCCGTTGCCGTTGTTGGTCACCGTCCCGATGGTGTCAGAGGTATCGAAGTTGAAGACGGTGAGGAGGTCGTTGTTTGCGTCGGTATCGTTAAGAAGGACACTGGCGGTATCGAAGACGAGCTTTTCGGTGGTCGAGAAGCCCGGGCCAGAATCGTCGTTAGCGACCGGATCAAGGTTTCCGGTAACTAGAATTTCAAGGACGTTTGACGGATAGGTTCCATCCTCATCGGTGGCGGTGGCCGATATGGTGTAGATACCTCCAAGCACGTAAGTGTGGCTGGCGCTTGATGGATTTCCGGGAAGAGTCACCACAGTTCCGTCACCCCAGTCAATTACCCATTCAGAGATGGTGTCCTGGCCGGGATCAACCCTCGAGAGGCTCAGGGTATAGAGCGCGCCTTCGGCAACGGTGGCCTGACCGCTAATGGTGAGCGTTGGAGCGACGTTTCGAACATCGATCAGGAAAGATACCGTTGCGCTGAGGACCGGTAGCCCATTGTCGACGACCCGCACGGTAACCGGAACCAGGGCATCACCATCGCGGGCAGTCCAGGTGAAGACCCCGCTTATTGGGTCGATGGATGCTCCAGTCGGCGCAGCTACCAGACTAAAGGTCAGGCTGTCTCCAACATTCGCGTCATTCGCAATCACTGTCAGCGTAACGACATCCCCCTCATCGACGACCTGATCGGGAACGGGATCGAGCGTGGGAGCCAGATTCGTCTCGAGGACGTTGATCGAGACGGTTGCCGGTAAACTGGTTAGCACGTTTCCGGCATTACCCAACGGATCTCCAGTATCCGTCACCGTGAAGGAAAAGAGATCCGATCCGAAGAAGCCAGGATTTGGTGTGTAGCGCCAGGCATTGGACGAAACCTGGGTGAGGGTTCCCGACTCAGGTTGGGTCTCGATTGAGAAGATCAGCTCAGCCGATGGTGTTTCAAGATCCAAACCAGAGAGAATAATCAACACCTGGCCATTTTCGGCGACTTGAACGCTCTGCTCCAATGCTACCGGGCGATCGTTGACTGGAGTAACGGTGATGCTTACCGTGCCCTCATCTGTGCCGAGCTTGCCGTCGTCGACGACGAAGGTAAAGGAGTCTTCTCCATTGAAATTGGTGTTTGGCGTGTAAACTACCTCAAAGGTGCCCGGTGCGGCTCCTGGGGCGAACCCGCTCAGAGATCCGTGGGAAGGAGCGGTCCCGATACTGAAGGCAAGGGGATCGAGATCGGCATCAGAAGCGGTTAGGACAATCAGGATAGTCCCGTTCTCCTGGAGGCTGGCTGCTACATTTTGAGCCGTTGGGGCGTTGTTTGCACTCCGATCAATTTCGAAGAAGTGGACGTAATCATCCCCTCCAATGCCATCACCATTTCCATCCAGTCGATTGCCCGAGGCATCAAAGATTGCACCAGTGCCAGAGAGGGTCAGGCGATAGTTGCCATCGGGTAACGGACCCGCAAGAAACTCTATCGAAACCGTGGTGGATCCAAATGGATAGGCGACCGAAAGAGGAATGATCACGTCATCGTTCGTATCGAAGTTCCCATCAATCCCAGCACCAATCAGACGGTAGTTGGCGATTGAGCGGGCGCTGATCTCATCGAGGGTTTCACTGAAGTTTACGTCGACTCCGCTGAAGGCCAGTGCGGTGGTCCCCCCAGAGACTGGCAAATTTGAGACTGCGACCACCGTGGGCGGTGTTTGATCTCCTGAATTGCCTTGGAATTCGAGCGCTCCGATGTCGAAGAAATCGAGGTTGCTGGTCGGGGTGAACAGGACGGAGTTGACGTTTCCGAGGTTGGCTAGGCCACTGTAGACCGATACGAGGAAGACCTCTCCGTTTCCAGCAGAGACTCCGATGGTCGGGGTGAGTCCCTGGTTCCCGTTTCCGTAGTCGAAGCGAACCGAACCATCACTGAAAAGGGTCGCCGCAAAATTGACGGGGTTGCCGGTGTCCTGTTGGGTGCCGCTCCAACGGATAGTAATCTGCCCATTATTCGACTCATCAACAAAGATATCCCCTCCGGTCCCAAAGGTACTCACGTTATCCCAAAGCGGAGCGATCATCGGGCGGTTCTGGAACTTTTCGAGAGTGTTGTCCCGGTCGGTAAAGCTCTGGTTTCCGGGGAAGGTAATGAGTCCGCTGCTTGTCACGCGGACGGAATTGTAACCCTGACCTTGGAACCTGAAGGTAAAGGGCAGGGCCAATTCCCAACTCCCGTTGGAGGATCTCCAGTTCCGAGCCACTCCACTTTCGGCAAAGAGGCTAGAACCAAGCACCGATTCGGTGAAGACATCCCAGCCGATGCCGCCGTTTGGCTCTGCGCCGGGATCATCGCTCCGGTTTCTCCCGAGGAGGTCCCGGAATGGCGAAAGGTAGGAATTGGCTCGATCGATCAACGGGGAATTCGCGCCCGGAGTGAAGTTGTCGTCATCTCCGCTTCCCTCTGGTACACCCGGCCCGCCAAGAACATTGTCCGCCCCATCAATATCGAAGAGGAGTGGATCACCTTCTCCGGTGTTCGAATCTTGCCCGGTGGTAGATCTCCAGGCTGCGAGCGTCGTCAAGGTCGAAGCTCCCCAGACCCCTGGTCGCCCTCCATTGGTGGAACCCGAGTAGAAGTGATTGTAGTCGCTCTGGAACCCGACTTGGCTGCCCGCATCGAGGGAGAAATAATTCCCGAGATCAACCCAAAGGAGATTGTTGGCGACCAAGTTGTTGCGGCTACTTCCGGTGAAGCGGATGGCATCGCCAACCGATTGATAGATCGTGTTGTTAATGATCCGCGAACCAGTGCCCGAATTCAGCGTTATGGCACGGTTGGTATTTGCGTAAAGAAGGTTATTCTCTACACGGATGTTGTTACCAGAAATGCTGGCATTAAAGACCACCCCGACAGGATTTGAGTAGATGACGTTCGCCACCAGGGTTAGACTACCATTGGTTAGGACTCCTTGAACCAGGTTGGCGTAAATCCGATTGGATTCCGCGAGACCGGAACCTCTCATGCCTGTGTGGTTATCGAAGATACGATTCCCAACCAGCGTCGCACCAAAGGAATCGATTCCGACATGGCCAGACCCTCGGTGACCGAAGATCGTGCTATTGGATACGACCACCTGGTTCGATGCGGAGATCCCCACAGAGCCGTTTTCTCGCACGATGCTGTCGGTCAGGATTCCAGTTCCCTGGAGAGACACGCCCCGGCTGTTTCCAAACACTTCGACGTTTTCGATCCGGTAGCTTCTTCCCGAGAACATGCCTATCCCTTCTGCAGAGTTATTGAAGTAGCGGCCTCCCGAGATCAGCGCGTCATTGCTTAGGTTCTCCACACCATTACCGGTATTATCCCGAACCGTGAGGTCGATGTATTGGTGTCCAACCAGCCCGCTGCCGACGTAGATTCCGCCTCCGTTATTTGCGTAGATCTCCAGATTTCTGAGAACCAGATTATTCGTTCCCGAACCATTGGCAGAGTGGATTCCGGTGCGGGCTCCCGTGATGGAAAGATTCCTGATTTCGACATCCACGGCACCATCAATCTGAAAGCCGAAGGCGGATGCCATGGTATTGTTGCTCCGATCAATGAGAGCCACATTGCCAACTCCCTGAGGCCCTTGGATGGTGAAACCGAAATCACTGGCCCCGATATAAATGTTGGTGAAGAGCTGGTAGACACCGGTGTCCACAAAAACGCGATCCCCTGGCCTGAGGTCGTAGGCGCGGAGCAGGGAACTGAGGGAGGCCATCGGCGCGTCAGGAGATTTACCGCTGTTCCGATCGTCGCCGGGCGCAGTAGTGTATTCATCCCCCTGAAGTGCCCCATCATTGATGAAGAAGTCGCGACCGCTTCCCGAAACCCTGAATCCATTATCGGAAACATCCCAAAGGTTTCTGTCCGCCACAGAGGTTACCCGTACGAGGCCATCTTCTCCATTGGTCACCGGACCAGCTACCCAGTTAAAGGTGCCTCCACCAAACCGATTCACCGGGATTCCAGCTGCTATCAAGCTAAAGGAATCGCCGCGGTCGGTGGATACCTCGAGGTCCACATTCGCCGTCGGCTGACCTGCGGGATTGAGACGAATGACCTCCAAAGCACTAAGGACCGACCCTTGGTTTGTTTCATTGATAAGCTCAAGCAGGATCCCCGTGCCTCCGGAAGCACTAACGACATAGTCGCGGGTGACTACCCTCCTCGAGGCACCGGTCAGGGCCAATACATCAAGATTGGCTTCTGCTAGGGCGCCCTGAAGCTCGACCGAAAAACGACGGCCACCGACGGTGGTCAGGAAGGGCTCCAACAGGTGCAAGCGGATTAAATAATCTCCATCTGCAACCGGTAAATCGTAGGACACCCGATCACCAATAACCGAAGATCCTCTCCGGTAACTATCATATACCGAACTCGGAGCCGGATTGAGAACACCGCTAAAATCAGCTGGCTGATTGATGGTTGTGGCAAACCCGCCGGTTACGTACTGATCACGCTGCCAATAACCACTGTCCCCTCCATCCAGTGGGCTGCTGGCCCCTGCGTTGAGAAGGAGGACAACCTCTTGATCGAGGAGACCCCAAGAGCGCCACCGGATCTGAGCTGGATTACCCTCCTCGTACTTCTCAAATCCATTGGGCGTCAAAATCTGGACTCCCGAAACTGGTGAGTTGGTAGCTTCTGGGGTGTTTCCGTAGGCTCCTAGGTTGATGCGACCGCCATTGGAGACCGGTTCACGAAGGAACTGAGACCGAGGGTCCCCGGCATCAATACCAGGCGAATCCGGAAGCAGATGGAAGTCGTAGCCTCCGACGGGATCCCCATCTACAAACCGCGGATCGGCCGAGAAACTGTGCTTCCCGTTACCGACCGCGTAGTACCAGTCCTCAAGGGTCGGGATCACCCTGCCCGACCAATTTGCCATCGTCGAGGTGCCCGAAAGGTTGATCAGATTATAGTCTTCAACAAAGCCGTTTTGACTATTCGCTGCAGCGTCGAAGGCAATCGAATCATTGAGAATGATGATATTGTTGCGGATATCAATGTTCTCCAGCCCTCCTCGGACGCGGATCGCGGCCACTCCGTCGTGGAGGATGGTATTGTTGTGAATCTCTTTGGCTCCGAGGCCCGAATTGAGGTCAAAAACATACTCGGAATTCTCCCAGAACCGGTTATTAGTGGCGGTGAATCCAGCAGATGGGAAATTAGCCGAGAAGAAGACAGCTACCGGATTCCGGTACACATCGTTATTATCCAGAGTGAAGTTGCCGGAGACTGAGAGAGCCCGGATAAGGTTATCCCGCAGACGATTGTTCACAATGGTAATCGAGGCACCCTCGATCCCGCGGCTGTTCTCGTAGATTTCATTGTCCTCAATTCTCGCATTGGAACCGTTCACCCCGACTGTGTTGTTGCGGACGATGTTTCCATAGACCAAACCGGAATTAGTGTTAACCCCCGTGGCGTTCGCGTAGACCTCGCTGTTCCGAAGCTCGGATCCAGCACCGGAGATGGAAACTCCAGTCGACGAATTGTTTCGAACAACCACCCCTTCCACGATCGATCCGGCTCCTCCCGCAATCCCGATCCCATTGTTGCGCGAAAGCACTCCTTCAACCGTTGAAGCGGAACCTATTCTGATCCCGGCACCCTGATTGGAGAAGAACTCACCCCCGCTAACCAGGTTTCCGGTACCACCTAGATCAACCCCGTCAGAGCCGTTATTTCGCACCACTGAGTCGAGGATTTGGATCCCATTATTTCCTGCGCCAAATTGGATGCCGTCGGTTGAATTCCCGTAGACTTCAAGGTTCCGGAGGATGGCGTCGTCGCTGCCACCAGTTCCGAAAACACCCACATGTCCACCGGTGATCGAGAGATTCTCAAGAGTGATGTTGTCAGCACCAACGAGTTCGATGGCGCGGATGTTGGTTGAGGTATTACCCCGATCGAGAACGGCTGCGTTTCCGATTCCGGTTGGCCCGGTAATCCGAATTCCATTTTGTTCACTGGTTATAAGGATTGAAGTCGGTAGACGGTAGACACCCGTGTCGACTAGGATTTGATCCCCCGGCAACATACGATACGCCCGCAGAACCGCTGCAATGCTCGCCATTGGGGCGTCCGGGCTCTTGCCACTGTTGGTATTATCGCCCACTGCTCCGGGAGTGTACTCGTCACCTTCATCGCTGGCGTCGTCCACATAAAAGAGGTTTCCAGCATTGGCGATCAGGAAGCCTTGATCTGAAGTATCGCTGGCATTCTGTTCTGAGGCCTCGGTCACCCGGATTCTTGCGGTATTCCCGGCGGTCTCATTCTGGGGTGTCCAGGATAGGCGACCGTATCCAAAGCGATTCATCGCCTGGCCGGCTCCGATCAGTTCGAACGGTGCTCCGCCTGCCAAGGACACCTCGACATTAGCGGCAGCCGTTTCGGCTCCACCCGGGACCAGTCGTATCAGCTCGATCCCGGCGAGGATAGCCGGATTGTTCGTTTGATTCTGAAGCTCAATCTGCAAGCCTTGGCCTCCGAGGATTTCGACTTGATACTCCCTGACGAGCGCGTGGTATCTGGCACCGGTCAGGCCGACAACATCCAGACCTTCGTCAACCAAGGTGTCTTGAATCCTTACATCGAAGATCCGAATGCCAACCGATGTGGTCAATGGCTCAGCAAAATGAAGCCGGACCCGATAGGAAGCATCAGGAAGAGCGAATTGGTAATTCAACCGGTTACCAATCCCGGAAGAGGCGCTGGCGTACCTCTGATAAACTTCAGCCGGAGCGAAACCGAGCGGACCGACTAATGAAATTTCCTGATTTAGATTACTGAAGAAGGCAGTTCCAATGCGATCTCTGGTCCAGGAGCCTCCGCCGGGTTCGGCAAGATCGCCAAGTCCTGCCACGTTGAGCGCGAGCACAACTTCTTCAGCGAGTAGCCCGTAACTCCTCCAAGTCACCTCATGCGGAGTTCCCACCACCAACTTTTCAAATCCGTTGGGATCCAGCACCTGAATACCCTGAGCAGTTGAGGAAACGGTGGCCTCCTCCGTATTTCCATAGGCTCCGAGGTTGACCCGTCCCCCGCTCGGCAAGGGCTCGCGGAAGTGATAGGAGCTTGGATCTCCGGCATCTATTCCGATCGCATCAGCCCGGAGATGGAAATCGTCGTCCTCACCATTATCGATATCGACGCGGACAATCCGGACAGCATCCGCAACGACCAATCCATTGCCCAAGTCACTCAGACGAACGGTCAATGTGTCCCCAAAGATCGGCACCTCGAGAAGCCTCCTCCATTGGGATCCGGCCTCTTCGAAATCGCTCGGATTACTGAACCGCATTGAGAAGACACTCTCGCCCAAAACAGTGTTTCCTCCCCAAATACTGAAGCTGGCATTATTGGCCGCTGTTCCGTTAAAAGGTGACACCCAGGTGACCGCGACCTGGTAGACTCCGGGGGCCAATCCTTCAAACGTCCAGACCGCTTCCCCGCTCCCGTCCCGGTTCAAACTCTCCAGAGAGGTGCCCCCGAATCCCCGGTTAACCTCTGCCCAATCCCCAATCGTTGCAAAGCCCGGGCTGGTGTTGTCAATGATGGTGGCTGGACCAGCCGCATTTGGATGATACCCCCTCACTCCGTCAGCTCCCGCCGGGTCAACCAAACCAGCTGACCCTTCGCGACTATTCTGCCCCTGCCCAATCTCAAAGTTCCAATCAATGACCGAGCCGATGGTCACCCCTTCCCAGAGTGCCAATGCCCCACCAGGGCCAAAATCGTAAAGATTGTAGTTGGCGGTAAACCCGATTTGGGAATCGTTCGCCACTTCAAGACCGACGGCATTTTCCAGAACAAAGATGTTGTTCCGCACGTCGACAGTTTGCACCCCACCTCGAAGCCGAACCGCACTCCCCTCACTCTGAATGATCGTGTTGTTTTCAATTCGTGATAAAAAGCCCCTGTTGATATCAACTCCCAACCCATTGTCGTAGATGCGATTGTTCAACAATTGGACATTTGAGGAGGAGGAGCTTGCGGAATGGATAATCCCGACGGTGTTTGAAAAGATCGCGTTTCCTACCACAGTCGATCTGCCACTTGATGAGATTCCTCGGGTTGTATTTCCGAAAATTCGACTGTTCTGAATTTGGGAGCTCGCCGCTGATGCCCCGGTGAGGTTTCTAAAGGCTTGGCTGTCCGTCATCAGACTTGAAAACAAGTCGAAGCCCGTGGAATTGTTCCAGGCTTGATTGCCCGGGCCAGCCGTCGATGAGCTGAGTGAAAAACCAGTGGTGTTGTTATACGCTCGGCTATTTACAATCTCGGCCCCTCCAACAAGGTTAAATCCTGTCGAGTTCCCCCATGCGGAGGCCCCGTCTATCCGCCCAACCCCCTGCATTTGAATGCCTATAATGGATCGGCTGAATTGACCTCCGACGATCGAGATTCCACTTCCTCTTACGGACACTCCGTAAGAACCGTTTTGGCTGGTAGTGATATTGGTTAAGGTTGCATCGTCGTTGGTCAACTCGAGGAGGATGCCAGCCGTCGAGCTTCCACGTACCGTCAGAGAATCGAAGACCAAATCGTCACTGTTGGAGCCGTCGGCCGCGAAGATTCCGTACTGACCTCCCACCAAGGTCAAATGGGAGATCTCAACGCCTGTAGCATTGGACAGGTTGAAGACCCTGCTTCCAGTTACCGTGGTTCCCCGATTGATTATGGCTTCCTTATCAAAGTCGGTCGGTCCGACGATCCGCACCCCAGCGTCCGCCGCAGTGATCAGAATATCTGCCGAAATGTTATAAATTCCGGTGTCGACAAAAATCGTATCTCCAGGTCCAAGGTCATAGGTTTCCAGGACCGAGCGGATAGAGGCCTTTGGCCGGAGCGGGGAAAGGCCGTCGTTGGCATCATCTCCGATTGCACCCGGGGTATATTGATCATTATCGTCGGAGCCGTCATCGACATAGTAGGCATTGATCGGCCCGGTCACTCGGAAGAACGCATCGGAAAGATCGAAGACCGCGCCGTTAGCCGCATCACTAACCCGGATCAGGTAGGTCTCTGCGGATGGGTAGATGCTACCGTCTACTGTCCAGAGATAGAGATCCGTATTGGGAGCCTCGCTTTCAACTTCAAAGAAAGGACCAGCCTGCCCAGAGATCGAGTATTCGATGTTTACATCTCCCGAAAGACCATCCGAACGCCAGCGAATCGAGAAGACATCCCCGGCAGCGATGCCCTCTCCACCATTCGGGGTCAGGAGGAGGATGTAGACCCCAAGGCTCTTTGAGGCATAGCGGGTGTTTCCATAGGCCCCCAGGTTGATGTATCCGCCCCGGTTAACAGGCTCGAGGCTGAAATCGAAGCTGGCGTCGCCGCGATCAATGGCCGGGGAGCGGTCAATTCCACCCGCAAACCCGTTATCAGCAACCTCGACCGGAAGTAAGAAGACCGGTAAGCCTGAGCCGAGAGGATCCAGTGATGGAGCAAGCGAGCCGCCATGGAAACTCCCGTAACTACTGCGGAGGTGGTAGTCTCGATTGAGCGGATCGACGAAAAGCGGATCACCGACCAGACTTTCCCCATCGGTGAAGGCTGCGATCCGCCAAGCCGCCAGATTGGCTCGTTCAATCCCCTGCCAAACCGCCAGATTCGAGGTGCCTAGCAACTGGAAGAAGTTGTAGTCGCTCGTGAAGCCATCCTGGCTGTTCGCGTTGATGTCAAGGGCCAAAGCATCCTCGATAGAGAAGATGTTGTTCCGAATGTTTAACCCAGAGGTTCCGGATGCCCGGATAGCCGTCCCCGTCGTGTTGACAAAGGTATTGTTGAAAATTCGGTGATCCCGCCCGAAAGAGATCACCAAGTCGTCGGTCCCATTTGCATAGAAGAGGTTGTTCTGAACCAGTGCCTGAGCCGACGAGAAAGAGGCCGACAATTGCAGGCCCACCCCATTGCCGTAAATCTCATTGGAAAGATAATCGCCAAGTCCACTAGTCCCTAAGATCCCAATGCCCGCGTTATTGTAGACCCGGTTGGCCTCAAACACCCCGGTGCCGCTTATTCCCCGGTTGTTGTTGTAGGAGATATTTCCGAAGGCCCGGCCCCCGCCCATCGAGATCCCATTCCGGTTGGATGCCGAGTGTCCGTAAGTCGTATTTCCAGCAATCAGGATATTCGTTCCGCTGGTCGAAATACCGTCCGCACCATTGTTGAAAACGATATTACCGCGACCGAGGCTCAAATCCTCATTCCCAATTACCGTGGTGGTACCGCCGATGCTATTTTGAATAAGGATCCCGTTTGATCCATTATCGTGGACCCGGTTTCCTTCAAGAATCGCATTTCGAGGCTGGCTCAGGTTGATCCCGTTTGCCGCATTGTCATTAAACCGGCCGTCGGATACCCCCGCGATTTCACCGACTACTCGAAGTCCATCCCGTCCGTTATCGTAAGCATTGAAGAAGCCCAGGGTGGTACCCGGCGATCCGCCTTCAATAAAGACACCATCCATTGAATTCCCATGGACCGTCAGGTAGTCCCCGTCAAAGTTTTCGCTATTGGCCCTTACCCGCAGTCCCCACTGTGCATCCCTCAGGTTGAGATTGAAGAGGGTGACACTATCGGCATCGTTGAGGTCGATAATCGCCTCGAATCGGTTTCCGGGGATCGCCGGAAATAGATCAACCGTCAGAGAGGGGTCATTGACTGGTCCCTGTATCGTGAATCCTTCATCGAGCCCCAGTCCGTAATCAACCGTTCCCGAAAGGATAAGGGGATCGATCATAGGATAGACCCCTGTGTCGATGTTGACGACATCGCCCGCCCCGAGATCATAGACCCGGAATAGATTCACGGGATTGGGCTTTGGCGCCAGCGGGCTCTTCCCCGTGTGTCGGTTGTTCCCCGTTGCAAAAGGGGTGAACTCGTCGTTTAGGTTCGAGAGGTCGTCGACATAGAATTGATTCCCGTCCTCGGGCACACTGAACCCTTCGGTGCTCCTGGCAACCACCGCCCGATTATTGACCAGCGAAATTTGAATTCTCCAACCGTGGGTACCGTAATCCATCCTTGGATCACTGATTGACTCAGGGATCCAGAGATAGCTGCCGCTGTCCGCGATGCTGGCCGCGATCGTTTCGACCCATTCAGGTCCCAGGGGTCCATCTTGGTAGAGGTCGATGCGAACTGGAGAGTTACCGCTGTTTCCGTAGGAATCCCACTCGATTGCCCGACGCTTGGTCAGCTCCCAATCGGTGTAGAGGTCCGGGGAACGCACCTGTATTCGCGCGCCACGGGTCTGCGTATCATTAACTGAAGCTCCGTAAGCTCCCTGATTGACGCCAATCTCCTCGGAGACCACCCGCAGGAACGCGTTGTCCAGATAGCTATCCGATGTCGAACCGGATTCCACCGTCGTTGTAAACCGGAAGATTACACTGCGGACCCCGGTTGGCAGCTGGAACCGCCCACTCAGGAGTTCCCAACGGTCATTCGGATTGGAGGAATCCAGATTGATCCGAGAAATTTCACCCTCGGAAGCGTTCAGGAAGATAAGACTGATCCGGCCTCGGTCGGGAATGGCTTCGTTTGCCGAACGCACCCGACCTCCGAAGATGATTTCCAGACCGTTGGTATCCAGTTCAGCGGGCAGATAGCCAGCAGCTACCAAGTCCACTCGCTGTTCAGCAAAACCGACGCCATTGACCACCCCATGGAAATAACCCTGGCCAGAGAAAGGAACCGGAGTCGCGCTCCGAACCGTGGCACCCACGTTAGTTGCCCATCCGATCAGTCCGTTCTCAAAGTCAGCATTAATCAGCAAATTGGGGGTTCCAACCGGGAGGGCCAGATCCAGCGCCGGATTTCCAAGGTCAATTGAAGGACTGGTGAAGCGAAGACCCGCCGTGATGTCGAAGAGACGATAATCGTCTCGAGCCAGATGCATGAAGGCAGGGCGAGCTGCCAGAGGATCAATGACGGTTCGACCGATCGAATTCAAATCGTACCGGGCAACGTCGGCCTGCCAGTCGAGGATGTCACGGAAGTCCTTTGTCCAGTAAACCAGGGTTCCATTCGGCCCTGCGTACAGGTTGTTCGAATCGCTGAAGAAGCCTGCCTGAGAGTCGTTTGCCACGTAGATATTGTAGCCGCTCTCCACCCAGAAAATATTGTTAAAGAGCTGGACGTTGCTCGACTCGTTCTCGATCCGCACGTTGTCCCCGCTTACCGAATACATCGTGTTGTGGACAATCCGCACGTCGGTGTCTCCGCTTACATGAATTCCAAGCGAGTTCCGATAGAATACGTTGTGGTGGATCAGCTCGCCACTTCTCGCGTTTATGGCCGTTTCATTTGCGGCAAACCGATTGAACTGAATCGGTCCCTGGAATTCATCAACGCCGATCACGTTGCCTTCGATCAAGTTCGCGAAGGCATGATCTTCACCTCCAAGAATGCCAGAGCCTCTAACACCCACCGAATTATTCTGGATGATTTGATTCTGCATCCGTCCAGAGAAGATCACCCCAATTTGATTGCTGTGGATCCGGTTTGGTGCCACCGAACCGACGTACCCGAAGGCTTCGGTAGCGTCCAGACCGATCGACCTTACCCCAACGGTATTGTTAAAGATCTCGTTTCCTCCCACTGCAGCCGCGGCACGGTAAATCAGCCCCGTGTTTGCCCCTGAAATGCGGTTTTCGGTTATTGAGCCGGTCACCCGCGCCCCTATTTCCAAACCAATCGTGTTGGCGGTGATGTCGTTGTCTCGAATTGATCCATCAACCCGCGTATTCAAGGACACACCCTTACCCGATGCGTTAATCGTGTTGTGCCTCAACTGGAGGCCGATAGCCCCGCTAGTAGGACTGGTTTCGTTTGAGGTACCAACTTCGAAATGAGTCAAAATCCGGTCAGCACCCAAGGCATAATCATAGATTGCTACCTCATCAATCCGCCCCTGCCAAACATAGGAGGAATTACCCGCAGATCTTCCAATCTCCAAATTTGCCAAGCTGTGGTTGATCGGAGACGAGAACGCAAAACTGTCCGCGATGACTCCATCTTTAAAGAGGCGCAACATCGCCCCGTCATAGGTGGCTGCCAAGTGGGTCCATAGTCCGGTGGTGATTTGAGTAGAGACATTGACCACGTTCCATTGATTGATGAAGAAGACGATCTCGCCGTTCAGGTAATAGAACCCATATCCGTCCGTCCACGAGGAGGAGGTTGTCTTCATCAGTGGAGAATCGAAATTGCTGATTCCTATTTCAGGCCTCACCCAAAGTTCCACGGTCAGATTTTCAGGACGCAGCAGGCTATCGTCCACGACTTGAATAACCTGGTCTCCAGCTGCAAAAGCCATCGCCAGTCCATCCGCAGTAGCACCACCAACTCCCTGCTGAGGTGCGCCCAGTACATTGCCATCAAGCCCTGTTCCCATTGAATTAGCGGCAATGTCTCCAAAATCCTCCAGTCGCCAGTAGGCGACCGGAAGATCGGCGAGGATCTGGCCATCATACGCGCCCGAGCTGCCGTCCTCGGACTCAATCACCACACCGCGCGCCTGTCCCTCAATCTGGTTGCGCTCAATCACGCTGTCGATTGCTTCGCCCACTACCTGGAGCGCCGTCTGTCCCAGCAAGCGGTTGTAGGCAATCACCGCTTCCGAGCCACCATCAAGGATCAATCCCCTGCGAACTTCACTTTCAAGAAGGGTGAAGCGATCCGCATTGGTTACCGTGAGGGAGCCAGTGATGGTCATCCGCTGGATCAAGACGCCGTCCGCTCCAGGAAGAATATTGATATCCGAGAAGAAGATAGAACCCGGCGTTCCGACTATGGAGACGCCCGCATCCTCAGGACCAATCGTCACCGGGAGGGTAAGGTCTCCAAAACCTCCACCTGCGTAGATGATTATGTCTCCCGGCCCGAGATCGTTGAGATCAAGGATTGTCTGCAAGTCAGTTCCAAAATCATCACCAGAGTAGAATATCCTCCCGAATGGTAAAATATCCCCGCGGACCATAACTTCCATGGATTGGCCGTTTAAATTTTCCCAAGCCACAAACGGATCGCCATCACTGTCAACTGCCAAAGCAACAGAATTGGATGTTATGGTCGTGAGACTAACCCCGAGGTCTGAGGCATCACCCGTCACTTCTTCAACAAAAGTCTCAGCTACTTCGTCCCACTTCAAAGCGTAGAGCAGATCGTTTCCTCCATCGTGTGGACGGTGAATCCATAGAGCGTGCAGTTGGCCACCACCAGCAGCGAGCTGGGGCCGAGTCGGGAATTCCTCACCATCCAGCAGTCCCCGGCTCTGCCAATCGGCGCCATCCCACTCCAAAGCAGCGAGAGCCGAGCCCTGGTCTGCATAAACCCGTAGCACTACGAAGAGACTTCCATCGTGGTAAGCAAGGCTGGGCTGGGATCCATGACTCAGGGTGGCGGTTCCGGGAAACTCGCCCTGGGCATGGACCATAATGCCGGAACCAGTCGCCGAGGACCCTAAACCAGACCAACCTCCGGGCACCGTATATTCCCGGACGTAGACCACACTCTGCGGGTTGAAAGCGGTCACTCTTTGAGACCAAGCCACAGCAAAACGCCCGGCCGCCGCATCGACTGCGAGGTCGCTCACGAGGGTATTGGCCGCACTGCCGGAAATGCCGGAGCCGGAGGCACTGCCACCCCCGATAACCCCCCAAGCGGTACCGTTAAAGATACGTCCGTAGACCTGCTCCTGCCCAGATGAACCATTTATCCAGAAAACGGCTACCCCTAGATTATTCGAGACAAGCTCAGGGCTCCGGGCTGTTCCCGTATTTGAGATTCCCCCCGCTCCCAATGAGCCACCCAGAGCGATCCACTCCTCGGTTGGCTCATCCCAAACGCTTACCAAGATGTCCGTACCACTGGCCGTCGTCTCTGCCCAAGCTACAACTGGTCGGCCCAAACCATCAATCGTTATGGAAGGCGTCCGCGAAGCCCCGATCGATCCAGAGATTCCTCCCTCGCTGGCACTCCCACCCAAGGCCTCCCAGCCATCGGGACCGAAACGAGATACATAAACTTCTTCGCTTCCATTGCGCGTGTCTGTCCAGGCGACCAATGGACGGCCCAAGAGATCGATAGCAATCGCCGGTGAGACCGATGGACTACGGTACCCACTCAACCCAAATGGATTAGCCGCCGACCCGGCAAGGTCAGCCCATCTTCCGTTATGGAGCGTTCCCTGCGGCAGAGTCTCCCCAGCCAGGGTCATCGGTGGCGGTGGGGGCAAGAGGTCCGGAGCAGGAGTGGGAGGAGGAACTACGAAATCCGATTCAACGGCCCCTTCTCCAGAACCATAGTCGATCCAGTCTCCCGCGCTGCCAGGCACGATTAAATCATCGCCTCCCTCGCCGAAGAGGAGGTCGATTCCTGCATCGCCAAAAAGCTGATCATTTCCGGACCCCGGTTCATCTCCATTCGTACCAAAGTCACCGTAAAGGTAATCAACGTCGTTGCCGTATTCAGAAGGTTCTTCCTCGTTGGCATAGAGGATGTCGTTGCCCGCGCCACCCAGGATTACGTCACTGCCACTTCCTCCGAGGATAGTGTCGTCGCCCTCTCCACCGTCGAGGATGTCGTTTCCTGGTCCGCCTTCAATGCGGTCGTTCCCCCCTCGTCCAAAGATCCGGTCGTTGCCATCTCCCCCCAGCAAGATATCCGCCCCATCATCGGAGCCATAGATAACATCATCGCCAGGGCCCCCATCCACAAAATTGCCGTCTCCGCTGCCTGCGTCGATCAGGTCGTCTCCATCACCGCCGTAAATCACGTCAGTCCCCGCGCCTCCGTGAATGATATCGGCACCCGCGCCGCCGTAGATTTCATCATCTCCACCCTGCCCGTAGATGGTGTCGTCTCCAGCGCCACCGTGGATGACATCATCGCCCTCATCAGATCCCACGATCAGATCATCTCCGTCATCCCCGTAGAGGAAGTTTCTCAGGCCGCTGCCCGCGTAGATTTCGTCGTTACCGGCCCCGCCGCGGATGAAATCACTCCCCGATCCTCCGTCGATGAAGTCATTGCCCGGACCAGCGAGGATGTAGTCTGCACCGCCGAGGCCAAAGATGACGTCATTGCCCGCCCCACCATCAATGTAATCTCCAAACCAGATGTTGTCCTCGAAGTCGGGATCCGTTTCTCCTCCATCATTGGACCCGATGATGAAGTCGTCACCATCGCCGCCAAAGAGACGATTGCCTACCCCGGTACCCGCCACAATAAAGTCATCTCCTCCATTCCCGTGAAGCTCATCGACCCCATCGCCACCGAAGAGGAAATCATCTCCGGATCCGCCGAAGGCCAGATCATTTCCGCCCAATCCGTAGAACGTAATGGAGACTGATTGAGAGGCTCCCAAGAGGGTGTCGTCATCATCGTCTCCAGTGACTTCGATCCGGGTCGCGGTGATCGTACCATCGAGAAGCGCCGTGCCTCCGAAACCAGGGTCCGCATTTCGGAAATCCACCCAAATGAAGAGGGCTTCACCCGTGGAAAGTGTTCCACTCACCGCAACATCATCACCAGCCTGAAGGATGACTGGCCCATTCGGGGCGGAGACCGTCGCCTGAGAACCGATGATGATTGAATCTGTCTGTTCCTGTCCATTGCGATCCAGAGTCGTCAATCGAACCGTTCCCAAGGCTGCTGCAACCTGACTGACTGCCAACAACTCGAAGGTTTCGGTGATGAAAATACTTCCATTGGCATTGGCGGTGAGGAGTCCGGGAAGGAAATTCGATAGATTAATCTCCAGATCATCAAACCGCTTCCCGATGTCACCCCCGACGGCGCTCAGAGTAATGTTATTTCCGATAATGTCCGTACCTGCAAACCCTGGATCGTGGTCTGCATCGAGGATGTCTCGCGGAGCCGTCGCCGTGACATCCGACTGCCGGGATATGATAAGGCCGACCCTCAAGTCTCCCACAAACTCGGTCACCTCGATAAACCCGTTGGTGTTCAGGTCGACTTTGCCAGCGCCATTCGACACCGACATGACTTCCCCAGTATCTTGATCATTGAGGGTTGCATCAACGTCCGTGTTAATTCGGAAACTCACGTCCGTCTCGTCGGAGGGGTGCCTCACATTGATGTTGTTTCCAGCTCGGACCTCAGAGAAGACGTAAGCTGAATTCACCAACTGCAGGCCATCGCCCATCGTCCGCAGCATATTGGCAAATCCCAAGCTGACGGGACCATCCGGCCGGAAGTAGTTGATGTAGGATCCACTTTGATTCGCCCCCAAAATTGGGCTTTCGGATGGCGGATCAAACAGTTCCACATTCAAAGCAAAGAGGGCAGATGACAGGGAATTGAACCCTTCCCGACTATTCTCCACAACAATGTCCACATCGCGGCCGCCGCGGATAGAACCGATCGAAACCGGGAACGCTGACCCAGCGGGTTCACCAGTCCGACGGATCGCCGTCAAATCGACGGCGACATCAAGGCCCGCCTCAATCGAGAGGAAGATGGGCCGCTCCAGATCGTCCGCATCTCGATACTTGAATAGTTGAAGAACCAGCGGACTACGCCCATTCGACAGTCTACCTACCGAACCGCGGTCCGCATTGAGAACTATTCGATTCCCCTCAATACGCTCAATGTCGAGATCTGACGGTTGGAGCACGAACTCTTCAATCGGCAAGATTCCGTCATCAACGAGGATCGAACCCCCGGCACTGGAAATTTCCACCGTTCCGGCCCGGTTAAGAATAGAGCCATCGAGGACTATATCAGCGCTTGGCGACGAACTGCGGCTCTGGATGAGGACTTCTGTAGCCGGGAACGAGTGCCCAACCTCAAACTCAAAGGTTGAGCGCGTTCCACCCTCCCCGATTGCTACTCCATTGGCGGGCGAGTCCACTGGTCCCGGAATCGAGTCGAGAGAGACCTCGAGATCAAAGGTGGCGGTTGTGTTCAGTGTTTGGATCTGGTTCGTCACCAGCCTCCGGTCGGAGTCATTAAGGATCCTGACGTAGTCCCAGGAATGTTGAAGCGTCACACTTCCAGCATTGCCAAAGATGATGCTGGCCGGGGTTGCATCCTCGGACTCAAAGCGAGCTCTTCCACCCTCCGTATTGACCAAATTCCCCACTACAATCCATTGACCACCCAAAATCTGGTCGCCCACCCCGAGATTACCTCCAAAGGTGTTGGTCAACGGGTTAAAGGCGCGGACCGCCACATTTCGGGTCTTCGCCACGATGCGACCAGTCGCATCAACCTCAAGGATTGGGTTCGGCTTCCCGAGAATGACCAGATCTGCCTCCCAGTGGATATAGCGCTGAACGGTAGTAATCTCCGGAGAGCTTCCCGATCCCGAGTCGAACCATGCACCAGAGCGATTGTGCGTGGCGTTGGCGATCGCCCCGGAAGCATGGGTCACTGATCCTAGGAAATCTTTACTGCGAACTTCCGCACCCTCCGCAGCCGAGATCAGAGAAATACCATTGTATATCGCCTCCGAACGGGCATCGGTATCACCACCGACAGCACTTAACCTCGAATCCGCTCGAGCCGTAACCGATAGAGAGGAAGCTCGTGTGCGGAACTCGACCGAATCAACCCCGTAGACCTTCGATCCCGACAGCAAGCGAATTTCATTGCGCAGGTAAGCCTCTGAAGTTCTTGCATCCGCGTCAGCGTTTCCTCCCGCCGCAGTCGCCCGGGTCTCCGCATCAGCACGAACATTGGCACTCTGAGTGGCAGCCGAGACAAACACCTCATCTCCCGTCACTGAACCGGTTGAACCAATTTCCACTCGATTTCTGGATGGCGTGGAGCTGCTTCCCAAGCTCGCATCGGCGAAGCTTTCAGCATCAACTCCCAAACCACCGGTGCTGGTTCGAGATTTGGCGTCCGCTCGCGAGAGGGACTCTGCATTGATCCTTAGCTGCCCACCTGAATAGAGCTCGCCGTCGATCGTCACGGCACTGGAGAAATCCAACCGTGCAATCGTCCGACTCGTCGCAACGCCCACAAAACCACCGTTTCCAGTCCGGGCCAGGCTTGAGGAATCTGATGTCGTCCTGGTGTCGATCTCCAGATTGTTAATCGCCGAGAGCCGGGCTCCAGCAAGGACTTCAACTCCAATCGTATTCGACCCAATCGCATTTGCCTGAGCGCTTCCAATGGCCACAAAACCACCCCCGCGGCCGTCGCTGACTCCCTTCACATCCAAGATTGCTGCTGCGTTAACCAGCAAGTTCCTCGCAGCGAGATTGGCGCCACCGAGAATTCGGATTCGGGTCGTATTGTCTGAACGGGCTTCTGCGGTTGAACTCCCAACTTGGACGAATCCTCCTCCGGCACCGGAGACCGAGGCGGTCACAATCCCGTCTCCAGAAGGAGCCGAAGCGAGAGCGCCCGCCCCTCCAACGCCTTCAAAGAAGCCCTCGGTCCCGTTCTGGAGATTGAGAACCAACTGATGGGAACCAGTCCCACCCGTACCCGTGAAGCGGATGCCCTCCACCTCAAAGCTGTGCCGCTCAGAAAACAACGGGAAGAAGCCGAAAGAAATCGCCGATCCCCCGGGAGTCGCCGCCACCTGGAATCCGGTGCTTGAACGATTCACCACATAGTAGGTGTTTCCATCAACCAGGTTGGAAATGGCCTGATCAATGGTGCGCTGCAAGGTATGAGTCGCCGCCAAAGCCGCAGAGCTTGTATTTCGATTGAAAAGAAGTGCGCTTCCTTCCGGAGTCGACCGCAACCGAATGTGGTCTCCGTCGACCACCTCAACATAATAGATTCCATTATTGGAAAGGGACCCACCCGCATTGAGAACAATCGCCGGACCGCCCGTTACCCGGTAGCGAACCTGGTCTCCAGTTCTCCATCCGTGATCGTTAAGGTAAATATTCCCCGGCTCAGAAAAGCTGGTTACCACGTCATTGGAGAGATCGTTGTCTCCCTGGTCGTTGATCAGGACCCCGGTTTGAGCCGAACTAAAGTCCAGCGGCTGCGCCACCCGGTAGGTCACCGCATCGCCGTTCACAAAGCTATTCGCGAAGTCAAAGCGATTCCCAAGCATCCGGCCTCCCAGTTGGACGGCTCGCTCCCTCTCTCCAAGGAACTTGAGTTTAAGGGTCGTTTCGTCAACGCGGAACACCTGATAGAGCTGGCCGGAGATTAATCCACCCGGAGGGAAACTCGGATTGGCCGACACCAGCCGGACCTGATCGCCAGTTTGTAATCCATGTGCAGCGGCAAAGTTCAGGGTATCGGCTGCCACATTGACCGTTTGAATCTGGCGCAGGGAATTGTCTGGAAATTCCAGGCTCTGAGCAAAACTACCTGGTGAAGTGATGTTAATCCCTTCGTAGGTAAACCGGTTTTTCCCGCCTACTATTGAAGCATTGGCACCCGGGGTAATCACTGCGCCGCCGGGGGTAGCCGCTAGCTGGAAGCTTTCGGAGGTCGCATTCCGGACAAAGTACACCGTCCCTGGGGTGAACCCGTCCAGGGGTTCGTCAATCACTCGTACCAACGTACGCTCGGCAGAAAGTGCAAACGCCGAGGTGTCACGGGCTAGCCTGAAGGGATCTCCACCAATACTGTCGGTCAACTGGATGTGATCGGAGTCGACGAAGATTACAAAATAGGTATTTCCATTGAGAACATTTGGACCATTCAGATTCTGCAGGCTGGAAGCATTAGAGGACCGGTAAATGACTTGGTCACCTGAGAACCATCCGTGGTTGTTTAAGTAGATTCGGCCTGTCTCGCTTCCGTTCGGGTCCGGAGTGACAACGTCGTCAGACGGATCGTTATTCCCTTGGTCATCTACTTGAACGCTCACCAACCCGGAATTGAATACCAGCGGGGCCGCCGTCCGGTAGGTCACCGCATCTCCTTCAACGAAGGAGTTACGGTAGCGGAAAGTGCTCCCCTCGATGCGACCACCGAGGCTTAGGTTCCCGTAAACCTCACCTGGCTCACGCAGCTTAATTCGCTGTGAATCCACTACAAAGACTTCATATGCGCGTCCGGTGTTCAAGCCGCCGACCGAGGCCAGGCCGTTATTAAAGTAGTAAACAAGGTCCCCGTCGACGAAGCGGTGTCCACCAGGTCCAAACTCAATCGTCCCCTCACCAAGGTTCACACCGGTCGGGGCAAAGGCCTGACCCAGATGAATCGACGTACCGTCTCTTTCGAGGACCAAATAGGCGCGTCCATCCTGAAGACCCCCTGTATCTCCCGCACCTTGGAACACAATTTCCTGCCCGTTCAGGAGCCGGTGCTCGAATATTCCGAGTGAGATGTAGTTGGTGTCTCCCGGAGTGTTGGCACCCGAGATCGGATTGGTCCCGATGATTGAGGCAACCGTTCCATCTGCCGTCCGCTCATTATTCACCCCGTGCCGCGCCAGAATCGACAAGGTGCCCCCGGCAATTACCTCATCGCTCGAACCGACGTTGATTTCGACATTGGGGCGAGCCGTCGCCCTCGAAGTGAGGCTATTGACATCAACTGCACCCCCGCTGCCGCCCTGTGTCTTGGCATCCGCATCAGTGTCTACATTTACCAAAACATCGATGTCTCCACTCACCCGAATGGTCGAATTGGCACTGGAGAACCTCGTTTCGGTCTGATTTTCAGTCAGTGCCCGAGCTGACCCGACGTTTACATTCACAGCGCCGCCACTTCCGGAACTCAGTGTGGCGTCGGAAACCGTGTTACTCCGCGACTCCACCAAAAGTGATGCCAGACCAACTCCGCTGCCGATAAAGGCACTGCCTTCAAAGCCCGCCAACGTGGAACCTCGCGCAATTGGATCAGCACTCCCCGTTCCCACCGAGATAATTCCCCCACTGATTGATTTTAGTGTAGCGGTGGCTGCGACGTAGGAGGCAGCCAGGACTTCTGCCCCCTGGCTGGCGGCCCGAACCGTTGCACCGGTCATCACCCGGGCTTCAACGGTCGGATCTGCCAGCACATCAATGTCTGCCGTCCCAACAGCGATACCACCGATATTGATTCCATCTGCCGAGCCGCGTGCAGATTGGTTGGTCAGAAAATCACCATTGTAATTGTGGAATGCTCGAACCGCGACCCCTCCACTGTTTCCAGTTGAAGTCAGGGTTGCATTGGTCCCCACCGTGGCACCAACGCCCGGACGATGGATTGCATCGGCATCTGAGATCGTTCCGGACAGCAGACCTCCTCCGTGTGAGAAGGCGCTGATAACGGTGCTTCCGAGGAATGAAGACTGCACCCGGATCAGCCCGGTACCCGAGTTGAGATCAGCCCAGGAGCCAACGTCGGCCCTTACGCTACCGTCCTGTTGGGCGAGTCCCGTGACGCTCCGACCGGAGCCAACCATCCCGACACTCACCAGGGAAGGGGTCGTGGTAACAGTGGAATTGAGTACCGCATCAACGGTTATGCCGCCGACACCGGTTGCAGTGATCGTGGTGCGGTTGCCCGGGTTCCCGCTGGCTCCGTGGATCGGCCCAATACCTGCCCGCACCAATCCATTGTGGCGGGCTTCAGCATTGATGATACCCAGTGAAATTCCGCCAAAGTTAAAACTACTCACATTGGAATCGACATTGTGGTTCCCGACCGCGTCCATATCGACCTGACCTGCCGTAATCGTCGCACCATCGCCGATCTGAGATACTACCGAGCTACCCACCCTCGCAATGGTTCTCAGGGCACTGACGTTGACCCCGAAGGAAGCCGTTATTGAATCGAGCCCGGGATCAGCCGTCGAGGTGCTCACCGAATTCATCCGTAAAGTTCCCGGAATCTGAATCACGGCACCATCCCCGACCCGCGTCTCCGTCACATGATTGACGATCGCCTCGACCCGAGATCCCGTTCCACTCGCCACAACGCCAATCCCAAAATAATCAACCGTCGGACGCGCCAAGGGCGCCGAGCTTGCATCCAGGACCAACCCAGCAGCTTGAACCGAAGCCCCCCCACCAATCCGCGCCCGGGTAGCTCCCTCCGCTGTGCTCAATGAGTTAAAGATGCCCACCGTGATGGCTCCTCCGCTGCCCCCAGTCACCCGGGAGATCGACCGCGTGTTCGGTGATTCTGCCTCAACCCGCACATTACCAGAGGAGACAACGACCGCACCGTCTCCAATTAAAGAGTCCACCTGGCGGGTCACCTGGCTTTCTGAGGATACCCCATTACCCGCACCAAGGAACCCTACCGAAACGGCGAAAGATTCTGCATTGGCCATCGCCTCGATGTCCCGGGCGGTTACTGTCAAATCATCAACCAAGAGCTGTGTCCTGGGTCCGACATAAGCACGGGTGAAGCCTCCCACGGTAGCGCTCGGGATCATCACACTGACGCTGATTCCACCACTGATCGCCCCACCATTGGCAACCGCATCGGCCCTCGTTCGGGCCCGAGCCTCCACCACCACCGGATTACCCACACCCCGGAGATCAATCTGCGCCAAATCTCCGCGGGCAGAATCAATCCGCTCCCCGACAAATGCCTCAACCACGCTCGACGCCACCGCAGTTGGCCGGATGCCATTCCCCGCCCCAAATCCGCTGACCGAGAGGGCCATCGTCTCCGCCCGCGCGTTCACCTCGCCGTTGGCCCGCAAAGTTAGTCCTGATGCGTTCAGGTTAATCCCATCCCCCACGTAGGCCCGAGTGGCCCCGGTCACCGTAGCGGTAGGAATGAGGGCTGCCACCGAAATGGTCTGAGAAATCCCGACGGCATCATTGGAGGCCAGAGCGTCCATATCCGAATAGGCCGTCGTGATAACTGCCCCGGCGATGTCGAGGAGGGCTGCCGGGGCACCCCCATGAGTCCGACCGGAAGCTGCCCCAATGAAAGCCTCGACGGCTCCACCTACCGTCGCACTCGCATTGGCTCCCGCACCCGTTAAATTCAATGACACCAGCACCGTAAAGGCTGTTGCCTCTGCCCGATAGATCACCCGGTTTCCATCCGTACCCGCAGTTACCGTCAAAGTAGAGGCCTCCATTTGGACTCCATCCCTGACGTAGCTTCGGGTCGTCCCCGAAACCGTCGCGTTGGGCAGCATGGCGGCAAACGATGCACCGCCACTGATACCAACGGCATCCGTTATCGCGGTCGCTCTCAGGTCCGTATAGGCCCGTACGATCACATTGCCTGCCCCGACTCGAATTCGTGTCGTCACCGGCGAGCGGTCGCTATCAACCTGTGCCCCAATGAATGCTTCAACCCGTGAGTCGTTGATCGCCGTCGCCCTCATGATCGCCCCGGTAAAGAACCCTGCGATGTTCACCCCGAGCGATTCGGCCCGAGCCTCAATCCGCGGCGGGGTGGCCCGCACCGCCAAACTTCCCGCCGTGAGATCTGTACCCTCGCCCACATAAGCCAGGATCACCGAGCGGATCGTGGCTCTCATTTCAAGACCCGAGAGCGACCCCAAACCAGCCACCCCTACCGCAACAATATCCGGCGTCGCAATCAATCGTGCCGTGGCATCCACGGTTACCGCGCCGCCGCCAACGCTGATGGTGGCAAGGTTATTGTTCGGGGCAGTACCAGCTCCCGCTCCGATATGGGCATCAATCACCCCTCCGACGATCGCCTCCGCTTCAGCATCGGCCACCGTCACCAGTCCCGCCACGTCCACCGCTACGGCCGTCGCCGATGCCTCGTAGTCCCCATCTGCATCGATATCGATCTGGGTCGCCAAAATTGTGATCCCCTGGCCGATGTAGGCACGGGTAACTCCGTTGACCGTTGCACTCGGCCGAGTCGCCCCAATCGAGAAACCTGCACTCACACCGACGGGCGATAGGTCCGCCACCGCATCAAAGTCGGAGTAGGCGAAAAGGGTTAACGGATTGTCGAGATTGATGGCATTCAATCCAGGAGCAACCGCCGGGATCCCAACCGGTGCTCCGATGAAGGCCGCTACCTCGCCAGTGACCTGAGCATCAGCACGGGCAAAAGTACTCACAGCTAGCAGACCCAGACCCCCCACGGAGCTGGTCGCCTCTGCACGGAAACGGATGCGGTCGTTGGATTCGCCAGCGAGTACCCTCAACTCATCAGCCGTTAAGGAGACTCCATCCCGAACATAGGATCGAGCCGCCCCGGAAACGATCGCCGTTGGCAACATTGCCGTCAGAGCGACACCGAGGCTGGCATTGGTACCATCTGCCCTCGCAAACGATTGCATGAAGACGTCAACTCGAAGAAGGACCAGTCCCGAAACCGTTATTCTCGGTGCCGAACTGGAAGCCGCTGTCGCTGCTTGCTGTCCGATAAAGGCTTCCACTTCTCCAGCTACATCGGCACGCCCTTCGAGGATACCAGCACCCAGAATAGCACTGATCCCGACGACGAAAGAATCCACCTCGGCCCGCATCCGCGAGGGCAGTGCGGTAATCGTCAAAGCTGATGCCGTAATCTCCGAGCCTTCCCCGGCGTAGGCACGGGTTGATCCATCAACCGTGGCTCTGGGTAGCATGGCGGATAGGGAAACCGAACCACCGGAGCCACCCGAGGCTGAGGCCTCCGCGAATTTATCACTAGTCGCCGCAATCGTCAGTGCTCCGTTCCACTGTCCTGCAGGTACCAAAGTGATGATGGTTGCCGCTCCCGGTGTCGGAGCTTGACCTCCCCAAACCCCGGTAAAGGCCTCCGTGTCACTATCAATCAGCGCATTCGCCGAGGCTCCGGCAGCTCCGACTATCGCCCCCGCCCCCACAACTACGGTAGTCGCCCGGGCCAGCTCTACCGAATTGGCTATAATCGAGAGTTGGGCCGTATTCAGAGTCACCCTTTCGCCGAGGTAAGCTCGGGTATCCCCGATCACCCTAGCCTCAACAATAACTCCGGCAGCCCCCGCTCCGACCCCAATGGTCGTGCTCGTCGGGGTTGCCACTGCACTGAAGTTTGATGTCGCCTCAATGAGAACGAGGCGGTTCGGGAAAGTCAGGGTGGTCGCAAGCAAGGCCGGAGTGCCCGCACGGGATCCGACATAGGCCTCAGTGTCGCGCTCAACTGCTGCGATCACCTCGGAAAGAGCCGCCGCGATGCCTCCGATCGAGGAATTGGAAACATTTGGAGTTGCGGTGGCCGTGGCATTCGCTCGTACCTCAAAACCCGTTCCCGAAAGGGTCAATCCACCGTCAGCAAATGCTCGTGTAGCACCACTAACCATCGCCACAGAACGCATTACCGAAACTGCGACCAATCCACCGGCACCTCCTTCGGCCAACGACCGAACCGTATCGTTGGAGTTGGCATCAATGATGATGAGACCGGTCGATACCAGGTGTGCTCCACGAGCAAACGCCTCTACCACCGTCCCAGCATCTGTCAGGGCTTCCGCTCCGACCGCCGCCCCACCAATGCCGGCGGCTATCGCGCTGACCGTTGCGGTTGAACCAAGGTCCTTCAGGGAACGCGCAAGAATCCGCAATTCTCCAGCCTGGCTCTCAGCCCGGGAGTTTTCAATGGAGGCCGATACCACCGTCTCGTAGATGGTGGCAGCTCGTCCTACTCCGCCAGCCAGGGCGATCAAACCAGCGGATACCGAAATCGAAACCACTTCGGCCACAGCTTCGGATTGATCGAAGGCCTGTACCCGGACCAGCGTGCTTGCAGTGACCGATGAGTTGCCACGGATAAAGGCCTCAATCCGGTTTGCCAAATTGTTCTCAGCAACCGCTGCGCTCACGCTCGCAGCACCGCCAAGGGAGATGGAGGCCGCAATCGCATAGGCATCCGGATTGGTAGTGTAGGCCGTAGTGGAATCTGCGTAAACGTCCACTACACCCCCGCTGGCCACTAGCTGGGAATTGCTCACCCCAGCCCGGGTAACGTTGCCGTCATTAGCCGTGTTGGTCGCCACTGCCGCAGCAACGCTTGCACTGATCGAGACAATACCGCCACTCAAAGTCACCGATACTGCGTTGGAGTCGGCGCTCACCGTCAAAGATTCGTTGGCGGTTATTGTAATGAATCCACCGGCGAAGATCCCCTGCGACGAGGCCTGATCGCTGTCCACCACCAATGATTCCACCACCATGGAAATGGTATTTGAAGTCACGGCAGCCCCTATTCCTGCCCCGATCCCTACCGTGCCACCAGTCGCCGTTACACTCACCCCACTGCCGCCCACGGATACTGTTGCACTTGCGTCACTATCCAATGAGACGTTACCGCCAGCATTGATTGAGGAATCGCTGACTCGCGTCCTCACAACTCCAGCCAGGGTGTTGGAGGCCGTCGCCAACGCAAAGGATGCTGCTGCACCCACTCCCGCCGCACCACCGGCACTCACACTCGCTGCCGTTACCCCGGTGTCAATCAACGTCGTGTCGTCCGCGTCGAGAATGACATTCCCATTGGGGGCCTCCACTACACTTCCACCGTCGATCAGCGCCTCCGTAACATTGGTGGTAGAAACCGTGGCACTGGCAGCGGCACCACCGATGTTCACGCTTCCGCCTGAAGATCCACCCGCCGAAATAGACAGACCGAGCGAGCGAACTAGTGATGTAGAATTGGTCAATGCCCGAACCCGCACATCTCCTGCCAAAGTTTCTACTTCGGCACCGACAATTGCAGCCCTCACCGTCGATCCGAGGGTGTTGTCCGCCAGGGAAATTGCGATCGAGAGGCTCATCGCAAATCCCCCACTCGCGGCTACGCTAATCGAAGCTGCCAAGATCGAAGAATCAATCGCCGAGGTGTCGGTCGCTTCAATTCTTACCCCGGTTGTGGCGTTGTGCACGCCTCCGATAATCGTCGATTCGACGGTATTCGTCAGGACGTTCGATACATTGGCACCTGTCCCCGCCCCCGAAAGGGCAAATGAACCACTAGCGGATACGGAGGCCGCTGCCGCCGTTCCTACCGCCAGAATTTGACTACTGGCGCCACTGTTAAGCGAAATTGATCCCGTTACATCGAGGTTCGAACCTTCGACCCGGCTTCGAGTGATTCCTCCAATGGAATTTTGCGAGGTGGAAATTCCGACTGCAAAGCTCAGACTTACCGAACTCGAAGCTGCCACCGCAACTGAAGCTGCAATCACCGAGGAATTGATCGATGAAGTGAAGCTAGCTGCAAGATTTAGATTCCCACCAGATGTGAGGCTTGAGCCGCCAATGATGCGCGCCTCGGTGACCCCCGTAATTGAATTGGATGCCTGCGCTCCAGCCCCGGACAAAGCTCCGCCAACCCCTCCCGAATCAGCACCCACACTGATCGCCACCGCCGTGCTGCTGGACTCGATTGTCGCATTGCCGAGCGATGTGATGGTGACTGTTCCAGCAGGCACGCTTACCAGGGAGTCCTCAATCCCTGCCGCCACCTCGGTACTTACGGCATTGGTCGCAAGGGCGACCGAGATCGCTGCACTCAAGCTCAGGCCACCGCCACCGACCGCCACCGAGATCGAGCCCGACAAGGTCGTTGCCCGGATCGATCCAAGCTGCCGTGCATCAAGGAGCAAGTTTCCGCCTACCGATACTTGCCGCCCATCGCCAACATTGCTTCCTCGAATGAGGGCGAGGGCTGAACCGCCCACCTCATTCGCCGTATTCGCAACGGCTCCCGCTCCAGAGAGAGAAATCGATCCACTTCCAGCAACCGAGAGGGCAACTGAAATGCCGTTCGATTCGATAATCGCATTCGAACGACCAGACAGACTCAGATCGCCGCTCGTGGTCACGGTCGAGTCTTCTATCAGAGCCATCGTCTCCGTCGTCACCACGTTTTCCGCCAGGGAAATCGCAAAGGATACGCTCAGGGCTCCAGAGCTCCCAATTGCCACGCTGGCAGAGGCTGCCACCACCGAAACGTCAATCGTCGCATTGTCGGTCGCCGTGATCGACAGCGAGCCCCCGTTTGCGCGAACGTCACTACCATTGATCACTCCGGCTACGATTCGGTTGCCAATCTGATTCTCAACGTCAGCGCCCGTTCCGGCACCCCCAAGGGATAGCTGCCCGCTACCGACAACCGAAGCGGATGCCGCCACTCCAATGGCGTCAATGTCGGTCGCCGAGACCGATGTGATCGAAACCCCCATCCCGGCCGTTACACTCGCCCCATCGATAACCGCACGGGTTGTATTGGTAATCTGGTTTTCGGATATCGTGCCTGCCACTGCCAAGCCGCCGCTTGAGCTGCTTCCAAAAGCGAGACTTACTGCGGCAGCAATAATGTTAGCTTCGATCCGTGTGTTATCCGTGGCACTTACTGCAACGTTTCCGGGCACCGTCACAGAACCACCCAAAATCGATGCCTCAACCGTGTTGGAGACGGTGTTCCGGGCGTAGGAGACCGCTGCTGAAATCGAAATTGCCCCGCTACCACTGCCCGAGAAACCCACCGAAGCAGCAACCGCCAGCGCGTCGATCTCTGCGGAAGAACTGGCCGTGACCGGAAGTAATCCGGCTGTGATGGTTGTAATCGTGTCGGCCAATACGGCTCGGGCGACGTGAGTGATCTCATTCAGTGCGATCGAGATTCCGAGACTGCCGCCGCCACTTGTGCTCCCACCGACTGCAACACTCAAAGCACCCCCAACCGCATTGGCGCTAACCCGGCTAGCATCGCTAACCGTTAGGGTGAGGGAACCCCCGGTGTTAACTGTGTTCGGAGTGCCGGGATCGGAATCGCGAATCGCAGCTTCCGTAAGGTTGTTTATGGTGTTGGTAGTCGCAGCACCAGTTCCATTGCCCGAAACAGAAGTACCGCTACCCGCTGAAACACCGAGCGCGATTCCGATTGCATTGGCGAGTATAACAGCGGAACTGTTGGCCGTTACCGACAGGCTGGTACCAGCGTCCAAGGAGGTGTTGTCAGCGAGCGCCCGAGTGGTCATTCCGATCGTGTTGAGAGCCATTGCGATCCCGAGACCAACACCGACGTTGGAATCACTTCCGCCCGCCGAAATCGATAGCGCAGCCGATCCAGCATCTGCAACAATTCTGGCATTGTCGGTTGCCGACAAAGCAATCGAGGTACCAGCCGTAACCACACTATCAATTAAGAGCGCTTCGATGGTCCCTTGGATTTCGTTTCCGGAACCAGAACCCGCACCCGCCAGAGCAAAGCCACCGCCACCGGCACTTAGAGAACCAGCCACTCCAAGACTCAGGGCATCGATTCGACCGTTGGAGTTGACCGCTACCGAAATACTTCCTCCGGCACTAACTGTTGATGGATTAATCCGCGCCCGAATGATCAGGGTGATCGCGTTATCCGCAGCCGCTGCACCGACCGCGATGGCATTGGCTGAGCTTCCGGATCCCGCTGCCACCGCAATGTTCGCCCCGGCACTATCCGCCACAATGGTAGAGGCATCGGTTGCCGATACAACCAAGTTTCCGGTTAACGTCATTGTCGAGGAATTTACCAAAGCCTCGGCGGTCAGCGTGATCCGATTGCCGGTTCCAGCCCCAGCGCCCCCAAAGGCACTGCTGCCGTCGGTTCCGACTCCGACGCCACCTGCCAAAGACAAGGCTCGAATATCAGTGTCTGCAGTGGCCATGACCGTCGCATTGGCCGCTGCCACTGGTCCCGACACCGTCGCCCGAACGGTCAGGTTCGCAATGTTCACTGCCACCGAGGCGCCGATCGTAATGGAGGCATCACCACCAGAGGTATTGATCGCAACCGCCGCCCCTCCAGCATCTGCAGTTAGTTCTGAATCATCATGGGCAATCACCCTCAAGTCGCCGCCTGCTGAAACCGTGCTACCGACACCGATCTTTGCCTCTGCACTCTGGCTGAGCGTATTAACCGCCACACTCGCACTTCCCGCAAAGGCAAATCCACTGCTATCTCCTCCGACCAATGCGCCTGCCACACTGATCGCTAATCCGCTCAAATCCGAGTGGGCGCGGGCCTCGAACACAACGTCCCCAAGGGCGTTCAGCACATTGTTCCCTTCACCAACGGCCTCCACAGTGTTGGAGATTACTGAAATCGAAATCGCTCCTCCGAAGGCTGTTCCCCCAGTGGACACCCCTGCGCCGCCTGTCGCGTTGGTCAATTTTGTACGGTCTGAAGCCCTGACTCGAATGCCTTGAGAAGCATGGGCACCCACGTTGCTCGCGTTGACGTCAACCTCATCTTCGAGAGCAGCTCTGGTTCGACCAGTCAGCACCGCAACCACCACCGATGCTCCCAAGCCGACCGAATCGTCTGCAGTGGAAACAGCTGCCCCGATTCCGATCAGTAAATACTCTTCAAAGGAGGTGGCGGTCACCGCTAGCCCACGCACCGACTCCGTTCCCTGCGCTCCATCAGACCCGATCAGGGCATTTCGAACAGTCAGTGGAGTGCCCTGCCCCAACGCGGTCACTGGCGTTCCCGCACCAATCAGGGCCACGGTTTGGTCGTTGTCGACCACCACGGCTACCGAAGCCCCTACACTCGTATCATCGAGAGAAACTGCAGCCGAACCGGCGCTGCCAGTAACCTTGGTGCTACTATGCGCCGATAGGGCCACACTCCCCTGGGCAGCAATGGTTGCCCCGCCCAAAGGTGCCGGCCCTGCCGAATCGGGGTCGCGCCCAACGATGGCGCGGACATCCGTATTAATCACCACAATAGCCGCCGCTCCCGCCACTGCCGAAGAGTCTCCAAAGCCGACGTTCGCCACTAAGGTGAAAAAGTCCTCATTGGTCAAAGCCTCGACGACCACATTCCCACCTGCGATCAGGCTTGTGAGCGCTCCAACCTGATCTCCAGCCGGCACCAGTGCCAAGGTGTCCGCATTAAAGACAAAAACATACAGCCCGGCGCCGATTCCCACATCATCCAAACTTCCGGCTAAAGCTCCCACAAAGGCAGACACCGTACTATCGGTGGTGGCCCGAATGGTGATGTTTCCGTCGGCACCGAGCAGCGAACCCGTACCGACCAGGGACCTCGTAGTGAGATTGAAGACGTCAACCCCCAGCGATCCGGCGATCGCAGCGCCACCAGATCCGGCGCCCATCCCTGCCACAAAAGTTGTCAGATTAATCCCCAACGCTTCGATGAAAGACTGGGTGATCTGTGGCCGAACGAGGTCAGAGTCGCTCACCACCTCAATATTACCAGTCGCCGAAAGCGTCGAGTTTACCCCAACCTCGGCCACCGCCTCCAGGTTGAGTAGCTGGAAGGAAACCGCTGCCCCCACGCTCGTTCCGCCATCCTCACTAGTCGTCAGTGCGGCACCCCCGGCAATGCTCTGCATTCCAGCTCGATTTCGAGCCGTTACCGATAGATTTCCACTCCCCGCAGAAACCGTTGAATCCTCCCCGAGAGATGCCCGCACCGCCGTGCTGACGATGTTGATGGCACCGGAACCAGCCACCGAGGTTGAACTATCTTCGCTCTGGGTCGACCCAGCACCAGCCAAAGCCAACACCTTGAACTCACTGGTCTCATCTTCAATCGTTCCCGCATCAATGGTTGTTGAGCCAGAAGTCAAGGTTGCACTCTCGCCGACTGAAGCAGCGGCATCCAGGGAGACCACATTGATAGCCACCGCCGCTCCCACGGCCGTATCAGCATCTCCGGAGAAGGCCAGGGCAATCGCAGAAGAGGACACATCAGTATCTTCAAGGGCTCGAATCGCCACTGCCCCGCTTGACCGAATGGTCAACCCATCTGCAACCGATGCCCTGATCTCCGTGTTTACCACGGAAGCGGCTATAGCAGCTGCCACTCGGATCGAGCCGCCCTCACTCTCGGTTGTAGAAGCTTCAGCGTTCCCTCCGGCACCTCCAGGATTCTGAGTCTGGGCTGAAGCCACGTTGTTGGCGCTCCCGCCTCGAGCTCCCGGCTGAGGCGCATCTACTGAGGTCCCGGCCCGATTATTCGCATAGTTTGTTTGAGCAGTGCTTTGATTATCTGCTGATTGACCCCCATTTTCCTCAGAGGCCTCGCCTTGCGCACTCCCATTGGAAGTGGTCACTACATCCATCACCGACTGAGCGTTTACTGAAACCTCGGTAGCCACCAAGGATGTTGTCGAAATATTTCGCGCTAAATGAGCCCGAACGTCATCCTCAACAATTCCGAGGGCGAAGGCGACACCCACCCCAGTATCCCCGCCCTTGGTGTCGGCGTCTGCTCCAGTTTCCTGGATTTGGGTTGCCTGAGCTTCAACCACCAGTCGGCCGCTGACCTCCATCGTCGGGCCGGTCCCTATTTCAGCTCGCGTTAAGTTGTTTGCTACCCCCAAGGCCACCGTCGCCCCTACCGCAACTCCTCCATTCGAGGAGACCCCCGCCTTGCCCCGACTAAGGTGGTAATGGTTGCCGTGGGCCTGGACGTTCAGATTGCCAGCACCAGTCAAAGCAGCCGAATCCTCAATCACTGCCTCGCTGGCATGCGCACCAACGGCGAGTGCAAAAGAGGCCCCCACTCCGACACTTTCTCCATTGGTCGCGGTTTCATTTGGAATCGCTACCGCTGCGGTGTGGGACTTCACAGTCGTTCGGATGCTCGAATCCCCGACCGTGAGATCCGCATCGGAGCCGTCAACCAGCGTGACGGTTACCCCCGCCCCTACCCTCGCACGACTGGCCGATCCCCCCGCAATGTTCAAAGCGACCGATCCAGCCACGCCGACATCCCCACCACCTGCACCAGCCCGCGCCCTCGCCTCTGTCGCATGAGTCGATTCGGTAATCGTGTGGTTGGTGCCAGCTCCAACGCTTGTCTGGCCTACCGCCGTACCGGCGTGGGCATTTGCCCGGGAAGAGGCCAGCAAGAGAGCGCCGTCCCGATCAACGATTGCGAAATAGGTGGTCTCATTGGTCAGACCGCCAACGTCGGTTCCCCCGCCATTGCGGTAGACTACTTCCTGGCCAGTTACCAAGGGGACCGTTGTCTCTGCCTTAAGGCTGTAAATGGTTTGATCGGGATCAAAGGTTATCGCACTGGCACTCCCCTGGCGCTCCAGACGGTGAGCATCTCCACTACCCAAAGAGGTCAGATCGATTGCCCTCCCCGCTGTGGCATTGGCTGCCGTGCTGGCCAAACGGATCCGTCCGTTTTCACCAAGGATCACAAAATAATTGGTTCCGTCGGTCAGGCCTCCGAGATTGGTTCCCCCGCCATTGCGGTAAGTTACCTCTTCCCCGGATGCCAGAGTTGGAACATCTCCAATCCGGATAGTGTTGGCGGTCAAATCAACCACCGTCTCAGAGCTTGGAGACAACTTGACAGTCCGTTCATGGGTCAGGGATTCGACAGCCATACCATCCGCAGTAACCGTCGCGTGATCAATCAGCGCCGTTTGCTCGGTGCTGCTTTGATTAATTGCGACAGCCGCCCCAACCGTGTTTCCGGATTTGGTCGTAACAGCACTTCCATCCGCATAGGCGAGGGCATCGACATTGGCATTCGTCCGAACGGTCAGCAACCCGCTTGTCGAGACTGCCAAAGGAGTTCCGACCCCCCCACTTAGTGTCGCCGTGATGGTTGGATTGGAAATATTGATCGCAATAGCAGCGGCCACACTTACCGCCCCGTCCGAGGTCGAGGCGTCTGGCGCCGTAGTTGTACCAGTGCCACCACTACGGTTATTAGCCTGGTTAACGGCACCTTGGCTCTGCTGGTTCACCTGATTGTCATCCGAACTACCCGATGCTCCGTCGTCACCGGTAACTCCTCGGGCGCTAGCTCGTGCATCGGTCCGCGCCGCCGAAAGGCTGTTGGCCTCAATCGTTCCATTGCCACCTGCCGCAAATCCCCGGTTCATCGCGGCGATGACCGTGTCCTCAGCAATCAACAATCCTAGAGATGCCCCGATTGCCGCGTCGGTTGCCTTCGCCGCACCAATGGCCCGCACCTCAGAGCGAGCATCCTGAGTCGCTCGGATCAGGAGATTTCCTGATAGTGCAATGGCATCACCGGTACCCACGGATGCTATAGTGCGGTTGAGCGGAACAGCAATCGCTACCACCGGGGTAATCGCCGTTCCACCCTCCGTGCCGCCTTTGACCACCGTATTGTGGATGTGTGTCCCGCTTGCGGTTACCGATAGATCCCCGGGCGCCAAGATTCCGTTAAAGGTCACGCTGTCGGCCACCTCTGCAGCAGACCGGTTATGCCCGACATGAATCGCCACGGATGCCCCCACCCCGATGGTGTCACCGGAGTCATTTCCACTATTGCTCTGATCGCCTCCTGAGGCTGCTTGACCCTTCTCTTGCTTGGCGGTGGCGCTGGCGGTTTGCTCGGTGCTTGAAACTGCGTTTACG
>DAISIK010000031.1:0-37661 GCA_036822055.1 Puniceicoccaceae bacterium
GTGCACAAACACGCCAAAGCCGACAGGCATTGGAACTCACGCGCTTCCGAGTCCCATTTGAACCCAGATGTCTTGAGTTCGGCGTACAAACACGCCCAATGAATACGGCGGTGGAAAAGTGAACCACTATGAGCGAAACAAAATTGACCCACCCGAAAAAAGCGGTCTGGAGAGATTTGTTTTGAGGACGGCTTAGTATCACTCGATATTCTTTATCGAGCACTGAACGAAGCCACCACGAGGGTGCTTTTATTTGCAAGCGCTCGGAAGTGCCTACCGCGAATCCGGGAATGGTTCCGGGTACGCCTCCTCCACAAAATTGGCATTGACCTCCCCTGCCTTGGTTACATCCCACCTACCTTAGTTGCCCCGCCCTCTCGCTCTTCGATCACTCGAAAGAAGATGTCCTCCTCCCAGAAACCAACATCCCCTCAGGAGACTTCGCCTTCATCGAACAATCGAGCGAAAAGCCGCGATGAGCACGAGCCTCCTCGCAGGCTACTTCGATTATCATTGAATTCGAAACGTCCTTGGAGACGCCTTCCCAGCCCCCCAGCCGCCCCGGATGTTTGGCATGCTCCAAGCTTCGGTTTTGACCCAGGCTTCGAGAACCCACCCCGAGGAACCGGAAGGCAGAAGGCCCAGTTGCCTTGCGCCCCGTTCAATTGCTCACACAAAAAACCGTCCCAATCGTGTTCCTATCGCTGATTGGCATACTCTAAGTTTATTCCAGGATCTCCAATCTCTATCCCACAAAAAAAGCCACCGGAAGACCCGGTGGCTTTCGAATTCAGGGGGGATCGGATGCTTCAGCCCCGTTTGCGACGAAGCCCGATCACCAATGCCGTCATGCCAATACCGATCAAACCCATCGAGCTTGGCTCCGGGATGGCATAGACCTCAAAGTTATCTACCCGAATCGAGTTGTTCGACTTGGACGAAGTGAAAAGTCCAACCGCCGTCACGTCACCAACGACTGGCAGAATGACTGGGGCTCCAAGTGCTAATTCCGTCCCCGGAGTAAAATCAAGGGTAGACCAAGATGTTGATCCTACATCAAGAGTTAAGTTGTCCGACCAAACGTTTGCCGTTGAATTATTGACGGACGTGTCAGCCACGAACCAATCTGAAGCACCTACCCGAAATGTGAACCGCAAATTTTCAGAGGTGTTTGCATTCCTAAGGTCCGCTTGAAAACTATCTAGAAGAGAAATGTCAACCGGGACAAGGGCCTCGGTCCACCAAATCGTTGGCTGACCCGCGTTTAAGGCTTCCAGATGGAAGAGGTAGCCGTTGCTCGATCCGTTCCCTGAGTCGTCACCACCGCCACTCGCAAGTTCTCCAATAATTGGGCTCACAAGAATGTCCGACGAACTGACGTCATAGGCACTGGCACCCGCCGAACGATTAGAGAGCCAATCAACATTCTGCAGAGGATTGTTTCCCGAGGTAGTGTTGAAGGTTTCCGAATAGTGTAAAACTTGCGCGCCCGCGGAAGAGAAGGCGAGGGAAGCCGCAAGGAGAAGCGACACCCGCTTCGAGGTAAAAATGGAGTGGTTTTTTGAACTGTTCATGGAGTATTGGAAGTCGGAAGGTAGGATGACAGTCACCCGTCGCGGCTGTCAACCCCTGAGTCGTGTCAGGCGAGCCCCAATCGGTTGAATGAAAATCCAAACCTCCGTAGATTACGGGGAAAAACCGGCGAGCGCTTTTGCTGGGGTCGTAAAATCAATTCCCACCCCAGAGTTGAACCAGGTGGCAATCCGGCTCAACCAATCCTCGCAGACATTGAAGCGCCCCTTCGGAGTGACATGCCAAAGGGCTGAAAAATTGGTTCAACCTCGTCGACAAGGCTGAATTCACTTTACCAAATCGATCGAATCGAGTGGTCTCGAATTTTGCTTGGTCACGGATCTCGGAAATCGAGCCGCCCAACTCCATCCCCCACCTTTTCCAGATCGCGAACCCAAACCAACTTCTTTTCAATGCCTGCATCTACCTATCGCTGCCACGTCATCTGCTCCACTCATTGGGACCGGGAATGGGTCCACACCGAGCTGGAAAATCGCTTCTTCCTCATCGAATGCTTCGACGAATTGATCGAGCTTTTTCGGAAAGATCCCGAGGCCAAGTATTTTCATCTCGATGCGCAATCGATTCCCGTCGAGGACTATATTGAGGCAAGGCCGGAAGCTCGCGAAACCATCAAAAAGTTTGTCAGTGAGGGTCGACTGCTCATCGGTCCCTGGTACACCCTTCCGGAAATGAACGTGACCGATGGGGAGTGTACCATCCGCAACCTACTTCAGGGACATCGACTGGGGAAGGAGTATGGCCATGTCATGAAGGTCGGTTACACCCCGACCGGGTGGGGGCAGCTTTCTCAACTGCCCCAAATCTATGCCGGTTTTGGAATCGAGACCGCCCTTTTCTATCGGGGAATCAATCAGGAACTTACTCCAGCCGAATACCTCTGGGAAGCTCCGGATGGCACCCGGGTGGTTGGCATTCGCCCTTCCTCTGTCTACTCGCGGGCCAATCTTTGGTCGTGGGTTTACCTCCCCGTAGTCCACAATCGGGAATATTGGAATCCGTCCCAGGTTCCCTATTGGCCGGAAAACGGCCAAACCTACCGCTGGTCCAAACCCGGAGAAACCCTCTCCTTTGAACTGAACCCCCCGGAACGTTACAACCCGGAGAACATTCCCGAGCTGATGGAAAAACTCATCGAGGGATACCGCGAGATCACCACCACCAACATCATTCCGGCCTTCCAGGGGCACGATCAGAGCCGACCAAACCCGGAGGTACCTCGTCTCATTGCCGACATCAACGAGCGCTGCCCTGACGTGGAGATGATCTACAGCAACTTTGAAATCTATGCAGACGAGGTGGTTCAGGCTGTGAAGAGTCGGGACGAGAACCTGGTCGTTTCCGGGGAAATGCGTCATACCAATATCTCTGCTCCCTGGAACATGTGCCACTTGCTTCCCGGCATCACCTCCTGCCGAGCAAGGCTCAAGGTCGAAAACCGCAAAAACGAAATTGCCCTTCTGCGCCTCGCCGAACCAGTGGCCGCCTTGCAATACCTCCTCGGTCATCAAACTCCCGGCGGGATGCTCGAACTGGCTTGGAAAAAACTCCTTACCAACCATTCACACGACTCAATTGGCGGATGCTGCCTCGACCGCGTCATTCAAGACGTTCTCTTCCGAGGTCAGGAAAGCAGATTCATCTCCGAGGGGATCGTCCGTCACGGGCTACCTCAAATCTTGCGCCATATTCAGAGCGGGGATGTCCCCAGGGATGCCATCCTGCTCACCGCTTTCAATCTCCGGCCCACTGCCCGGGACCAGGTGGTAACCGTTGAGGTCGACATCCCTCTGGAAATGGATCGCGGGAGTTTTTGCGTGATCGATTCAAGCGGCCGAGCGATCCAATCCCAGATTCTCAACCGTGAGGAGAAAAATTGTTCGGTCGCCAAGTGGGGCTTCGATTATGGCTTCAAGGCGCAACGTTACACCGCTGCCATTCGCTTCCTCGAGGTACCAGCCTTGGGCTATACCACCTGCCTGGTGAAGCCCTGTGAGCCGAAGGAGGCTGATTCGATCGCTTCCAGCCCCAACCATTTGGAAAATGAGTTTCTCAAACTTGAAGTCCAGCCGACCGGCACGATCACTCTGACCGACAAAAAAACAGGTGAAGTTTATCAAGGACTCAACCGCTTTGAAGATCGAGGTGAAATCGGCAATGCCTGGATACCCCTTGCCCCGGATGCAGACCGGATCATCCACAGCGACTCCACGACCGCTGAGCTTCGATTGCTCGTTAATGGCCCGGTAACGGCCACGGTTGAGATCCGCAACCGTATTGAGATTCCTGTTTCAGCCACCTCCGACTTCAAGGCACGCAGCGAGGATCTGGGCATCCTCGAAATCGTCTCCGAGGTCACCCTCACCCAGGGTGCCCAACGGGTAGACATTACCTGCCGTATCGATAACCCCTTCCGCGACCATCGCCTGCAGGTTCTCTTCCCGAGCGGAGTAAAAACCGATCAATACCAGGCCGCTGTTCCCTTCGACGTTGTCACTCGTCCAATCCCCAAGCCAAGCCAACCCGATTGGGTCGAGCCTGTCCAACAAACAGACCCCAATACCGGCTTCGCCTCCATCGCCGCAATGGGTCGAGGGTTGTCCATCCTCAACCAGGGAATCTACGAGGTCGAGGTGAAGGATGATCCCGAGCGCAGCATCGCCCTCACCCTCCTCCGCTGCTCGTGGCAGCACGGGCTCTGGGATACCAACCGCTGGCCCGACGACGGTTTCCAGAACCTCGGCCAACATGAATTTGCCTACTCCATTGTCCCGCACGCAGGAACCTGGAGCGAGGCCGAGATACATCGGCATCTCTACGACTTTGAAACTCCCCTCCTCGTTGCTCAAACCGGGCGCAATCCCAACGGCCACCTTCCTCCCCGGGCGTCGATGATTGAAATCTCGAATCCAATGGCCCTCCTCAGTGGAATCAAGCACTCCGAGGACGGCCAGGGCCTGGTCCTCCGCGTTTTCAACCCCTCGGCTGAAACCGTGGAAACTGACCTGCGAACCTTCCTTCCAATCCGGCAAGCCCGTCTCCTCGACATGGAAGAAAAAGGGCTTGAGGACCTTCCAATTTCCGACGGAGCGACCCACCTCTCCGTCGCCCACCACAAGATCCTTACCATCAAGATCGTCACTTGAAGACAACCACCCGCGCCCCTCTCGAGCAAACCCTGACCTTGCCAGATCTCGGCACCTTCGAACCAGGGTGCGGCATCTTTAGCCTGCAGCAAACCAGCGACCAACGGTTTGCCGTTGGTTCCCATGGGGTCTCCTCCATCCTCGTCACCGGAGACGGCAAAGTCGAATTCATCGGCTTCGCCAACCAGACCCTAGCCCTGGTAAACTCTTCCCTCGGCTATCCGGCCTACTACCCAGTGCACCCCGTTCACTTAGAGCTGCCCGTGAGAGCTGTCTTGATGGACCTTGACGGAACGAGTGTTCGGAGCGAGAGCTTCTGGATCTGGATTATAGAGCGCACCACCGCAAGCCTCCTCGGGGACGAGAATTTCCGCCTTTCAAAAGATGATGAGCCACACGTTTCAGGTCATTCGGTTTCAGAGCATCTAAACTACTGTATCCGGACCTATTGCCCCGGGGCTACTCTGGATGATGCGCGAAAGTTCTACTTCGAGCACACCCGTCGGGAGATGGCAGAAATCCTCGCCGGCCGCGGACGCCAGGGTGCCTTCACCCCCAGCCCCGGTCTTCGCCCCTTCCTCGAGGAACTTAAAGAGCGAGGCATCAAGGTCGGCCTGGTTACCTCCGGGCTCTACGAAAAGGCCTGGCCGGAAATCGTCGACGCCTTCCGGGTGTTGGACATGGGCGATCCCAACGACTTCTACGATGCCTCCATCACGGCGGGATTCATCGTCGGCCAGGGCAAGCCGGGCACCCTCGGCGAACTCTCCCCCAAACCGCACCCCTGGCTCTACGCGGAGACCGCCACCGTTGGTCTCGGCATTCCCTTTCCCGAACGCCACCATATCGTCGGCATTGAAGACAGTGGAGCCGGCATTTGTTCGATTCGTCTGGCGGGCTTCACCAGCATCGGTTTTGCCGGGGGAAACATTGACGAAGGTGGAACCCGCTCTCTCTGCGACCACTACTGCACCTCCTTTGAGGAAATCCTGCCCCTCCTCGGGCCATAAAACTGACCCTCTCTGTCAAAAGCGCCTTTTCTCCGCAAACTAGCGGCATAACAACTGGCACCCTGTCTATCGAAGGTCGGCTCGACCAGAATTTGGCGACAAGGCAAAGTGCATCGGGCACCCTGCCCCTACCTGCCCATCGGGGCAACGGTGCAGGTGGCCCGTTTGGTCCACCGGTTTTTTATTCCGGGTTTCAGACTTTGAGCGGCTCAGCGATCCGGCCCGCTTCACTGTGCTCGAAGCGTCTCTCGACCAGCTCAGCAATCAACCGAAACCCGATTGGCAAACGGCCCTCGGAGATCGCTTCTTCAATGATCTCGCGCCCCTCCCGCATCCCGTTCGAGACTTCTTCGCAGAGCCCTTCAAATACTGATCTTCCGGTGGCTGAGCGGATCGCTCCAATCACCCGCTCCAACCCGCGCGAACTACCGTCGGGGATCGCGTTGAGCGCCTCCCGGTCACCAGGTGGCAATTGTTCAGCCAATCTCCGCAGGTAAAGCGTCCGGATTTCTCCCGCCAGATCGTAGGCAAGGTCGGCCGTGCCGTTCAAAATCAACCGAATCTCGTGGAGGTCGTTGGCGATTTGAAAGGCCCGCCCAACCGGCTTTGAGTAACGCATCAGGGGCTCCAGCATCAAGTCATCCGCACCACCCATAATTGCCCCGAGCACCAACGGTGCCTCAAAGGTGTAGCGGGTAGTCTTCAGCTCATACACTTTTTCAATTTCCGCTTCCGTGACCTTCGCTGGTTCCATCTCGGCGAGGCTCAGCTCCAAAGCTTCTCCCAATCCGGTATCCTGAATCACTTTAGAAAAATAGCGGATTCCCTTCGTCTTCAGTTCTGCCGAGATAGATACTTCATTCAACTTTTCAAGGGCGTATCCGTAGAGGAGGTCTCCCAGGATCACGGCCAAATTTTCTCCGCGGCGGCGCGAATGCCCCAAGCGGCCAGCTAAATCTGCATGAAGACTCGCCCGACCCCTTCGCGAAGCACTCTCATCAATCACATCGTCGTGGATCAGGATGAAGCAGTGAAAAGCCTCCATCGCAAAGGCCGCTGGCAAAATCTCGGTCAAAGAGCTCGACCTTCCCAAAATGGATTGATGGCTGGCCAAGAGGAGAAGCGGCCGAATCCTTTTTCCAGGCCGCCGCAGATAGAGGTCGAATCGCTCGAGCATAGGACCCAACACCGAGGAGCAGGCCAACCGTGCTGAGAACTGCCCGATACAGGCGGCATGGTGCTCCTCATAGGCTTCCTGTAGCCTCTGAAGGTTCTCCCTGCTCTCTATCATTCCCATAATGTCAAAGCCCGGATTCCGTCCTTAGCAAGCTTGTCGAGACAACCAACCCATCCACCATTCCCCACCCATCCGAATCACGAAGACTGGTGCAACTGGGCAAAAAGGGCTCCCAGCTTCTCAGCTGATTTCAAACCGGGCGTCTCCTCGACCCCACTGTTCACATCAATGATCGTCGCCCCAGTAACTTCCAGAGCCTGGAGAACGTTATCCCCGTTCAGTCCCCCGGCCAGCACAAACGTTTTGTCAGGGTACTTTGCCACCAGCCTTCGAAATCCCTCCCAGTTTCCGGTTTTACCATTTCCTCCAAAACGACCCTTCGAATAGGAGTCTACCAGGATCGTGTCGGCAAACTGGAGCCAGTCTTCATTGAAGTTCTCGAGATCACTCAGCTTGGGAGCTAGCCAAAGCCGATCCGGACTCACCGCCCAGCTCCATTGCTCGACTACTTCGCAGGTTAGCCGTTCGGGGCGGAAATGGATCTGAACGAAGTTGTATCCATCGCTCACATACTTGGCCAATCGATCAGGTGTTGGCTCGACGTCTACCGCTACCCGGCTCCCAAAGGGAGCAATCTCCCGCAATGCCGCTGCCTGTTCGTCACCCACAAACCGTGGCGATTTGGAATAAAAGATCTGACCAAAATAGCGCGCCCCGAGAACCTTGGCGGCGAGGAGGTCCTCCTCACGGGTCAGCCCGCACACCTTCACCTTTACGCGTGTCGTGTTTTCCATTTTTGACCCTTAACCTAGTTCCGCTTCTACCATTGCGTCGACCATCGCATCAACGCTGGGTTCCTTAACCTCCAAATCCACCGGAAGGCCTAACTTGCGCATGATTTCTGAAGTCACAGGCCCGATGCTGCAGGTCTTGGGCTTTCTCGCTCCTTCGGCAAGGACGAGGAACTTGGCTTGTCGAACAAAGGCCTCAACCGTTGACCCACTCGTAAAGGTGATCCAATCGGCTCCCATCGCCCGAAAGTCAGCCGCCCCTGGATCATCATCCAGGCTTCGCTCGACCGTCTCATACACGGGGAAGGTATCAACAATCGCCCGACCCGCGTCCTCCAGCAGCTTGGGGAGTTCGTCGCCATTACGATTCCCCGTTACCACCAGAACCTTCACGCTGTCGAAACCCTGAAACTCGAGCATCTCCTCACCCAAAGCGAGCGCGGTCGACGCTTTGGGCGCCAGGTCCACCTCCAGATTAAACCTCTGGACCGCCTTTTGAGTCGCTTTGCCAACACAGCCGATTCGGCAGGGTCCCAGGCAACGAAGGTCGCTGAACTGCCTGAAGAAAGCGTCGAAGAAGTACCTTACCCCATTTGCACTCGTAAAGACGACCCATTCATAGACGGCCAATCCCTTAAACACCTCCGCCTCCAAGTCTGGATCGATCTTCTCCCTTACCTCGATCAACGGTAGCTCCACCACCTCGGCTCCCCATTCAGAGAGCAGGCTAGTGAGCCTCGCTAACTGGCTGGGAGCCCGGGTCACCACCACACGCTTACCCTGAAGACTCTTCATTTCTCGAAAACCATACTTTCATTTCCTCGGCGATGAACGCCCTTTTCGCGGCAAAATCCATCGCACTTTCGGGCCATCTAAAACAAGCTCTTCCTCTCTCGGGGTCAAACGCCCAGAAGGTTTCCCCAGTCGCAAATGCTCCCTCCGCCGAATGACATCCTCCACCCATTTTTTGGAGGAAGAATTTTTCCAGCTCGACTGCTTCCCTCACCTCCGGACGGTCTATCTGGCAGAAAAGCTCCCGCCTTTCCTCCCGACATTCAAGGGCAATCGCTCCCTGTCCCGGTGCCGGGGTCATCTCCTCAAGTTCCAGAATCCGAAAATCCAGATCCGGGTGGGAATGAATCCCCAGTCGATCCAGCCCCGCCTTCGCCAGAACCGTCGCCTCGCCCACGCCAGAGGCAACTTTTTCAAGGCGGGTCTCTACATTTCCCCGAATCTCTCCAAAGGCCGCTTCCGGAAACAGCAGGGCAAGCTGCGCCTTTCTTCTCGGGCTACCTGTAAGGATCATCCGTGGGTTCCCCCTGCAGGACCTGACAGAGACCAGGACATCCCTCGGGTCAGCCCGGTTGGGGTAGGCTGCCACCACCAGACCCTCGCCCAAAGTGGTCGGTAGGTCCTTCGCACTGTGTACCGCACCGTCGATTTCTCCCGCTCTCAAGAGAGCTTCCAGCTCACTCGTAAACAGGCCCTCGCCACCCGAGTGCTCCAGCGGCTGACTCAGATCCCGATCGACCATCGACCGCCGACCCGAGAGCACCACCACCGAGGAGTCGTCGGCCGCCAGAAGCTGCCCACGCACCATCGCCGATTGTACCAGCGCCAATCGGCTGCGCCGTGTCCCGAGGACTATCGGCTCCCCCATGATGGCAAGTTCAGGATCAGAGAAAGCCTGCTATCCGTTATAGGAGGCCTGGGACCCTTTGATGTTTCGCTTTGGTACCCACGGCATCAAGGCCCGCAGACGCTTGCCAGTTTTCTCGATCGGGTGATCCTCCCCAGCCTTCAGAAGTTCATTATATTTCGGCAAGCCTGCCGCGTATTCGGCAACCCACTCCTTGGTGAACTTCCCACTCTGAATTTCTTTCAAAATGGACTTCATCGCTTTTTTGGTCGCATCCGTGATTACCCGTGGACCGCGAGTGATGTCTCCGTACTTCGCCGTCTCGGAGATCGAAAACCGCATCCCGGAAACACCGGATTCCACCATCAAGTCGACAATGAGCTTCAACTCATGCAGACACTCAAAGTAGGCCATCTCCGGCTGATATCCTGCCTCGACGAGGGTTTCGAAGCCGGCTTGGACCAGCGCCGAAGCACCGCCACAGAGCACCGCCTGCTCCCCAAAGAGGTCGGTCTCTGTCTCCTCCTTGAAAGTCGTCTGAATGACCCCGGCCCGGGTCCCTCCCACGCCGTGCGCCCAGCAAAGGGCTACCTTCTTCGCGTTTTTGGATGAACCGTCCATCACCGCAATTAAAGCCGGCACTCCCTTGCCCTCGACAAACTGGGACCGCACCACATGGCCGGGCCCCTTCGGTGCCACCATGATCACGTCGACCCCCTCAGGTGCCTTAATCAGGCCGAAATGAATCGCCAGTCCGTGGGAAAACAACAACGTTTTGCCCTTGGTCAGGTTGGGCTCAATGTCTTGCTCGTAGACCGCAGCTTGGCGCATGTCGGGGACTGCCAACATCACTACGTCCGCCTTTTGAACAGCTTCCGCAGTGTCGAAAACCTCGAAACCCTGCTCCGCTGCAACCGACCGCGATTTGCTCTTCGGGTACAATCCGATGATGACGTTGAATCCGCTGTCACGCAGGTTCTGCGCATGGGCATGGCCTTGGGAACCGTAGCCGATTACCGCGAGCGTTTTATCCTTCAACACGCTGACGTCAGCGTCTTTTTCTGTATAAACCTTTGCAGGCATAGTTTTAGGGTTGTTTTGGTTGGTGATTAGAACTCCTGGTTCCCGCGCATCAGCGCCACACTACCGGTGCGCGCCATCTTGAGGATCCCAAAAGGTCTGACTAGATCAAGAAATGACTTCACCTTGTTTTGGTTTCCAGTCATCTCGATGATGAAAGATTCGAGCGTCACGTCCACAATGTCCGCCCCAAAGATGTCGCAAATCTGGATCAACTCCGGGCGCTTGCCCTCAGAAACCTCCACCTTGAGAAGCAACAACTCACGGGAAACATAGTCGCCCTCCCCAAAGTAGGTCACCTCAATCACGTTGACCAACTTTTCGAGCTGCTTCAAAGCCTGGTCGAGAGCCTGCTCGTCGCCAATAATGACTGCCGTGATCCGGGAATACTCGGAGCGATGGGTAGGCCCGACATTGAGCGTCTCAATATTGAAACCTCGCCCGCTAAACATTCCTGTCACGCGAGTGAGGACACCAAACTTGTTCTCAACAAGGACCGATATCGTATGCTTCATAAAAAGTTTTCCTGCGCCGCCACCCGGAAACCGGAAGCCGACTTGTAAAGCCGGAGAGTCTTTGCCTCCCGCACTTCCAAAGTCAAGGTCACATCTTTTCAGGCTGGAGGACCGTACGGCGGCGGCTGGACTGTCGCACCCACCTCCTGATCTGAGACTTAACCCCGGGACCCATCCGCCCTTCCTCAGCTCCCGCCAACCGAAAATTCCTCCGCCTCAGCTTCCTCCACCGCCCCTCCCAGGCGGCTCGCCACGATCCGATCAATTTCGTCCAGATCTTCTTGCGAAAAGTCCCGTCGATTTTCAACCGCCTCCACGTCTGTCCGCAGATGCTCCTCGCGGTCCACTTCGGTCAGAACGGTTGCCACCTCCTTGCGCCGGAGTGCCCAGGACAGGGCCATTCCAGCCAGAGTCTCCCCCCGCTTCTCTGCCAGTGCATTGAGAGCCAGCAACTTTAGCTGAAAGTTCTCCGAGATCCTTCCCGACGGCAGAAGTCGCGCCACCTCTCCCTCCAGCCGATCGCTCTTCCATCCCGAAAGGTACTGGGCTGTAAGCAATCCGTGGGCCATCGGAGCAGCCGCCATCATCCCCATTCCCAACTCCTCCAGGGCTGAAAAATGAGCCTCGATTCCCTCACCACGCCCGCTCTCAATCAGGTTGTAAGGGTATCTCAAAGCGATTGGCTTCACCTGCCTCGAAACCAAAAAAGCCACCATTTCCCGAAGAGATTCTACAGGATAAGAACAGAGTCCTAGATAAAGACACTTTCCAGCTCGCAAGATATCGACCAACGCCTCCCCTGTTTCCTCGATTGGAGTCCGGGGATCAGGCCCGTGGTGAAAGAGTATGTCCACAAAGGAAACCCCCAAACGCTTCAACGAGTGGTCCACGCTCGAAAAAAGATGCTTCCGGGATCCGCCCTCGCCATACGGCCCCTCCCATCCGGGGGTACCCGTCCTCGTCGTGATCAGGATTTCATCTCGGTGAGACTTAAGATGCTTCCGAAAAATCTTGCCGAAGAGCTTTTCCGCCGCCCCGGCTGGTGGCCCAAAATTATTGGAAAGATCGTAAGCGGTGATCCCCCTTTCAAAGGCCCCCTGAATCAGACCCTTGACCATGTCGGGATCTGCACTTTTGCCAAATCCGCGGCTAAAGCTCAGCGACATCTCCGGCACCCACAGCCCGGAGCTTCCCAGCTGCCTCGAGGCAATCGAACCCATGGTTTTGCGATCAGCCATCTCTTCCAACTTGGTCCTCTCTCAAAGATACTTCAACCAAAAGTCCATCGGTTTAGGCGTCTCCTGTTCCTCCCCAACCTCTTTCCAGGAAAAAACGGTGTTTAATTCCGGATGCTTACGGAAACCCCAGCGATCCCAAAGTCCTTCCGGAGAAAAATAATCCTGCGGTCTCCGGTAGTCATTTGGCGGGCGTTCCACCACGAAAAACGTGACGAAGTCAAAACGGCCGAGCCGCCTGACATGAGCTTCGCGCTCTTCCATAAACCGGTTGCCTATCCCCATGCCGCGATAACCCTTCCTCACCACCGACTCCCCGTAGTAGAAGATTTTCGAAAGGTCATAGCCATGCCGCTGAAATGGGCCTCGGTAGGCCTGGTCCTCAGACTTCAATGGTGCCCCAGTCGAAATCCCAACCACCTTTCCGTTGACTTTTGCGATCACACAAATGCTTGCCTCGTCCTCCGCAAACCCACTCAGGTAGCGCTCCTCACTCTCCATCGTTCCATCGTACAGGTAGGGAAATTCCCGAAATACCTCAAGGCGCAGCCCCGCGATCGTATTCAAAACCTCCCTGATCGCGCCTCCCACAAAAACTTCAATCTCAAACCCGTTGCCTGTCATTCTTCGGCCATGCTGATCCAGTCCTTCGCGCAGGCGAGAAAAAAGACTTTGCTGCCCCCATTCCTGCCCAGCAACCTGAAGATGCGCCCACCAAGCTCATGCCTTGCCCAAACTCCTCTACCTTCCTTCGTCGATTCATCGCTCCCCGCTTCCCGCTTGCCGATGCCATCGCCGAACACCTGCTACCCAACCCTCAGGGCAAGACCGTCGGCCCGCTCGATTACTCAGACACCCTTCTAATCCTTCCCACCCGCAATGCTTGCCGCTCCCTCCGAGCGGCCCTCGTTCAGCGTGCCCACTCCTTCAATACAGGTCTGGTCTCCCTCAATCTGGTGTCCCCGGGTGTTTTTCTCGATTGGTTCCTCCCTGCGCAGGTCGCCTCTCCCCTCCAGCTCGAGGATGCCTGGGATCGCGTTCTGCAAGCTGCTTCCATTGAAGAATTACAACCCATCCTGCCCGCTCTAGCGGATCGCCTCTCCTCCTCCAACCGCATGGCACTCCTTCGCAAGATCGAGCAGTTGCGCCAAACCCTCTTTCAAGCCGGCCATACCTTTCAAACCGTCCCGGATGTCCTCCGCTGCCACCAACGATCCGAAGAAAAGCAAAGGTGGGTAGCCCTGGCCGCTCTCGAACACAGGGTGGTCAGCCGTCTGGGAGCTAGTCAGCTCCTCTACCCTGCTCCCGTGGTAGATTTTAATCACGGCCTCCCCTCCCAACTCACCCACACCAAACAATTGATCCTCGCTGTCGAACCGGAGCCCTCACCACTGCTTCTCAAAACCCTCTCTTCTCTCCAAACCGCTGGACTCAAGGTCGAGTTGATTATCCCCCAGCCAGCGGGAGTTGCACCCGACAGTTTCGACTCCTTTGGTCGACCGATCGAAGGAAGCTTCTCCTCCCGACCAATCGACCTGCCCCCCGATTCACTGATTGTCGCCGAAGACTCCTCAGCCTTCTGCCAGACTCTGGCCGCCCATCTCAATGGATCCGTCGAAACCTCAAACGGCGCTCAGCCTTTAGCCCTTGGTTTCGCCGATCCTTCAGAGACAGCACTCGTCGGACCTCAACTCGAAAGGGCCGCCCTACCCATTTTTGATCCCTCCGGTCAAACGCTCGCCTCCACTGCTGCTTTCGGTTTTTTCTCTTTGCTCTCCGATTGGCTGCACAGCCGATCCCTCGAAGCCTTTCAGTCCTGGCTTCATCTCCCCCTCGTTCCCGAGTTCTTCAACCTCAAGGTCCACCCGGTTGCCTTGCTTCGTCAATGGTTCGACTTTCGCAGCCGCTCCCTCCCCTCAACGCTCGAAGTTCAAGTTTCCCCCGAAATGCAGGAACCGCTCGCTTCAGTCCTTTCTCAGGCTGCGGCCCTCTTCAAACAAGCAGATCGAGACCCCAAATTCCTCGCCAACCTGCGAACGAGGTTCCTCAGCACTTTGCAGAGCAGCACCGCAGCCCCCAAACTCCTCTTCCCCCACCCGGACGCCTGCGATCTTTTCCTCGATACCCTCGAAGAGATCGTCGCCCTGCCCGAGGAAGCCATGGCAAACCATTCACGGCTCAACCTTTTCCTCAATCGCTGTCGAAAACTCGCCTTCTATCCCGAAAAGAAGACAGAATCGATCGAGCTTCTGGGCTGGCAAGAATGGATCTGGGACGCCCATCCCACCCTCTTCGCCGTTGGCATCCGCGAGGGCGTTCTTCCCGAGACCTTTCGTGGTCAACCCTTCCTCAACCAAACCGAGCGTGAATCTCTCGGATTGCCCACCGCAATTACTCGGCTCGAGCGGGACGCCTATCTCCTCCACCTGCTCTGCACGCTTCGTCCCCGCCCCCACCAGCTCTACCTTATCCACACCGCTTCCGGTCCAGACAGTTATCCGGCCACCCCCTCCCGCCTCCTGTTTCTCACCTCACCCGATGCCATCCCTCGGCGAATCCAGACCCTCTACGCTCCCCCCCTTCTCAAGTCTTCCCGCCCCCCTCAGACGCCTCCCGCCATCCTCCCTCTGCCCTCCGCCCCCCAGCCAACCCATCTCTCCGTCAGCGACTTTTCCCTGTATCTGAATTGCCCCTACGGGTTTTACCTCCGGCGAATGTTGCGGATGGATCTTCCCGATCCACTCGACGAGATTTCCCCGAGGGCCTTCGGCAACCTCTGCCATCGTTGTTTTCAACGGTTGAACCTTGAAGAAACCAACCTCGAGGACGAGCAAGCCATTCAGGCTGCCCTTGTCCACTTTCTCGATCAGGAAGCAGCAACCGCCTTCAACGGCGGAATCTCGCTCGTCCCTACTCTCCAGCTCAACAACCTCCGCAAGCGGCTCTCGGCGGCTGCCCCAATCATTGGAGAGCGCCGCCGGGCTGGCTGGCGCTGCGAAAAAGCAGAGTGGAAATTCGGAGCCGAGGATTCTTTCAAGATCGGTCAATTTCCAGTTCGCGGAATCATCGACTGCGTTGAAATCAATAAAAAGACCGGAGCTGTGGCCATCATCGACTACAAAACGGGCGGCGGCGGCAAAACACCGGATAAAACCCACTTCGGAACTTACCCATCCAATCTGCCGGAGGATGTCTTCCACCCCGACGAAGGGATCGAGCTCTCGGGCAAGAGGAAACGATGGATCGATCTGCAGCTTCCTCTCTACGCTCTGGCCGTCAAACAGATTCTGGGATACCCATCCTCTGTCGCTTATTTCAACCTCCCTCTCGAACTCTCTGCCACTGGCATTCATGCCCTTGAGGTCGATCATCCCAACCTCCTCGAGTCCGCCCGGAGATGTGCCGAGGCCGTTGTTCAGGGCATTCGGGAAAATCGATTCTTCCCACCCCGCCGGAAACCGAGGGACTACTTCAGCCTGGAACGCCTCTGGGTCAATGACCCCGCCACCGAAATGCCCTACCAGAGGACTCAACCATGACTCATAACTTTCCCAACACCCTCATCAGTGCCTCTGCCGGTTCGGGAAAAACTGAAGCTCTCGCCCGGCGCTACATCGCCCTGCTCGATCTGGAGGTCCCACCCGGGCGGATTCTTGCCCTCACCTTTTCGAGGAAGGCAGCTGCCGAGTTTCTCGAGCGCATCCTCGGTCTCCTCGCTTCCACCGTGACCGATTCCCGTCCCCTCGACCTCCAACCTTACCGCCCGCCCCTCCGCCCGGAACGCGCCCTCGAACTTCTCAGGCGCATCATCGGCTCTTTCCATCAGCTCCAGCTCAGTACTTTGGATAGTTTTTTTGCCTTCATTCTTCGAGCCTGGCCCTACGAATTCGGGATTGAGGGGGACCTCAATGTTCTCGACGAGGCCAGCACCGAGGAAACTCTGGAGACGGTCCTCTCTATCGCCCTCAACAGCTTGCCACCAGAAGAGCAGCAATCCTTTGCCAGCACCCTGGATCAGGCCGCCCTGACCACCACCCAGCCCTCACCGCTGAAAATCCTCCGGGATCTCTTCGCTCATGCCCGCCAGATTTGGCTCAGCGATCCGGTCCTTGAGCGTTGGGGCTCCAGCTCCACGATTTGGAGCACTTTGCCCCCCTGGTGTCATGCCCCCACCTTCAGCAAGGCTTCCGAGAAGTTTCTTAAACTGTTAGCTGATGAAATCCCCGCCAAGGACCGGGACCTCCTCCCCAAAGCCACCGAATTGCTTGAGGACCTCTCCAAGGTCGCCCTCGGGCAAACCGCCCCGTCAGGGGCTCAGACCGTCCTCGAGAATCTCCGCAAGTTCGTTGATAGGACCAAGGATCATTTCTTACTCGCCCGGAGGAAGATCCCGCTCTCTTCAAAGGCCCGCCATGCTGCTGACGAACTCTGTCAGGCGCTCCTCCGTGCCCGGCTAGAAGACCATCTCGAGTCCACTCGAAGCATTGGAAGCTTGCTTAGGTCTTTTGAGGCAGTCTGGTCCCGTTCCGCTCCCCACAATGGACTCCTTAACTTTGCCGACCTCAACCGGGCTCTTCTCGGGGAGTTTTTGCCCCCCAGCCAGACGGCACCCCTCGATGGTTCCGTCCTCGGTTATCGACTCGATGGCTGGTTCGACCATTGGCTTCTCGATGAATTCCAGGACACCTCTCGCCTCCAATGGCGCGCTCTCGAACCCCTCCTCGGAGAGATCCTTCAGGATCCGGGCGGTGGTCGTTCGGCCTTCTTTGTCGGCGACACCAAACAGGCGATCTACGGTTGGCGCGGCGGAGATCCTACTCTCTTTGAGCACATCGGCTCCTACTATTCGAGCAACCTCCAATCCCAAACCCTCGATCACTCCTGGCGTTCCGGTCCCGATTTGCTCAAGCTCGTCAATCATCTATTCGGTCAATCATCTCCCCTCGAAAAAGCTTTCCATCCGGCCAGCGTCGATCGTTGGAGAGAGCAGTGGCGGGACCACCAGAGCAACCGACCAAATCTTTCGTCCTGGGCCGGCGTTTTTCAGTTGACCGCCGAGGCGAAAAAGGAGGACTCCGAAGATCAAAAGCTCCAGGCCGTCGTTGCAGCAGTGGCCTCCATCCGACAGGCCCATCCCGAGGCCTCCATCGGGATTTTGTATCGGAGTAATGCCGACGTCGTCGAGGCTACCTCCGCTCTTCGAGCCGCTGGCTTTCAAGCCACCCGGGAAGCAGCCGTCCACCTCGCCGAAGATAACCCAGCTGGCAAGGCCCTCCTCGCTGCCCTTCGCTTCCTCCATGATCCGCGAGACACCCTTTCCCGTGGCCACCTCCACATCCTCAACCACCACCACCCCTTCCAGATCAAGAAGCAACCCGTTGACTTCTTTGATCCCGCTAGCGTATCCATTTTTCTGAGACACAGCCTTCATCGGATTGCCCAGAACGGCTTGGTTCGCTGGGCTGAGGCCTTTCTTGCCCATTGCTTTCCCCCGGATCTCCGCCAGGCCTTTCTTTCCTCTCGGATTGAGGACCTTCTTCGCACGCTCCAGCTGGTTGACATCGAGGCACCCCGCTTGCCTTCCACGGCCGTCCGCCACCTCGAGCACGCTACCCTCTCAGACCCACCCGGAGCGCGTAGCATTCAGGTCATGACCTACCATAAATCCAAGGGTCTGAGTTTCGATGCCACCATCGTCCCACTCTTTGCCAGGCCGAATAACAGCCTCTATGCCCAGCATCGCCTCCATGTCGAAAAGGATCCCCATACCGGCCGTGCTCGCTGGATTCTCAGGGCTCCCAACCAACTGGTCTGCGATCTTGATCCGACCCTTTCCGATGCTCGCTCTCGTCACGCAGCCAACCTCGCCTACGAGGAGTTATGCTGCCTCTACGTTTCCCTTACCCGTTCACGTCAAATCCTTACCCTCCTTCTTCCGCCCAAGCCTCTCGGGAGTTCAGCTCTTTCCGTCATCAACGCCGCCAGAACCCACCCTTCCCACCTTTCCCCGAGCGATAAGGAGTGCCCCTCCCTCGATGGCGTCTCCGGAAGTTGGCTGCTTGCCACTGGATCATGGCCACCGGTCCCGCCGCCATCGAAGCCCTCTAGCGCTCCTGCCTCCCCTTCATCATTTGCCATCCTTCCCGGTTCAGGTCAGAGTGCCCTCCAGCCGGAAGCAGCCACCCGTAAATCCTTCCCCACCCCCGCCTTCTCCCGGTCAACTGATCTCCGGATCCGAGCATCCCAAAAGCCTGGAGACTCCAAATCTCACGGGGAAGAGATCCACCGCCAACTCGCTTCCATCGAGTGGATTGATCAACCCCTTCTCGAGCCATCGCCGATAGAGCCCACCGCAGATGCATTAACCCTCCTCAAAGCTTCTCAGGAACTGCTCGAGGTTTTCAGTCCCCCCGCGGATCGGAGCCAGACCATCCTTTGGCGTGAAAAATCTTTCGATGTTCTTTTTGAGGGACGTTGGCTCTCGGGAACTTTTGATCGCGTCCACATCCAAAAGACCTCCGACGGGCGCTTTTTCAGCGCTTCGATCTTTGATTTTAAAACCTCCAACGCGGGCTCTGGAACGCTCGGAGAAGGCAAAAGAAAAGGAGTGAGCGATTCCCTCCGAGCGAAATACGCAGATCAGATCAATCACTACCGCGATGCCCTAAGCGTCCTCCTTGGCATCTCCAGGGAGCAGATTACCGCCTCCCTCGTTTACCTCGACGAGGGGAAGATCGAGCCGGTTCCTCCCCCGCAGCCTGGACCATAGTTAGAAAAATCCCTCAGAGGTCGGGCTCGTTAATCGATGGATTGCAACTCCCGGTTGCGCTCGTCGATCTGCTTCCCGGTTTCCTCGAGGCTTTCTTCGGTTCTCAGTGCCAGTTCGCTCGTCAGGTAGACGCATACACTGGCAGCCGCCAGAGTCAAAATCACCCCGAGCAGGGCCTTTCCTTCCGACAGTCCCAGAACGAGGCGGCCGAGCGTCAAGGTCACCACAAAAATACCCAAACCCAAGCCAATCCATGGCAGAAATTCCTTCGCCGTTTCATTGGCAACCGATTCGAGAACGTATAACTCAATCGCAATATGGGCTGCCGCGCCTCCCAGGAAGATTAAAACAAAGGCAATCAAGGTACTGATGAGACCTGCCTTCCCACTGAGGAGGAGATTGCAAACAAACCAGCCAAATACCAGCGTCGCGAAGACACTGACCGAAAAGTTGATCCAGAAAGAAACCTCTCCAAACGGGAGGCCGTAGATCAGCTCGAGAAAATCCTCGAGCTTGTCTTGCCATTGCTGAACACCTGTTTCTCCTCCAACGTTCAAGTCCATTCACGAATTATCAGGCGCGAGGACCCTCCCAAGCAAGCTTATACTCGACTTGGCAGACCCTCCAAACCCACTCGCATCGGCCTTCAGGGGCTGCCTGATCGCCCCCGGATTCGTATCCATTTGCTTCTTTTCGGCTTCACCAAAGGCCAGAATTCGCATTCGCTCTTCAACCTATGTTGCAAGCTGGTATCGTCGGACTTCCCAATGTGGGGAAGAGCACCCTTTTTAATGCCCTCACCCGCACTCGTAAAGCCGAGGCGCAGAACTATCCCTTCTGCACCATTGATCCCAATGTTGGAGTTGTCAGTGTGCCGGACCCCCGTCTCACCATCCTCGCGCAAATCGCCGGTACGGCCACCATCATTCCCGCTGCAATCGAGATCGTCGACATCGCGGGCCTTGTGGCCGGGGCAAGCCAGGGCGAGGGGTTGGGAAATAAATTCCTCGCCAACATCCGTGAAGTTGACGCCATCATCCAAGTGGTGCGTTGCTTCCAGGATGACGACGTCATCCACTCCATGGGCAGCGTCGATCCCCTGCGCGATATAGAAATCATCGAAACCGAACTAATCCTCGCTGACCTCCAGTCCGCCGAGAGCCAACACTCCCGCAACATCAAGCGGGCCCGCGGTAAAGAGAAAGAGGCGATGGAGAATATTGCCCTCCTCGATCGGCTCCTCCCCCATCTGGGCGAGGGGCTTCCAGCGCGTACCCTTTCCCTCGAAGATGATGAGGGTCCCGTCCTCAAACGCCTCTGCCTCCTCTCTTCAAAACCAATTCTCTTTGCCTGCAACGTTGCCGAAAACGAACTGGCTGATCCCACTTCGAATCCGCTCGTAGCCAAGGTCCGCGAGTATATCTCAACCCGAGAGGCCGCCGAAGTTTGCATCATCAGTGCCCAGACCGAGGCCGAACTCATCGATTTCAGTCCGGAGGAAGCTCTCGACTACCTTTCAGAACTAGGCGTCTCGGACTCCGGGGTCGGGCTCCTCATCCAGAAAACCTACCAGCTCCTCGGTCTCGCCTCGTTTCTCACCGCCGGAGAAAAAGAAGCCCGTGCGTGGACTTTCACCTCCGGGATGACTGCTCCCCAGTGCGCCGGGGTCATCCACACCGACTTTGAGAAAGGATTCATCAAGGCCGAGGTCGTCTCCTATCCCGACCTCGTCGATGCTGGCTCCATCACTGCTGCCCGTGAAGCAGGAAAGTACCGTCTCGAGGGGAAGGAGTACCTCATGAAGGACGGCGACGTCGTCCTCTTTCGTGTATCAACTTGAACAATTCCGAAACCGGGCTTTACAAGGGAGTATGAAGCTTCTTCCATACACGGCGACATTGCTATTAGTTTTTCTTCTCCCAGGGTGTGGTTCCCAAGATGAATTGACAGTCTACGAGGTGCCCAAACAAGCCCCTGAATCCTCGACCACTTCCCCGGCGGAAGCGGTTTCCGAGGCCCAAAGTGCTCCTTCCGGGACCGTTCCGCCTCCGGGCTCATCCACCATGCAGGTTCTGCCCGGCATGGCCGAAACCAGCTCAGCTTTTCCCCTCCCTTCCTTCGAGAAGCCCGCTGCCTGGCGTGAACTCCCGGCCAATCCGCCTCGGCGCGCCGCTTTTGATGCCTCCGGCTCCGAATTGGTCCTGACCGTCTTCCCGGGTGACGTTGGCGGGGTCGCGGCCAACGCCCGGCGCTGGGCCGGCCAGGTCGGGGTGTCCGTTGAGGGCGAACCGGTCCCGGCCAAGGTCATCGTTCTCTCCGATGGTACCGATGTTCCGGTTTTTGAGTATCAGGGGAACACCCCTGCCGGTCCTATCTTCGTTCGAGGTGCCATCATTAGCCGCCCCACCCACACGTGGTTCCTCAAACTCACTGCTTCCCAGACCGATCCGTCGGTGGCCGCTCAGATGGATACTTTCCTGGAATCCTTTCGCTTCGCGCCCTCCTCCTAGCGGGCTGCAAAGCGTCAGCCGTCCCTCACGTCGATGAATCCCATCCTCGCCTTTTTTTCCTCACTCCGACTAACTGTAGTGCTTTTGTCACTATCGATGGTCTTGATCTTTTTTGGCACTCTCGACCAGGTCCATTGGGGTATTTGGCACACCCAGAAGATGTATTTCGAGAGCTTTGTCGTTCTCTCCCCAGTCGTCGCCCTCCTCAACCTGTTCATCACCCGCGATTGGAACGAATCCCTCGCCGCCTTCGTCCTTCCGCTCCCCGGTGGCTATACCCTGGGCACCCTTCTCTTTTTCAATCTCGCAGCCGCCCACGCCGTTCGTTTCCAACTCTCCTGGAAAAAGTCCGGTATCTTCCTTACCCACCTTGGGCTCCTCGCTCTGCTCCTCGGCGAGCTTCTCACCGACCTTTACGCAAAAGAAGGGCGGATGTGGCTCCACGAGAATGGCCCAGCCGTCAATTACAGCGAGAGCTATCGTGACAACGAACTCGTCCTCATTGACCGTACCGAGGCGGACTTCGATCGCGTTTACGCAATCCCCCAATCCCGGCTGAGAAGCGGCCGTTTCTTCGATGACCAGCGCTTCCCCTTCATTGTGGAGATTCTTGAATTCTTTCCCAACTCCCGCCTCCTCGACGGATCATCAGAAGGACCTGCTTCGCCGAATCTTGCCACCTCCGGATTTGCTTCCCGGGTCAATGTTGTAGTGGTCTCCGCCCCCGTGACGTATTCAGAGTCTGAAACCAACACCGTCACCGCCTACGTTCGGCTGCGTACGCGAGAGGGTCAGGTTCTTGGAACCTGGTTGACCAGCAACGTAATCGACGACCGCTACCCACCCCAGACCTTCACTCATCAAGGGCGCACCTACGAAGTCGCCATGCGCTATGCCCGGAAATACTATCCCTTCCATCTTCGCCTCATTGAGTTTTCCCACGATCGGTATCCCGGGACTGAAATTCCCCGGAACTTTTCCAGTCTCGTCGAGATCATCGACCCCGAGCGAAGCGCTGGCCACACCAGCCTCATCTACATGAACAGCCCCCTCCGCTATTCAGGAAATACCTTTTACCAGGCTTCCTTCGCAGAGCAAGACACCGCTTCCATGCTTCAGGTCGTCCGCAATCCCGGCTGGACCATCCCCTACTTCGGCGTCTCTCTCGTCGGTCTCGGTCTCACCGTCCAGTTCGGCATCGGTCTCTCTCGCGGTCTCAGCCGCAGTCGCACCCCCAAGCCCACTGCCTGATGAACACCCGAACTATTCTTCGTCTCTCCGTCGTAGTCTTTCTGGTCTACATCTTTTCCGGGCTCTTCAAAGCACCCAGGCTTGAGAATCCTCAATTTGACCTTCACGGTTTCGCCCGGCTCCCCATCCAGTCCGAGGGCCGGGTTAAGCCACTCGACTCAGCAGCCCGCAACAGCCTCATGATCCTCCGCGGCCGCACCTTCGTAGAGCTCGACGATGGGTCGAAAATGAGTGCCATCGAATGGTTGTTGGAGACCGCCGCCAGGCCAACCTTTGCCGACACCCTCAGGATATTTCGCATCGATCACCCCGACCTACTCGCCCTCCTCCGTTTGGATAAGAAAGAAAAATATTTTAGTTTCTCTCAACTGCGTCCCTGGCTTTCAGATTTCGCTAAAGCCCACAGCACCATCAACGAAAAAATCGAACGGCGCGACAGCTACGAGCGGGCCCTCGCCAAACTCTACAACGCCGTCTCCATCTACCACGGGCTCGTTCACAGTTTTCATCCCCCGGACAATTCCGAAAAGATCGACCTCGAGTATGCCGCCTTCCTCGACATTCTCGAATCCGGTATCCTCGAAGTTCGCCAAACCGAAAACCCGGAGGACATCCAGAAAATCGGGGCCGATGGCCAGCGCCTGATCGAGATGCTGGCCCGCTACCGCTGGCTTTCTCAAAACGCCTACCTCGGCATTCAACCGCCCTCCAGCGATTCCCTCGACCAGAAAAACTGGCTCAATATCGGCTCCGCCCTGATGGCCACCCCCGCGGCAGGTGAAATTCCTTTTGCTGCCACAGCCTATGCCGAAATCATCGCCGCCTACAACTCGGCCGATCCCGAGCGTTTCAACACTGGGGTAGCTCAGCTTGCCAACCGAATCGAGGCTCTCGATCCCGGAGTAAAGTCGCGAGTTCGCTGGGAAGAACGCTTCAACCGAAGCGAACTTTTCTACAAGGGGGCTGCCATCTACTTCATCTCCCTTCTCGGCATCCTCGTCTACTGGCTTATGGGCAAGGAGATCATCCGCTCTCTGGCGGTCAGATGCCTGCTGGTTGGTTTTATCGCTCAGACCATCGGGATCGTCGCCCGCATCCTCATTCAGGGCTACGCCCCGATCACCAACCTCTACTCGTCAGCCGTTTTCGTCGGTTGGGGCGCCGTTGGTCTCGGTTTGCTCTTCGAAAGAATCTTCAAATCCGGGGTCGCCTCCGCCTCGTCGTCCCTTGTGGGATTCATCACCCTGATCATCGCTCACCATCTCTCAAAATCCGGTGACACCATGGAAATGATGCGGGCCGTCCTGGATTCCAATTTCTGGTTGGCCACCCACGTCACCATCGTAACCCTCGGCTACGTCGGAACTTTTCTAGCGGGCACCATGGCCGCCTTTTTCCTCCTCCGCGGCGTTTTCACCTCCGGTTTCACCAGGCGCGATGCAGCCCGCCAAGCCACCATGGTCTATGCCACCATCTGCTTTGCCATCCTCACCAGTTTCGTCGGGACCATGCTCGGAGGGATTTGGGCCGATCAATCATGGGGACGTTTCTGGGGCTGGGACCCCAAGGAGAACGGGGCCCTTCTCGTCGTTCTCTGGAACGCCGTCATCCTCCATGCCCGATGGGGCGGTCTGGTGCGCAACCGTGGACTCATGGTCCTCGTCATCGGGGGTAACATTGTAACCGCATGGTCCTGGTTCGGCACCAACATGCTCGGTGTCGGGCTCCACTCCTACGGCTTCATGGATGCCGCCTTCCTTTGGCTCATGGTCTTCAACGTCAGCCAGATTGGTCTTATGCTCCTGGGAGCGATTCCGGTTCGCCACTGGAAATCACCCAAGGCCGCCTAGTCCCTTTTGATCAAATACCGGGCGCTGGCAGGAGTCATTGGAAAATCGCCGCCAGCGCGATGTATCCCCCGTAAAGAACCATGAGGATGAGTCCCTCCCTCCTGGAAAATACCTTTCCGGAGTACATCATTATCCCAACCAGTACCGTTAGGATCAACATACCGGGAAATTCTACCCGAAGCATCGAAGCGGGCACCGGAAAGGGCTGCACCAAACCGACCACTCCAATGATCAAACCGATGTTGAACAGATTTGATCCGACAATGTTTCCGATCACGATCCCCGTTTCCCCGCGCCTAACCGCCGCGAGGGTAGCCCCCAATTCCGGAAGACTTGTCCCGACCGCCAGGACCGTCAGGCCAATCAAGCCTTCCGTTATCCCGATACGCCGGGCCGCCACCACCGAGGAATCAACCAGAATCTCGGCCCCCACCATCAGCGCCACTCCTCCGAGAACCACCCAAAGGACCAGAATGCCAAGCTTGGAAGTTCCCACCGTCTCCACCACCTCCACTTCGATCTCACCCCGCTTCGCTGCCCTTAAAAGGAAAAAATTCACCGCCACAATCCCTGCCAGCAGCAGCAACCCGTCCAAACGACCAATCCCACCACCGAGCGCCGCCAGAAGGTAGAAAACAAATGTAGCCACCAACATCATTGGCATCTCCCTCTTCAGGAGCCGTCGGTGGACCTTGATTGAGGCGATCAGCGCCGCCGAGCCAAGGATCAGGCCAATGTTTGCCGCGTTGCTTCCAACGACATTCCCGGTTGCCAAATCCGGAGAACCCGCCAGTACCCCGATAAGCGACGTGACCAACTCTGGCATTGAAGTGGCCGCTGACACGATCGTCAGTCCGACCACAACCGAGCTTACTTTAAAGCGCAGGGCTATGCCGCTGGAACCACGGGTCAGCCAATCCCCTCCCAGCATCAGCAAAACCAGTCCAATGACCATTAGCCCCGCAAGCATCCAGCCGGCCAATCCTTCGAATCCGTAACTCAAACCCAAGAACTCCGCTACCACCTTCATTCCGGCAGCATCAATGCCCTTCCAACCCGTAGCAAATCCATTTTAGCAGGAGACTCCCGGGCCTTTCCCCAACCTCCATCGCCTCATCTACCTCGGCTAACCAGAGCCTCGTTCCATAGCATCCTGCGAGATCAGCCAGCGACCGAAGCAGCTCAGTCGATCACCAGCGACCGCTAAAAACGTCCCCTTACCACTTGTCAGGAAACCTCTGATGCATCTGGCCAATCGGAAAGTGCTTCCCCGGGCACAAAGTGTGGTTTCTTCCATCGATCTCCCGGTGCACCCGATAACGCAGTTTGCCGGGCAAGATCGCCCCGAGATAACCGAGCAAGCTGTAGTAGGATTGCATCTGCTTCGGCGTTGGGGGGCCGTTCTCAAAATTGCCCACCAGACAAATTCCCACCCCTGTGCGGTTGACTTCCCGGCTGCGAACGTGCCCCCCCTGGATCTGGCGAGGCCACCGGGGTCCTATCTCTATCTCCCCGTCCTTGGATTTCGTGCCGTTCCCGATCACAAAGTGATAAGCCAGCCCGTTCTCCATCCCGTTTCCTCGATGGTACCGGTCAAAAATCTCCGCATTGCCACTGTTGGTAGCGCTGTGATGCCCCACAATGTAACGCCAGCTCCGGAAGCCGCCCTGCAACGGCTCGGTCACTGCCTTGACTTTGGCAAGGATGTCTCCAGCGACCTCCTGCGGAATCCGCAGGCGATCACCAATCCGGATCAAGTCGCCAGTCAGACCATTTTCCTGTTTCAAGGCCGATACGGTCGTCCCATAGGCCACTGCGATTCCGCTCAGCGTGTCTCCCGAAACCACCACGTGGATCCGCTGGGCACCTTGGTTTCCGTACAACCTGCCCAGACCTCCACCGGTGACCAACAGTAAAGGCAACAGCAGGATGCGCCGACGTGATACTTTTGCTCCCATTACCTTGTCTGGAGTCCAACATATCCCCCCGCCGTCTGGCAAATAGGATTTGCAGGAATTTCGCCAACCGCTCCCGGCCCGCAACTTTCCCGGAATGCAGAATCCACCCCTAGTCTGCGGTCCGATGCCCCCCGCCTCCGACCCGCCGCTCAACCCCTCGAAAGAGCCGGTCCAGACCAACTCCTTCAATTTGGTAGGCCTGGCCAAATCCAAGTACCAGACGGCCCACCTTTTCGGGGACCAGCCTGAATAAGTGAAAATCCAGCATCCGCTTCAGCCCTGCCACTACCCCACCATGCCTCTCTTCCATTGCCTCAAGAACGCTGTCGAAGTCGGGATCGCCACGCTCGATTTCCCAAACCGTACAGCGAACCGTCAGCCTCCGCAGGGCAAAGATTTCCTTCGCACCGTCCTCATCCTCAACCAGAAGGATTGAGGCCGAACTTCCCGCCAGCAAGTTTCGGGTGTGCTGCGCCAGCTCGCTGACGTAAATGTAAAATCCCGTTTCACCGCTCCATAAAAAAGGAGCGTAACTTGCCTCTGGATTCCCCTCTCCATCAACCGTGGCCAGCTTTAAGGTCTGCCGCCCACGGATCAGTTTCTCGACCTCATCAAGGATCCTTTGATCCGCCCGCCTCTTCTCACCGGTTTCCCGGCCCACCGTCCCCTCCTCCGATAAACTCATCTCCCGCCAGCCTTCCCCGCCTCTGCCCAATTAGCGAGAGCAAACCACTTTTTCACGATCCGGGGATCGACAAGCCAACCCGCAAAGTTAAGCATCCCCTCATGCTCCAAACGACCCGAGAGAAAATCCAGGCTTTTTTGGGAACCCCTCTTTCACACCTCGGAAGGGTTCCTTTCAACGCAGAAGATTCCCTTCGATTTCAGGACAAAGTCTATTTCTTCGAAATCGGATTCCTCGACAAATTGTCCGTCTACGTCGTCGCCCAAAAGCTCGATAATTCAACTATCGACGACCTCGAGGCCCGCGGTCTCCGCGCCATCTCCGGCTCAGTCGCAGAGTGGGTCCTCCTCACCAAGGCCACGCGCGAATTTGACATCAACGACCCGGTCAATGACCTCAAGTGGGCCTACCGACCCGCCAAAAAGGACGATCGCATCGTTCGAGAATTGCTCTGCTCTCATCAACAAAGGCGTCGTCAACTCGTCATCTTCGACCCTCTCTGGAGACCTGATCTCAATAAGATTGCAGCCACCAGACTCTAACGCCAGTCTCCAGATTTAATTGTAGATTTGTCATGTCGTTTCACCGCCTTCGTTCGGCTCAGTTCCTTTTGCTCTCAATATTCAGTTCGAGTCTTCCCCTCTCGTTCTTGTCGGCTGCCGGGGATGCCGTCGTTTTCCTCAACGGAGACCGCCTCAGCGGAACGATTACCTCGGAGACTGAACAGACGATTGAGTTTTACTCCGTCACCCTCGGCCAATTGGTCCTGCCCAAAAAACAGATCGCAGAGATTGAGCGGGCTCCTGCCCATCCCTCAACCATACTCGAGAGCACCGCCTTGGAAGATCCGACTCCCGCAGAGGAGGCCGGGGAGGCCGGAGAGGCTGGGGATTTCCTCGCCCGTTCGGGCAGAATGGCTGCCGACATGCTCCGCCCATATTCCCCTTTCGGCTGGTCTGGAAAAATTGAACTGGGGATCGGTCTGACCCGTGCGACCTCGTCGTCCGATGCCATCCGTGCCTCGCTCGACGCTGAAAAAGTTATCGGCCAAAACGAATACTCCACCGGCCTCTACTACGATTTTCAATCAACCGAGGCCGCTGACGGTACTGAATCTGTGGATACCGATCGCTACGGCGGTTACTTCGGATATACCCGCGTCCTGCCCTACAATTTTACCCTCACAGGCGACACCCGATTGTTCTCCAATCGCATTCAGGCCATCGACCTCCAATACGATGCCTCCCTTCTTCTCGGTCGTCGGTTCGAAATCTTCGAAACTGGCAGGCTCGAGCTGAATGTGGGACGAACCGCTTCCTACCTTGACCCGAGTGAGGGTGACTCAGAATGGAGTTTCCTCTGGGAATTCCGTCAATCACTCAAGCTTGACCCCCTTGAGAGCCTCAGTGTCTCGGAAGCCTTGCGCTACCAGATTGATCCAGAGGACACCGATCGAGACGCCCTCATTTTTGAACTAATCCTCACTTACCGCTTCTCCGAACGCCTCAACTCCGTCCTCCGCTACGAGTATGAGGCGAGCAACCTTGCTCAATCCGGAGATCAGGAAGAGGAACAGAGATTTTCCCTCTCGCTCGCTATTCCTTTTTAATGCGCTCTTCTCTGGCCCTCATTTCCACCCCAAACCGGCTCTGGTTGCTACTCCTTCCCTTCCTCGGCGCTGCATTCCTCCCGGCCCTCCCAACCGATCCTCCAGTCGCCTCCGATCAGGCTGTTCAATACTTCTCCCGCTGGATTGAGATCGAACAAGCAATCGCTGCCCGCGAGGTCGGCTGGCAAAACGAAAAAAACAACCTGACCGCTGAAGCCAGGTTTCTCGAAGCTGAGCTACGGCATCTCGATCAGGCAATCGCTTCAGCGAATGCCCAGCGGGATCAGCTTCTTCAAAAAGAGGCCCTCGCCTCAACCAGGACAGCCGCTAACCGCGATGCCCTCACCCAACTGGAGGGTGCCCTCAACCAGTGGCTCTCCCAAGTACAGTCCCTTGCCGCTGTTTACCCTAAACCCGTTGCCAAAGAACTCCTGCCACGGCTCCAGAGGGCTTCCCAGCCTTCCGATCCCCTCGTCAGCCGCTTTCAAACAGCCTCCGAGGTCATGGCCTTTCTCCTTGAGACATCGTTCTCGGCATCCCTCCATAATGAGCTCCGTCGAACCACCAGCGAAGAGGTGCGCGAGTTTCAAACCCTCTACCTCGGACCCGGATTTGCCTGGTTTGCCAATGCCGATGGCTCACTCGCAGGCTTCGGAGCCTCAGGCCAGGAGCGATGGACCTGGCAGCTTGCCCCCGGGCATGCTTCTGAGATCGTCGCCGCCATTCAGTTCTACCAGGAACCGAATCGTCCTCGCCTCTTTTACCTTCCCGTCCCGATCCTCGATCAGTAGGCCCTCCCACCATCCCATGCCCATCTTCCGGACCTTGATCCTCTTCCTTGGGTTCACCGTCACCTGCGGCAATGCTCTCGCCCAGCCTCGATCCCCCCTCGATACGGCAAGTGCACAAGCCGAGAGATCGCTTCAAAACCTTCGACTCCTCGAGGAGCGTATCGAAAATGAAAGGGCCCCCCTCGTCGAAAAAATCGATCAACTTCAGATGATCGTCGCCGCCAGACGGACCGAGCTACTCTCCCTTCAGGACGCCAATCAGCAACTCCTCGATACCATTCAGCTCAAGGAGCACAGTCAGGCTCGGGAGTCCAAGGCCCTCGATTCCATTCGCACCCTCTTTTCAGACCTTCTCCGGGACTTTGAATCCCACGTCCATCCCGCTATTCTCTACCGTTACGACGCCGCCCTTCGCAATGCCCGCAGTGGCCAAACCGAGGCCCTCATCGCGTTTCTCGAGCTCTCCTCCGATGCCTTTCAAATCGCGATCTCTCCTCAGCCCATCACCGTCGAGGCCCTTGATCCGGAGGGAATCGTTCGTCGCGGACAAGCCTTAATTCTCGGCCCTCTAGGGTTCTTTTTTCAGGACCAAACCCTGGTCGGTCTCCTCTATCCGGACTTCGGTCTCCGCCCCCGGATGACTCCCCTCGATGGCCTTCCTGCCATTCGCCTTCAACCAGACCTGAGTCAGCCCCAGCTGCTCACCCTGCCCGTTGATCTCAGCCTCGGAGGAGCTTCCCTCACCCAACTTCCCTGGTACCTTCAATTGCTTCAACACCTGGCCCTCGGAGGCGTTTGGATTTATCCCATCCTCACCCTCGCAGCTCTCTCACTCATCGTCATCTTCTTCAAATCGATTCAGTTTGCCCGTCTGCGGGTATCTGCCCCGCTGCCTTCCCGACCTGCGCTCTATCCCGGAGCCCCCTTGCCTGAGTGGTTGGAGACCATGCCACCCTTCCCCGCCAGGATCGTGCAAGCTACCCTCGAGCTTCCACCTCATGCCACCGAGGGTGCTATCGCCGAGAATCTCGGCAGCGCTGTCCTTCAGGCTCAAAGCCCCCTGGAAAGAGGTCTCGCCATTCTCTCAATCACCGCTGCCACCGCTCCTCTGCTCGGTCTCCTCGGCACTGTCACTGGCATCATTCAAACGTTTCAGGTCATCGCGGCGAGCGGTGCCGCCGACCCTCAAGGGCTCTCCGGAGGCATCTCCGAGGCCCTCGTCAGCACCGAGGTTGGCCTCGTCGTCGCCATTCCTGCCCTCATCGCTCACGCTTTCTTTTCCCGGCGCGTGCAAGGCAGCCTCCAGCGGCTTGATGATTTTGCCTCAAAGGTCCAGAACCTCTCCACCACTGCTCCATCCCCATGAGGCCCGACTACGATGCCGCCATCGACTTTGTCCTCCAGGCCGGAGGAGTGCTTCTCCTCCCCCTCGCTTTGGTCGGTTTCTGGCTCTACCACTCCCAGTTCAAGCTTCTTTTTGAGATAGGTCTCTACTACCAATCAGATTGTTCGCCCCCTCCGTTCTCAGCTTTCAATCGAAAAATCCGTTTCCACTCGATCCTCGTCGCCGTTTGCCCCCTTCTTGGGTTGCTCGGAACCGTCAATGGGATGCTTGCCACCTTTCGCTCCCTCAACCTCGATCCAAATAGTTCCGTTTCGCTCCTCCTCGCCTCGGACGGCATCGCTCGAGCGCTCGTCACCACTCAGATTGGTCTCCTCCTCGCCATTCCCGGCACCCTCCTCCTCACCATTTCTCGCAGCCGTCGCAATCGCCTCGAGGCTTTCATTCGCCACCAGCACGCCAGTCTGCTCCACGCTGCCTAAGGAACTCCTCTTCATATGCGCCTCCGCCGATACCGCGACGACTCCACTGGGGAAAATGCCGAGATCAATCTATCCCCCCTTATCGACGTCGTCTTCATTCTCCTTATCTTTTTCATCGTCACTTCCGTCTTTGCAGAGCGGGAGGGAATCGAAATCAACAAGCCTGCCGCCTCCTCCTCCCAACCTCTCAATCAAGAGGCCCTCATCATTCAGGTCCACCAAAACGGCACCATCCTCCATCGCAGCGAAGAGCTTTCTCCCGCCAACTTAACCCGCCTCGTCGAGCGTTTTGTCGCTCAGGGAGGGGCCTCCGTCGTCGTCGAGGCCGATGCCGCCTCCGCTTCCCTCCACCTCGTTCGGGTCGTCGATCTCGCCATTCGGGCCGGGGCTCCCTCCGTCAGCCTCTCCACCCAGAAAAATGACTGAGCCAATCCACCCCGCCCATACCTGGGCAACCCGCCTCGGATCCGTTCTCGGAGCCGCCATCATCCTCCTCGGCGTCTTCGGTCTGGTGCTCTTCGGTGCCGCCATCTCTCTGCCCGAAAGCGCCGCTCTCTCCCTGCCTCCTCCCCTCCCCATTACCAGCCCACCGCCTCCACCTCAGGAAATTACAGAAACCGAAGAACCTCCTCTACCCACCCTTTCCCAGCAGATTGCAAAAACCTCGGAACCTCCTTCAGCCCTTCGCCTCGAACCCCTCCAGGTGGATTTTCAGGCCCCCCTCCCGGCCGCCCAATTCAGCCTGCCCGATCTCTCCACCCTCACTACCGGGCTCAATACCCGTGAACAGATTGCACGCTTCACGTTCGACGACCTCGACAACCCGCCCCGAGCCCTCTACGTCCCCCGCCCCCGCATCCCCCTGCGCCTCTCCTCTTCGGGCTTCTCCTCCGGCAGCGTAACCTTCCTCGTCCATATCGACAAAACCGGCAAAGTCTCCGTCCTCGAGGTGCTCGATTACTCCGACCCCGATCTGGTCAAACCTGCCCGGGACGCCGCCAACCGCTCCCGCTTCGCTCCCCCCACCCGAAATGGTGAACCCGTCGAAGTTACCGGTAGCTGGCCCCTCCTCATCCAAACGCAATGAGCCTTCCCAAACTTCGCCTCCATCTCCTCCTCTTGGCTTGTCTTCTCCAGGTCCCAGCTTTCGCCTCTTGGCAACTCCGGGAGTACACTTGGGAAAACCCCGAATTCCGACAGCGCTTCGTTGGCAACTATGCCTTCGATCAGGCCATTGAGCCCGGCATCGACCGGGAGGATTCCATCTTTCTCCGCGAAGAGGTGCTTCCCTTGCTCAGTCAGAAGCCCGCCGCCGCCATTCCCACTGTCGAAGCCTATCTCGAGAAAAAATCTGCCCCCGCTCTCTACCTCGTCCTCGGCAATCTCTACCTCGAGCGTGACCTCCTCTTCGATGCCGAGAACGCTTTTCTCGCCGCCCTCAGCCGCCACCAATCGTTTCGTCGCGCCCACCGTGGTCTCGCCATCACCCTCGTCCGCCAGGAGCGCTTCACTGCCTCCATACCATCCTGGCTGCGTGTCATCACCCTTGGGGGAGGAGATGATCAGAGTTTTGGACTTCTCGGCTATGCTTACCTCCATTCCGACCAACCCCGCGCAGCCCTTCAGGCCTTTCAGGCAGCCCAGCTCTTCGCCCCCCGGTCAAACGATCTCTTACGGGGAGAGGTCGAATCCCTGCTCCGACTCCAACGCCCAGCCGACGCCCTCCCAACCCTTCAGGTGCTCATCGCCGACCAACCCGAGGATCCCGAGCTTCGTAAAATTCAGGCCAATCTCCTCCTCTCCCTTCGCCGATTGAAGGAGGCTGCGGCTGCCCTCGAGCTCGCCCACTTTTATGGTGGCGCCGATGCCGCGAGCAATCTCCTCCTCGCCGATCTTTATCTCGAGCTGGATCTTCCCCGCCTCGCACTTCCCACCTACCTGGCCGCCCTTGGCGAAACCCGGCCAGCCCTCTCCCCGCGCGACCTCATCCGCATCCTCCAGCAGCTTACCGAGCGCGCTCTCTTTGCCGAGGCAAAATCCGTGCTGGTCGCCTCCGAAAACCTCTGGCAATCCCCCTCTCTGGAAACCGTTGAGCGGGCAGATTTTTTCCGTCTGCGTGCCCTGCTTGCCCTCGAGCTGGACCGGGATTTTTCAACCGCCGCCCGCCTTGCCCGCGAATCTGCTCAACTCGATCCGCTCAACCTCCGCAGCCTCCTCCTCGCCGGGCAAGCCGCTGAAGCTGACGGGGATCTATCAGCCGCCCGCCTCTTTTACGAAAGGGCCACCCGGGTCCCAGCCTCCAACTTACCCCCGTCCCTCACCGCCAATGCATGGATTGCCCTCGGCCAACTCCATCTCCTCCGAGAGAACTACCCGGAAGCCCTTTCAGCCTGGTCCCAGGCCCAATCGATTCAACCCTCCGCCTCCCTCGAAGCAGCTCTCGAACGCCTTCGGAACTTCATCGCTCAAAAAGAGTCTTCCGCGTCCCGTTCCGGGCTCCGCCCACCCCGCTGATTCAGGTCCTCCGGCCCCGGTTCCTAGCTTGTATCCACTTTTCAACGACGTTTTCGCCCCACCCCGAGGACTCCCAGGATTCCCCGGGCAAACTCCCGCATAAAAGATCGGCCCATCTGCCTGACCATGGTGTTCTTGGTCATCGATTCGACCATCCCCGTCCCTCTTTTCGAGGTCCTTGGAGTCCTCGGCGCGCTTGGAGCCCTACCCCTCTGGCTCTGCGTCCGTGGTGCTGTCCGGGTAGATTCATAGGCCCTCTGTTCAGCCAGAAGCCGTTCCTGTTCCTCTGCCTCCCTCGCCCGTGCCATCTTCTCCCCGAGGATCTGCGCCGCACTATCTCGATCAATCCTTGCGTTGTACTTTTCCTGAATCCCGGAGCGGGCAACCAGGGCCTTCACCTCCTCCTCGCTCAAGGGGCCGATTCGCGAACCGGGAGCCCGAAGGTAGGTCCGGGCCAGCGGCGTCGGAATCCCCTTTTCATTCAGGCAAGTCACCAAAGCTTCCCCGATTCCCATCTGGGTGAGCACCTCACTCACTTTGTAAAAAGAGGATTCCGGAAAATTCTCAGCCGCCAACTTGATCGCCCGCCGGTCTTTCGCCGTAAACGCCCGCAGGGCGTGCTGAATCTTGAGCCCCAGCTGGCCAAGCACCGAATCGGGAATGTCCGTCGGATTCTGCGTTACAAAAATCAATCCCACTCCCTTCGACCGAATCAACTTCACGATCGCCTCAACCTGCTCGAGAAGGGCCTTCGTTGCATTAGAGAAAACAAGGTGGGCCTCGTCAATGAAGAGTACCAGCTTGGGCTTTTCTTGATCACCCGCCTCAGGAAAGGTACTATAAATTTCCGCCAACAGGCAGAGCATAAAGGTCGAGAAGAGCTTCGGTCGGTCCTGCAGATCAGCCAGCCGAATGATCGAGGCAATCCCCCGCCCCTCATCATCGAAACGCAGGAGATCCTCCACTTCAAAGGACATTTCCCCGAAAAAGAGATCGGCGCCTTGCTGCTCCAACCCGATAATCTTCCGAACGATCGCACCCACCGAGGCCGTAGAAACCCTCCCACAGAGTTCCTCAAAATCGTCCTTACCATCACCGGTAATCCACTGCAGCGCCCTCCGCAGATCCTCCAGATCAATTAGTGGCAGTTCCCGATCATCACAGTACCGGAACAAGACGGCCAGAACCCCCTCCTGGGTATCGTTTAATCCGAGAATTTTTGCCAGCAGGACCGGTCCAAACTCGGTAACTGTCGCACGCAGGCGAGAGCCCGGTTCATTCGAAAGCGTGAGAAACTCTACAGGTGCCGCCCCCGCTGAAAACGGAATCCCAATCCGCTCATGCCGCTCCAATATCTTCGCGTTTTCTTTTCCGCTCGCCCCGATTCCAGAGAGGTCACCTTTGATGTCCATCAGAAGCGTTGGAACCCCTGCCAACGAGAGCTGTTCAGCCACCACTTGCAGGGTCACCGTCTTGCCCGTTCCGGTGGCCCCGGCAATCAGGCCGTGCCGATTCAAGGTTTTCAGCGGAATGGCCACCGGACAGGACGACCGCACCGCATCACCTTCAATCCCCGCCCCAATTTGCAAAGCAGGCCCTGCAAAGCTGTATCCCGAAACCAAGGTGCGTTCGAATTCATCCATGGAGGAATCCTTAGGCTGCACCGCTTTGATAGCCAAGACCCTTTTCACAATCCCCCGCCCAGCCGACTCAACCAGGATGTTCGGTTTGACCTCACCCATCCATCACTATCTTTCGGGTATGTCTTCAACCGTTTTCAAGCCCCTCTACGCCCTGCTCCTAACCTGCTGGCTCCTTTTCCCAAATCCTGCTCTAGCGGCCCTCACCAATCAGGACTCTCCCCTCGCCGTCCTTTCCAACCCCAACCACTTCATCCTCCTCCGGCACGCCCTCGCCCCAGGGACCGGAGACCCCGCCAGCTTTGATCTCAACGACTGCCGCACCCAGCGAAACCTGAGTGAAGCCGGAAGGGAGCAGGCCCGGGAAATTGGAGAACGTCTCCGCCGTGCGGGCATCACCAAAGCCACCGTTTTCTCCAGCCAATGGTGCAGGTGCCTGGAAACCGCTGACCTCCTCAACCTCGGTCCGGTAACCAAACTTCCCGCCCTGAATTCTTTCTACCAAGCCCCCGAGACCCGCTCCACCCGACTCAAACAGTTTGCCACCTGGCTTGAGGAACACCCCCTCGAGGGTCCCACCATTCTCGTTACCCACCAGGTAACCATTTCCGCCCTCACTAGGGAATTCACCGGCTCGGGCGACGGGGTCATCGTCCAGCACCTCGGCGATGGAAAGCTCCAGGTCGTTGGGAAGTTTCGCGCACCCTGAATCTGCCAGCCGCTAACCAAACCATAGGGCCCCGGCGCAGGCAGCCATCGGCACCATAGCCCAGGTTGGTACCTTGCAGAAACCGATTGCCCCAAACGCAATCAGGGCCAGGCCAAACCTCGATGGGGTGGTGACCGAGTGGATCAGTACGGGATCGTAGAAAGCAGCCAGCAGAACCCCAACCACCGCAGCATTCATCCCGGCCAAAGTGGCTTCAAAACCACTCCAGCGAGAAAGCCGGTTCCAGTAGGGAAGGATGCCCACGACCAGAAACAGCGAAGGAAGAAACACCGCTACCAGGCAAAACAGACCGGCGCCCAATCGACTCGGCGACTCAAAAACTGAACCCAAATACGCGGCAAAGGTCAGCAGGGGACCCGGCACCGCCTGAGCCATCCCGTATCCGGCCAAAAATGTCGACCGATCAATCCAGCCGACACCAACCACCCCCGGCTCCAACAGCGGGAGAATAACATGCCCTCCCCCGAAAACCAACCCTCCGGCCCGATAAAATGCTGCCAGCCACGCCAGCCACTCGGCCTTGGGAAGCAGCATGGCCAATAGCGGAAGAATTAAGAAAAGTCCGAAAAAGAGTCCCAGCCAAAATAAAGGTCGTCCAGTCCCCACCTCCCGCTCCCTCCAGTAATCCAATCCTTCATCAAGGGTCGGCCTCGACCTGACCGGCAGTAAGGCCCATCCAAACCAGCCAAAAATGAGGAGACAGCCAGGCGCGGCCAACGGGTGATTGACGAGCAGGAGAAGGGCTGTCGCGAACAGGGCAAAACTGATCGTCAAACCATTCCGACAATGCTTCAAACCCATCTCGAGGAGGGCTTTGGCTACCACTGCTACGGCGGCTAACTTTAAGCCGAGTATCCACCCCTTCGAGTCAAGATCACTCAAACCTGCCACGCCATAGCCAGCCGCAATCAACATCAGCGCCGATGGCAACGTGAACCCACACCAAGCCACCACCCCGCCAGCCAACCCCCGCCGTCTCATTCCGATGATAAAATTCAGTTGGCTACTCGAAGGACCCGGCAGGCACTGACACAAGGTCACCAAAGCCGCAAACTCATCCTCCTCCAACCATCGGCGCTCCCGCACAAATACCTCCCTGAAATAGCCGATATGGGCCACTGGCCCACCAAACGACGTCAACCCCAGCCGAAGGCAGATCCAAAACAGCTCACTCAAGGAAGGGACATTCATCAAACTCCACCCTCGAAAACAAAAACCACCCCCAAAACGCGAATCATTTCTCCCACCAAAAAGCCAAAAAGCCACTCCACCCTGATCTCCCCT
>DAISIK010000032.1:0-36442 GCA_036822055.1 Puniceicoccaceae bacterium
TTTTCGCGTCGACCCCGCTAAACATGCCGATGACTCGCGCAAGGAGGCCCGACGCGAACCGCATCAGTTGCGAGAATCCGACGATAATGCCGTCCATTTCTTTGGTCTCGCGGGAAGGGAAAAAGACCGAATCATCCAAAAACAATCAGACCTCCGAAACTGAGGGGACCGACTGAGCTTGACTCGCCCAACCCAATCGACCCTGAATCCGGCCATGACCGCCCTCATGCCCAACTCAAATTTGGACAGCTTTCGCCTGAAGGCGTCATCGGATCGCTCTCTGCGGGAAGGGATGTACCCTGTCGGTACAACCAGCCGCGGGTCTTCGATTGCAAGAATCAATATCGGACAGCCGAGGCCCAACTCGGCGATGGGTACGCTGAACCAGTGTCGGATCCGTCTCGATGAAGACAAAAACTGCAAAAGCCACGGCTGATGGAAAAAAAGGCCGTACTATTTATCTCGCCGCAGCCCTTTTTCGAGCGGCGTGGCTCTCCCATTCGGGTCAAATTCAACCTTCTCGCCCTCGGTAAGGCCGACTATCGGGTGGATTTGCTAACTTTACCGGTTGGAGCAGATGTCGTCCTCCCGAACACCACCGTTCACCGGGTTTCCAACCCCTTTGGCTGGAAAAATGTACCTATCGGACCGGGACCCAAAAAGCTGTTCTTTGACCTCTTGATCTTAATCCGCGCCTTTTCTCTCTGCAAACGCAGCCGCTATGTCCTGATCCACGGGGTCGAGGAGGCGGGAACCCTTGCGGTTTTCCTGGCGAAACTCTTTCGTACCCGCGCGATTTTTGAGAAGCATTCCGATCCTCTCTCCTACAAGCGGGGCCTGTTCAAGTCCGCCCTGATGAAAATTTATGCTAAGGTCGAAAGGTGGACTGCCGGAAAAGCACATGCGGTGATCGGAACCGGTCAAGGTTTGGTTGACCAGGTCCGCAGCATGCGTCCGGAAGCCGCGGTTTATCACATTCCGGACATTGCGTCCTCTGTCGTTGATGGCTCAGCCGAGGCTGCCGCAGAGATCCGGCGTGCCATAGGGGCCCAACCCGAAGATGTGGTCATCCTTTACGCGGGTTCCTTCGCCTCCTACCAGGGCGTCGATCTCCTGTTTGATGCTGTGCATCAGGTGGTTGCAAAGGTTCCCAAGGCCCGCTTCGTCGTCATCGGCGGGAAAAAGTCCGAGAACGCCGAACGGCTAAAGCAGCTGGAGGAGGCAAACGTCTCCGGCTCGGTCTATTTTGCGGGGTCCGTTGATACCGATAAACTCCCCGGTTGGTTGATGGCAGCTGACATCCTGCTCTCTCCCCGGATCTCCGGGGTCAATTCCCCCCTCAAAGTATTGGATTACCTCAAATCCGGTCGGGCAATTGTTGCGACCGATGTCCCCGCCAACCGGCTGCTTCTGGATGAGGAACTGGCCTGTTTTGCTCAACCTGATGCATCAGCCTTCGCCGAACAAATCTCAAGAGTTGCCGTAGATCCCGAACTGAGAGCGAAGCTAGGCAAGGCAGGGAAACTGCGCTTTGAATCCCAGTACACACTGGACAAGCATCGGGAACGCTTGTCGCATTGTTACCGGGAGACGCTCGAGAAACCCCGCCGAAAGATTCGGAAACGAACCAAAACATGAGTCATCTTTCAAATCTCCCCCCTGGGACCCCCGTTCTTGTCACCGGTGCAACCGGGTTCACGGGTGCCGTTCTGACGCGAAAACTGGTTGAAGCCGGCTTGAAGGTCTCTGCCCTCGCGCGGGAGAGCTCAAACACCGGTCCGCTCGAAGATCTCGATATCAACTGGTTCCGGGGAGATGTTTTTGACCCAACGACGGTAGGCGCTGCGATGGCGGGCCAACAGTATGTTTTTCATGCCGCCGCAGCGTTCCGGGAGGCCAAGAGCACCTACGAGGATTACTGGAATGTGCATGTCCGGAGCACGCAGCTCATCGCGGGAGCCGCGATCGCAAATCCTGGCTTCCGACGTCTGATTCATATTTCCACTTTCGGGGTCCACGGACATATCGAGAATCCCCCGGGATCTGAGGAATCCCCCTACGCTCCAGGCGACGATTACCAGCGGACCAAACTGGAGGGAGAGGAATGGCTACGGACCTTTGCGAGCGAGAATCCGCTCGATTTTACGATCATACGGCCTGCTGCGATTTATGGACCGGGGGATCGTAGGCTGCTGAAGCTTTTCAAGATGGCCACCCGCCCTTTCTTTCCTCTGCTCGGGAGCGGAAAGTGCATGTACCATCTGGTTCATGTCGACGATCTCACGAATTGTATGATTTTGGCCGCTACTGAGCCCAAAGCGCTGGGCGAAGCCATTATTTGTGGGGGAAACGAACCGATCCCGGTTGCGGAGATCGCAAAGACGCTGGCGGCGCATTTCCGGGTAAAATCTCGGATTATCCGACTACCAATCGGGCCTTTCTTTCTTCTCGCGGGTCTCTGCGAGGCCGTCTGCAAGCCCTTTGGACTTGAACCCCCCATCTACCGTCGCCGAGTGGCTTTTTACTCAAAGGACCGGGACTTTGACGTTGCAAAGATGAGGCGTGTCCTCGGCTACAACCCAACCCACAGCAACCATGAGGGGCTCGTCGAAACCGCAAACTGGTACGTCGAACAAGGCTGGATGAAGCCCCCCAGACAATAATCCGCCTAGGGGATCGACCACGACTCCGGGGCCGAATCCAACGGGGTCAGGCCTTTAGGAGCCGCTGCCCAAATCGATCTTATTGTATTTATGATACTGATACATCAAGGAATTTTAGCAAACGAATCCTCGTATGATGGGTATACACGATCCGCAGAAAGAGTTCTTTTGCCACTCGGTGGATCTTGACAAGCGGGCGCGAGCTGACAACCCGCTACGCAAGTTCAAGTCGAAGGTCGGCGCGGCACAAAGACATCGGTAACAGTCTTCAATTTAGAGCCAAACACCTCCTTGCCTCAGCGGACCGCCGGGTCCACGCCCCGCCCCTTCCCCATACCTGCTCCGCCTAAAGACAGGTACCTACCGGAGGTTGTGGGCAATCCGAGAATAAAAGGTTGGTTTGCCCCTTACCCGGATACTTCGGCGTTGATAGCACTCGCACCGGTTCCCGCATCAATGATCCGACCATGGTCGGGAGGTTTTTCTTCCTCGATTGCTTCGACTCTCCGGCAAAAGAAACACCTTGCAAGTCAGTTTCATGCATGCATGAATAGGTGCACGAAAAGAATCACTTTGGACGAAGAAGCCTATTCCCGGTTGAAGAGTTGGAAGCGAGCACGGGGGGATTCCTTTTCCAAGGTGGTCAAGCGGGTGGTTCCCCAGGGGGGCAACCTGGAGACCCTGCTCCGGTTCGCCGAGCAACGGACAGCGAATCCGGCAAAGGATAACCTCCTTGAAAGCACGGTGGAATCCCGCTCCCCGCAAAAAGAAGAACCGTGGACCTAATCGCCGACACCTCCTTTCTGGTTGGTCTTTGGCAGAAGCAGGACTGGGCCCTCCGGTTCGCCTCCCTCCACTCCCGAAAAGTTCTCGGGATCCCCTGGGTGGTTCTTGGGGAGTTTTGGCACGGGGCACAAAGAGCCGGGCACGATTTCACCGAGGTGGAGCAATTCCTCGCTCTCGGTCTACCACTAACGGACGCAGGCCCTGTCTTTTCCCGCTATGCGGAGATTTGCGCCGATCTCCAGAACCGCGCCCAGGAAACCTACCGCCAAATCGGACAGAACGACCTCTGGATCGCCGCTACCGCCGCTGCCCACAATAGTCCGCTGGTCACCCGCAACGAACGCCACTTCCGCGCAATACAAGGCGTCGAACTCCTCGCCCTTCAGTGAGCCCGCCGAGAACCACAGTCCGCCTGGCGCAGGACTCGACCTCGTTGAGATTACAATAGACGACCATCGACCGCCAGTCATTCATCGCTTCCGAGTTTAATATCCTTCAAGGATACGGTTGCTGGATGATTTCATCTCGGGTTCTTGCTTTGATTTGACTAACTTGCTCTTCCACAATCTCAGGTGTGAGCGGCTCCCCGGAGGAGGTCAGCCTCTGCTCAAGCGCGAGCCGAAGCACTTCGATTTGATCATCCTCTAAAGGCATAGATCGGGAAAGCATAGAACCACGATTGTCCGTAAATTGGGCTCCAGAGAATTCCCCCCGATCCGGAATTGCCCAGCGATTTACCAGATAAGTGACAGCGGGTGAGGCGTCGAATCTCGATATTGATTCTCTCCATGTGTGATGCCAGGCAACGCGTTCAAAAAATTGTCGATGAATCGGATTAAGCCAGGGTTCTTTCCAGGAAGCGTTGTTGCGTGCCGCATTTGCCAACCGCATCCAGTCTGCGGATGTCGCCGAGGAAGGACGATACTCCAACTCAGTCGCGTCGTAGAGAAGCCATGCTTCCTCGTCATCCGAAAGAGGATGAGAGAGAATGCTTTCGGTGAGGGCTATTTTTTCAACATCCCACTCCCACAATTTCCTGAAAATGGTCCGCATCACCGAGTCGTAGAGAATCAAATTTCGTAACGATAGATTTTCAACGGTATCGGAAGCGACCAAACCGGATTGTTCTCTCAACCATGCCACTGTTTCAATACGCAGCTGCTCTCGATAGGTTTGGAGGGCCCACAGGGCAACACGGAGGGGCGCGTCCCGAATCGCCTCATCGAGAAATTCGTCGGCATAAGGCCGTGGCTGCCCGGAAAGCCTCTCGAGCCATGGCAGCATTGGTTGGATATTTACCCGGGGACGTTCCTTCCCTCCAAATAAAGTCCATTCCCCATCCCATGGGCCTTCTGGAGGGAAACTCCACGTCCCCACTTCGTAAGTTGACGGGAGACGCACCGCGCGGTCTCGCGGCCATACCAAAAACTTATCGCCCGAATCGCCATCACCACTCGCTACCTCAAGAATGTCTCCTGCTTTAATTCCGCTGCCAGCAAACACCCTGAGGACTTTCACCGTTCCCGGCTCGACCACCTCTGGTTTTGAAAAAAGTGTGTGGTCACCAACTGTTTTTACCTGAGTCAATACTTCCACTCCAATCAATGGGATACTCGCAACACGCTGCTTATTCCCACCGGAAAACATATCCCAGGAAAGAGGGGTTCCTGGTCCATTGATGAAGTTCTTAGTTTCCTCCCTTCTCGCTTCACTGGAATTCAGAGCCCTTAGGATTGGGATGATTTTTACCCCGTGCATCCGGACCAAGGCGCCCAGTGCCCATTTCCGAACCTTTGGGTTCTCGTGCTCTAAGAGCCCGAAAACCATCGCTGCTTTCTTGCTATCCTCAATATCCTCCAAACCCTGGAGAATCTGCATCATCGAACGCGTCTGATTCCAATCATTGACGAAGTGCTCATGGTTTGGATTCAAGAGATCTTCAGATCGATCCCAGACCGGCACAAAACCGGTCACAAATGGGAACTGATACCCAGACGAATCTGCAAAACTGGTCGGAAGTTCCTTGCGTTGAAAAATCCAAAGCAATCCTTTTTTGCCAACCGGATAAAATTCGATCGGAGCGCCATAAATGTTGTTCATTCCATAAGCACACCATCGCTCAGGAGGAAACCTGGAAACCATGATCGGATTGAGTTGTATTTCCCTTCCCTTGAGGGTCCGCGGACCTGTGTAGACTTCTACGATTTCCACTACGAGATCGACCAAAGCCTCTTCGCCAAGATCGGCTCTCTTGCTAACTGGTCTGACGATCTCAACTTCAACCATCGCGCCGGGCAGCCAGCTGCGGCTCGCAAACCCCGCGCCACTATCGGTGTCAAGTTCAGGTGGTGTCCGTGCGGCCTGAAGCATCAAGAGCCCACAACAGCAGGTGGCTCCGATTAGGGTTTTAAGATTTTTAATGGAAGTATCCCAAACACTGTTGAAATTCGGTAGGTGGTCCCGTTTCGCCTAGTTCGTTTGTGTCTGATTCTGATCAGTCGGTCAACCCTGCCGAGTCGGTTCCCGCACCCTCGATCCCTGGGCAGCCATTTCAAACCCTCCTGAGTCCTATGAACAAGAAATGCGAAATGAGGCCCTGGATGCGTAGAAGCGTCCGTCGAGGACCAAATTTACTCGTCAAAAACCTCTTCGGTGGTGCCCACACTGAGAATGCGTTCTCCCCAACGGTGGAGCTCCTCGCTTCCCGCGTGGTTGAGACTCTCCGAGCTTTTATAGTCCCATTCGCCAAATCTGTGAACGAGTAGGCGATGCAGAATCATGCGACCACCAACGCTCACCCTTGGGCTAAGATCCTTCCCCCCCCGATGTTGGTCGGCTTCCAGGGCGGATCACCGCTCCCCCTAGAAAAATCTCAGGCAGAACGATCGCCGGGCACCCCATAACTAAACGCGGACCCGGTTGCGCCTTCGAATTTTTCGCCTCGCATGGTTGAGGCAAATCCAGCCTGCCCAAACCCCATTCACCACAGTCAGCACGCCCACCGTCCCAGCCAGTGCAAAGCTGAGGTAACCAACAACTTCCCTCGCTGGTTCTGCACCTGGACTCCTCGCCAGACTTAGACTGATGGCAGCGAGCGGGAGAAGGATCATTCCGAAGAGCAAAGGCCAGAAAATATGGGTTGCGCTGTACTTACGGGAGCCCGGTTCATAGGCCTGACCGAGAGTGTGAAATCTGGGTCTCAAACCGCCAAAAAGCACCGGACTGAGCAGGGTTGCTGCAATCAGAAAACAGCTGAAAAAGATGGTGGCCCCCAGGTCTCTCATAGCAATGCAGGCAGACACTGAATGGCTCCACGCCAACACCCAAGCCAGAGCCTTGGCTGCACCGTTCGGAGGAACACGAAAGCGGGAGAGGCGCTCACAATAGGGGCAGACATAAATCTGATCCGTTTTTAGGGCAAAAAGGGTTGAGAGTCTGATTCCCCTTCGACAATGAGGACACTGGCTCATTTTTCCCTCGAACTCCACTTCAGGGCCTTGGTAACCGCGGTCTCAACCGGCATTTGCTTCTCAAGGACTGCCTGCTCAAGCTTCGCCAGCTCTGTCCTCATGCCTTCCTGTTCAACAAATTTATCCCAAACCGACTCCGCCAAAACGCTCCGAAACCAGTCCACATTTTGCCTCCCCCGCATTCCTTCAAGACGCCCCTCGTCCCTCAATAATCCAATAAACCTCCCGATTAACTGCCAGATTTCCTCCAGTCCCCTTCCCTCCAGAGCAGAGCAGAGGAGAGCCACCTGCTGCCACCCCAAAGTATATGGCGTGATGTACTGGAGCACCTGCGCATATTCCCCACAGGTTCTCCGGGCCCGCATCAAGTTTTCGCCGTCCGCCTTATTTACGGCGATTGCATCAGCGATCTCAACCACTCCCTTTTTGATCCCCTGAAGCTCATCACCAGCGCCAGCAATCTGGAGCAGGAGGAAAAAGTCCACCATCTTGCGCACCGCCACCTCGCTCTGACCAACCCCAACCGTTTCAACAAGCACAACATCGTACCCTGCCGCCTCAACCAGAGAAATGGCCTCTCGCGTCCGCGCTGCCACCCCACCGAGGGTTCCACCAGCCGGGCTGGGTCGGATAAACGCCTGAGGATGGCGCGAAAGATCCTCCATCCGCGTTTTATCTCCCAATAAACTGCCACCGCTCCGGGAGCTGCTCGGATCGACCGCCAATACCGCAACCCGGTGGCCCTTCTCACAAAGCATCAAACCAAACGATTCAATGAAGGTACTTTTGCCCGCCCCTGGAACCCCGGTTATGCCGACCCGTATCGTGTTCGAAGGCAGCGCCAGAGACTTCTCCAACAACCTCGACCCGATCAATCGGTGGTTCCGAGACCGACTTTCAATCATTGTAATGCCTCTGCCGAGAGCCGCACGGTCTCCGCAGCGAATCCCCTCGAAGATAGAATCCGGGCTTAGCGAAAATTGCGAGAGAGCCCTTCGCCGTTTCGTGCTCGGAACGCCGACTTCACTCTGAGTGGGTTGAGCCCTCGAAGCCTTATCGAAAACCCTGGTCTCCCTCAACTCATGGAACCTCTTCAAACCGATCAGAGTGAACAACAATCCCGGAGAATACCACTCCGAAATGTTACATTCCCGAAAACCTCAAACGAAATCTGACAACCTCGTTTGCACCTTTGAAACCCGGGGACCACCTCAAAAACCGACGGCACTCAATTCTACGTTTCTCGCAATCCGGCGGCTGAGGTCGTCAATCCATGACTCTGGAACCCGCCGATTTTCGCGCCTGCCGTCAAGACTCAGCCCGTAAGATTCAAGGTAACCTTCCACCACCAGAGCATCGTATCGCACGGTTAGCAGCGCTTCAAAAGAGTAGCTCTTCCGGTAAAGCTGGATCAACCCTGTTTCTGTTCCTTCCGCCATCTCGCGAATTTCCCAACGAGTCTCTGCTACCGCATTCAGGATCGCTTGCTGATTCTGCAATCGAGTCATGCCCCCAGGGGCCTCAATTCGAAGCACAGTTGGACCGTACAAACCTTCCGACGGACCATCGAGGGTGTCATCACCCCCGGTTCGCTTAGTTTGGCACCCGACCAGCCCGCAGAGGACCATGGAGAGCAGAAGGAGAAAAACAGGTCGGTTCATGATTGCCATCTAATTTCCCTCGATTAATACTTTGAGGGCAAGAATTGTTTACCCTTTCCCGTTTCAAAATGCGCACGCTCCTCTTTTCTTTCGTCCTCGCTTGGGTCTCCTTCGGGATGGTCCTGCAGTTTTTCAATCCCTTCCGCCCGGCGCCCGGGGAGCCAAAACCGCCCCACCTGGCTTCCACCGTCGCCAGCAGCATTCGTGGCTGGTCGGTTGAAGATGTGCCGCTCGGACCGACCGAAAACGTGGCCAACCGATCGCTTCAGGTCCTGCAATTCGACGATTTTGTCTACCGCCGCTTTTCCCGAGGTCAGGACTTCTTCGAGATCTACGCTGCTTACTGGGGTCCGAGTAAGATGCCGATGCAAAAGGTCGCTTCTCACACCCCCGACCGTTGCTGGACAGAGGCGGGCTGGAAAGTCACCGACCTAGCCCACGATGTCGAAATCCTTGGCAAAGAAAACCCCCTCAAACCCGCCCAATGGCGCTCTTTCGACATCTCTGGAACCCGGCAGTATGTCTTCTTTTGGCACGTCGTTGGCGATCGGCTCTACGACTACGGCGAACACTTCAATGCTTTCCCTCATCCGATGAAGTGGTTGCGGGATGCCTTTAAGTGGAACTTCGGTGGTTCCGAGGAGCAGTATTTCATTCGCATCAACGGCAACATCTCTTTGAAACTTCTCCTCGAGGATGAGGGGTTCCTCGAGGCTCTCGAAAGCCTTCGTCCCCTCGGTCTTAATCCAGACGGGCGGCTCCCCATCACGATCGATCCGGCGGCCTGAAGTGCCTGCAGGCCATGCTCGACACTGCGACCATCACTTCGACCTCTGCAGCATTCATTGCGGGGGCCGTCACCAGCATCCATTGCATCGGCATGTGTGGACCCTTGGCCTGCGCCTTTGGGGGAGGTGCCCCGCACCGAGACAAGCAGTATGCCCTCCTTGCCACCTACCACTCCACCCGCATCCTGTCCTACGGAGTGATCGGGGCGATCGCAGGGACCATTGGCACAGCGCCCATGGCCTATTTTCACCATTCTCTAGCCGGACTCCTTCCCTGGGTTCTCGTACTCCTTTTCCTCGCCCTGGCCCTGGGTGTTGAAAAACGGATCCCTAAACCTGCCTTCGTCTCAAAGCTCCTCTTCCGCATCCGGCTAAAATCCCAAAAGTACCCACCTCACGCCTCGGCTGCGGTGCTCGGGCTAGCCACTCCTGCCATGCCCTGTGGTCCCCTCTACCTCGTATTTGCAGTCGCCATGATGACTGGTTCCACCATTCGTGGTTTTGAGTTCCTCATCGCTTTTGCCCTCGGGACCCTCCCGCTTCTCGGGGCCTTCCACGCCGGGATCATGGGGGCGCGTGGGCGCCTCAGTCCCCTTTGGATGAATCGTTTTCAGCGGACCATGGCATTCCTCGTGGCTGTTATCTTCGCCCTGCGCCTGAGCATGGGTTCCGCCAACGTCGAGGCCGTTACCCCCTCCAGCTCAGAGTCTCCACCCACTTTTGAAGCTCACTGTCCGCTCTGCCCCTGATCTGCCATTAGAGTGGTTTGCGTACCATGCCCGGCTGGATGATTGAAACTTTCGGCGGAGCCCATCTCGACCGGGCTTTCCTCCTCATCGCCGCCATCCCGCTACCGTGCTGGCTGCTGCTGATCCTCTTCCCCAACGCCACCATCACCTCCCGGCTCAGCCACCCGCTTTTTCTCCCGACCTTGCTCTCCTCCGTTTGGGTTTACCTGGTCTACCTGCTCTTGACTACCAGTAGTCCCCCCAGCCCGAACGCCTTCAATTATTCCACCGCTCAAACGGTGTCCAACCATCCTCTCGTTTTCCTCGTTCTGTGGAGCCATCTTCAAATCTTTCATCTCGCCGTTGGCCTGCTGCTCTTCCGCGAAAGCCAGAAATTTGGCATCCGCACACCCCTGGAGTTAATGCTCTGCTGGATCCTGGGACCTGCTGGATTGCTTGCCTTCGCCTTCCGGCTTCTTCTCCGGAAAATCTTTAAGTAGGATGAGCCTTCCCCAGCGCAAACCTTGTATTCATTGCGGGACTCCCTTCACCGCCCGATCCGTTGAAGAACAGTTTTGCTGCAATGGCTGCGCTTATGTCCACCGGATGCTCTCCGAAGAGGGTTTCGAGCAATTCTACCAACTGAAGTCGGGAGTCATTCAGCCAGTTGGTTCCCGCGCCTTTGCTGAGCCCGACTGGGACCGGCTTGAGCCGATCGTTCAAGCCGCCATCTCCCAAGCCTCCGAGGAGGGAACCGCCGTGGCTCGAGCCCGCTTCCAGATTGAAGGGATCTCCTGTATCGGCTGCGTCTGGCTGATCGAGCGGCTTTTCTACCGCAAGCCGGGCAGTGTCCGCATCAATATTGATGCCCAGACCGCCGTCCTGACCCTCCACTGGAAATCCGCCATTTTTCACCCCTCCGAGTTTATTTCCGAACTCCGGGGGTATGGTTACCTGCTCGCTCCGGTCCACAGCATCCGGGTCGGCGAAAGCCATCGCCTCGTCACCCGGATCGGCCTTACGGGGGCCTTTGCCCTCAACACCATGCTCTTCACCCTCCCGGGATATCTGGGGCTCGAGGAGGACTTTCCCCTTGCCCGGATCTTCTCCATGGTGGCCTTCGCCAGCGCTACTTTGAGCCTGCTTTTTGGGGGCTCTTACTTCATCGCACGCGCCTGGCATGCCATTCAAGATCGGCTCCTCCACTCCGATGTGCCGATTGCCCTCGGAATCTCCCTTGCCTGGTTTGGATCGGTCATTGGTTGGCTCATTGACGAGAGCTCTCTTCAATTCTTCGACTTTGTCTCAATCTTTACCTTCCTCATGCTCGTGGGTAGGTGGGCACAGGAATCGGCCCTCGAGAGAAACTTTCAGCACCTTCACGAAGAGGATCAGGAAAACCGAACCATTAAAGTCAGGGCGTCTCTTATGGATCCCGAGGAAACGCCCCGGTCGACCGCCGAACTGAAATCGGGAGACCTTATCTGCCCTCAGCAACACGAACTTATTCCGGTTGAGTCAGTCCTCCGATCCGGTGAAATCGATTGCAGTCTAGAGTCGATCAATGGCGAATCGATGCCTAGGTCCTACCAAGCGGGCGACCGCCTTCCAGCCGGGGCCCGCGTCATCCGCTCCCAACAAGCAGTCGCCGAATGCCTCGAGCCCTGGGAAGCTTCAATCTTGCGCGAACTCACCGCCCCACCGACCAACTCCACCGTCGGGAGCCTCTTTATAGACCGCCTCATCCGGCCATACACCTTCACCGTTCTGGTGCTTGCTGCCCTGGCCGGAATCCTCTGGACCGTCCTTGATAGTTGGGTCGCAGGAGGGGCAGCCGCCATCAGCATCCTCGTTGTTTCCTGCCCCTGTGCATTGGGGATCTCCCTCCCCCTGGTCGGTCAACTAGCTCTCCATCGCCTCCGTCGGGAGGGCCTCTTTGTTCGTCAAATCGACCTCTTTGCACGACTCAAGGCTGTCCGGCGGGTCGTCTTCGACAAAACTGGCACCCTTACCTTTGAGCGTATCCATCTTTTGGATACAGCCATTCTCGACAGTCTGGATACGAACGAAAAGTCCATTCTTTTGGCCATCGTCAACCGCAGCTTGCATCCAGTCTCGAGAGCTCTCCGCGAATCCATCCTCGCCACCGGATTTACATCAACTGCCGCCGTCCCCCCCGGTGCAGTCGAGGAAATAGCCGGCAGGGGTGTCATCCTCTCCATCGATGGGGACCAATGGAAGCTCGGTAAAGCAGCGTGGGCCGCTCCGGGTATCAGCCCTCAGTCGCCCCAGACAGTCCTCTCCCGCAACGGGGCAATAGTCGCCTGCTTCGAGTTCATTGAAAGACCGCGCGAGGAGCTTGCCTTGACCCTCGAAAAGCTGAAAGCCTTCGCCCTCGAAAACTCCCTCCTCAGTGGCGACAATTCAGAAAAAGTCGCCCTCCTCAATCAGACCCTCGGCCACCCCTTCCAACCTGCCATCGGTGAACTCAGCCCTCAGGACAAAAAATCCTGGGTTGAGAACCACCAACCGGAATCAATCCTCATGATCGGAGATGGGCTGAATGACCGGCTCGCCTTTGATGCCGCCCATTGCAAGGGCTCCCCCGTCGTTGAGCAGGGAGCCCTTCGCCCAGCTGCGGATTTCCTTTTTTCCGGCTTTTCTCTCGGCTCCCTTCCCTCCCTCTTCCGCCAGGCCAAACGTTATCGCCAGGTTTTCAGTACTGTTCTCGCCTTTGCCATCGGTTACAACTTCACCGCCATCATCCTTTGCTTCGCTGGTTGGATGAATCCGCTCCTCGCCGCCGTCCTCATGCCGCTCAGCTCGCTCTTTTCCCTCGCCCTCGCCAGCCGAACCCCCCTTCCTCACTGAGAGATGAAAACCCTCCAGCCTGCTTACATCACCGGTATCCTCGTCGCCGTCCTCGCCATCCTCGGCTGCAATCCAGGGCCGCAGAATGGGAGCTCCATCGTCGAACCACTGGACGAGCCGCCAGCCATCGTCCCGCTTCCCAATCTTAGCAGCTACACCCGAGGATGGTGGCAGGAACGATTTGCGGAGAAGTGCGCAGAGATGGAGCAGCGAGGAGCAGAGGTCCAGATCCTCCTCATTGGCGACTCGATTCTCCACTACCTTGAAAATACCGGCCAACAGCCCTACGCCGAATTCCTTCAGCCCTATGGTGTCATCAACTTTGGCTTCTCCTCCGACCGCACCGAGCACGCCCTTTGGAGGCTGAAAAACGCCCCGCTCGAGTCAATCAGTCCGAGAGCTGCCGTGGTTCTGATTGGCACGAACAATACCGGTCAACGCAATGATTCTGCCAGCGACGTCCTCCGTGGCATCCAACTGGTCTGCGAGGAGGTAACCACCCGACTTCCCTCTACCCAGGTCATCCTTCTCCATCTGCTTCCCAAGGGTCGGGACCCGGCCCACCCAGCTCGACTGACTGATCAGGAGATCAACCAGTCGCTGGCAGTACTTGCTGAACACAACCCCAAACTCTCGGTCGTCGATTTCAATCACGTTTTTCTCGACCAACAAAATCCCCTCACCATTCGCCGGGATTTGATGCCCGACTACCTCCATCCCAATGCCGCCGGCTACCACATCCTCCTCGCTGAACTCAAAACCTACCTGCTTCCCTTCCTGTCCCAGCCCTAGCCGACAAACTATTCCTCGCCTTGGCCCCCGCCCCCGGAAATCCGAGATTGGTTGGCGTGACGATTAAGAATCGATCGACACATTGTTACATTCCTGTCACCTTTTAATTTTGACCCCCTCCCCACTACTTTGAGAGACTAGGAGATCATGGCCTCCTTTCACGGGGCCCTCGTCTCATGTCTACCGAAATTGAAAGGAAATTCCTCGTCGATCCCGACCGCTTTCCCGGCTTCCCCGATGCCCGGAAAATTTGTCAGGCCTACCTCGATCTACAAGGCCTTGAGGTGCGCGTTCGAATCTCCGACCAGCAAGCCACCCTCAATTTCAAATCGGGGGGCGGAGGTATCCGTCGGCTTGAGTTCGAGATCCCGATCGAAACCACCGATGCCGAAGCCCTCATTCAAGGCCTGGCGCTACCCGGAAAGGTGGAAAAGGTTCGCCAATCCGGCTACTACGAGGGGAAATTCTGGGAAGTGGATTTTTTCTCCGCCCCGGTCACCGATTTAGTCCTCGCCGAGGTAGAATTGGAAAGAGAGGACGAGGCAGTCGATATTCCGACCTGGGCAATCCGGGAGGTCACCGGAGAGCTTGCCTACACCAACGCTGCGATTTCCCGGTCTAGTCCCACTCCTCCTCCGCCCAGGTCCACCCAGTGAAGATTTCTCCCGTAGTTTATCTTTATGCCGATCCGCAGACAGAGGGCTTATTCTTCAGTCTGCTCGAAGATCACTTTCAGGTAAAAAGCCACCAGCACTCCCAGACCTCGCTCACCTATTTTGATACTTTCGATTGGGCGCTTTTGAGCAAATCCTGCCTCCTTTTCGCTACCGAGCAGCATCTCCACCTCAACAAGTTCACCGGAGAGGCTCTCGCTCCGCCCCTCTTTATTTCCACCAGGAATTCCCGTTTTAAATCAACCGAGCTTCCCTCCTCCGCGCTGGGCGAAGCTCTCTTCACTTCAGCTCCGCTCCGGGCCCTCCTCCCCCTTGCCCATCTCACCCGAAACACCCGCTCGCTCACCTGCCACGACCTCAATCAAAAAACGGTTCTTCGGATCAAGCTTGAGACCTTTGCGCTAGATCGGGATCCGTCTAGCCCCTTCATTCGCACAATCACCCTTGAACCCCTGCGCGGCTACGCAGCATCGTTCTCCAGGGTGGTCGAAGCTCTCTCAAAGATCGGCATTCACCCCGGCCAGCCACATCAGCATCTCGCCCTGCTCGCCTTCAAGGCCGCAGGTCACCAACCCCTCGGTTACAGCTCAGAGATCGAACTTTCGCTCGACCCACTCAGCGGAACCCGCGATGCCGCACGCCAGATTCACCAACACTCCCTCTCCATCGTGCGGGCAAATCTCCCCGGCATGCTCGAGGATATTGACTGCGAATTTCTTCATGATTTTCGCATCGCCATTCGCCGCGCCCGTTCTGCTCTCTCCCTGCTTAAAGGAGTCTACCCACCTGCCGAGGTCATTACTTACAAGCAGCATTTTTCCCAAATGGGTCGCTACACCAATCTCCTTCGCGATCTTGATGTGCAGCTCTCCCAGCGCAGCGACTACCTTTCCCTGCTCCCACCCGACCTCCATCCTGCTGCCGAGCTATTTTTCGAACAGATACAGCTTAAGAGAGAAGGTGCTGTTCGCAAAATGCAGGAAGAGCTCGCGAAAGAAAAAATCGAACCCGTTCTCAACCAATGGGAGGAATTTCTTCTGCATCCCCCGCCGCCGAACCAAGACTGTCCCCGCGCCCTGCAGCCAATCGGGGAAGTCTCGCGGAAGCTCCTCGCCAAGCAAATGGCCCGCATTTACCGACAAAGCGCACCGATCGACCAGAGCACCCCCGATGCCGAACTCCACGAGATCCGCATCGAGTTTAAAAAAATCCGGTACCTGACTGAATTTTTCCGTTCCCTCTATCCTCCCGAAGCCCTTCAAACCGTGCTTAAACGCCTGCGCAAGCTCCAGAATCTTCTCGGTGAGTTCAACGACCTAGCCGTCCAGCGCACAGCGCTTGGCCAGCGGCTCCAGTCCCCCTCCCTCGCTCGCCACCCTGACGGTCTTCAGATCGCCGCAGTCATTGGCGCCCTCCTCCAGAACTTTGCCAACCAGCAGACGGCTCTCCGGCAGGCGGTTCTTTCTACCTTTGCTTCCTTGCGCGATCCCCAAATGCTCCGCGCTGTCGAAACGCTTTGGGGCTCCCGAGCCATCCCACCTGGCAGGGGGTACGAGCCCTAACGTCCTGACTCATGAAAATACTTTCCATCTACAACATGAAGGGTGGGGTCGGCAAAACAGCCACTGCCGTAAACCTCTCCCACCTCGCTGCTCGCTCTGGCCACCGCACCCTGCTCTGCGACTTCGATCCCCAGGGCGCGGCCACCTACTACCTCCGGATCGAGCCCGACGCCGAGCTGAAGGCTCGGAAACTTCTCAAGGGAAAAACTTTTGCCCACCAACAGGTCAAGGAGTCGGATTTTCAACTCCTTGATGTCCTGCCCGCCCACCTTGAGTTCCGAAACTTTGACCTCTTCCTCGATCAGGAAAAGAAATCCCGTAAACGTCTTGGGAAACTGCTCCGATCATTCGCCGAGGAGTACGACCTCCTCGTCATCGACGCCCCACCCAACATCACCCTCCTCAGCGAAAATATCTTCCACGCCTCCGACCTCCTCCTCATTCCCGTTATCCCCACTACCCTCTCGTTGCGCACCTACGCCCAAATTCGGGATTTTTTCCGTTCCAGCGGGCTCGATTTTTCAAAAACTCGCGGGTTCTTCTCCATGGTCGATCGCCGTAAAAACCTCCACTGTCAGACCATTCAATCAACCCTCGCCGAGAAACCCTTTTTCCTCCCAGCCCAGATCCCGCTCGCCAGTGTGGTCGAGCAAATGGGGCCTCAGCGCCTTCCTCTGGCTGAGTATGCCCCGCGCTCTCCGTCTGTGGGAGCCTACCGGGATCTGCTTGAGTCCACCCTGGCCGTCCTTGGCATTCTCCCCGTCTCCTGATCGTGGCCTCAAGCTCAGGCGACGGGATCAGTTGGGGCCGACGCTGCCAACGATCTGCTCAGTAGATCCGGCTCCCAACCCTTTCCCAGCGGCCGCTTCGACCGCGGCCCTCGCCTCCTCAGCGACCGGCTACCCCTCCAGCCTCCGCCACCGGGGAGACCTCCACCAGGTTCTCCTCCAATAAACGGATCTTGTATTCGTAGGCATCCCGCAGAGCTTCCCAGCTCGCCTCGATGATGTTTTCCGAGGCCCCCACCGTTCCCCAGCTGCTCTCTCCGTCGCTGCACTCCACCTGCACCCGGATTTTGGCGTTGGTCCCCTCCTTGCTGTCCAGGATCCGGACCTTGAAATCGACCAATTGGACCTCCAAAACCTCCGGGAAGGTTATCTCCAATGCTTTTCTCAAGGCCTGATCAAGGGCGCCTACCGGTCCCCTTGCCTCCGCCACCACATGCTCCGTTCGGCCACCGATCTCCAGCTTGACCGTCGCCTCAGAAATAAGCTCCCGCGTACCTTCGTTGTCGGTCACCGATACCCGGTAGCCCAAAAGGTGCAGCCGGTCCTCTCTGCCGTGCAGTGCACGATCGAGTAATAGTTGAAAGCTCGCATCGGCTGCCTCGTATTCATAACCCCGATACTCCAGGTTCTTCAGTTCCTCAAGGAGGGCCTGCATCTGCGGGGTTCTCGCCTCCACATTCACGCCCAGCTCCCTTGCCTTCATCATGATGCTGCTCCGCCCCGACATGTCAGAAACCAGCACCCGCGTGCGGTTTCCAACCAGGGCCGGATCAATGTGCTCGTAGCTCCTCGCCACCTTGTTGGCCGCGTCGGCATGCACCCCTCCCTTATGCGCAAAGGAAGTCGCCCCAACAAAGGGGGCCCGGATGTCGGGCCTCAAATTGGCCATGTCGTCGATGAAGAGTGAGAGATCGCGCAATTTTGCCAGATTCCTCCCGCACTCCAGCGAGCGGTTCATTTTGAGCGCCAGATTCGGGATAATTGTCGTCAGGTTGGCATTTCCATTCCGCTCTCCATAACCGTTCATGGTCCCCTGGACGAGCGTCGCTCCCACCTCCACGCCAGCGAGGGAGACCGCTACCCCCAGACCTGAATCATTGTGGCAATGGACGCCAATCGGTGTTCCGGGAAAGGTTCTGACCACTTCCTCAGTTATCATAGCAACCTCCTTCACCAGCTTTCCTCCGTTGGTATCGCACAGGGTCAGGCAACTCGCTCCTCCTCTTCGAGCCGCCTGCAGGGTCTCAATCGCATAGCCGGGATTTGCCAGATAACCGTCGAAGAAATGCTCGGCATCATAGACAACCTCTCGCCCATAAGAGCTTAAAAAGCGCACCGTCTCTTCGATCATTGAAAGGTTCTCCGCAGCCGTTGTTCGGATAACCTCCTCCACGTGGAGCAACCAGCTTTTCCCAAAGATCGTGACCACTGGTGTTTCTGCCGCCAAAAGGAGGCGCACCTGAGCATCCTCTTCCACCGGGACCGAAGCCCGGCGCGTGGACCCAAAGGCAACCAACTTCGCGTGGCCGAGTTCCAAATGCTTCGCCTCTTCGAAAAACGAGATATCCCTCGGATTAGAACCCGGCCATCCTCCCTCAATGTAGTCCACCCCGAACTGATCGAGCTTTTCTGCGATCCGCAGCTTTGAGTTTACCGAGAAGGAGATCCCCTCGCCTTGGGTTCCATCGCGGAGGGTGGTATCGTAAATCAGAATCGGCGGCATCGACATCGTATAAAAGTTAACAATCTGCCACCCTGAAGACTGCCTTCTCTGAAGACAACCCCGGAACTTCTTCGCCGCTCCTGCCCGATTTTCGATTTCAGTGATTGACCCCGACTCATTTTGTCTCTTTGCGCGGTGTTATGGGGAAAATGCTCATCATTGCCGAAAAGCCCAGTGTGGCCACCGATCTTGCACGGGTGCTGGGCCGAGTTCCCAAGAATGGCGATTTCTACGAGGACGACCGCTACGTGATTAGCTCCGCCGTCGGCCATTTAATCGAACTCTCAATGCCGGAGGAAATCAGTCCCGAATATGCCAAGTGGACTATGGATAACCTCCCCATCCTTCCCAAAAAGTTCAAAATCAAACCGGTCGAAAAGACCAAAAAGAAGTTTACCGAGCTCAAGCGATTGATGGGCCGGGCCGACGTCAGCGAAGTGATCAACGCTTGTGACGCCGGACGGGAGGGAGAACTCATCTTTACCTACATTTACGAACACGCCCGCTGCAAGAAGCCCATTCGTCGCCTCTGGATGAGTTCAATGACCCCTGACGCCATTCGCAAAGCTTTTGACCACCTTCGCGAGGGCGAGGAAATGCGCCCTCTCCAGGACGCCGCTCGCTCCCGCTCCGAGGCAGACTGGCTCATCGGACTCAACGCCACCCGTGGGGCCACCATCACCTTTGGCCGACGTGGGGGCAAAGCAGCCACCGTGGGCCGGGTCCAAACACCAACCCTCGCCATGGTTTGCCAGCGCGAGAGAGAGATCCGCGAGTTCACTTCACGCCCCTACTGGGAGATCACTTCTACCTTCCTGATTGAGGCCGGAACCTACGAAGGTCTCTACCAACGCCCTGATTTCAAAAAGAGCGAAGATGAGCACGACCGGGTTTCCCGACTCTGGTCGGAAAAAGAGGCCCTCGAGATCTGCGATGCCGTCCGTGGAGGCACCGCTCAGGTCTCGGATCATCGCAAGCGCACCCGCCAGTCCGCCCCCCGCCTCTACGACCTGACCTCCCTGCAAAGAGAAGCCAGCAGTCGATACGGATTCTCAGCCGGGGCAACCCTCAGCATCACCCAGGCCCTCTACGAGAAACATAAGGCAGTCACCTATCCCCGCACCGATTCACGGGCTCTCCCCGAGGACTATCCCTCCACCTGTTCCGATGTTCTCCGCTCGCTCACCGGGAAATACCTGCCATTTGCGAACAAGATCCGGGAGAACGCCTGGATCAATCCCTCCGATCGCCGCGTCTTTAACAACAAGCAGGTCAGCGACCACTTCGCCATCATTCCTACCTCGCAAGCCCCGTCCAAATTGTCTGAGCCAGAGGGCAAGATCTACGATATGATCACCAGCCGCTTCCTCGCTGTTTTCTACCCCGCAGCAGAGTTCGACATCACCACCCGCACCAGCGTGGTCGGCGAGCATAGCTTTAAAACAGAAGGGAAAGTTCTCGCCTTTCCCGGCTGGCTGGAGGTCTATGGAAAATCTGCCGAAAGCAACGCTCTTGACCAGAGTGGTCGGCCCAGCATTCCAGCCCTTTCTCCCTCCGACGGAGATCCAGCTCAAGCTGCGGTGGAGGATGTGCGGATCGACGCCAAGGAAACCCAACCACCCCCCCGATTCACCGAGGCCACCCTCCTCTCCGCCATGGAAAATGCCGGCAAACGGGTGGACGACGAAGAACTGGCCGAGGCGATGAAAGAGCGTGGTCTGGGGACTCCTGCGACCCGTGCTTCCATTATCGATCACCTCATCCGGGAATCTTACATGGAGCGGGACGGACGAGAAATCCGCCCCACCAGCAAGGGCATGAGCCTCATCGATTTCCTCAATTATTTTCACATTGAGAACCTCACCAAACCCGAGCTGACCGGGGAGTGGGAGTACAAGCTTCGCCAGGTCGAGGAGGGCAAGCTCTCCCGCCAAGACTTCATGGACGGCATCTCCCAGGTCACTACCAAGGTCATTGAGAGCCTCCGCAATCCTCCCAAGCCGCGCAGCACTACCTTAAACAACCCCCTTGGCCCCCAGCCCCTGATTGAAGATTACCGCGCCTACATTTCTCCCGAAACGGTCGAAATTCGCGGTCGGGCGATCCCCCTGCTAGCCGTCAATAAGGTCGTCGGCAATCGTCCCCTCGAACGGGAAGAGGTTATCGAGCTTCTTAAAAAGCGAGAAATTGGTCCCCTCGAAGGCTTCCGCTCCAAAACTGGCAAGCCCTTTGCCGCCATCCTCAAGCTCGTCGAAAAGGAAAATGGCACCCACCGGGTCGAGCTTGATTTTGGCGAATCGGCCAACGGCGAAAACGGAGACGAGGTCGACCTCAGCCAGTATGAGGTCGTCGGCCAATGCCCGCTCGACGGAGCCCCCATCCACGCCACCCCCAACGCCTTCGTCTGCGCCAACTACTTCAGCGAAAGCGACAAATGCTCCTTTCGGATCAGCCGCACCATCCTCAACCGCTCGCTGACTACCGAGGAGTTCAAAAGCCTCCTTAACGACAAGCGCACCCCCCTGCTTAAAGGCTTCCGCTCCAAAAGAACCGGTAAACTTTTCGACTCCATGCTGGTACTCAAAGATGACGGCGGCATCGGTTTTGAGTTTCCAGAGCGCCCCAAAAAAGCAGCAGCTAAAAAGTCCGCCGGTCGGCCAACCAACACCACCAAAAAGTCCAGTCAAACTACACCTGCCAAGAAGGCCGCTAAAAAATCCAGCCGCCGCGAGTCGCAAATTTCAGTCGATATTGGAGATGAACTCAATTGAACGCTTGCCATCCTTTTGCCGAAGCGGTTTTCATTGAGTTAGTATTAACGTATTTAATTCTGATCTAATCATGCATAAACTCGTACTTATTCGCCACGGAGAGAGTCAGTGGAACCTCGAGAACCGCTTCACCGGCTGGACCGATGTGGACCTCACCGACACCGGTCGGGAACAGGCTCTCAAGGGTGGCCAATGCCTCAAAGATGAGGGGTTTGCTTTTGATCTGGCCTACACCTCGGTCCTCAAGCGGGCCATTCGCACCCTCTGGATCGTCCTCGATCAGTTGGACCAAATGTGGATCCCCGTTCTCCGCGACTGGAGGCTCAACGAAAGGCACTACGGCGACCTTCAGGGCCTCAACAAGGCTGAGACAGCTGCCAAATTTGGCGAAGAGCAGGTCCTCATCTGGCGCCGGTCCTACGACGTCCCCCCACCTCCTCTCCAACCCGACGACGAGCGCTACCCGGGGCGCGATCCCCGCTACGCCCAGCTCGACCCTGCCTCCCTCCCCCTGACCGAGTGCCTTAAGGATACCGTCGATCGCTTCCTTCCCCTTTGGCACGAGGAGATCGCTCCGAAAATCAAAGCGGGCCAGCGCATCATCATTGCCGCCCACGGGAACTCCCTTCGCGCACTCGTGAAATACCTCGAAGACATGAGCGAGGAGGAAATTCTCGGCCTCAATATTCCCACCGGGATGCCCCTCGTCTACGAGTTGGACCAAGACCTCAAACCGCTCTCCCGTCGCTATCTTGGCGATCCGGATGAGGTCGCCGCCGCAATGGCCGCCGTGGCCAACCAGGGAAAATCCAAGGCCTGATCCCACTCCCTCAAATTCATTCTCAACCTAGAATCAATCCATGCCAATCGCCACACCAAAACAATTCGCAGCAATGCTCGATGCCGCCCAAGCCGGGGACTATGCTTACCCAGCCATCAACTGCATCAGCATCACCTCGATCAATGCCGCACTTAAGGCCTTTGCCGACACCAAATCCGACGGAATCATTCAGTTTTCCACCGGAGCCGGGCAGTTCGCCTCTGGCCTCAACCACAAAAATGCTGCTTACGGCGTTGAGATTCTCGCGGAGGCTGCCCACCGGCTCGCTGAGCAGTACAACGTACTGGTCGCCTTGAATACGGATCACTGCCAGCCCGAAAAGGCCGAATCCTTCCTCAAGCCCCTAATCGAAGCCACCGCCAGGCGCCGCGCCAAGGGCGAGAACAATCTCTTCCAGAATCACATGCTGGACGCCTCGGCTCTTCCCCTGGACGAAAACATGGCCATCTCCAAAGAGTACCTCGGCTATTGTGTCGAGAACGAGATCGTTCTCGAAGTTGAGGCTGGCGTCGTCGGCGGTGAGGAAGATGGCGCCTCCGGCTCCGAAGACACTCCCGATGAGGACCTCTACACGACACCTGAAGATATGCTCGCAGTCTATGAAACCCTCCATCCAATCGGCAGGTTCACCTTCGCAGCTACTTTCGGTAACGTACACGGCCACTACAAGCCCGGCGCCGTTAAACTCCGACCCGACATTTTGAAAAAAGGTCAATCCGCCGTCATCGCCAAGTATGGAGAGAGCGCCAAGATGGATCTCGTCTTCCACGGCGGCTCCGGTTCGCTCCTCTCTGAAATCCGCGAAACCCTCGCCTATGGCGTTGTCAAAATGAACGTCGATACCGACACCCAATATGCTTTCACACGGCCCATTGTTGAACACATGTTCCGAAACTATGATGGAGTGCTGAAAGTCGACGGGGAAATCGGAAACAAAAAGGCCTACGACCCCCGCGCCTACCTCAAGGCGGGCGAGGAAAACATGGCCGCCCGGGTTGCTGAAGCGGTCAGCGATCTCCTCTCCGGAGGCAAAACCCTCTACGGCCAGGTCTAACCGCCTCACCAAACCTCAAACCTTTGCATCCAAGGCGGCACCCCATCGGTGCCGCCTTTTTCATATCCCCGCCGTCTATTTACCACCCCTCTTTTTAAATCCAGGCATCCCCATCGGGACCCCTCCTCGAATGCCTTCTTAACGGTAAGTGATCGATCAATTGCCTAATTACCTCAAAGGTTTACTGTCTTAGTTAACCCGGTAATCGCGCCTCTAAAACTTGCGAAAGCTCTCTCTGTTCATTCTTCCAGGATCACCGAGATCCTCCCCTCTACCCCCACTTTCCCCATCCTTCACTTGCCCCAAATCAGGTTTAGTTGTTTTTCCCACCGCCCCAGGCCCGGACTCGGGGATCGCAAAGAGGGTTTTGCTCTCGTCGTTGCCCTAGGTCTCATGGCTGCTGTCCTCGTCCTTGTTCTCGGCCTTGCCTCTGCAGTCCGCACCACCAATGCCAACGCCCCCGGCTCGGCCAGCCAAATTCTTGCTGAGCAAAACGCTCTCTTTGCCCTGCAAATCGCCATCGGAGAAGTTCAAAGCCAGTTGGGACCCGACCAGCGGGTCAGCTCCACCGCTGCGATCCTCACCGATCAACCGATCCCCAATCCCCATTGGACCGCCTCCTGGTCGTGGGAGACCGAAGCCCTCATCGATCCCGACGCTCCCCAACCACCCCTTCCAGTTCCCCATTGGCTAGTTTCTTCCGGTGGCTCGTCCGATCCCATGGACATCGTTCCTCCCGCCCGGGCGGTCACCATCGTTGGAGCGGAAAACGTTCAAGAGCTGAGTGACCAGGTCGTCGTCGAGCGGTTGGACCTCTCTTCGGGTGGGTATGCCTTCTGGGTCGGTGATGAAGGGGTCAAAGCACGCTTCGATCTCAGCGACCCTTTCGCCAGAGACGATCCCGCCTCGCCCAGGCGTTTCCATCTGGCCCAACGGGTTGGGGTCGAAGCTTTGTTTCCCTCAGAGATTCCCGGCTATCAGTCAAATGGCCCGGAAAACCAGAGGATCTTCACTTCAGAAATGATTGGACTCCTCAATGCCGATCTCGACTCACTTTCCAAAAACGCCTTTCACGATCTGACCACCTCAAGTCGCGGCCTCCTTACCAGCACCCTGCACGGTGGACTAAAATCTGACCTCTCCATCCTTTTCGAGGAGGATCGTGTCGACCGTTTCCGCTCTTTCTTCAGCCCCGGCAAGCCCGTCAATCCCCAGGAGCAGGATTACTGGCTCTACCGGGATCCCCTCAACCGCATCGATGAAATCGGTCCAAACTTCGGCATTCTCCGGGACTTTTACCGACTCCATCGTTCAGTTGATCCCGCCCGGCAATCGCTCGATCCCATCCCACCTAACCCTCAAAAGCTCGAGCTTGCCAATTGGAACGGGGAGTGGCCCATGCAGTCCAACTGGCCCGACCGCGATCAGTACCACGAGAATAGTCCAATCCACCCGGTAGTTTCACTCATCCAGCTTTCACTCGGCTTCTCCTTCATTCCCAACGAGCCGGTGGATGGGCTTCCCAGCTCTCGGCTTCAAATCCGCCTCTATCCCATCGTTGGCCTCTACAATCCTTACAACGTAAACCTTGCTCCCGCAACCTACCGCGTTGAGTGGGGGATGCAGCCAAACATTGAGGTGGTCGCTGCCCACCGGGACCAACCGGACACCCTTCGCACCGCCAGCTTCAACCTTCAGCGAGTTGCAACTGTCGCAGGTCGTTCCTCCGACGAAACCTTCATCCGCATGGAGACCGCCGAGCCAGTTGGCTTCGAGCCCGGCCAGATTCGTTACCTCGTCCCCTCGGGGCCAACCTCTGGCCACTTTTCACCCAGCCTTGAGAACTTCCCCGCCGTCCCGCTCGTCGGCGATTCGTCAGCCCTCGGCTATATTTACTACAATGTTGAGGATGGTCTCTTCACCAATGGTCCGCCGGTTTGGGGAGATATTTTCTCCCTCTACACCAGCGAGGCTGATCTCCTCCTCAATCTCTCCGCCAGTGCCGAGTTCCGCGCCACCGGGCGTTTCAATACCGCCGAAAAGGCCTATTACCTGCGCCTGATCGATGGTGATCAACCCAAGGACCTCCAGATCATCACCCGCCTTTGGGATAGTGAGGGCAACAACCTTTCCAGCGGTCCTCGCAATGATCGAAAGTTCGAAGGTCGCCAAAATAGCTGGCCCAACATCGCCAGCGCTGCCCAGTCCGAAACCTTCAGCACCTGGGCGGTTGGGCTTCGCACTACCGAGCAACCCGAGTTTACCAGCCTTCGGGTTCTGCTCGACGCCAATCCCCGGGCCCTCGTCAACGACGTCTTCATCGACGGCTTCCGCGAGGGAAAAGGCTACGGTCTCGTCAGTCTATTCGAGGTGCCGTCTCTCACCCTCTCCGAGGATGCCCGATACGGCGTCCTCGGCCCAAACGACGCCATCGAACCAGAATTCCTCACCGAGTACAATGGACTCTGGGGAAATTTCTACACCGTACAGGGTCAGGAGAATGTTCTTCTCTACGATGTGCCCCGTTCCCCGCTCCTTTCCCTCGGCGCACTCCAACACAGCCCGCTCTCCCGCTTTAGCTACGATCCCGCCTACCTCGTCGGCCAGTCCTACGCCAATGTTCGAGTCCCCCGCCATCGCTACGTCTCCATTGTATCCCTCGAAAAAAACGGCCGTCGCCACTATTTTTTCGACCTCGCCTACCTCATCAACCATCGGATCTGGGACGGCTACTTCTTCTCCTCCATCAACCCCCGGGAATCTCTGACAAAAATCCAGGAACGCCTCGCCGGGCCCACCGAACGTCCTTCCGCCTCATTCCTTCCAAACACCCGCCTCAAACCTGCCTTTGGCGATTCGATCGAGCTTCCTGCGGCCAGCTTGGCTTCGCGGGCGCTCGAGTCCGCAGAGAGCCTCCATCAGGCCTCCCGGCTGATTGGCGGGCACCTGCTCACCGAGGGAGCCTTCAATATCAACTCAACCTCTGTCGACGCATGGGAAGCCGTTCTTTCAAGTCTCAATGACCTCGACCTCAAGACCCACCAACCATCCTCGGATGCCTCTCAGATTTTCGAGGAATCGCTCCCTGTTTTCTCCCGGTTTGGCCGCCCCTACGGCGGGGCCTTCTCTCAGGAGATGGCCGACAATACCAACTTCTGGCGAGGCTACCGGCACCTCACCCAACCAGAAGTGAGGGCCCTGGCCACCGCCATGGTAGATCAGGTCCGCGCTCGTGGGCCTTTCCTGAGCCTCGGGCAGTTTGTGAATCGCAAACTCGAAGCTGGCCCCCTCGGCCTCTCCGGTGCCCTCCAGTCCGCCCTCGATGCGACCGTCAATTCTTTCCCTCCAGAGGCGCGGATCGACTCCCAGCCCTTCACCCCGACCCTGGCCGACAACGGGGGAGATGCCCTGTTCTTTGATGAAAACATCAGCGACCTTTCCCGTCCGAGTCGAGCCGCCGGCCACGCGGGCTATCTCCTCCAGGGAGATTTGCTGCAGGCCCTCGGCCCCGTCATCGCACCCCGATCCGATACGTTCCGCATCCGCGGCTATGGCGAGCAACGTCATCCGGCCACTGGCGAAGTAGTCGCTCGCGCCCTCTGCGAAGCAATTGTCCAGCGGTTTCCCACCCCTCTCGATCCATCCGCTCAGCTCTCGGATGAAGAACTCGCCAACCCTTCCGGCCCCTTTGGTCGACGTTTCGAGGTGGTTACCTTTCGCTGGTTAACCCCGCCGGATTGAAAATATCGCTCCAGCCTCTTTCCGATGCCTCGCCCCCACCCCATCCTCGGAGCCCTCGCTCTCGTCGCCCTACTTTTTCCCCTCGCCCCATCATCGGGCGCAACAGCTGTTGAGCCAACTCCGGTCAAGGTCTCCCTTTCGTTCCTGAGCCTCGATGTTTCCATCAATGATCTTTTCTTCCTCAGCGAGGACGATCCGATCCCCTTCCTAGTTCCAAACGCTGCTCCTTCCCAACCGTATCCATATTTTGGATCCACCACCCTTCACCTTTACCGGCAAACTGACCCCTCCCGAGGGCTTCCAAGCACCGACCCTGCCCAACTGCCCCCGCCCATCGCCACTGTTCAACTGGACCCCCAGGGCAAGGACCTTCTCCTCCTTTTTGTCAGTTCCGGAAGGGACACCCCAAAAGTTTACACCCTGAGCAATGACCTCGGCACCTTTCCAGCCAACTCCTTTCGTTTCTTCAACCTCTGCCACTTCAAGGTCGCCGGGCAATTGAATAGTGAGTCCTTCCAAATCCCTCCCCGATCCCAGCAAATCATTCCCCTAACCGAGGCCGGCCACCCCCAGATCACCGTCCAACTGGCCACCCTTCGCGGTGATGACTGGAAGCGGGTCTACCGGTCCAAATGGCGCTTTAACCCCCTCCAGCGGCTTAATGTCTTCTTCATTCCCGACGAAAATCAACCTTCGGGAATTCGAATTCGCCGCTACTACGAACTCGCCCCGGAAGGTGAACCCCCAACATCACCAGAGGAAGAATTTCCAACCATGGAATAGAGAACCCAAAAACCACCAAAAACCCCAAAACATGAAAAGAAAAATCCCCCGTCTCAATCTCGCTGGCTCCGCCACCGTCCTTGCTCTACTCACCATCCTCGCCTCCGCGCCGCTAAAGGCCGTTACCTGGCTGGGTTTGGATCCCAACGTCGCTGTTGGCCCCGCCCGGTCGAACCTTTACGGAATGAACCTCAACTTCGCCATGCGGCCCGAAAAGGTGACCAATAAGGAGTATCAAGAGGGTCTCGCCTACCTCAACGCTCCCTTGATCCGCTACCACGCTGCCGAGTCCATCTTCGCTGGTCACGAAGCCAGCTGGATCAATGCTGCCACCCAATCCTGGGACGCCTCTCGTATCAATACCTCCCTGAGTAATTTAAGCTATCCGGTATCCGGAAAATTGATCGCCATTGCTGAATGGCCCTCCTGGATGGATACTAATGGTGACGGTCGCCTCGACCCCGACAAGTTTCAGGCCTACGCCGAGTTTTGCGCCGATCTCGTTTCTATCGTGAACCTTCAGCAGGGCCATGGCGTTGTCTATTGGGAGCCCTTCAACGAACTTGAGGGGCGCTACGCCAATGACGTCGCAACCCTCGCTCAAATCTTCAACCTTTGCGCAACGGCGATGAAGTCCCGCGATCCGAGCATTAAGATCGTCGGCGCCGCCTGGACCCAACCATGGGCCCCTTCCTATCCCGGAACTTTTAAGGAGTTCATTGGGCTCGTTAAAGCGAATCTCGACGTTTGTAGCTACCACCAGTACGGGACCGGCGATGGCTCCCTCTCTCCTGCTGCCATCTACAACACCATTCCTGCACTGCTCGAGGGAGCAACAGCAGTCCGGGGCTACCTCGACCACCACGGTCTCCAGAACGTTCCTCTCTGGCTCACCGAGCACAATATTTTCTGGTCATGGGAAAGTGACTACCAGTTTCGCATGACCCAGATAACCGGAGGCGTGTTTGACGCCCTCCTCCTCACCCAGTTTACCCGCCAGGGCATTCTCGACGCTGCTTTCTCCTGGATCGATGCCGATACCCGCTACGGCAAAATCGGATTCAACTGGAATTCCTGGACCTACGATCAACTCAACCCGGGAGCCCATGTCTACCACTACTTCAACCGTTTCGCAGTCGGCCAGGTCGTCCAATCTTCACCCAGCCAGGGATCAGTCCAGACCTTTGCCACCAAGGATCCATCCCGCAATCTTCTCTCCCTCGTCCTCATCAACCGCTCTGGCGAAAATCAGCTGATTTATCTTGGGAATTCGACAGCCTACAACTGGGAGACCCTCTACCAGATCACGGAATCCGGGGTCCAGACTTCCACACTCAATTCCCTGGCCTGGCGGACCCTCCCCCCTCATTCCGTCTCCTTCGCCATTGGAGGTCTCGGCTCCCAACCAACAACCACAGGCGGCGGGAGCATTACCCTTCAGGCCGAGGCTGCCAACCAGACTTCAGCAAGTGTCCAGATAGCCTCCAATGATGTATTCATTCCCTGGAACGGAGGCAGCTCCGCATGGATCGACTTTAGCAATCTGCAAATTCCAGCCAATGCCCAGTACGATCTGACCATCCGCTACGCCAGCTTCTGGGGAGGGATGAATGTGGACGTCCAGGTCGGTGGCCAAACCATCGGCACCTTCAATCAACTTCCCCAGACCTGGGATGCCAATGGTTTCAGGCAGGAAACCCTCTCCAACATCAGCCTTCCTTCAGGCAACAATCAAACCTTGCGCCTCCTCATTCAGAATGGAGAGATCAGGATCGATTACCTTGAACTGAAACAGAAGTAGGTTACGCCGATTCGGGGGAGGAAGCACCTTGGTGCGAACTCCCCCCAATCAGCCCTCTCCGCACGGATTTCCGGCCATCGGTCACCGCCCCGGCTTCGGACTTACCCCGGTTTCAACCGTTCGGTCGAGCAGGGTCTCTCCATCCAGCCATTCCCCCCGTATTTGTACCAATTTGGAATCCTTCGGTATGCCTCGCTCGCCATTGAGGATCTGTCCGACGAGGGTGTCCACCGCTGCTGCTCCGATTTGCTCAAACTTCTGGTTGATTCCCGAGTAATAAACTCCGCTTGGCCGCCAGCGAATTTTCTCTAGGGGCAATCTCCCAATCGGCGCTGTATCCATTCTTACAATACCAATTTCGGAAGGCACCTTGAGACCGAGATCCTCAAGCCACTCATCCACCTCATATTCATTCGAGATCACGACATCTGGCCGGTGCCGTTCAAACCATCTTTCAAACAGCGCTCGGGTAACCTCCTTCTTGAAGAGCAAGGGAACTCGCTCCCTCACCGGGCGATCCAGTTGATCCGAAAGATACATCCCCGACCATGCCCGCCGAACCCGCTCGTCCATTCCGTGGCTCAGCAATAGTCCCGGACGCTGGTACCCGCGCATCCGCACCGTTTGGAGCGCAAGCTCCAGATTAAAGCGACCCGCCGACTCCGCGCAATTCAGCTGAGGCTCAAACAAGCTGTAGCCCAGGCTAACGCTGGCAAAATGCTCCCACTCAAACTCCAACCGATGCATTCCATCAGGGAGAGCTGCTACCAGGATTCCCTCGATCCCTCGCTCGCGAAAGATGGAGGCGATGCGCTGCGGCTTCAAACTCGGCTCACGATACCAAAACGATTCCAACCGGTAGCCCAACTGCGCCGCCCGTTCTTCGGCTCCCAGGTGAAAGCGTTCATCCGCCAACCAACGCCTCCAAGCCTCAGGAGACTCCCAAGCCGTCAACCAGATCAGGGTTCCCTGGAAACCCGGGGTTTTCTTTTTGCGGATCCGCGCCATCAGCTTGGATACCTCCGGGTCTGGACTATAACCCATCTCGGCCGCTATCGCTTCGATCCGCTCAATTGTTCGCTTCGGAATCGTTCGATCGTGGCGCAGCGCTAGCGAAACCGTCACGTGGGATACCCCGGCAACCTTGGCAATCTGACGCATCGTCGGCTGAACATTCATCGGCGACCACCTTTTCCGAGGTGAAACAAAAAGTCAAACTTAACGGTAAGGAGGGGCATTCTTGTAACGATTAGCTCAACATTTAAATCTGAGGTGTCTTAACCCTTAAGACGTCAGGACCTCGGCCTGAGTCCCCTGACCTTACCTCAATCCAATCATATCCATGAAACTGCTAAAGTCCCTCTCTGTTCTTGCATCCACCGTCCTCCTTGGTTCGTTCGCGGCCGCCTATGTTCAGGAGGATTTCGATTACCCATCCCCAGGGTCCGCCGCTGGGCAGTCCGGAGGTCTCGGCTTCGATCCGACAGCCTGGAGTTTTTCTTCGGTCGGCATCGCTACCGAATCCACCGTGGCCGGTCTTCAGTTTAGTGGTCTTGCCACCTCGGGAAACGCCGTCTTGATCGAAGCCTTTGGCGATGGAAACACCGGCACCCTCGCCCGCCCCTGGGGCAACAGCACCCCCGGCATCAGTGATCTCTGGATCAGCTACTTGATCAAACAAGATGGCGATGTGGACATCACTGAATTTGCTGGAGGCACCGTCTTTGGTACCCGCTTCCAGGACGGCGGCGTTGGTGGATTCACCAAGTATGCCACCGACTCCAAGTTCTCAGGCGGTTTTTCAGCTCCCTATCAGATTCGCGGTGGCATTGGTTCCAACCCCGATGCAGTGGCTGATTTCTCCCTTGCCGACGACGTAGTCTACCTCTTTTTGGCCAAGTTTGGGAACATCAACTACGGTGCCTTCACCGGAAACACCACCACCATCGATATCTACCTCTTCAACCAGGCTGCCTTCAACAACCTGACCACCGCAGGGATAATCGAAACGAACCTCGCCAGCAACGCGTCGGTAACCGCAAGTTTTTCAAACCAATTCGAGTTTGGAACTCTCGCACTCAATCCTGCCGACGCCCTCGCCCTTACGGTCTCCAATGGCGCCGCGACCTTTGATTCGATCCGCGCTGGGGCAAACCTGAGTGATGTCATCGTGGTTCCCGAGCCAGGAAGCGCAGGAATGCTTACCGTCCTCGCAGCCCTCGGCCTTTGCGGCATCCGCCGTCGCTAAGCTCCTGAGGACGCCTACTCCGGGCTCACCGATCCGTTTGGTCTAATTCCTTGTTAACAGAAAATGCCCCGTCTGATTACCCCTTCCGTACTGGTCCTGCTCCTCGTCAGCCTCCTCGGGGGTAAATTCAGCTCAGCATCGGGCGTCCTTCCCGAACTGGTCGAGGCAGAGGATCATCCCGCTGCCGAGAGTGAGGTACTTCAGGATGGAGGGGCTTCCTCGGGAGCCTACCTGCACAATCCCCGCGTTTACCACCCGCTACTCATTCATCCTGTCCCGGACTCCAGAGATCCATTCGATCTTTGGGTCCGGGTAAGGGGGCAGGCTGTCCAACTGAAGGGGATTCAAGCCGGAGGAGCTCAAAAGGAGTTCAATTGGCTCTTTGACTCTCCACCACAGTGGACTTGGCTGCGGTTTGGTAGCTTTTCTCGATCCGATCTCGGAGAGCAAATCCTCATCCTCTCCGGCCCGGGAGCCGAGGATTCCCGATCCGGCATCGATGCCATTGCCTTCCGACCTGTGGGTTCCCCTGCCCCCGGCACGACGAACCTCACCGGTGCCCCAAGTCTCGAAACCGCTGCCCTCGCCGGCGGGATCGCTACTAAACCTTCGGCACAGAAGTCAGCCCTCACCTCTCTGAAGATTGCCAGGCTCCCCGAGCCGAAACAGTCCACCCCACACCAATTTTCCGTTGCCATCTTCCAGGGATTCAAGCCGGAGGTTACCCACGATCCCCGGTACCAGGAAGCCGTCGCCTACCTCAAGTCTGGCACCCTCCGCTACCACTATGCTGGTATGGCAGGCGATTCGCGCAAAAACCCCGCCGCTCTCACCCGACCAGACCTCCAGGATTGGGATCGCGAAAAACTTCTCCACACCATGGCTCCTCCCCTCGGCGATGGAGCACGCCGGGTTTTCAATATCTCATCCTGGCCCAGTTGGATGGATGCCGATAGAGACGGCTTTCTCGACTCCGACCAATTCGACAGCTTTGCCGAGTTCTGTGCCGAGGCAGTCCGCATCCTCAATATTGAGGGAGGTCTTGGCATCGAGTACTTTGAGATCACCAACGAGAAGGATGGACGCTACTGGGTCGATTTACGGCGGGCTGGCCTTCCCGATCGCCTCCTCGAACTGGCTGACATCTATAACCGCGCCGCCGTCGCCATGAAAGCGGTTGATCCGTCCATCAAAACCGGTGGCCCGTCCATCATGCGCCCCGATTACCTTGACGACATTGAGGCCTTTGCCGCAGCTACCCTGCCCAATCTCGATTTTCTTTCCGTACATGCCTACGCAAGTGGCGACCTCAACGAATCCGACGCCAGCATTTACGACAAATCCCGGCGCATCGGCCAGCACCTACGGGATATCCGCGAGCGTCTGGATAAAATCGATCCACAAAATTCGGTCGAAATCCACCTCAACGAATATAACATCTCCTGGACGTGGGAAACCCGTGAGCCCCGCATGACCAACCACAAAGGGGCCGTCTTCGATGCCCTCTGTTTCATTGAATTCGTTCACGCCGGTCTCGACGTGGGCAACGCCTGGAACGAGTACGATGGAATCTACGGTAAGATCGGTCACAACTTTGAGCTGCGACCCGCCGCTCACCTCTTCCACCTCGCCAATACCCATATGATCGGGGCAGTCCTCGACGCTCAAACGGATACCGAGCACCTTCTTGAAATTCTCGCAGTCGAAAAATCGCCCAACGGTCTACATCTCATGGTTGTCAACCGCACCGATTTTCCCCAGCAACTCAGCCTTCGTCAGCCATCTTCCTTCTCCGTTACTCAATGGCAGCGAATTGATGAATCCGGCCTCCACCAGGGCAGCTCCGAGCCCTCCCTCAACCAGGCCAGCGGGGTCTCTCTGCCCCGCCACTCCGTCACTTTCTTTCAGCTCCAATCCGAGTTGCGCTGAGTCCGTGGCTTCAGCCAGCCCCTTCAAAGTGGAATCCATCGTCGCATACCTCCGCCAAAACCTCCCCAAAACCATTGTTCATCCCGGAGATCTCGACGAGAACCATCTGCCCCTTCCCCATCCCTTCACCACTCCCTGTTTCCGGGGTGAACTCAGAGAGTTTTACTACTGGGACCTCTTCTATTCGCACCTGGGGTTTTCCCACCTCGGGTTTCAACACCAGGCCCGCCATGATCTTGAAAATCTTTGCGCCCTTGTAGAGCGGTACGGTTTCATTCCCAACGGCAATCGGACCTTTTACCTCAGCCGTAGCCAGCCGCCCCATTTCGGCCTGATGGTTACCCACTACCTCGCTCAGGAGCCCGCCGATCTACCATTCATCAAACGCCTCTTCAGTGCCCTTAAAACAGAGCTTTGCTTTTGGGAAACCATGCGGCGCTCTCCGGGCGGACTGTTCCACTACTATGCCCAGGCCAACCCTACCGAATTGCTGGGCTGCGCTGACCATTCTCGAGCCTGGCGGCAACCACTCTCGCGGAGTGATCAACTCTATTTTGGCCTCCAGTTCATCGCCGAGTGCGAATCCGGCTGGGACTTTTGCACCACCTACGAACACGACTGCCCCTCCTGGGCCAGCATTGAGCTAAACAGCCTCCTCGTCCTCAGCTACGCCGCCGCTGCACAATGTGCCAACCATCTCGGCTTCGCTGGCGAACACCATCACTTTACGAAGAAAAAGAACACTCTGGCCGATCGCTGCCGGCGCGAGCTTTGGGATGAACAACGCTCCATCTTCAACCATCGGCATCTCGCGGAGGACCGTTTCTCCTCCGTTGTCCACGCCGGATGCTTTTATCCGCTCTTTGCCGGGATCGCCACTGAAGATCAGGCCCGTCGCTCGATTCCCGTGCTGCTCGAAAAACTTGAAAGGCCCCACGGATTGGTCGCTGCAAATCAGAGTAATTTTTCCTGCGGCCAACAATGGGACACCCCCAATGGTTGGTCACCCTTGACCTATGCCGCCTACAGCGGACTCCTTCGCTACGGCCATCACGAGAGTGCCCGACGCCTGGCCCTCAAACACAACGACCTCATCGAAAAGGTTTTTTCCGAAACCGGACACCTCTGGGAAAAATACAACGTTGTCGAGGGCACCATAGAAGTTGCCAATGAGTATCCCATGCCGCCCATGCTCGGTTGGACAGCCGGCGTCTACATGGTTTTCAAACAAGCCCTTGCTTCTCCCCTTTCAAATCAGAGTTCACCCCTCCTTCATCATACTCATGCCTGAAAAACCTAGCACCTTTCCCCAGGATTTTATCTGGGGTGCCGCCACCGCCTCCTATCAAGTCGAGGGCGCCGCCCGCTCCTACGGTCGCGGCAAGTGCGTCTGGGATATGTTTTGCTCGGAGCCGGGGAACACCTTCGAGGGCGACGATGGCACCGTGGCTTGCGACCACTATCACCGCCTTGAAGAGGATCTCGACCTCATGGCTCGGATCGGTCTTCGTGGCTATCGGTTCTCTTTCTCATGGCCCCGTCTGATTCCCGAGGGCGTCGGAGCCATCAATCCAGAGGGTCTAGCCTTCTACGACCGCCTCGTCGATGGACTCCTCGCCCGAGGTATCCAACCGTGGGCTACCCTTTTCCACTGGGACTATCCATACGCCCTCTTTCTCAAGGGCGGATGGCTCAACCCCGAGAGCCCCCGCTGGTTTGCAGACTACACCCGGACAGTCGTCGATCACTTCTCTGATCGGGTACAAAACTGGATGACCCTCAACGAACCCCAGTGCTTCATTGAGCTTGGCCATCATGAGGGGCAACACGCCCCCGGTCTTCGGCTCGGTCTTCGCGAAGTTCTCCAAGCCAGTCATCATGTCCTTCTTGCCCACGGACGAGCCGTGGAGGTCATCCGCGAATACGCCAAGTCAACTCCCCGAGTCGGCTGGGCTCCCGTCGGCCACGGCGTCATCCCGGCCAGCGATTCACCAGCTGATATTGAGGCCGCCCGCCAGGTCACCTTCGCCGTCGAAGAGGAACGGCTCTGGAATACTGCGTGGTGGTCGGACGCCGCCATCCTCGGCCATTACCCCGAGGCTGGTCTGCGGCGCTATGGACGAGCCCTGCCAAATTTCCCCAGTTCTGATTTTGCGACCATCAAACAACCACTCGATTTTCACGGCTCCAATCTCTATAACGGGCAAGTTTATCGCATGGGCGACGACGGGCCCGAAGTCGTTAAGCGTCATCAGGGCTACCCCCAAAGTACCTACAATTGGAAAATGGAACCAGGGGTCATGTATTGGGTTACCCGCTTCATCTACGAACGCTATAAACTACCCCTCGTCATCACCGAAAACGGAACCGCGACGACCGATTGGGTTGAACTGGACGGCTCGGTCAACGATTACGCACGAATCGACTTCACCCGTCGCTACCTCCTCGAATTACGCCGGGCCTCCAGCTCAGGCCTACCCATCCTCGGCTATTTTTACTGGTCCCTGATGGATAATTTCGAATGGCAAAAAGGCTTCTCCATCCGGATGGGTCTCATCCACGTCGACTATCGCGACGGAACCCGCACCCCGAAAGAATCCGCCAACTGGTACCAACAAGTCATCCAAACCAACGGCGCCAACCTCTGAGCCCCTCTCCGCGCCCTCCCCTCCCGGCGCACCCATCCGGCGCATCTCATCCGGCGTCCCTTCAGGACGCGAACCTTTTTGTCCATTTACACCGGGGTTGAAACCCCGGCCTTTGATCCG
>DAISIK010000033.1:0-35390 GCA_036822055.1 Puniceicoccaceae bacterium
CTCCCTAAAATGAGTCCGCTCAATCCGCAGTATCTGACCAAGAAGCAGACCGTCTTCCAAAAGATCGCCGCCTTCGTGGAGAAATTCAAAGGTGTGGGAGGGGAAATTTGAGCACGAATGGCGCAAGAGGCTGGTGAGCCCTGGAATTGGGCCATGCCTGATAATGCCCCCAAAACCACCCCATCGGCATCCTCCTTTTTTGCCACGCCAAGGTAGTGCTCCCATGAGATCACTTGGATTTATTTCTCGTGTCCTGCACACGAAAAAAGACACCCCGATTAAGGCACAGTTAAGGCGAAAACCTTAATTCTGATCGCATTCAGTGAACTTCAGTTGCACGATCTGTTACGGATTAAGTCGTTTATTTTACGCAAATTAATGCAAATCAACCACTTCGCTTAAAGGGAATGGCGGAGAGGGAGGGATTCGAACCCTCGGAACGGTTGCCCGCTCACATGATTTCCAATCATGCCCATTCGACCACTCTGGCACCTCTCCGAGCAAACCAAAAATATCTCAATCGGAAATGTTCGAGTCAACTAATCTTTGATTCACAGCCCATATTTTCCAAAGGAAGGTTCAACTTGCTGAGCTGGAAAACCAAATATGGCAGTGACCCACCATGGGTCGGACTTCACCGAACGATAAAAAAGCCCAATCCAAACTGGGTCGGATTGGGCCGAAACTTTGATGATCGCCTCAGCGTTTCAGCGGCCAATTGCTGCCACAGCTCCCTTAGAGCCCTGCGGTAAGGTACCTGAAGTCCAGCTTGTGGTAAGTACGCAGCACAGGGGTACCCGGTGGTTGGTAGCCCTCGCCAAAACGACTAAAGAAGCCCCAATCACGGATTGGAGGACTGTAGTAGGCGGTCGACCAGGGCTCATTGGCTATTTCAGATTCAAAGAGCGCTACCATGGATCCCCGGTAGCGGAATTCGGTTTTCCTCCAAGACTCCAAGAATCTTGGCAGGTTAATGCTCCCGCCACTACCAATCCCATCTTTACCATCGCGATTAGAGGGCATTAGACCGGTAATGATTGCACCATTGAACTCCGTGAACGAAGCCTGTGGTCCCCTGCCCCCATCCTTTGACTTGGAAAAGTCGAAACTGGGCGAGAGGATGGTAATCGCATCGGCTGCTAGTGCGGCAACCGTGTCGTGGCCGGAATCTGCCTTGGTTGAGCTACCGGTGTCGGGATCACCGTCAGCATTGAAGTGACCCTTAACATAGAGCATTCCGTTGGTTGCCAATGTGAAGCCCTCGGATCGACCAGCTTGATTACGGTTGAAAGCTGGGTCAGGAATCTTGCTAGCATTTTCGAGGACCAAAGCGACCGCAACGTCAGCCTCCGAATTACCAACCTTGTCCTTCCGGACTTTGTCGATCGCATCTTTGTCTACGATGAGTTTGTCCTCCCGCGAGGTATCTGGCGTGCCGGTAGGAAACTCAACATAAACGACACCGTTGTAATCCTGTGCTGGATTAAAGTTGGTAAAATTATCAGCGACCAAAGGATCATAAACGTAGGCATCACCATCCTTCTTGTATCCAACTACTTGTTCGTTAAAAGCACCCAAATCTATGGAAACGAGGTCGTGCGCGCGCTTCCGGCGGGCGTCATAAATGCCATCGACTGGCTTTTCTCCAGACTCAGTATAAATACGCATTTGAGCAAACGAATCGACAGCCTCTGGCTTGATGAAAATCTCCTCATATTGAACCTGGGGAACCTGAACGGTGTCTCCGTCCGAGTTTGTCACGTCCTTTATCTCAAGATCGGCACTCCTCATGTTGTGTGGGTTCCCTCTCTTAATTCGTTTGGGCACAATGTAGTAGTCCGTAAGATCACCATTTGCTCGTGAGCCTCCTTTGGCGACAAGCTGAATAGCATTGGCCGGGACAGTAGCGGGCTTGTGCTGAATCTCAAAAGTAATCCCGGCCTTGAACCCAAACTTATCGGTTTCGAAGGCACCCTTGTGGAGCTGATTTAGGCTGTTGGGGTCCGAAGGGCTGCTCGCGGTGGCTGGCGGCTCGATAAGGGCATATCCAGGGTTGGAAGGATTGTAAACCCCATCGTCCACTACATCGGGCTTGTAGGGTGGCATATCCATAGGGAGCAAGCGAGGAGCAGAATCCTCCCCGGAAAGAACCATTCCAGAAGTCAAGTTGATAAGGAAATCGGTAAAATCCGTGTAGCCCTTCGAAGCAAGTGTATCGCTGTCTGATCTTGCGTCGATGTAACGCTCAGCTTTGTTGTAAGCCTTACCGTTGTCTGCATCAAGGTTGTTGAAGAAGAAATCCACACCATCGATCTTATTCTTTTTCGCCCCCTTATCTGAACCAGAATTAAACCAGACTTTACGCCCGTCCTGAGTATTTTCCCCAGGCATCGCACTCCAGTCCAACTGATAGTCCTGCTGCATCATTCCAACCTTGATACCCCCGGTAGCGCTGACCACATCCTTAAAATAAAGGGCTTCTTTCGCAACCACCCAAATATCTCCATTCGAATGGACTGGTCCCGAGATAATCATCTCAGGCCCGGGGTGAAACTCGAGATCCATGTTGTAAAAGATAGCATGAGTGAAGAGAGGGGCCTCCCTCACCTGAAATGTCTGGGATGCCCGAATAGTTCGTTCGCCACCTCGAAAATCAACGTTGGCGCTCGATACAATCTCCCACTCACTGATTGTGATGAATTTGCCGCGGTGCTGATCATTCAGGTTTTCCGGGTCGCTCGGATCAATGAAGAGACGTTGATTGGTGACCACATTCGTGACCGATTCGACTGAAACGTCAGTAACGTGCTTCGTTGGGTTTTTGATCGCTTCAGCCTCTGCTTCGGAGAGCGTGAAAGGAATATTGTTGTTCGATAAACTCGTCTCGGCTGAAAAACGTCCGTGGAGGAAGCTCGTGGCTACCTCAATGGCAGACTCCACAGCGTTGCGGCCTTCCATATCGACAACCCGACGGGCGTTCATTTGAGACTCCTGGACTCCAAGTTGAAGGAGGCTACCAACAACCAAGGATATGGCAGCCATTACCAAGGCGACCACGAAAATTGCATTCCCGGATTTCGGGGACTCGGGTTTGCCTCCTGCCAGGGTGGAAGGAGTGATTCGGCCGAGAGGCCAACGCTCTGAGATGTGGGTTTTCATAAGGTTTTAGCGTAGAAGTTAACCTCGAGGCGAGATCGAGAAGTTGTAGGTGTCGGTAACGCGTTTGGCAGCGTTGCCATGCAAAATTTTCCCGTTGATCATGATGGTGCGGTCGAAATGATTGTAGAAAAGTCGTCCGTTAGCTAGTCCCTCGGAGAACGCCATGATTCGAGGGGCTGCAGCCAATTCCTGTTCAGTTGGATAAAGAAGCTCGGGATTCCGAATGGAATTCAAATCGGTGATCGCAGGATTGAAAGTTCTCCGGAAGACCCTCACAGGACCGACAGCCTGACCATTCTCAACCCCCGTCACTGAACGAAAGTAGATTGTGAGTCCGCGAATTGGCCTGGGCTGCCTTGCACTGGAAGCGTCCAAGTAAGTCGAGTGAGGAGCCTTTTCGATCAGCACGAGAAAGTCCCCGGAATTCCCACCGAATAAGCGGTCCCCGCTACTGTCCCGATCTTCCGTCGCCTCGGAGCGGTATAGAAGGAAGAAGTTTGCCTGCCTGGCGTCTCGCGACAAACGATCGACCACATTCCTGAGGTCTTGATTGATTTCGTTCTTCTCACCGCTGATGAAGTTGATTTTAGCAGCTTCGGTCAGGAAACCGAACGACATTCCGATTGCGGTAAGAACGATCGAAACGGCGATTAGGACTTCAAGTAGGGTAAACCCACGAACAACAGCCGATTCGAAAGGCTTGGATGAGTTTCTTTTCGTCATGATTAAGGAGTAGTTGGAGGGGCGAAGGTGCCACCAAGATAAGTGTCGAGAGAGTCTATATTCAGGAGCGTTGACATGACCTGCAATCGGCCGGTGTTCCTTGGACCAAAGGCCAGTCTCCGGGATTCCTGAGTGTAGTCCCCTGAGCCGTTGCGCACCCAAACGGTTCTCGTCTGGGGAACACCTCGGAGATAGCGGTCTTCATAGGCAAACTGAATGTCAATGAGGTACGCCTCCCCAAGTTGGGTCCGGACGGGGTGGACCTCAACATCGATCCACATCCGCATGGTCTGCGGCACACCCTCCCCTCCACCACTCAGGTCAAGGTCAATCATGATCTCTTTCTCGTTGATTACCTCCAGTGAATCGGAAAGAGAAGTTAGGTTGAGGGTATTGGGATAGAGCCAATCGTCAACCTGAGTCCCTCCAATATCGGTAGCCAAGGCAGAAATGCTTCTTGTGCGAAGTGGGACCGTGCCAACATTTATGGCTCTCTGAACTTGAGTCCCAGGAAGACTTTTGATCTGCTCGAGGTAGCCCTGTGCTACCGAGTAGGCAGCTGTCTGGATCACGTTCTGATAGGCCATTCGCTGCGCGGTGATCGTCATGTTCGAAAGTGCCACTACCATCACGATAAAAATGGTAAGAGCTATCATTCCCTCCAAGAGGGTAAAAGCAGCACGCCCAGGGCGTGAATGGACTCCGCGAGATTGCATGATAAGAGTAAACCTTGGGCCGATGCCGTTGTCAACCCTCAACAAACCGGTTTCTACATGAGTCCGTATTTTAACACAACCATTAACAACTGGTGACTCTGCAAGCTGTTCACCAACCTCAAAAGATATTTATTTATTCCATAAAACGATTGATTGCAAAGACTTACTTAACTTCAGATACCGTTTGGGCCAGATAGCTCAAGGACGTAAGGTCGGGAAAAGGATGGTTTCTCTGATTGAAGATGCTTCGGTCAACAGTATGACCAGCCGATCAATCCCTATCCCCATCCCTCCAGCAGGAGGCATCCCGTACTCCAATGCCTCAAGAAAATCTTCATCGATCTTCTGAATCTCCTCCCCGGCCTGAATCTGAAACATTTCACGCTGAACCAACGGATCATTCTGTTCCGAATATGCCGGCGCTATCTCCTGGCCGTTGATGCAAAGCTCGAAAATGTCCAGGGTACCGGGATCCTCGAGGTTGGTCTTGGCCAACGGAATCAACTCCTTGGGAAGGCGGGTTACAAAAGTTGGCTGAATAAGGGTGGGTTCGATCAATTTTTCGAATACGTTGTTAGTAACCTCAAAGTCTTCCAGATTTGGATCCACTTCGATCCCGAGCTCCGAACAGGCTTTCAACTTTTCCTCTTTGGAACGGTCAAACCAGTCCGCGTCACCGGTTCGCTCCCGAATGAGCGCTCCGTACTCAGCCTCTTCCCACGGTCCATCAAAATTGATCTCGGTCCCGTCCGGGCGGGATACCGTTCGGGATTCTAAAACCACATCACAAACGTGGAGGATTAACCCGCGGACCAACTCCATCATCCCGCGTTCATCGGAGTAGGCCTGATAAAGTTCCAGCATCGTGAATTCTGGATTGTGCCTTCTCGACAAACCCTCGTTCCGGAAGGTTCGGCCCAATTCGAAAACCCGATCAAACCCGCCGACCAACATCCGTTTGAGATACAGCTCAAGCGAGACTCGCAGGAAAAAAGGACAGTCCAGAGCTTTCATATGCGTCTCAAAGGGACGCGCCGCCGCCCCTCCCGCGACCCCCTGAAGTACCGGGGTTTCGACCTCCATAAATTCTCGATCAACCAAAAAGCGTCGGATTTCCCAGACTATCCGGGATCTCCTCTTGAATCGCTCGCGCGACTTCTCGTTTACAATCAGGTCGAGATACCGACGGCGGAGAATTTGGTCCTCATCGGTCAATCCGTGCCACTTTTCCGGAAGTGGACGAAGGGACTTTGCCAAGAGGGCTATTTTTTGGACCCGAACGGTTACTTCACCCGTCTTGGTCTCAAAGAGCTCTCCCTCAAAACCCACAATATCTCCGAGGTCGAACTTTTTAAAACGTAGGTACTCCTCCTCCCCTACTTCATCCTTTCGAACATACGCCTGAAGGCGTCCATCACGATCGAGGATTTTGATGAATGCGGCCTTTCCCATCAGACGAAACGCCACGATTCTCCCTGCCACCGAGACTCTCGGCACTTCCTCCCCCTCGGCGCTAGTCCTCCACTTCGCGTAGAGAGCCAACGCCTGGGTTGATGTGTGCTCTTGACTCCAGTTTTCTCGAAAGGGGTCTCGCCCCTCTGCTCTCATTTCAGCAAGCTTGGCCCGCCGAACGGCAATCAAATCACTGGTATCCAACCCGGCCTGATCGTGTGTCTCTTCCATCGAAAAGGATCAAGTTCAATGGTCTCTGCAAGGGTGGCAACGGAATTCTCAATCTTTGAAACAATCCGGCGAAGCGATAGGGAATGACCGTGGCGCTCATGCTCGGACATCTTCGGTGAGCGCTCAGGACTTCAGACCGCCAAAGAGCCCTGGCTCAGAAACCACCGACTTGTCTGAATCTCTAACGGGTCCTTCTACCAAACATAGAGGCCGTTCGGATTGTGGATCAGGTAACTGTCAAAGGGACGCAGGGGCGGAAGCTCAAGTTGCTTTGGGTATTCGCGATCTAGAAACTCAACTTCGGAGGCATCCGCCTGACCAAATAATGCCATCCACCAAGGCACAGGTGCGCGATCAGTCGGTCTCTCGAGAATAGACTCCTCACGCAGTTCGGTGACGATGTCATTGACCCACCGCAATTCTCTAGCTTTGTCAGCAAACTCGAACCAATCCCCCGTCGAGCGGTTGTTATACATCTCGACGACAAGCTCTTCCAAGGTGAGGTCCATCTTCTCAGCCACTGGCTGGAGCAAACGCACGGACCACTCCTCCAAAGTACGGACGGCCTCCCGCTGTTCCGTTAAATTCCCGGACATCGCCGACATGGGCTGGTGGTGCAAAATAATCGCATTGGGGAAGGCATAGCTGTGATCGGCACGGGTGGTGATAATGGCTGCCATGCTGGCCGCAAAGGACTTCACCACCACGTGGACTGGAGCCTCGCTCGCCTCCATCGCTTTCAGAATCAAGTATCCTTCCATGGCAGAACCGCCCGGGCAGCTGTCGATCACGATGAAGATCGGTTCAGTCTTGGACTGGTTATTGAAAAAGTGAATACGCCGGGTGATGTGATTTCCAGTTCCAGAAATGATCGGTCCGTTGAGCGGTATTCTGCGGTCAGAGATTCTCAGGACTCCGTTTTCAAAAGGAACCTCTGGAAAGGCTAAGTCAGATTCAACCGTCGACCGCCGGTTTCTTTGTGCTCGCAGGAGCCGGAGCTCCGAGTCGATCCGCGTAAGCGCCGCCTCTCCCTCCATTCGCTCCATGGAGAGGACCTTGTTCCGAAGATCGAGTTCGATCATGCTCTCCTGCAGCTCAGTCTGCTTGGCTTGAACTGCCATTTCTTTCTCTCGCATCGATTCCTGACGCAGAGCATTGTTAGCCGCGAGGAGGTCCCTTTCAGCCTGGATCTCAGCAAGCCGGGCCCGGTTGCGCTCCTCGGCCAGCGAACGCTCAGCCGCCAACCGTTCACGCTCCTGGCTGATTGCTTGCATCTCAGTCTCCAATTGACGCCTTTGGTTCTCCATTTCGACCGCCATCCGTCGGTTCATGGCTTCCATCTCCGCGACTTGGGCTTCTGCCTCTGCCCTTCTTAAATTCAGCTCGGTGCGCTCCCTCGCAATCATCCCTTCCCGATCGACGAGCTCTTTCTTCAAACGCTGCTCCGCCAAACGCACTTCAGTTTCCATCCGACGAATCTCGGCCATCTCTTCTCTTAAGCTCCGCTTGAGCATTTCCTCGAAAAGACGGTTCTCGTTAGAGAGCTTGTCGATCATCGTCTCCATCTCCCCCCCTGAACGCGCTGAACGAACCTCTTCGCCAGATGGCCGCCGATCTGAATTCCCTTCACCCTCCTCGTCCAGTTCTCCTTCCAGGATAGCTACCACCGGGTTCGCGTCGGTCACCTCAATCAATCCCGCCACTAAATCTGAGTCCACGTTGATCGCCAAATCCTCTGCAGCCGGATTTGCGGTGAGCGAAGCGACTGCAAATCCTGACAGAAGGAGATAGAATAAAACACTGGGCATTAGGGTAGAGAGCAAGGATTCCATTGATGCTTAAGAGGTGGAGTTTAGCGAAAAGTTCAAACCAATTTAGGGCACGAGAGTTCAGCAAATGGTTTCTGGAATTTTCTTCTCCTGAACTATTCCTCGCAATCAGGATCGTCGGGAAGATGCTGTTTTGAACTTCTACGCTCCCGCCGATGGTCCATTTGGCGATAGTCTTTGGCTGACAGCTGGTCTTTGGCTCGCTTCCAGGGAGCCGGGCCAAAATCGCCTGCCATGATCGATCCAAGGGGTTCAATCATCCCGCAGATCGTTGCCAATCCATATTTTTCAATCTGAGCGATGATCGCCGTCGGCGGTTTGTAGGCCAGGGGAGTCTCAGAGAGATCAGCTTTGCCACTCCACCAGCGCACATCGAGACCAGTTGTCGACGCTGCGATCACCTGCTCGATCGTTCTCCCGTCCGGCTTTTCGCCTTCTGAAGCAATGGTTCGCACCAGAGCCGACCGCGATAAATTTCGGCCAGCACCATGCGGCGCAAACCCGAGATAGGCTTCGTTCGATCTTCCCAATACCACTAGAATCGGTGCCCCCATATTCAGAGGGATCAACCCAAGGAGCGGTCTCCCCTGCTTGTCCTCCCACGCCGGGGTGGCACCCTTTCCATGATAGTAGAGACCGTCCTCCCGCCTCCAAACGAAATTGTGCTCGTTCCCAAACTCAGCTAGGGCCCGAACCTTGCCGAGATTACTGAGAAAATTCCGATGAATGACCTGGTGGTTAGCTCGCGTCCAACGAGCAACATACTGCAATGCATCCCAGTATGCGCGACCCTCCTCTGTCTCGGCGTCCAACCAAAAGCCAGACTTGGGTACCTCCTTGGCGACCCTTTTAGTGTGAGCGGCCGCTGCCTTCTGCCCGCGCTTATAAACCTGGGCGCCCAGACCGCGAGACCCATGGTGGGTGACAAGCGCCAGATAAGGTTTACCCGCCTCGATATCCGAGCCCAACGATCCATATCCGGCCCCGGCCAGGAGTTCGATCTGCGATGCGGAGAAAGCAATGCGCCCTAAAAAGGCAAAATGATTTCCGTCACCCTGGTCGCCCAGGTGGACCAAAGCTAGTTTTTCCAAACCGGCCAAAAATGGGTTCCGCCAGACTTTCTCCTCAAGAACCGGGTGGTGAATCTGGGTCTCTGGCTGTCTTCCGCCGATGCCAAAGCGTGTACTGCGCTGGAGTACGTCCATCATTTCCTTGGTGCCTTTCCCGACCTCTTCAAAAAGCGAACAATACATTGAGCAGCATATATCCGCAGAGTGCGCACTGGGAATGATTGCCCCCCTCACAGCAATTGCCCCTCCCACCGTGATCGCTGTCTTCTCGTTTCCAACCGGGCAGGCGTCAGGCAACAGTGCGGCTTTTTCAACAACCGGAATCCGAACCATTCCCTCCATTTGCCTGCGAACCGCCACCAAATTCGCCTCTTCGGCCGGACCGTCAGCATCCAAAGCAATCTTCAGCCGCTCCGAATCCGGTTCGCGGAGTTCCATCTTAATCGTTAGAGCTTCTCTCAACGGCTCGAGCTGGGACCGAATCGCCGCCAACGAAAGACCCTCCATCTCCAGCAAACGAGCCTTCTCCAAAGCTTTTCCCAGCTCCGGACCGCTTGGCCATCCCCAGCCGATTAGGTCTTTCCCTCCCACCATAGCTTACCTACAAATCCTTCAAGCCGCCTTACGGAATTCGAGCTGGACCCCAAACTTGAACCCCAGCTCGCACCATATTTCTAGGGCCGCATCGTCAACTGAATGACCTCCTTGTCGAAGTAGTTAAAGTCCATCCCAGCGTTCACGACGATTCCCTGGCCATTCACTCCAGACGAACGAGGGCTCAATAACCAGACTGCTACGTCCGCGACTTCTTCCGTCTTCAGGGCTTCCTTGCGAAGGGTAAGCTTTTCAGCGTAGAGATAACTCTCCAGGTAACCGGGGATTCCGGCCGAGGCGGAGGTTTTCAGAGGCCCAGCGTTAACCGTATTAAATCGCACCCGCGTATCAGCGCTGAAGGACTTGGCCAGGAAGCGGGAACTCGTCTCAAGCGATGCCTTGATCGGAGCCATGTATCCATAATTCTCTGCGGTCACATAGGAAGAAATCCCAATCGAGACTACTGACCCATCCGGTTTCAAAACAGGTTTCAGGCACCTCGCCAGGTCAACCAGCGAGAAGGAAGAAATCGCGGTGGCCTGCAGAAAGCGATCTCGCTGGGTCTCGTGGAAGGGGTGAAACCCATCGGAATAGTCAGCAAAGGCAATCGAATGAACGAAGCCGTCCAACATGATGCCCCGTTCCTCGAGTTCAGTGGCCAGCTTCTCGATCTCGGCCTCCCGCTCAACGTCACAGGTCAAGACCAGGCGTTCCCCCATCAAACGGTTCAACCCTTCCTTACGCACTTCATTCCGGACACTGTGGACTACCGTAGCACCGTTGGCCTCAAGGGTCTTTGCGATGGCCCAAGCAACACTCTTCTTGTTCGCAACCCCTAAAACGAGGTAGATCTTGTCTTCAATTCCGAGAAAGCTCATATCAGCGCAAGAGCAAATTCGAGGGTTAGCACGGTCTTTCCACCTTTGCGGACAATCCCTTTCATGAAGTGAAACTTGGTCACCGTCTCCAGCATCTCCACAGAAATCAAAAGTTCATCCCCCGGCTTCACCATCTGCTTGAAGCGCGCTTCCCGAATCCGCGACAAGACCGGTGTCAGCTCGGAGACTGGCTCGCCTTCGGACTCGGCACGTCCGACCAGAAAATAGGCTCCGGTTTGGAAAACCGCTTCACAGAGGAGGACGCCGGGCATGATCGGATTTCCTGGATAATGCCCTTCAAAATGAGGCTCCTCCGCCCGCACAGTTCTTCTCGCAGTGGCTCCAGTCGGGGTAGTCTCCACGATTTCATCGATGAAAAGAAAGGGCGGGCGATGGGGGATCTTTGATAAAATGTCTGGCGAAGTCATAGCCGGTAAGAATGGAGAAGAAGAGGGGCTGTGGCGATTCCCATTCCGCCACTTTAGCCCGATAAAAAAATCTCGACGCCCTCCGAGTTACGAGGAAGCCATCGATACAACTGTCGGCTGTTGCTGCTCAAAGAGATATTTATCGACCTTGTTGGCCGTGATGACCCCGTAGTTAATGGTTCCCAACCAACCGGACATGATGATCCCGACCGAGCCAGCATGGTAGAGGCCTGGGACCTTTTCCGGCAACTCCATCGAAACCTTGAGACCCTCAAATTTGGTCCCGAAAGAGGTACCGCCAATGTGCCGGGTGTAGTGGTTGATGGTTCTCGGAGTAGCGGCCTCAACGTGAGCCAGCATCTCGCGCACCCCGGGGATGTACCGCTCCAATGCGACGATCGACTCCTCGGCGATCCGCTCCTTCTCGCGCTTGTAAGTTTCCTCGTCAAGGTCGGCCCACTCCTCCCACCGCGCATTGAGCGAGGCCACAATCGAGGTGTAGGGCTTTTTCAAATGCGGCCTTACCTCCGGGTAATAAACCGAAAATGTTCTGCTCGTCGTACGAATACTGGTAAGCTCATCACTCGAGAACTGGGGAGCCTCGGAGGTAAAAACGAGATCTCCAATCGCCGGTATCTGCGATCCCTCCTTCAACCCCAGGTAAACCTGGCAGGAGCTGGTGTTGATGCGGACCGCATCGATTTCCCTGAGGTAATCCGCATCAAGATTCTCGCGCCGCAACAGCTGCGAGGTGGTATTCTTTATATTTGCATTGGAAACGACGGTTTTCGCGGGAATGAAACGCCCCCCAGCGTGAACCCCCCTCACCTGCGGTTTGCCATCCACCTCTTCCGTGACCACCTCTTCGACTAAAACCTTCCGGCGGATATCCACTCCATTCCGCAAAAGCTCCTCCTCCATTTTTCCGACCAAAACATCCGTGCCGCCTTGGAAGGTGTAGACGCCTTTGCTCATGAAGTTCGAGAAAACGATGCCGAAGGTTATCGCCGGATCAGCTTCCGAAGAGCCGTTCGCATAGGCAATCGGCTCCATCAAAAGACGCTTCACGTCCGTTCGGCCCGGAAAAAACTCCTCAAAAAGCTCCCCCGTTGTTCTCCCATCCTGGTCGTAATAATTCATCGCCCGGAGGTGGTCAAAAAATCCTTCCACTGTCGCAGCCGACACCCGGAACTGCTCTACCAGCAGACGGGTGAAATCCACCCGGTCGAAGGTCGTCCAGACATCGAACTCAGGATTGATGAATCGAACGTCTTTCAGCTGGTGGATCGAGTCAGCGATTTCCTTGGTCCAATACTTGCGGCAGGACTTAATCATTCCAATCGGGAAGCCATGCAGCGAGATATCGAAAATGTGTTTTCCCGGGCGTTTGAACCAGGTTGCCAACCCCCCCAGTTGATAGTGGTGCTCTAGAAGAAGAACCGAATGGCCGGCCTTGGCGAGGCAGTTGGCCGAGGTGAGTCCCCCCAGCCCACTTCCGATGACGATTACGTCGTAGGAGTCCCTGATCTTCTTTAAACGGTCAAACGCCATAGCCAGTACTCAGAGCGGAGTTTCTTTCCCGGTCAAGCCATCCGCGAAATGAGAAGCGCCCGCCTCTTGGCAGGTCGACCGTCGCCGGAAGGTCGTCCGGTCGTCATTAGCCATCCCCTACCGGCAGATAATGAGCCACCCGGTCCAGAATCATCCCCAGCCCATCTGCCAAAGGGAGCAACCCCCTCACCCTCACAGAGCCACTCGCAACCGCCGCATGGCTGTCCATCCGATCTCGCAAAATGCCGCCTAGGGTATCGGCGTTCTGGAAACAAATCTCCACATTTTCCCGCCCATTCATCCCCTCCCCGTGCAGCGCGATTCGTCCATCGAGGTGTTCGACGAAATGAGGACCCAGCGACCCATCGGCCACCGATAACTTTACCACCCCGGTCGGCATCCCCCCGAGGATGCGCCTGCAAATCGCATCTCCCTCGACCAGGACCGCACTTGCCCGGAGCGATATTATAAGCAGCAGGCCCGCTTGCAGGATCAACTCGCGACGGTTTGTTGCTTCGGACTTCAGGGTCGAGTCGAGCCGCTTCAAAAGGAGTATCAAACGGACGAGAGCCAGAGGGTGCCTCGCCAGCCCCACCATCCTCGGCAATACCAATTTGCCCTCAGCAGCCCGCACTAGAGCCACGGAGTTTCTAAAATCCAATCCGATCGCCTGACGCCCCCCGGCGGCACAATCAACCCGAACCAACCGTCCCTCCTGCGAACGGAAGCAAACTTTTCCTTCCTCCCCTGCTTGCACCACCACCATTCGATTGTGGCCGAGACCCTGACCCTGCGGGCTTAGAGCCGTCAAGTCCTCCAGAGCGGGAAAGACGGCTTCCAGATGCAAGCGCGCAGCCAGCCTCGTCCGCTCCGCATTCATCCAGCCAAAGACCGGAGCTTGTCGAGAATGTCCAGCGGATGCCGCTCGGGACGGAAAGCCCGCATCTTTGTTCTAATTCCAGCCAATGCTGCCGGCTCAGCCATCCAGCGCCTGACGATCGAGGGGAGTAAGTGGGTGCGGTAGAGGATCTCACCAAAACCCCTCTTTCGACAATACTTCACCGTGATCATTTCCTGAGGCATGATTCCTCCAACTCCATTGAAGATGATTGGGCACTCCGACATTACCGCTTCGCTCGTCGTCCCGGTTCCAGATCGTGCCACTACGGCTGAAGCCACCCTAAGCAAAGCGTGCATCTTTCCGTAGTAAGGCATCGGCCTCACCGTAAAATGGGGATGCTCCCGCTGCCATTGCAGCAATTGTTCGATAGTTTCGGTTTTCCGCCCACACATCGCCACCACCTGCGGCCGCACCCGCTGCATCTCCAGGGCGCGAAGGGCTCGCATGTGGTTATTCGCGCCGTTTAACCCGGTGCTCAGCACAAGGATAAATTGCTCTGGGTCGAGCCCCAACTCCTTCTCGATGTAATTACGTTGAACCTGCTCTGAATTGTTGGCCTGATAAAATGGCGGTTTGAGTAGAAACCCCCCTACCCAGTTGGCGTTGTCTGGCATTCCGATTTGTGCCGCCGCCTCACAGGTCTCCTTCACCGCACCGATAAAGAGATCGACGCGCGGATTGACCCAGTGCCGACTAAATCCGTACCCCCCGGCCAACTCCCCGCAATAGATGACCGTTCGTGGTGTCTTTTCCGGCATTGCCTGCTTCGCCAACTCCACAAAGCCATGGTTCAGGTGGCCATGAGTGCTCACGATCACATCCGGAGCCTCCCGCCGGATCATCTGGGTAAACCGGCGGCGCCCCCAGATTTTCCCCGGATCATCGTGCATGCAGGCATGCTCCAAAAAATTGAAATAGAGGTGATGTAGCTTGGGCCAAAATTGCTGGATCCGGTTGTAGAGCGTCACTCCAAACGAATAGACCGGATGGGTTGCCTCCAAGGCATGGTGAACTTTGACCTCCAACCCGAAGCTCCGTCCCTCGGGTGTTTCACTCCAGGCTTGCAGGGCATTTGCCCGCATGTTGTGGCCGCCTCCCGTGCTTGAGGTCAGCACCAGGACCTTTTTCGAGGCCAATCCACCCATCAGCTTTTCAACGTCATCGCTAGCTCAGACGCATCCCCGGCCCCATTCGTTGCCACTTTTCGATTCCTTTTCTTCAAAATGGCGAGCAGCTTGGGTCGCTCTGCCTCAGCAACGATGTATCCACAACAGTTCGACGCTCCGCAGCGGCACGGGTGATCGAGGAAATGTTCCAGCGCAAAACCATAATCATAGGTTAACTCTTCGCCCTCCTCGATGTCTCGTTTGGCCACTACCCAGATTTGCCCCTTCCAATTGACGGCTTCGCAGTTTGGATCGCAGCTGTGGTTGATGTAGCGGGCCGGATTATTCTGCCGAAAGCCGTCCAGGTCATACCGTTTATTCAGCTCAAAAATATACACCTGCCCGCTATGATTCCGCTTGCCCCGGGCCATCTGAGCTATCCCGCGACGCTCTGACTCTGCCTTGGTGATTTTTTCTCCCAGATACTGCAGAATGTAGGTCTCGGCAGCGATTGGCTGGGTCGCCAAAACACCCCGATTGTGAATCGAAGAGCCACTCACTCGATAAAGTCTCCCGGAACCCATATCCGCCTCTGCGCAACCAAAAAGGCTCTGTGTTACAGCGACCCTGCCCGCGGAGTCAATCCATCAGCCAATCACTGGCAAACATTCGCCGGTCAGGTCTTCCTTGCCGCGCACCGGTCGCTGCTCCCATTGGCCGACAGCCGCACCCCGTTGGTGAGCTCGCTCCCCAATCCACGATTCCAAAATCGATCAGGTGAATACACCACGCTCGCCGAGGCACCTCGCCAGGAGGGTGCACCCATCGATTTGGGGTGCCCGTGCCACGCCCAAAGTCTGCTACCAGGCAATGACCGAAGGTTCGCCTATGCTGTAAATGACAACCGATCGACGCAGCGGTCCCGATGGTTTGTCCCCATCCGATATGCCAACCAAGGCAGACGGTTCAATCTTTCCGTCGCGATTGGAATCCACCACCACAATGATCTTGGTATTTCCAAAACTGTCTACCAATCGGTCATTGGCATCAAATTCATCCTCACCGAAACTGTAGAACTGGATCTTCCGCTTGTTAAGGATTCCCGAACCCGTCTCAGTCCCCGATAACACCTCAATGAATTTGGTCTGCCGCGCCTCTGAGGAGAGATCGATTGCCGTATCTGAATTTGCAACCACTCCCTCCCCAAACGATGGGTAGAAGCCGTAGGTGCTGCGAAAGTCTTCAATCGCGCTCGCCCACTGAGCAAAACGAGCCTTCGACGCCGTCTCAAGTGCCTTCTGGTTGCTTCCTCCGATCACCGGAAAAATTAAGGCGGCCAGTACCCCGATGATCGCAATCACCGTCAATAATTCAATCAGGGTAAAGCCCTGTGCGTGTTTTTGATAATTGGTCTCTCTCATATTAATCAGCGTATAGGTTGTCGCGATCTGCCTCGCTCCGGTCCTCGATTGGCGGAACCAGACCATTACCTAGATCAGTGACTTCACTCGGGAGCCCATCCCACCCTATCGAAAACAATAGATATCCAAATCGTTTCCAAGTGTTGTTTGGCGCACCGGGCCGTGCCTCCTGCCGGAAGCCGTAGATCAACGGCTGGTCCCAGCCGTCAGCAAACCGATAGGAAGCAGTCGGATCCTGAGGATCGAAATCGCTACTGGTCTGATCGACGATCACGAGATTTTCGTCAAGAATAGGGAACTCCGAAAATGTGAGGTATGGGCGCTTCGGCGGATTCAAAAGTTCACCCTTCGGATTCCGAAGACCCGCCATGGCATGGAAAAGAAGAACCTGGGCATTCTCTGCATCAAAGGATTTGTCCGCACTGTGCGAGATCGGATAGGTCCCAAAGTCCTTTCGATACTGCTCCAGCGCGGAGGCCAACACCCCGAGCTGAGCCTGGGTCAAGCTCTCAACTTGCTTGCGGTTGACCGAACCGATGATCCGTATCCCGAGACCCAAAAGAATCCCGATGATCGCCACCACCATCAACAGTTCGATCAGGGAAAATCCCAGGGAGGAGGACCGGCGTCCAGCCTCCGAAGCCGTCAAGCTCCCCACCGTCGTGCAATTAGCCATAACACAAAGAAAACCCGATTATTCTGTCAGCCGCAAGTTTAATCGATTGACAGGGGGAATTCCCAACTTAAGAGTTTCTAATCATGATCTCCAATTCAATAAGTTTTCCTTCAGCTTTGGCCGACGCCAACGAAGTGGTTGCCTCCGTTGCCTACCGAGTTAGCGAGCTGATTGAAATTTACCCCATTACCCCTTCCACTCCGATGGCTGAACAGTGCGACGAATGGGCCACTGCCTCTCGCCAAAACATCTGGGGAACCGTTCCCACCGTCGTTCAAATGCAATCCGAGGGCGGGGTTGCCGGTGCCATTCACGGTGGCCTTCTCGGAGGTTCTCTTTCGACTACTTTCACTGCCTCCCAGGGGCTGCTCCTCATGCTTCCCAATCTTTACAAAATTGCCGGAGAACTCACCCCTTTTGTCCTCCATGTCACGGCCCGCGCCATCGCTACCCACGCCCTTTCCATTTTTGGCGATCATTCCGACGTGATGGCTTGCCGCCAAACCGGCTTTGCCCTTCTCGCTTCAAACTCCCCCCAGGAGGCTCAGGACCTCGCCATCATCGCCCATGCCGCGACCCTTCGTTGCCGGGTCCCTTTCCTTCACTTTTTCGACGGTTTCCGTACCTCCCACGAAATTCAGAAAGTAAAAACCCTCAGCGACGACCTTCTCCGCGCCATGCTTCAGCCCGAAGCGATCGCCGCCTTTCGGGATCGAGCCCTCACCCCGGATCGCCCCACCCTGCGAGGCACCGCCCAAAACCCCGACGTCTTTTTTCAGGCCCGCGAGGCTTCCAACCCCTTTTACCTCGCCCTTCCCGAGATCGTTCAAGAGGAGATGGATCGCTTTACCGAACTTACTCGCCGCCCTTACCAACTGGTTGATTACGAGGGAGATCCACAAGCCCGGGACGTTGTCGTGGCCCTCGGTAGCGGCGCCGAGACCCTCTCCCTCACCGCTGCAACCCTCAACCGTGACGGCCAATCAACCGGCGTCATTAAGCCACGCCTCTATCGACCCTTCCCGGTTGATGCCTTTCTCAACGCCCTTCCACCTCAGGTCGAAACCATTTCCGTCCTCGATCGGACCAAGGAACCCGGTTCCATCGGGGAGCCCCTCTACCTCGATATCGCCGCCGCCCTCCGCCGCCACCCGCGCGGAAACAGCATTCGCCTGCTCGGCGGTCGCTACGGGCTTGGCTCGAAAGAGTTCGATCCCGCCATGGCCAACGCCGTCTTTGCCAATGCCCGGGCAAGCGAGCCCAAGGATGGGTTCACCGTCGGGATTATCGACGATTTAACCCACACCTCCTTGCCGCAGCTCCCCTTCGCTTCCATCGAACCCGAGAATGTCCAGCGCTGCGTTTTTGTCGGACTCGGTTCCGATGGCACCGTTGGAGCGAATAAGAACACAATCAAGATCCTCGGGGAGGACGAGAGCCGCTTCGCCCAGGCGTATTTTGTCTACGACTCCAAAAAGTCCGGAGCCATGACCGTCTCCCACCTGCGCTTCGGTCCCGATCCCATCCGGGCCCCCTACCTCATCAAGGATGCAACCTTCCTGGGAATTCACCAATTTCAGTTTCTGCGAAACCCTGCCAACCTCGATCTCGCCGCCCACGGCTCGACCGTTCTCATCAACTCTCCCTATCCCCCATCTGAAATCTGGGAAAAAGTCTCTTCCGCAGTCGTCGATAAGGTTCGCTCCAAAAACCTCCACGTTTACGTCATCGACGCCTACAAGGTTGCCCGTGAGGTCGGTCTCGGACCCCGCACCAACACCCTCATGCAGACCTGTTTCTTCGCTATCTCGGGTGTTCTCGAGCGCGAGTCTGCCATCGCCCAAATTAAAAAATCGATTGAAAAAACTTACGCCAAAAAAGGTCGCGAGGTGGTCGAAAAGAACTTTGAAGCCGTCGATGCCGCAGTAGCCAACCTCTTCGAGGCTCCCCTCCCCCCGGAGGCGAAGGGCCTCTCCCAACTCCCCGAACCCGCCTACCGCTCTGCCGAGGCACCGGACTTGGTTCGCGAGGTCTCTGCCAGAATCCTCGACGGCGAGGGCGACCTTCTCCCCGTTTCCGCCTTCCCGCCGGACGGAAGCTGGCCCACTGGGACCGCCCGCTGGGAAAAGCGGGGCATCGCCCAGGAAGTCCCCGTCTGGGATCCATCCGTCTGCATTCAATGCAATAAATGCGTCACCGTCTGCCCCCATGCCACCATTCGCGCCACCTATTTTGAACCCGAGGCCTTCGATTCACCCGTCGAGACCCTGCTCACGGCCAAAAGCAAAAAGGATGGCTCCGAAAATGCCCGCTTTGTCATCCAGGTCTCTCCCGAGGATTGCACCGGTTGCGGTGTCTGTGTAACCATCTGCCCCGCTAAAAATCGCGCCATGCCCCAGCGCAAGGCCATTAACATGGAGCCCCTCTCCGAGGTTCTTGAGCGCGAGGTCAAAAAATGGGAGACCTTCCAGAACATTCCCCTCCCTTCGCGCCTGGACCTCGTCGACGATCCGCGCAAAGCCCAGTTCCTTCAGCCGCTCTTCGAATTTTCGGGAGCCTGCGCCGGGTGCGGGGAAACCCCCTACCTGAAACTCCTTACCCAACTCTTCGGAGATCGCATGCTGATCGCCAACGCCACCGGTTGCTCCTCCATCTACGGGGGCAACCTGCCCACCACTCCCTACGCCTGTGATCCGCAGGGTCGGGGCCCGGCCTGGGCAAACTCGCTCTTTGAGGACAACGCCGAGTTCGGCTTTGGCATGGCCCTCTCCGTCGAAAAACACTGTGATCGGGCCTTCGGTCTCCTCGACCGCCTCGCCGATAAGATCCCATCGGACCTGTTCCAGGAACTGGAAGGCATCGACCCGCGCACCGAGTCCAGCGTCGCCCGCGCCCGGCAAGCCATTGCCGACCTCAAGCGGGTTCTCCAGAGCATCGAAGGTCCCGAAGCCGCCGAGCTTCTCCTCGCCTCCGACCACCTCCTGCCCAAGCAGGTTTGGATCGTCGGAGGAGACGGCTGGGCCTACGATATCGGCTTCGGCGGTCTCGACCATATTTTAGCCTCCGGCCGCAATGTAAACATCCTCGTCCTCGATACCGAGGTCTACTCCAACACCGGCGGACAGTCCTCCAAATCCACCCCCCTCGGAGCTGTCGCCAAATTTGCAGCCAGCGGCAAAGGAACCGCCAAGAAGGACCTCGCTCTCCACGCCATGCAGTACGGCAACGTCTACGTCGCTCGAGTAGCTCTCGGCGCGAAAGACACCCAGACCTACCAGGCCCTCAACGAGGCGGCCTCCTACAACGGTCCCTCCCTCGTCATCGCCTACTCCCATTGCATCGCTCACGGCTACAACATGAACTTCGGTCCCGCACAACAGAGGCTCGCCGTCGCCACTGGCCACTGGCCTCTCCTCCGCTTCGACCCCCGCAACCTCTCCAAGGGGGCATCGCCCCTCCAGCTCGACTCCCCCGCTCCACGCAAGCCGATTGGGGAGTACCTCGGCAACGAAGGACGCTATAAAATCCTCCGCATGGCTAACCCGGAGCGAGCCAAGATTCTCGAGAAAATCGCCGACCAAAATGCCAAAGACAGATACGAGTATCTCGACAAACTCGCCCTCCAACTCGACCCCTCCCAGCCCAAAACCTCGGCCGAATGATTCGATCACCAAAAATGAAAACTTCTACCGTCAATCTTGTCACCGACTATCTCGGTCTCCGTCTCGCCCACCCCTTCATTGCCGGGGCCTCCCCGCTCTCGGATCGCCTGGACTCTATTCGCAAGCTCGAGGATGCCGGAGCCAGCGCCATCGTCCTCCGCTCCCTCTTTGCCGAACAGCTGAGCCTCGAATCCGATGCCGCACACGCCTTCATCGAGGCGCACGAGGAATCCTTTGCCGAGGCGACCAGCTATTTCCCGACCACCGTCGATTATGCCATTGGACCCGAGCGCTACCTCACCCACCTCGCCTCGGTCAAGGAGGCTGTCTCGATTCCCGTCATCGCCTCCCTCAACGGAACCACCATTGGGTCATGGACCGACTTTGCCATCCAGCTTGAGGCAGCCGGGGCCGATGCCCTGGAGCTGAATCTCTACCTCCATCCCTCCTCCTTTGACCGTTCCGGAGTCTCCATCGAGCAGGAATGTCTCGAAACCATCGCCGCCGTCCGCCGCGTTACCCGGCTACCCCTCGCCGTTAAAATCTCTCCCTTCTTCTCCTCCATCCCCCACTTTGCTTCCCAGGCAGTCGGGGCCGGTGCCAACGCCATTGTCCTCTTTAACCGCTACTACCAGCCTTCCATCAACATTGATGACCTGGAGGTCGTTCCCTCTCTCCGCCTCTCCGACTCCTCTGAGCTGCTCCTCCGCATCCGCTGGACCAGTCTCCTCTATCGGAGAATCAATTGCCAACTCGCCATCACCGGCGGGGTCCATACCTGCACCGACGCCATCCAGGGGATTATGGCCGGTGCCAACGTCCTCCAGCTCGTCTCCCTCCTCCTCCGCGAGGGACCCAATGCCATAACCAATCTCGTCTCGGAACTTCAGCACTGGATGGAGGAAAAAGAGTATGAGTCGATCGACGAAATGCGCGGCAGCATGAGCGCTCTCCACAGCCCCAACCCCGAGGCCTTCGAGCGAGCCAACTACATCCAGATTCTCCAAACCTGGAAGGTCGACTACTCCCGCAACTGGAATTGATCCAACCCGATCAAAAGGGAGGTTCCTTGTCTCCGCCCTGTCTCCCCAACGCAACCCCCCCGGGAACACCATATTTCTCGAGCTTCAGCCACGATTGGCAAAAAATCCATTGCAACTGCCGATCACTCCATCAACCTGAGAGGTTTCACATTTGCTAAGAAGCTTTCACTAATCGGATTTATGGCTGAAGAATTAATCGGAAATTGTCTTGTCGCCCAATCGGGAGGCCCCACCAGTGTTATCAACTCCAGCCTCGCCGGCGTCATTACTGAGGCCCTCAATCACGAGTGCATCGAGGAAATTTACGGCGCTGCCAACGGCGTCGTCGGAATCCTCAATGAGGATTTGATCGACCTCGCCGAAGAGTCGCAACAAACCATCCGGGGTCTCCGCTACACCCCCGCCTCTGCTCTCGGCACCTGTCGTTACAAGCTCCGCAAGGAGGAGGACTTCAACCGCGTCCTCGAGGTCTTCGAAGCTCACAATATCCGCTACTTCTTCTACATCGGCGGAAATGACTCCCAGGACAGCGCCCATCGTATCTCTCAGTTGGCCATCGAGCGCGGCTACCCCATGCGGGTCATCGGCATCCCCAAGACCATCGATAACGACCTCGTTGCCACCGACCACTGCCCCGGCTACGGCAGCGTCATTAAATACATCGCCACCACCGTCCGGGAAATATCCCTCGACTGCGCCGCCATGGGAAACCACGACTATGTCAAAATAGTCGAGGTAATGGGGCGCAACGCGGGCTGGATCGCCGCTGGCGCCTCCCTCGCCAAGCGAAAAGATCACCCCAAGGATCCGCCTCACCTAATCTACCTCCCCGAGGTTCCCTTTACCGCTGAGAAATTCCTCGGCGATGTTCAAACTGTCCTCCAGAAAGAAAAGTACTGCCTCGTCGTTGTCGGCGAGGGTCTCGTCGATCCCGACGGTAACTACATCGCTACCGCCAGCCAATCCACTGATGATTTCGGTCACTCCCAGCTCGGAGGTACCGGTGAGTACCTCCGTCAACTCGTCGAAGACCACCTTCAGGTTCGCGCCCGTTCGGCCAAGCTCGGTCTCGCTCAACGCGCCGCTGCCCATTGCTCCTCTGCCACCGATAACGAGGAGGCCTTCAAAGCCGGCGCCGCTGCCGTCGAAGCAGCCGTCGAGGAGGGCATCTCCGACAAAATGATCACCCTTATCCGCGGCGATCACGAACAGTACTCCTGCCACACCGGCCTCGCCGATCTCGCCGAGGTGGCCAACGGCGTGAAACACCTGCCCGAGTCATGGATCAACGAGGACGGCATCAGCCTCAACCACCAGTTTCATAAGTACGCCCTTCCCCTCATCCAGGGCGAGGTTGAGCTGCCCTTCGAGAACGGTCTACCGGCCTTCATTTCCATTTCCCGCCGGAGGGTGAAAACGCTCCTCGCTCCCTACGCCCTGGAGTGATTGCCGACCGCGCAGACTCGGTGAGCCCTCCTTTTCAAACCCGGTCCCTCCCATGGAAAACTGCTCGGCATCCCTCAACTGGTTGAACAAACGGGGTGCCGGGGTGCTTCTCCATCCCGTCTCCTTCCCCGGCTCCCAGGGCATCGGCACCCTTGGTGACTCCGCCCGGGCCTTCATCGACTTCCTCGCAGCTTCCGGGATGTCCTATTGGCAGGTCTGCCCGCTCGGGCCCACCGGATACGGAGACAGCCCCTACCAATGCTTCTCCGCCTTCGCCGGCAATCCCTATCTGATTGATTTGTTGTCTTTGGTGCCCTTTGGCCTCCTCACCTCCGAGGAGCTCGAACCCCTCCGCGCCCTCGATTCGCATCGAGTCGATTACGGTGGCGTTTACCATCACCTTCCCCCGATCCTCCACCGCGCCTTTGAGCGGTTCCGCCAGAATCGGGCCATTGAGGAGGATTACGGCTCCTTCGAGGAATTTAAGCAAAGAAATCAGGCCTGGCTCCCCTCCTACACCCTCTTTCGCGCGCTCAAGGACCACTTCAAAGGCGTATCCTGGCTCCAGTGGCCCGAGGACTTTCGAGATAGTCGGGCGGCAACCCAATCGGAATTGGCAGCCGCCCTCGCCTCCGAGGCCGAGGCCCATGCCTTCTACCAGTACCTCTTCTTCGCCCAGTGGGAGCGCCTCCGCCTCTACGCCAACCAGAGGGACATTCGCATCATCGGCGATATCCCGATCTTTGTCGCTCTCGACAGTGCCGACGTTTGGCAACATCCGGAGTTCTTTGAGCTGGATTCCTCCTTCCAACCAATTCGCGTCGCCGGGGTCCCACCCGATTATTTCTCGGAAACTGGCCAGCTCTGGGGCAATCCCCTCTACCGCTGGGATGTCCTCAAAAAGCAAAACTATCAATGGTGGCTCGATCGCCTGGCTCTCAACTTCCAGCTCTTCGACGTCGCCCGAATTGATCATTTCCGTGGCTTTGCTGGTTACTTTGCCATCCCCGCCGATGCTCCAGACGCTCGCCACGGCGTCTGGGAGACCGGGCCTGGCATCGACTTCTTTGCCAGGATTGCGGAAACTTTCGAGCAAGCTCCCATCATCCTCGAGGACCTCGGCGTCATTACCGAGGATGTCGTCGCCCTCCGCGAAGCCACTGGTCTCCCCGGCATGGCAGTCCTTCAATTCGCTTTCGACGATAAGGAGAGCGAGTTCCTTCCCCACCGGCTCTCCCCCAACACCATCCTCTACCCCGGCTCCCACGACAACGATACTACCCTCGGCTGGTATCGTGCCGCACCGGACTCGACCAAGGATTTTCTCCGCCGCTACCTTCGCGTCACCGGAGACGAAATCAGCTGGGACTTCATCCGCACCGGGTACCAATCGGTCGCCATGCTCTTCGTCGCCCCGCTCCAGGATTTTTTAAGTCTCGGTTCAGAGGCCCGTTTCAACTCCCCCGGCCACCCGGCAGGAAATTGGCAATGGCGCTACCGTGAAGCCGATCTTCACAAACTCCGGGAGGATAGCGCCCAATACCTACGCTACCTCGCAGATCTATACAGCCGCCTGCCATCAGGAGCACTCCGCTGATTCCCCCCCGTGGACAGCCGTTCCACAGCCACCCTCTTCGAACGCCTCAAAAACCTTCTTCGCGCTCGGGCCAACCACCACCAGCCGAACCATCCCCAAACCTCCCGCCAGTGGACCGGCCGCCAGGGGGAAGCTCTTGCCGAGTCCTTCCTGCGCAACGAGGGCTACCAGATCCTCGCTCGCAACTGGAGGAGCGGGCGCTCCGAGGTCGATTTGGTCGCCCGCGAGCGGGACATTCTCGTTTTTGTCGAGGTCAAAACCCGGCACCCCGACGATCTCGTCGGCGGCTATGCAGCAATGAATCAAAGGAAACGCTCCGCCCTCCGCAGGGCCGCCAACGCCTGGATGGCTAAAGCCGTCCCCCGTCCCCTCACCCATCGTCTCGACCTCGTCGAGGTCCGCCTTGCCCCGGGGATCGAGCCGGTCATTCGGCATTATTCCAACCTACCGTTCTAAACTCCCCCCCGGTCGAGCATTGCAGGGCAGAACCATCGTCGCCACCCATCACTCAGCCGGGACCCGCTGCGATTAAAGTTCCTACCATCCTGGTCAGCCAACCCCTGCACCTCCCCACCCCTTCAGAAACCAAACAAAAGGGGCCGCCAGACCATCCTGCGGTCTGCGGCCCCCCTTCCCAGGAAGTCTCCAGATCGGCTAACCCAGCTTCAGCTGGCAATCTGCGGGCGGTCCGGCTTCGGCCAATCGATGTGGAAAAAGGATCCCCGTGGCTTGTCCACCCGCTCGTAGGTGTGTGCCCCGAAGAAATCGCGCTGGGCTTGCAACAGGTTCTGCGGAAGTCTGGCCAGCCGGTATCCATCGTAGTAGGACAGCGAAGTCCCAAAGGTTGGCACTGGTATCCCGTTTTCCACCGCCAGAGAGACCACCCGCCGCCAGTTCGGGGCACCCGCTTCGATCGCCTCAATGAAGTAAGGGTCCAGGAGGAGGTTGGCCAGCTCCGGATCGCGGTCGAAGGCTTCCGTGATCTTCTGCAGGAAGCGCGCCCGGATGATGCAGCCACCGCGCCAGATTTGTGCGATCTCCCCGTAGTTCAGTTTCCACGCGTATTCCTTCTCCGCTTCCCGCATCAATTGGAAGCCCTGGGCATAGGAACAGATCTTCGAGCAGTAGAGCGCATCCCGCACCGCTTCGATCAGTTCCTCCTTGTTGCCCTCGAAAACAGGCTCCGGACCTTTCAAGATCTTTGAAGCAGCGACCCGCTCCTCTTTGATGGCACTCATGCAGCGGGCAAAGACCGCCTCGGCAATCGTCGGTGCCGCCACCCCGAGGTCGAGGGCGTTGGTGCTTGTCCACTTGCCGGTTCCCTTCTGGCCAGCCGTGTCCAGCACCACATCCACAAATGCTTTCCCCGTTTCAGGATCCTTTTGCTTCAGAACTTCGGCCGTAATCTCAATCAGGAAGGAATCCAGAACCCCCTCGTTCCAGGTCTCAAAAACCCCGCCGATTTCCTCCGCCGACATCCCGAGCAACGCCGACATCAAATGGTACGCTTCGCAGATCATCTGCATGTCCCCGTACTCGATCCCGTTGTGGACCATCTTCACATAGTGACCGGCGCCGTTTTCACCAATGTAAGCCGTGCAGGGGAAACCACCCTCAATCGGCTTGCCCGGCTCTGCTCCTCCCAGGGGAACTCCTGTCTCGGCATCCACTTTGGCGGCGATTGCCTTCCAGATCGGCTCAATCTCACGGTAGGCACTTTCTTTGCCGCCCGGCATCAAAGAGGGACCGAAACGGGCTCCTTCCTCGCCCCCACTTACTCCCGACCCAACAAAACGGATCCCTTTTGCTGCCAGATCCTTTTCCCGCCGGATGGTGTCTGTCCATTTGGCATTCCCGCCGTCAATGATGATGTCGTCCGGATCGAGGAGGGGGAGCAGGCTGTTGATCACCGCGTCGGTGGCCGCTCCTGCCTGAACCAGAATGATGATCCGGCGCGGCAATTTGAGAGATTTGACGAAACCTTCCAGGCTCTCCGCTCCGTGAAGCGCTCCCGGTGTCGAAGGGTTATCCCGAGTAAAATCATGCGTCTTCGACACGGTTCGGTTGTAGACCGAAATCGGAAATCCGTGGTCCGCAATGTTCAGGGCGAGGTTCTGCCCCATCACTGCCAGACCGATTAGACCTATATCAGAGGTTGCATCTGTCATGGGGCCGATTACCGCTCTTTCCGGCACGAAAAGCAAGAGTCTGGTTTGCTCCTCCTATCCCCCCCTTGGCTGCCCTCTTCACCGACGTCTCCCCAGGGCTGCCCAATCGATTTTTCCCCGCTCATCCCGTGGCAGTCCGGCTCTTACCAGGATAATCTCCTTCGGGATCTTGTAGTTTGCCAGCTCGTTCTCTAGCCGCTTCCGCAGATCTTCAGCCTTCACTTCCCCCGCCACCGCTACCGCTGCACATACCACCTCACCCCATCCCACATCTTCGCTGCCCCAAACCACTGCTTCGATCACCCCGTCGAGCTTTGCCATCACCCGCTCAACCTCTCCCGGATCTACCTTTTCTCCACCCGTGATGATCGTCGGTCTCGACCGTCCCTCCACCTTCAATCCGGCTTCCGACATCCGCCCGAGGTCCCCCGTGGCATACCATCCCCCCAGCCGAGCCCCGCCCAGATAACGCTTCGCCAGCCCGAGGGTCTCCACTTCGATCTCGCCCCCCTCGCTCAACCGCATCCTCACTCCGGGTAGTGCCCGCGCCCAGCCCCCTCCATTGGGATCGCAGGCTATCATCCCCCCGGTTTCCGTCATTCCGTAAGTATTCCAAACTTCCAGCCCCAGCCCGCGAAGCTCATCTTCAACCTCCTTCGGAGTCGGGCCACCTCCAAGAAAAATCAGATCATAGTTTGCCAACAAACTCCGGTCTCCATCCAGGTATCGCCTCGCTAGCGTCGCAACGAGAGACACCGTGCGGATCCCCGCCTCCACCGTAGCCCCAGACTGCCCGCTCTCCTCCATTCCCGGCCTTCCAAAAATCACCGTTCCCCCACTTAAGCCCGCCCTCACCAGGGGCATCAACCCACTGGCGTGGAAGGGAGCCAGTGCCACCGTGGCGTGGAGTCGCTTGCCACCCGTCGCCTCCACCACTCGTTGACCCGCCAACCCCAGCGTCCGCCTGTCGTGTACCGCAAATTTGAGCGAGCCCCCGGTTCCCCCGGTCGGGATCGCCACTTCACCTCCCGAGAGCAACTCTGGTTCGCTCATCCGCCAAACTCCCCCGCTCACCCTCCCAAAGGTCTCTTCAAAAGCTTCCCGCTCACTCCTGCCCCAACGCGGATTCGCCAGCACCACGGGGACGCCTTCCGTCAAGCCGAACGCCAGCTTGGCTACCAACTTGAGGGGATCAAGGCTCTCGGCCCAGATGCCTTCCCGAGCCGCATCCCAGCGCCGCTCCCCCGCGAAGGCCTTCAGTTCTCGGGAAAAAGCTCTCCGTGCTTCCCCCCTCAGCCAGGTTCCCCCTTTCAAAACCTCCGCCCACCGTTCAAGTCCTTCCATGCCTTACCGGGTTTCCTTGATCACCCCGCTTCCACACCCTTCTTTCCCACCTTTTGCTGGTCGGGCAACAAACGGATCGCCACCAAAGTGGCCAGCGCCGCCTCAATCAGAAAATAAGCGTACTCCTCAAACGGAATGTGCCCGATCAAGGGGGTCTTCTCCCTCATCGATGCCCACGGGTAGCCCAGCGAAACCCCATCCCCGAAGCCCCATACCCCCAAATAAACCGCGTAGTTGTCCCACGGGGTTGTAAAAGCCATCACGATCACTGCCACCACCCCGAAGCACACCCAGTGGACCAGCCGGATCCGCGCCCACCAGAGCCATGTTAAAAAGGCCAAAAGCGGCAGGGTAAAAATCAGATGATAGCCCCAGTAGGTCATCGTCCTTTCCTAACCTCAGTCCACCCTCGCTGCAATCTTCCAAACTCCATTTTTCAGTCCGCTAGACCCGTCGCCAATCGCTCTGCGGCCCGCAGCGCTCCATCGTATCCCAGAAAGAAATCCGCGTAACGATCGCTTGCCCACGTCCCCATCTCCCGCTTCAGGTAAAGCCTCGCCTTCCCCCCAGCCGCTTCCTCCACCCCCCATTCCAGGCCCGCTCCCGCCACCGGAAAAATCCTCTCCTCCACCGCGCTCCCCCGAACCGGGAAAATGCTCTCGAACCAGACCGGAAACCGTATCCGGAAAGGATGCCTCCGCTCTGCCCGTCCCCGCAAATGAAGATAGTATCGCTCCCAGGCCATCGGCAGGGGGGTTCCGCTCGGCAGCGTGTACTCTATCTCGATCTTCAGGACCTCCTCAAAATTGTCCATCCCCTCCCACTTCACCTCACCAATCTCCAGGCCCACCAGCCCATCCAGTCTCCCCAGAAGCGTCGCTCTCCACTCCCGCTCCAAACGATCCGTAAACCAATACCGCAGATAGCTTCCTTCGTATCCATAAAACTGCGCGGTCTCCCGCACCAGCCTGCTTCCATCTTCGTCGTCTTCTATCGTCCGTTCCACCACCACCCGGCTGTCCTCCAGCGCCAGCGAGCCAATCTGCACCAGCTCGGGCTCCTCCGCCAGAATGAGCGCCAGCGAGTCCTGCAGTCCGATTGGCACCGTGTAGCGGCTCGACAAAACCTCGTCCGTGAAATCATGAAAATCCCACCCTTCCGCCCGGCGAATAGCCACCACCATGTGGTCAAACTGGAGCAGACTGGGCAGCTCCGCGATCACCGGTACGCGGGTGTCGACCAGCGCCAGATAGGCATCCACCCCCGCCGCCCGCAGCAGTTGCACCCCGAGCAGGGAGTGGTCTTTGCAATCGCCGTAGCGCAGCTCGAAGATCTCCTCTGCTGTCTTGGGCATCGTCGCTCCCACCCCAAAGGCCATCGCATGGTAGACCAGCCCGCCCCGCACAAAGCGGCTGATGCGTTCAATCGCCTCCAACTCCCCCATCCCCGCACCAAGCTCCCGCTCCACCCAGGCAGCCGCAGTTGCCGAAGGTTCCAGAACCGCCTCCAGGTCCTTAAGATAATCACGGCCCAGGGTCCCCCAGTCCGTCACTGCACTCCCCACTGCCACCCACGGCACAAACGCATCCAGCGGCGGGAGGTCGCCCTCCAATAGTGGCATCGGTTCAACGTCCTCTTTCAGCCAATACACCCAGCCTTCCTGCTCGCTGGCCCGCGCCGTCTCCCGCGTCTCCCAGCGGATCGCCTCCCGCGGTATCCGATAGGCCGCCAGATAGGCTCCCACCGGCTCGCTCCGCGAGAATCGAATGCGCCTCAGCGGCATCACCTGATGGGTTCCCAGTGTCTCCCGCGTCACCACGTATTCAAGGATCGTTCCCACCTCCAGCCCGGATACCGGAACCACCAGCTGCTTCTCGTCCTTGCCATAGCCACTTTTCGATAGATCGGTCAGGTAGCTGCGGGTCAGGTCCGCCTCCTTGCTCCACCGCCCTTCCCTGTCCGTCACCCGCACATGCTCCACTCCCACCCGCTCAAAATCGGGATCGTATTCAAAGTTCAAGGTGCTGTAGCGCAGCACCGCCGCCGCTTCCGTTATCACCAGCCGGCGCCGATGGGTTTGCCGGAGCCGCTCCCCCGGTGCCCACTCCACCAGGTCGGCAAACAAGGTCCAGCCCGTCTCCCCGGCCTCCAGAATCCGTGCTTCTGCCGCCTCCAACCGCTCCCCCAGAAACTGGGGCAACTCGACCGGTTTCACCTCGTTCGCACTGGTAAAGGTCGCCCTCCCGAGGAGGCTGTTGACGTATCGGAGCGAGGCCTGTCCTTCAGCATCCTTCGGCTCGTACTCAAGGAGTTTTTGGAAGGTCTCTCGCGCCTGTATCAGCTCACCCAGTTCAATCAGGATATCCCCTTTAATCTGTAAAAATTCGATATTCCTCGGGCTCTCGACGAGCACCTCGTTGACGAGGATCAATCCTTCCCCGTAGCGATTACCTGCCATCAAAAGCCGTACTTCCTCCCGTGTCAGATCGAAGCGCTCCCCGTAGTCGCGCCGCATCGCTTCCAACTTTTCGAAACCCTCCTCCAGTCGGCCCGCCAAACGAAGGATCTGCACCTCCCACCGCCGATAGTCCATTAGCGGGTCCCGCTCGATCACTTTGCGGAGCACTTCAAGGGCCTCCTCATAGGCCTCCTCTTCAATCAGGATCGCCGTGTGGTCAAAAATGCTGTCCAGATCTCCAGCCCCTGCGGTGTGCAGTCGCTCAAAGTAGTGCTTGGCTTGCCCGTCAAAACCGAGGGCACGGTGGAGATAGGCCAGACGTTCCCAGATCGCAGGCGCTTCCGGAAAACGTTCCTCCAGGGCCTTGGCCTTTTCCAGAGCATCCCCATTGCGCCCGGCCAGGCTGAGCGCCCTTAATAAGTTGGTGGCGATGACCAGGTCATGGCCGTCGTACTCCGCAGCCAGCTCCAGCCAATCAATCGCTTCCGTGTAGCGCGCCCCATCATAAAACCAAATGCCCACCCGGTTGGCAAAAAGTGCCGCCCCCCGACGCCGATCCTCCGCAAACTGGTCCCTCGGCAGCAGCGGCCCGGCATCCTCAATCAAGGTCTCGCTGACCATCCACCGGATTTGCAGCTGGTCAGCCAGACTGGCTAGCTTCGTCGTCCAGCCGTTGATCAAATAGATCTGGCCACCTCGCCGCACCACCCTGAATCGATTGACCAGGATATGATTGTTGAAGGGCTCCTCACCCCGAAAGGACAAATCCCAACCATCAGGGGTTGCCTCGCGCTCCTCCTCAGTCCGCACCATCGCCGCTGATTGACTACCCACCATTTTAAATACCCCTTGTAGAATGGCCTCCACCGGCGCCTCCAGCTCACCGACATCAATCCGGGCCACCAGGAAATAGTTTTCCCGCCCCCGCCGTTTAGCCTTCAGGACAGTTCCCAATTGATCGCGATCCAACCAAGGCTCCCACCGGTTGACAGTTGGGAACTGCACCACTAGTCCCTCCCCCTCCAGGCGCACCGGTCCCTGAAAAACCTCCCGCCGCTTCCGCTGGTACGAGTCGTTTGCCTTGCTTTGCCCGAACCGTTCCTCAGTCGCGGCACTGGCTGCCCGCAAATTCGGGTCCCAGACTGTCCAAAACCCGACCACCAACATCACGAGGAACCCCAAACGCATGCCTCTCTCAATAAGCTACTCCGGCCTTCGGACAACCTTTAAAAATCCCGCCGCCACCGTCTCCCGACACCACGTAGCCCTGAGTTGCCTCCCCCGCTCTTTCAACCATCCTTGACCTTCCCTCAAATCCGCCCGTTGATCGCCATCATGTCTCAGGACCTTCCCGCTCCGCCATCTCATTCCCTGCCCCCGGCCCCCTTCACCTCGCCCGTTTCCATCCTTCTCCTCTGCAGCCTTTTTCTAATTCTCACCGGCCTCCGTTTTTTCCTTTCCATTTCTTTTCCCCTCCCCGTCTCCGGCGACGAGGCCTACTACTGGGATTGGGGGCGCCAGCTCTCCTGGGGCTATTACAGCAAGCCGCCCCTCATCGGCTGGCTGATGGCTGCCGCCGAGGCCCTCATCGGCGGGGAGATCGGCATCCGGATCTTTGCCGCCGCCTTCGCCTCCCTCGGCCTGGCCAGTTGGACGGCTTTTGCCTATGCCGCCTTTGGTTCACGCACGGCCTTCTGGTCGCTCCTCCTCCTCGCCCTCAGCCCCGCCTCCGTTGCCCTCGGGCTGCTCCTGACCATCGATGCACCCCTCTTTGCTTTTACCTCCCTCAGCGTCTTCTTCGCCTATCAAATTCTCCATCGGCCCTCACCAGCCTACCCGTCACCCTCCGCCCTCGCCATCCCGCCGTCCGTTTCGTGGTTCTGCCTCGTCCTCTTCCTCGGCGCCAGCCACCTCACCAAGCAGATCGCCTGGTTCCTCCCCCCCCTTCTCGCCGTCGCCGCTCTGGCCGCCGGTTTTTACCAGCGCAAGCGATTCCTTCAGTTCGCCCTCGCCTCCTTCCTCTCCTACCTCGCCCTCCTCCCCACCGTCTTATGGAATGCCCTCAATGGCTGGCCCCTCCTCGGACATACCCTTTCCCATCTCGCCACCAACCCGGTTTCCATCGGACGCCAGGCAGCCCGGTTTTTCGAGTTTCTCGGTTCCCAATTCGGTTTAATTTCGCCGCTCACGGCCGGGCTCATCGTTGCCACTGCCATCTACACCCTCCCCCGTCTGCCCAAACTCCAGCCCGCCCTCCGCTTCCTCTGGGTCCTCGCCTTCCCCGGCCTCATCGTCTTTCTCCTCCTCGCCCTCCGTCAGCGGGTTCTTCCCAATTGGCCCCTCGTCTTTTATCCCCCGGCCATCGTTGCCCTGGCCGCCTGCCTTACTCTCCACCAAAAGTGGATCAAATGGAGCCGCCCAGCCGTCATCACCGGTGCCGTCTTTGCCTTCCTCACCGCCGTCCTTCCCCTCCTCATTACCACCACCGGTCTTGAGAAGAGCCGCCTCGACCCCCTCAAGCGCCTCCGCGGCTGGCCAGATTATGCCGCCGTAGTTTCAGACTTTAACGCTGGGCTATCGGATGGCCCCCTTCCCCTCATCGTTTATGGCCATCGGTACTACGTTGCCCAGCTCGCCTTCTACGGTTCCGGAAATCCCCAGGTTCTCCGCTGGAGCAACCGCGAGATTGTAGACTCCCAATACGAGCTGTGGCCCATCCCGGCGGCCACCCTGGCCGGACCTTCCCTTCTCGTCATCCCCCAGGCCGATGCCTCCCTCCCCCCCGAGGTCGCCGCATCCTTCTCCGGGGTCACCCCTCTCGGTTCCCATTCCTACCCGGACGATTCAGGGGTCGGCTCGGGCCTCTCCTTTTTCAGGGTTGTCGGTTGGGGGGCCTCCGCCCCCTCCTCAAATAACATCGCTCCCAAAAGCCCATAACCAGCGCATATTCCTGAACAAGCCCCGCAGCAGGCTGTGGAAAAAAAATCCAAAACGCTCTTGCGTCCCTCCCCCCGATTCGTTTCTCTCTACCTTTCCTTCGCTGTCCCGTTCGTCTAGCCCGGCCTAGGACACTGGGTTTTCATCCCAGCAACAGGGGTTCGAATCCCCTACGGGACACCACTTAAGGTCATCGGGTGATCCTCTATGTGGAGTCTGGCCGTCGCCTTCACTCGATTAACAGGGTAGCTACCCGTCCTGTCTTTGCCGAAATCACCTCAAAGGTTGCGCCGAATACCGGATTCCGCCAGTCTCCTTTCATGCCGTTCGTGAACATCAAATTGGCCCAGAGCAACCTCACGCCTGCCCAAAAATCCAAACTGATCGCCGCCATCACCGATCTCATGGAGCGGGAACTCGACAAGCCCCCGCAGTCAGTTTCCGTTGTTATTGAAGAAATCGACCCCCAAAACTATGGGGTTGGCGGCAAGAGCATCGCCCAGCTTCGCGCCGAACGCGATGCCTGAGCTCCGTGCCCGGTCATTTCCTTCGGATGTCCCTTCCGCAAGCCGGGGAGCCATTCAATCGCGGTACAGGCTGGGTGGCTCCGTTTGTCCCTTCAGAAATCTCAAAGATCATTGTTCCATCTTTATGAAATTCCTCCCAATCCTCTTTCTCCTTCTCTCTTTCGGACCCAATCTTCTCCGCGCTGACCTGCTCCACCAGGCCGCCGTTCGGGCCGGTCTGCAGGAGTTCGACCAAATCGAGAGCCTGGCCTTTACCTTCAAGCTCGAAGTTCCCGGTCGCCAAATCACCCGCTCCTGGTTCTGGAACCCCGGGTCCGCTCAGGTCACCCGAACCCTTCCCGACGGCCAGCAACTGACTTTCCGACGCCACGCCATCGGATCCGAGGAAGAACGCATTGCCGAGAGCCAATTCATCAACGACCTTTACTGGCTCATCTTTCCCATCGCCGCCATTTGGGATGGTCAGGCCACCGTCACCGATCAAGGCTCGGACGCCATGCCTATCAGCGGGTCACCGGGCCGCCGCCTTGAGGTCGCTTACCCACCCGATGGGTCCGGCTTCACCCCCGGCGATACTTATGTCCTCTTTCTCGACTCAGAAAACCTCGTTCGCGAATGGATCTTCATCCGTGGCGAGCAGCAGCGCCCCGCGACCTTCGAAGGCTACCAGCAATTTGGACCCCTGCATATCGCAACCCTCCACCGGGGTCCCGACCCCTCCTTCAAGCTCACCTTCACCGACATCTCGGTGCAGCTAAGGTAGGGCAGGGCCGCCGCCTCAGAAAATCCCACCGTCCCTCGCCATCTCAATGAGCCGAAGGCCACCATCGTCCAATCGGTTCACCCACCCCACCCCCCTCCTGCACCTGGGCACCTTCCTTCCATCGTCCAATCCCGATCCCGCGATCCGGCCAAAATCATCCCCATTCTCGGCTCATAAGACCTTATGTTAATGTAAATTTATGGATGTAGCGCAAATTTGTGCTTGTAAGCCTTCAATGGAGCCTCAAAAATCGACTTTGTGAAAATCACTATCCCCCTCCTTTCTGCCCTGATTGCTGGGGCATCCCTGATCGGTAACCCCACCGATCCGGTGGGAATTGTCAGATCTACAATCCCCGCGCACGACGGTGGCTCCGCAACCTTCGCCATTGTCTCATTAAATTTGCTCAACCCCGTTTTGACGGCTGGTCGGGTTGACTCGGTAACCGGGACCACCTTCACCGTCGAGCGGACTGTTATCCCGGAAAATACCTACAACACGAAGAACTCAGAGAATGATGCCCTCTTCTACGTTGAGTTCACCTCCGGCACCCTCAACGGCCTGACCATGCCGATCGTCGACCACTCCAATGCGGTTGTCGGCGACGAGACGGTCACCACCATCGACCTCGGCGAGACCCTCGCCCCCGAGCTCGTCGCAGGAGACAGTTTCCGCATCCGCGCCTACAAAACCATCGCCCAAGTCTTTGG
>DAISIK010000034.1:0-33515 GCA_036822055.1 Puniceicoccaceae bacterium
TAATTTCGTCACACTCGTCCATGTAAATTTCTGAAGCGAGTTCGTCCCTTATAGTCTGGCGCTCGTTTTCAATATACTCTTCAATGACCTGATCCTTAATTGCCTCAACAAAATCACTCTTACAATCATCTAAGAATGCTTGCCGGAGTTCAGCGACAACCTCGGCGCGCAATTCCTGTAGTATCTGATCACGAACTGAGCTCATATTTTTTCCTAACGTCCAAGGTGACTCACGGCTGCCCGTGGCGCGGCTCCTGCTCCGCAGGGGGCGTGACGCGGGTAGTCGTTGAGTCCACCGCCTTGTTCGCATTTTCGTTCTTCTCACGCTCTTGAAGGGCGCGCACCATTGCAACGACATCAAAATTATATTTGGCAGCAAGCGCAGTCTTCGCACGACGCACCTCGGTGATGACTGGGTCAGCAATTATTTGGGTCGATTCAACTGTCTTCATTGTATTCGAGTAGTTCGTCAGGGCTGCATAGGACTGGCAACTGAAATCCTGCTTCGTGGACCGTCCTACGCAGGCGATCCCGCACAAAAGGATTTGCAATGTGCTTGAAGTTCCAAGTCACAAGGTAGTCCATCTCGTGAACGGATGCCACTGCAATATGAATCGCATCAGAAGCAGCCTTGGCGGGAATCAAGCCCCCATTCACGAGTTTCTCGGCCAGCAATCCAACATCATTGGAGATCTCCAATCGGGTCGCGTTCTCCAGAAGCTCAAGTCTGGCTGCTGCCATTTCGGCATCTCCTTCTCTGGCCTCATCGAGGACTTCCAACGAAGTGAAAAGATCAAATCCCGAGCAACCGCTGTCCCACCAGAGCCGAGTGCTTGCTTGCCGGGATGCCTGAAGCAAATTCAGCGAGGTGTGAGCCACGTAGTAGCTCGGAATCGTGGTTTCGATGTATGCGCTCGGCATGGGATCATTTTATCTGCGAACAGTTCTTTTTAGTTGAAAATCTAAATTCTTTGGGAATCCTGACATGGTGCATTCAGACGGTCAAGACCAAATCTGAGGCGGGAGTTTATTTTTTGATCATCAGCAACTTAAGACAAAAGAACGGGGGGGCTGCTTGATGACCACTCGCCTAAGGCGGGGAGATCATTCCAACTACCCGAATGTTTCCTAACCCTCGCGTCCGCGCGCGAGGCGCTGGTTTTCGGGTTTGACTGAGGTGAACAAAGAATCACCAATTGCTGCATGACATCGGTCTCCTTTTCAAATTGGCTGGAGGTTCTTGCATCGGCGGAACTCCCAGCAAAGTCTCGTAAATCTTTTGAAATCAGCATCAACTGGTTTCTTAGCCATCTCGCCAAGCGAAATGAACCAGCCACCGTGGAAACGGCGCGAGCTTTTGTCGAAATGTTGATTACTGAACGTAAACCGGCCGATTGGATGGTGGAGCAATCCGCCTTCGCGGTCCGTTTTGAAAAGTTCTTTGAACCATTATGCGAGGTTCACGGTGCTGGTTCGAGTTCGCTCAGGGCACGCGGCTTCGGCGAGACATGGTGGCACGTAGCGCCTTGAACTGGTTCTTCCGCCATGCTCCCAAGCGGCGCTTTCGGTCAGATGTCGGCGAGGCCACGGGTGATGGGCGGCGGCTCTACCCAGTAACCGTGCGGGAATACCAGGATGCGGTGCCCGCAAGAGCCTTGGATCGAGGAGACCGTGAGGTTGATGCGGGTCTGGCATATGGCCTACCGAACGGAAGAAAGCTACATCGGCTGGTTGCGGCGGATGGAGCGCTTTTCGTTGGGCCTAGGCAAGTCATTGGAGGAATTTTGGCAGGACGATTTGAAGGCGTTCCTGTCCCATCTGGCGGTTGATGAGGGCGTTAGCGCGGCGACCCAGCGGTAGGCGCTCAGTGCCGGAGTGTTTTTCCTGCGCGAGGTTCGCAAAATGGAACTGGGGGATTTCAGCGACTTTGTGAATGCGGACCCGCGCAAGTATTTCCCTGTGGTCTATTCCCGGGACGAAATCCGGCGGGTTCTGGAGAATCTGCGGGGAACTTGGCAGTTGATGGCCCGCCTCCAGTACGGATGCGGTTTGCGCATTTCTGAGTTGTGCCGCCTGAGGGTCAAGGACGTTGATGTCGAGTGGGGAAAGCTCTATGTCCGAGCGGGCAAGGGAGATAAGGACCGGATGGTGCCGCTCCCGCGCTCACTCCGCGAGGATTGGAAAAACCATCTGGAATCGATTCGCCAGCTCCATACTCAGGATCGTGAGGAGGGGCGTCCGGGGGTATTCCTGTCCGGCGCGCTCGACCGTAAGCTACCCCAAGCTGCAAATTCGTGGGAGTGGTTTTGGGTCTTCCCGGCCAAAGATCTCACGGTGGACCCGCGACATCCGGGGGAACCACCACGCCGACACCATACATTGCCCGGGGTTTATCAACGCCACCCGTCCAGGGCTGTGCGCCAAGCTTCTATTGCCAAGGAATCCAAATACGGAGAGCGCTTGCGTGGCGTTTTAGCTCCGCGGCAATCCAAACCTGTCCTGTCTTTGACCGATTTCAAACTGGCTCCGTATCATCTGCTGACCACCAGGCACAAAAGCCACGTCAGAAGAGACCACCGCTGGCACATGGAACAAATTCGCCAAATAGGTCAGCTCGATCCCCCTTTTCTCAGGGCCAAGACGGGATTCTCTCCCCCTGAGTTTTTACCGTGTTCATCATCATTTTCTCGTTTTAGCCACTTTCAGAGGCCAGATTCTTGTTTTGACCTTTAAACACCAAACGATGGACCTTCTCAACCGAATCACGAAAAAGGAGCCGCAGCTCGAATTCGAGGCTTTGGTGCACCATTCTGCTGAGCGAAAAAGAATCGACTGATTGCCTATCAAAAAAGAAAACCTATGGGCCTGACCATTCACTACCAAGGTGCGGTTGATCGCACCGAATTGCTCCCGAAGCTAATCAACGAGCTTAAAGACATCGCCCTGGCGATGAATTGGGAAACCGAGATGATCAATGAGGACCAGCCGGATCCGCATTTTAAGGGTATCATCATCAATCCATCAGATGGCTGCGAGCCGCTAAGCTTTGTCTTTGATCAAAGCGGTCGATTGCGCTGTCTGGCTGATCTGATCATTGAACAAGTCGAATTCACCGAAACCTCTGGCTTCTGCTTCACAAAAACCCAATTCGCCTCCGTGGATACCCACATCTGGATCACGGGGCTGCTACGGTATTTGAAAAAGCATTACATGAGTAATCTCCGAGTCAACGACGAGGGTGAGTATTGGGAAACTGAGGACCGACGAGCACTCATTGAGAAAAAGGAATTTCTCCAAAATACAATCGACCACCTTGCCGAGCGTCTTCAGTCCACTGACTTCCATGGAAGCCCCCACTCTCTCAATGACATCATCGCCCACATCGAAAAGATCGTTCGTCGCACCGACCGGGGAGGCAGTGAAGCCGAGGAACAATCATGAGCTTTTGATTGGGCGCCATCCATCCCATGCCCAGAGTTGAAGCCGCAGTTTTATCGGAATCTTCGCTTTCCAAAGGATCGAGGCTTCCGTCCGTGATGACCCGGCAGTGAGGGCACTGCGGCGCCAACGACCCTCCCGGGGGTCCAGCAAAATACCTTACCCGGTCAGCACCAGCGTCAACTGAACACCAGGTGCTTCCTCGCCCTTGGGCTAGGCCTTGCGCTTCTTCTCATCCTTGCGCCGTTCGTTTGGATCAAGAATCCGCTTCCTCAATCGAAGATTTACCGGGGTGGCCTCTACCAACTCGTCGCTGTCAATGTACTCAATGGCCCGCTCCAAGCTGAAGCGGAGCGGTGGGCTGAGTTGAATCCCCTTCCCGTCGCCCGAACTCCGCATATTGTCTAGCTGCTTTGCTTTCGTCGGGTTGACCGGAAGGTCGTTGCGTCGGGGATTCTCCCCGATGATCTGTCCACAGTAGATACGCTCCCCTGGAGCGACAAAAAGCCGTCCCCTCGCCTCGAGGGTGTCGAGCGAGTAGGCCATCGCCTTACCCTCATCCATGGACACCAGAGTCCCGGTCAATCGGGTTACAATTTCCCCAACCTCAGGACGATACTCTAAAAACAAATGGGAAAACACTCCGTGACCACTGGTCATGTTGGTGAGATCTGATTCAAAGCCGATCAACCCACGGGTTGGAATCTCTGCCTCAATGGTCGTGCCCGAGGCGTGCTGCTCGAGGTTGGTCATCTGGCCCTTCCGTTTGTTCAGGTTCTCAATCACCCCACCCACGTGCTCTGCTGGAACTTCAACCCAAACCCTTTCGAATGGCTCACACCTCACCCCATCAATCTCCCGGTAAACCACCGACGGGCGGGAAACCAGAATCTCGAACCCTTCCCGGCGCATCGTCTCCACGAGTACGGCGATCTGCATGGCCCCACGCGCCGAGACCTTGAAGCGGGCTCCGTCCCCTGCTTCCTCAACCTTGATCGAAATGTTGCTCTGCGTTTCGAGGAACAAACGATCCCGAATCTGCCGCGAAGTGACTTTCTTTCCTTCCTGCCCTGCAAAAGGTCCATCATTTACCGCAAACTCCATCTCCACCGTGGGTGGGTCGATTTCGACGAAGGGAAGCCGCTCAGCTTCCGGATCCGCCGAAAGGGTGTCTCCAATGTCAATATCTTCGCACCCAGATAATCCCACGATGTCCCCAGCCAATCCCTCAACTAAGTTTAAGGTCTGCATCCCGGCGTAGTTGAAAAGCTTGGTGATCTTTACCCGGTCGACCGCGTTATTTTTCCTCAAGGCAAAAATGGATTCTCCTTGGCGGATGCTTCCGCTCAAAACCCGGCCCACGGCCACCCGGCCCACATAGTCATCATAATCAATGTTGCTCACCAACATGCGAAACGGGCCTTCTTCAACCTCCGGCCCCGGTATATGGCTCAAGATGGTTTCGAAAAGGGGATCTAGCGAGGCCCGAGCTCCCTCCAACTCCCGATCTGCCCAACCATCCCTTCCACTTGCGAAAAGGAAGGGACAGTTAAATTGCTCGTCGCTGGCCCCCAGCTCCAGAAACAGTTCCAGCACCTTGTCGTGAACTAACTCAGGCCGGGCATTCTCCCGGTCCACCTTGTTTACCACCACGATCGGATGGAGCCCGTTCTGGAGGGCCTTTTTCAGCACAAACCGTGTCTGAGCCTGGGGCCCATCGTAGGCGTCGACCAGCAATAACACCCCGTCAACCATCTTCATCACCCGCTCCACTTCCGCCCCAAAGTCCGCGTGGCCCGGGGTATCGACGATGTTGATGATTTTCTCTCTCCAAACGACGGCCGTGTTCTTCGCTTTAATCGTGATTCCCTTCTCCCGCTCCAGATCCATGGAATCCATCACCCGTTCGTCAACGTGCTGATTCTCGCGAAACGTTCCCGATTGGCGGAGGAGCTGGTCAACTAAAGTGGTTTTCCCGTGGTCAACGTGGGCGATGATCGCAACGTTTCGGATGTCTGTCGGCTTCATAGTTCGGCAAAAGCGGTCAGACTGACAGGTTCCCACCCCGGAATGCTAGCCAGAAGTTTTTTCCATCGAAAATATGGCAATACGTAACTCCTCCGGGTCCAGATCGGAGTACCAAATTAAAACCTGCCCCTACTCAATCGCTGTTTCAGACCTTTCGTGCACCTTCCTCCTCCCGTCCAGGTCAGTCACCCGCCCGGGCCGCCGCATCTGCAGCAATTGCCTTACCCAATTTGTCCAGCTCAAGCTCGACCGCTGCCTTAATTTGCTCGAGATCGGCCCCCGCTCCCACCGATGCCTGCCCAAAGGTGTAAAACTTAATTTTCGGCTCAGTCCCGCTGCCGCGAACCGCGTAGCTAAACCCATTTTGCAGCTCCAAGGTGTAAAAGTCCTGCTTGGGAACCATCTTGCCATCGGCATCCTCGATCTCCTCCCGGCCAAAGTCGGTGAACTTGACCACTTCAACTCCACCCATCTCAGCGGGCGGACTCTCCCGGTAGCTCTTCAAAATCGAAGCAATCTTTGCGGCTCCAACCGCTCCCTCGTAGTATACGTTGACCAGAGACTCCCGGAAATATCCGTACTTGCGGTAGATGTCATCGAGGTAGCCGATGACGGTCTTCCCCTCTTCCTCCAGCCGGGCCACCAATTCACAGAAGATCAAGGCCGCAGCGTTTGCATCTTTGTCCCGCACCGCATCAGAGGCGAGGTATCCATAGCTCTCCTCGCCGCCAAAAACATAAAACGTGCCCGCCTCAAGCTGGAGCCGCATCCGATTCCGGAAGGCCGTCCGATCGTAGTCAATCACCGCCCCCGTTTGCCCTTCAAAGGTCTTGAGGAGGGTTTCCTCATAAATCCTAAGCTTTTCACCAATCCACTTGAACCCGGTCAAGGTATTCACACAACGGATACCATTTTGCTTCGCAATTTGCTCCTGCAGCGGAGTGGTCACAAAGGTCTTGATCAAGGTCGCCCGCTCCTTGTTGGCATCCGTCAGAATGCCTGCCTCCTTGAGCGATTGGATGCGGAATTCAGCCAACACCGATCCAATCATGTTGCCAGTCAAGAGCTTCATTTCTCCAGCTTCATCGGCTACTGCTACGCCCATCCGATCCCCGTCAGGATCGGTCGCAATGACCACCCCGGAGCCCGTCTCCCTGGCGAAGTCAAGGGCGTGTTGAAGAGCCTCCGCATTTTCGGGATTTGGGCTCTTCACCGTCGAGAATAGGGGATCCTCAACCATTTGGCTCTCCACGGCCAACACCTCGATTCCAGCCCGTCGCATCGCCGGCACCCCGGCTACCGCTCCGGTCCCATGGATTGGGGAAAAAACCACCCTTGGTTTCACCCGCTTGATCAGGGCCAGGTCCACTACGTTCTCAAGGACGACGTTTTCGTAGGCATCATCCACCCCCCGGTCAAGGGTTACCACTCTCGACAAATCCTTCTCCATGAGGGCCGGTAGCTCATCCCAATCAACCGCTCCTACGGCCGCTACGATCCCCTCCGCGTGGGGACTAACAGCCTGGGCACCATCTTCGAAATAGGCCTTGAAACCATTGTCGTGAGGAGGATTGTGACTGGCCGTGATGACCACCCCGGTCGTTGCCTTCAAATGCCGCACCGTAAAGGACAGTTGAGGCGTCGAGCGGGCACCTTGAAAGATAAACGCCTCACCTCCCAATCGGGTCCACGCCGAGGCAACCAACTCGCAGAAATGCCGCGAGAAAAAACGAACATCGTGAGCAATCACGATGCTCGGACGCTCCCACCCTCTGCCTTGCGCATCAAGGTGCGCCCGCGCGTACTGGTAAAGCCCTGCCGTTGCCCGTAAAATGCTAAAATCGTTAATCATGTTGGTCCCGATCCCAGCCCGCAGGGGTCTCAGATCGTTCCCTGGTCCTTCGCGCTCAGCGGCCGCCTGCACCCGACCAATGGTCCTTCCACGCATCCCGCCGGTACCGAACTGGATCTCTTGGTAGAAGCGATCGTTCAGCTCTTCCCACGAACCACCTTCGAGCAGTTCAAGGATTGCCTCCCGCCCCCAGTCCGGAAGGAAAGTTCCCTCCCACCAGCGATGCAGAGCCGCAGCCGCAGCAGGTAACAAAAGCGCCTTCTCGGCTCCTTCTCCAATCAATTCAAGTGCCTTCATATCGGTTTATTCTGGAGTCTATTGGATTACAAATCTCGCTGCTTCCTTCAGCGAAGAACCATGCCCTCGGAAATTCCTTTGAGGGCCTCTGCTCTTGCCCGATTCACGAAGGATTCGAGATCATAGGCATAGCTTGGCTGGACTTCAAAGGTCGCCAGAGGCAGTCCGGAGTCATCCACCGCCATTTCAATCCCCGCCGCCAAGGCCCAAGTGGTCCACTCCCGCAATTGGTCAGCCCGACAGGTTTCTGGTGAATCGACTCCGGTCGCGTTCTTCACCGGACTGAAATCGATCGAACGCAGGGTTTCTACTACAATTGGATTGGCAGCCATCGGCAGTGCATCGAAGACAAACATCTCAAATTTGATTCCGTTCGGCTCAGTCGGTTCAACAAGGGTTCCTGATTCATCAAGATGCGCGATCTTTTTGTCCGCCCGGTGCATTGGGAAACGGGTGGAGCCCATTTTTTTGACAAACTCTGTCTCCAAAAGATGAATTGCGATACTCCCGGCCACAAACCGAAGGGTTCCGTCCTCTCCCGTCGCCTCAGCCAATTCGACCGGTAGGTCACTGTACTCCACCACCTCAATCTTTCCGCCGCGCGCACAGAAGTTCCCTACCTTCTCGGTCGCAAATGCTTTTGGGATCATCTTGCTCGACATCTCGGAGCCCGCCTCGAGATGGAAGCCAATGAAGGAGGGATCGATCACCTTCACCAGCGGATTATCCACCTGAAAATAGCTAATCGTAGTCACCCCGCGCTCCTCCAGCATCTGGATCGCTCCACTTCGCACCAGAGCACGCAAACTGCCCCCGTGACCATCCGGACTCAGGGAAAGGGAATCCTTGGCCGATAGGAGAAGCCGTCCATCGTGATCGATCGCTGGCATCGTACCCTGCGGGAAAAGCATCACGTTTTCCTCCCCCAGTCCGAACCAATCGTGTTTCTCAAAAAAAGCCTTAGTCGCCTCGTGATTGATCGGGCTCGTCATCACCAGCCATGGAATGGTCACCCCATGAGCGCGGGACATCGCCGCGATCTTGCCCCCGAACACCTCGAAAAGGGTCGCTCCAGTGACGGGTCCCACCGGAAAGGTTCCTTTCGGACCATCATAACCAAGCCGGGTCCCCTGACCACCGGCGACGGTGAATGCTGCCAGCTTTCCAGCGCGGATCGCGGCCAGTCCCCGCGCCTGCGCTGACTTCCATAGCTCAGCATCCCCTCCGCGATCCGGATGCGCAATAAATGGAGCGGGCTCCAGATCTGAATAATCTTTGGTTTTCTCCGAACTACCGCGAACCAACTCCTCATAAAGGGCAGCGACCTCCCCCGGGTCGAAAGAATCTAGCTGATCAAAAAGCTTTGCTGCGCCATCCGCCCCAACCTCCGAAATAAAACGGAAAACGTGGCCTTGGCCTGCCTTTTCAAACTTGCTGCGGATCGCTTCCATTTCCTGAGTCGTCATGATTCAGATCCAATCTTGCTAGCCCGAGTAACTCAATCGGAAATCTGCCCACCACCATTCCTCAGGATTGCTGGTGCAAGCTAGAGCACCGGATCAACCGAGGTGCTTGAAGATGATGGTCGAGTTTCCCGGCAAATAAGTCATCAGGGAATAATCCCTTCCGTCGTTGCCGATTTCATCCGCCATCAATCCACCGCCGTTCCCGTGACCCCGACCTCCGTACTCGAGAGCGTTCGTGTTGATGCACTCCTTCCAGAACCCTGGGCAAGGAACCCCCACCCGGTAGGTTTCCCGGTCCACTGGAGTAAAGTTTGAAATCACGAGAAACACTTGATCTCCGTCAGCACTTTTCCGCAGAAAACTGATACAGCTCGCATCGCCGTCTGTACAATTCACCCACTCAAAACCCTGCGGATCCAGGTCAAACTCGCCCAAACAGGGTTCGTTGAGATAAAAGTGGTTCAGATCCCGCAAACAGAGCCGTACCCCGTCGTGGTCGAGGTACTGCAGGAGGTGCCACTGCAGCCCTCCGTCGTATTTCCATTCCTCGGACTGACCAAACTCCGAACCCATAAAGAGGGTCTTTTTGCCCGGCCATCCCCACATGTAGGCATAGAGAGCTCTCAAGGTCTGCGCCTTTTCCGTGATCGACCACGAACCCATCTTCATCAACATTGAGCCCTTGCCGTGAACGACTTCGTCGTGGGAGTAGACCATCACGAAATTCTCGGAGTATTGGTAGAGCATCCCAAAGGTTAACTCGTCGTGGTGGTACTTCCGGTGGATTGGATCCTTGCTGAAGTAGCTTAGCGAATCGTGCATCCATCCCATATTCCACTTAAAGTCAAAACCAAGCCCGTATTCAGAGGTTGGTTTGGAAACTCCTCCAAAGGACGTCGACTCCTCTGCAATCGTCACCGCTCCAGGGTAGTAGTGATGGACCAGGTCGTTGACCTGCCGCATGAATTCGATGGCCTCAATATTTTCCCGACCTCCGTAGGCATTCGGTATCCACTCGCCCTCTTTTCGCGAATAGTCGAGGTAGAGCATTGAGGCGACCGCGTCCACTCGGACTCCGTCTATGTGGTAGCGGTCAAACCAGGACAATGCACTGGCAACCAGAAAGCAGCGGACCTCGTGGCGACCGTAGTTGAAGATCAAAGTCCCCCAGTCCATGTGCATCCCCTGGCGAGGATCCGCGTGCTCGTAGAGGTGCGTTCCGTCAAACTGGGCCAGGGCGAAGGCATCCGTCGGAAAGTGGCCGGGCACCCAGTCGATGATCACCCCGATTTTCCGCTGGTGGAGCTGATCCACAAGATACTGAAAATCCTCCGGGGGACCGAATCGATGGGTCGGCGCAAAAAAACCGGTCACCTGGTACCCCCAGGATCCATCGAAGGGGTGCTCCGCCAGCGGCATGAATTCCACGTGGGTAAAGCCCTGCTCAACTACATAATCAGCCAGCTCGACAGCCGCTTCCCGGTAGCTCAGGGAACGGTTACCATCCTCTACGGCCCGCCTCCATGAGCCGAGGTGTACTTCATAAATGGATACAGGCTTCTTTTTCAGGTCAGTTTTTGCCCGCTCCTCAATCCAGGCTTGATCTCCCCACTGGTACCCATCCAGAGAACAAACAATCGAAGCATTGTGAGGTGGAGACTCAAACCGGGTCCCGTAGGGGTCAGTCTTGAGCCGGAGCTGACTGTCTCCTCCGATCAACTCATACTTGTAAACCGTGCCTTCGCCCAGCCCTGGGATGAAGATCTCCCAGACTCCCGAACTCCCCAGAGACCGCATCGGATGGTACCGCCCATCCCAGCGATTGAAGTCCCCCACTACAGAAACTCGCTTTGCCCCAGGGGCCCATACGGCAAAGGAAACCCCTGAGATGCCGTTGATCGTTCGAAGGTGGGCACCTAGCTTTCGGTAAATAAAGTGCTCGTTACCCTCGTTGAAGAGGTAGAGCTCCTGCTCGCCGATGGTTGGTAAAAAACTGTAGGGATCATAGAACTGCCGAATCTCTCCGTTTGTCAGGGTCGCCCTCAGACGATAAGGGCAGACTGACTTGATACCCTCCAGCGTCCCCTCATAAAACCCTGCCGGGTCGATTAATTTCAGCTCATGCCGCGACGCTTCCATCCCTTTCGAATCCAGACAGACCACCTCGCAGGCCACCGTTTCCCTCAGAAACGCCCTCAGCTCCACCCCCGCTTTTCTCCCCTTGGAGGGGTGCATCCCAAGGAGGGAATGGGGCTCGTGGTGACGAGCTTTGAGGATGAGGTCGAGATCGGTTTTGGAGGTAAGCAAAATTATCGGTGGGTTTAAGTGACCGTAGGACAGGATCAGCCCTGCATCAAGCGAGAACGAATTGAGAAGGAATCCCCTCCGACTCACCATCGCATAAGGTTTGGCGTGACTCCGCCTGCCCCCGCCTGTCAAATCCAACCCAGCGCAAGGGACCGCTCGGTCTCTCACCAACCCTGCTCCTCGATTCTTATGCTTTGCCTCCTCAAGCTGTCCCTTTGGTTTCTGCTCACCCTTGCCTTTCTCCCTCCCGTCGCTGCTCTCCCCGTAAGCATCATTGGGGATTCTGCACTCCTCTACGATGAAAAGACCAAATCCCTCCGATCAGAAGGGGACTCGGCTGAAATCTTTTTTACCCCGTGGCAAATCAGGACCGGAAAACTCACCTATTTCCCAGCGACCGACCAGGTGATTTTCGATCAGGGCGTTACCCTCGAAAAACCGCCTGCTTTCACCTCAACCTCCCCCACTGACCCAAGTCGGCAGGTTGACCGTCTGCTCGCCTTCGTGGAACGAGCCCCCCTGCGGGCCGAGGCCGCCTCTGTGCATTTGAATCCGGGCACCCAATCATTTGTCATCTTTGGTCCCGCTTCCTTCTTTACCGGTCCCGCCATCCTCCGAACCGATCAGGCAGCCTTCAGCTCTGATGGTTTTCAAATCGACGGCACTAACCTTCTCCTCGGAATCGAAAACTACGCGGCGAGTTCCGAAAATCTCTCTTGGCAGGATGATGTCCTCTCGCTCGGTCCTTCTACCGTCTTCGTTGGCCAGCCCTCCCCCGTCTCTCCGCGGATTCGAGCACGCTCCGTCTCAGTTACCGATGGCAACCGGGTCACCCTCGAGCAACCCACCTTTGCCGTGGGTCAAATCCCTCTCTTTTGGTTTCCTCGCGCCTCCTTTCGTCCCGGCCAGGACGATCCCTTCCAACTCCAGCTTAACGGGGGTTTTAATCCTGACTTTGGTGCCAAGGTCGGAGTCGAGCCCACCTTTCGATTGACCCCCGAGACCACCATCGCTCCCAGCTTCGACCTCTATTCGAAACGGGGCATCCTCCTCGCACCGGCATTTTACTACGATAACCAACGCGGCGATGTATTCTCCATTGAGAGTGGCTGGATTCAGGACCAGGGCGATATTCCGCTCTCCTTTCAGGGCGAAACGATCGATCGCCAACGCGGATTTGTAAACGTTCGCGGACTGAAGTCTTCCGACCGTCGCTACCACGCCATCCTTCAGCTCACCCCCTGGACCGATGAGGAAGTCATCCGGGACTTCCGGGACCAGTGGTTCGATCGCTACATCGATCCGACCAACTTCGCCGAGGTCGAGTACCACGCCGCAAACTGGTACCTTCTCGGGTTTGGTACCTTCCGCACCAATAGTTTTCAAAATCTGGTCGCTGAGGAACCCCTTTTTGAAATTGGGCTTCTCCCCACTCCGCTACCCATCTTCGAGAGCGTTCTGGAAACTCGCCTCCGGGGCGAGCGGCAGGTGCGCCGCGAAAATGGCCTCCCCAATCAGGATGCGACCTTGGCGCTCTTCGATCTCCGCCTCTCCCGACAGATTGGCAACCACTATCTGGGCTTCCGCCCGGTCGGAGGGCTCCGAGTCTTTGCCTTTGATCAACAAAACCCACTTCCCCGCAACGAGAGTGGCATCGCAGGTGAGCTGGGCTTCGATTTAACCGCCCTCGTCAATGGCTCCTTCAACGTCCAGAACCGCCCGTGGAAGATCGACCAACTCAAACACGAAATCGCTCCCTTGTTTGGCTTCCGCTATCGACCCGGCTTTCAGGCTGAAGATATCTCTCCTTTTGTTCCCGAAGATCTCTACATTTCGGGGATCCCGCCCCTTTCCTTTTTTAGCGACCGACGAAAGGACCAGCTATTCGCCGAAAAGACATGGCGTACCGGCCTCAGCCAACGCCTGCTCACCCAGCGGGAAAACGAAACCCACGAGCTACTCCGCTGGGACCTTTTCCACGAATACGAGGAGGGCCTGGCCAATAATCAAGCCACCCAGCATAGTATTTATAACCTTCTCCAGCTCTCCCCCGCTCCCTGGATCAACTATCACACCTTTGCTAATTGGGATCCCGACTCCGGGACAGCTCGGGAGTGGACCAACGGGATCACCCTCCGGGATGGCTGGCTTTGGGATGCCACTTTTCGCACTCAATACCTGGCCGGGCGTCTGGAACAATATCACCTGTTTGCCCGCTATCGGCTCAACGAGCGCAACCGCATCGGTTCCATCTTTCGCATTGATGGCCGGGAGAAGTCCCTCGTCGAACAGCGCTATCTCTGGGAACACTCTATCGGCCGCTCATGGATCCTCACCACTACCCTAACCTTGGCCGATGGCGACGAACGCCGCTCCGACTACGCTCTAAAGTTTACCCTCAGTCTGCCCGAGCTCTGAGCTCCTCTTGGCCGCTTCTACTGGATCGGCGATCTTCTTCGGGAAAAGGCAGCCGCAGCCCATCCCGCAGCAATCCTTCCGACGAATGCACACATAGTTCTTCCCTCCGAGGGCAAAAAAGGCCCCCAATACCAGCGCTGCCACCACGAGAAAGATCACGATCCACATTCCTAACCCTTCCAACAAAGCTGGGCACTTGTCAATTCGTCGCCCCTCGAGAAACTGGCAAGCTATCCGATCCGCCCGCGGGGCGATATCCTTGGCTTCTGCCCGCGCAGGTCCATTCGGTGAAAAATCGGGGACTCAAAATGCTGCTCAATTTTCCAGTTTGAGAGAGCCTCAACCCCAGGGTTCACCCGCAGCGTCTGCAGGGCAATATCCGCCACCAGCTCGAGCGTGCTCAGGTTTTCCGACGCCCCCAGGGCATTTGAGCCCAGCGCCAGGGGACCGTGCTGCCGTATCAAAATTGCGGGAACGTTCCGATAGTTGATCCCCTTTGCCTCATAAGCCTCCAAAATCGCCTCGGCCAATGCTGTGCGATATTCCTCCATGTCTCGAAAATCTTCGAGCAATCTGGTTACCGGAATCGGCCCCGAAAATCGATTGGCATGGGCCACCCCGATGCACGGCAGCTCAATCCCGGCTTGAGCCCAGACCGTGGCAAAGCGGGAGTAGGCGCTCGCAATCGAATCCACCCCTTTCAAAGCCTCATACACTTTCATGTGCATTTTGACGGTGTCGTTGGCATAACCCTTTCCCTCGACAATCGCCCCGGTCTTCATTGAAACCACCAGATAGTCCTCAGGTCTCAGAAAGGCGATCCGGACCGAGGCAGGTCGGCAGAGAACAAGCGCCTTTGACCAATCACAAATCGTCACCTCGGTGTGTTCGTATTCGGTCAGTCCCCGCTCTCCAAGGAGTCGGTAGGAGAGGTGTAGTTCTTCTCGCTGTTCTTCCAGCATCGACTCACTAACCACGGTTTTGATAATTCAGTCAAGAGAGCAGATTCGCCCTCCACCAGCATACCATGGCCACAGCTCTGGAACCTTCCCGCATTGATGCCCATACCCATGCCTACCACGGCTTGGTCAGTCCTTACACCGTCTCGGACTTCGCCCGGCAGCAAAACGAATCCCACTGGGCCACCCTTCACTGTCCACCCAAATCCCTCCAGGACTGGCCCGCCGACCACCAAGAGTGGATAGCCCGACAGCAGCGAGCTGGCATCAACCATTCCCTCATCCTCGGCTGGTATTGGGAAAACCCATCCACCACCCTGCTTCAAAATCACCATTTGCGATCATCCATCCCCCTCCTTGATCCTCATCGCACATGCTTCGCTTCCGTGCATCCCGCCCTGCCAGCCCGGGAAACGATCGCCGACCTCCTCAAATGCGAGGCAGCCGGGTTTCTCGGGATCGGCGAGATCCACCCCACCCTGCAGGGCTTCCCCCTCAACCATCCCGCCTGGGAACCGATCTTCCGCTTCGCCAGCGATCATTCCTGGCCGGTCACCATTCATATTTCTGAACCGCTTGGCAGACCGCATCCCGGGAACCTTCCCACCCCTCTACTGCCGATCCTTCACCTGGTTGAGGCTTTCCCCGATCTTACCGTTATCCTGGCTCACTGGGGAGGGCTCGCCTGCTTTTTCGAATTAAATCCCTACATCGCCAAACGCTTTCGCCGCGTCTACTACGATACTGCGGCCAGCCCCCTCCTCTACTCCGATCGCATTTGGCAGTCCGTCCTTCAGGCAGTGGCCGTCGAGAAAATTCTCTTCGGCTCCGACTTCCCCCTCCGCCTTTCACGGCATCAAAATGAGGCTTCTACTATCCCCCTTCTCGATCAGGCCGCCTCAAACTTAAGTCCCGAGGCCTTTGCTGCAATCACCCATCAGAACATCCTCCGGACTCTTCCCTCCCTCGCCAATCGGCAGGGTACCTCCCACCCGGAGGGTTTTAATCTTCCTACTCCCACTCCTCCGGATGGCGCTGAAAAAACACCACCGGTATCTGAATAAAGGTTACAAAAAGTAGGGTACCTTCAAACGCTGGCAGTCCCAGGCGGCCCCCAGCCCGCGCCGCTTCGAGATAGGCAAAAACCACCGAGACGACCGTTAGCATCCCAAAACCGATCGCCGTCAGAATCAACAAAACGAAGCACCGCCTCCAGCAGCCCTTGCCAAACCTTCCGTAAGGCAGCACGATCAGAATCCCAAGCCCCACCATAATCAATGAGTAAAGCACCCGAAAGGCCACAGGCTCTCCCGGGGGTGGATCCATCAAACCGAAGAGGGCTCGGTAGAGAAGGTACCCCCCGACCAGCCAACCAATCCGCCGTATCCATTTGAGGACGACGTCCGTCTCCCCCTTCATTTTTTCCCCACCTCCATCACCGTCTCCCCAGCTCTACCACTTTGTCATACTCAGCCCCCGTAACCGGGCAGATTGAGAGGCGGTTGCCCTTCCTCAGGATTACCATGTCGCGCAAAGAGTCCTCTGCCCTCAGTTCTTCCATCGATACGATACATTCAAAGCGCTCTTCAAAGGCCACCTCGACCAATATCCAGGTCGGTGCCTCCCGTTTGGATTTCGGATCAAAATAGTGCGATTTTTCGTCAAAGGCCGTTGGGTCCGGGTAAGGTTCTGAGGCGATCCTCGCCAACCCTGCCACTCCCGGCGGCTGGCAATTGGAGTGATAGAACAGTACCCGATCTCCGACTCGCATCTGGTCTCTCATGAAATTCCTTGCCTGATAGTTTCGAATCCCGTCCCAAGGCTCAACCTTCACCCGCTCCAGATCCTCGATCGAAAAGACATCCGGCTCGCTCTTCATCAACCAATAACCTCCCATTCTTTTCTTTTATGAACCAACCCTCGCGGCTGGCAACCCTTCCTCCAGTCCAAAAACCCGAGCTTCTCCAAATTCTTCACTGTCCAATGTAACTCCATTCGCCCAACCACGTTTTAAGTGGTGTCAGCTTACTGCCTCGGATCATCAATGGATAGCTCAACAACACTCGCTTGGATGGACAACACGACCTCCCCCACGGAAACCCCTCTCCCACTGGATTCCGACGCCATCATCATGGAACGAATCAGCCAGGGAGATCGGGCCGCCCTCATCAGCCTCATTGATAACTGGAAACAACCCCTCCTCAGCTTCTTCTACCGATCAACCGGCTCTTTTGCCGATGCCGAGGAGCTTACCTTCAACACCTTCGACCGACTTTACCGAGCCGCCCCCCGCTATCGCCCCTCCGCCAAGTTTTCTTCCTTCGTCTTTACCATTGCTCGCAACCTGCTCATCTCGAGGTCTCGAACGCTTCAACGCCGTCCCAAACTTGTGGAAAACACCCCCCTGCTGGAACCAGCCGATCCAGACCAAACCGCCATCAGCGACCTTCGCGACTCTCTCGATCTAGCCCTCACCAGCCTTCAGGAAAAGTACCGCACTCCACTCCTCCTCCACGTCCAACAGGGTCTCGACTACGAGGAGATCTCCAAGGCCCTTAACCTTTCCCACACCAATGTGAAGGTGAGAATTCACCGCGCCCGCCAAATGCTAAAAACCAAACTGGAAAGCCTTTCATGAACCAACAAAAACCTCTTCCTTCTCAGCTCGACGACCATTCTCTCGACGCCCTCCTCCGCGAACCGCTCTCCCACCCCAGCGGGAAACTCGACCACCGGCTCGAGGTTTGGATTGATCAACTGCCCCCGGCACTCCCCCGCCGAGTGCCCTCCAGCAAGCTGATTGCCTTCTACCTCGCGCCTCTTGCCGCGACCATCATCGTCCTGCTGGTTGCCTTCATTGCTCTGCCCCTCTCTCCAAACTGGAGAGCCGCTCAATCTTCCTCTCTTACACAACCAGTACTCGAAGAGGAGATATTTGCCCTTCTCGATCTCGTTCGCGGGCTCGATCCATCCGCTTTCGAAGAGCACGATGATGTCGCCTCCCTTGCTGCATCTTCCTCTTAGAAAACCAACCATCAAGAAACCTAACCAGAATCCACCACCACGCTAAAGCGTATCCAAATAATGAATACAAACAAGTCCACCAAAATCATGCTCGTCGTCCTCGGGCTTTCCCTCCTGCCCGCAGGTTCCTCCGTCCTTGCCAATAACCGCCCCGGAGATGTTGAGCCTTCCCGCCAGCGTGAAACAGTCCGCCCGGCGCTCCCCAAGGAACGCGGTCCCGAAGGACGCAGGCCCGAAGATCGGCCAGAAAGAGGCAACCGACTCACCCCCGAAGAACAGGAACTGGCTACCCTGGCTCGCCTCCTCAGGATGCCGGAGGATCGCCTCGACCAACTCGCCGAAGCTATCGAGAAGGTTCGCTCCATGTCCCCGGAAGAGCGGGAGGCTACCCTGGCAAAGGTCGAAGCAATGCGCTCCGAAAAACGCGCCGAGGTTCAGGAACGCCGCCAATCCTGGCAATCGCTCCCCAAGGAGGAGCGTCGCCTGCTCGGTCAGGTCCTGCGTGACCTCTCTCCAAATGATCGGCGCGAACTCCGCCAGGATCTCGAAGGTCTCTCCCCTGAAGAGCGTATCGAAAAAATCCGCGATCTAGCCCGTCAATAGACAGCCTCTCCCGGCGAACCAACCATCAGCCCCATCCCCCCAACGGGATGGGGCTCAGTTGTGTCTCCTCCTTCCTCAATCGGCAGTTTTGAGCCGTCAGTTGACTTTTAACCATTCGTCGATCGCCTCTAGGTATGAAACTCACGTCCCTTCTCACTCTCATCGGTCTCTTCCTTCTCTCTTTCTCACCGGTCTTCTCAGCTCCGTCCAAGCCATCCAAGCCAAGTGTCCCCCGTGAAGAGGGCTTCTTCATCAGTGGCACTGAAATGCTTTATCAGGAAAAGTATCAGGCCGCCGAGCGCGATCTCAGGCGTGCTCTCCGAGCTCGTGAGACCTTTGCAGAAGCACACAACAACCTCGCTTTTGTTCTCAGGAAGCAGGGCGAGGATTTCTATGCTGAGGCCCTCAACCACTACAACCGGGCCGTCGAACTCAACCCCAAGCTCGCCGAAGCATACATGTATCGAGGCGTCCTCCACGTTGCTATGGGAAACCAGAATCTCGCCCTTGCGGACCACCAAAAACTTTTGGAACTCGAACAGGATGCTCTCGCCTCCGAGCTGGAGTACGTCATCACAAACGGTCAGGAGAAAGACCCTGCCCAATTTTTCGGGGTAGTTGCTTCTCTCAAAAAATAGGTGCCCTTCATACCTGTCCCCGAAGATAAATCACGGGCAGCTTTAGCCTTTACCGTCTCTCCTGGTTTCGACGGGCCACCCGCCAGCCGTCCCGGTGGTAGCGGATCCAGTCGAGAAGAGCTTTCTCGAAGCCGATGTCCTCCCCCTTTTTTTGGGATTCGATCCACTTGTGGCGCAAGATTTCCTCCCTCTCAGCCAAGAACTCCTGGTAGAGACTTGATCTCTGGGCAAATTCCCTCTTTGGAGATTGCGAAGACTCAGCTGCCATTTCTTTCACTTATTAACCGAACTATATCCTATTGTCGCGCTAATTTCTTGTAAATCTTCGCCGCAATTGAACGAAATGCAAGAGACGAAGTCGAGTCAGGCTCAACCACTGTCAGGGGAAGTCCATGATCACTACCTTTGCGGATCTTCGGGTCCAATGGAACCTGGCCCAGCAATTCGGTTTCGAGATTTTCCGCTGCTGCGCTGCCCCCGCCCGAACCGAAAATGGCCTCCTCGGTACCGTCCGGCAAAAGGTAGTAGCTCATGTTTTCAGCTACCCCCAGCAGCGGAACACTGACCTTTTCGAACATCCGAGCCCCCCGCACAGCCACGTTTACCGCCGCCGCCTGCGGCGTGGTGACAATCAAGGCTCCATCCAGAGGCAGGGTTTGTACCAGAGAAAGCTGCGCATCTCCCGTCCCCGGGGGCAGGTCGATCAATAAGATTTCCAGCTCTCCCCAGTTCACGTTCTGGGCGAATTGCTGGATCGTTTTCATGATCATCGGCCCTCGCCAAACCACCGGAGTATCGGCGTCGATCAGGAGACCCATCGACATTACCCGTACTCCGAAGTTCTCGATTGGCTGAAGCATCTCGTTTTCCACCTTGGGCTTCTGGTTAACCCCCAACATTAGCGGAATCGATGGACCATAGATATCGCAGTCCATGATCCCCACCATACCCGGCTTGCCGCGCTCTGCCAGAAGTCGCTCCAGCGCACAGGCAAGGTTTACAGAAAAGGTGCTCTTACCCACTCCTCCCTTGCCGCTCGCCACCGCAATCGAGTATTTTACCTGTTGCATGCGCTCTTCAGCTGCCGCCGGAGCAGCCGGTTGAGGCGGTTTTTTCACCACCACCACCACTTCTACCCGGCGGACCCCCTCCAATCCACCCAGCACCTGTTCGCATTGCTTCTTCAGATGCGCGGGAATTTCCGGATCATTTGTCGTCAGGGCTAGCGTGACCCGAACCTGCCCCTCCTCGGTGCTATTGATCTCTTTGACCAGTCCAAATGAAACAATGTCCCGGCTGAATCCCGGGTACTTGATCGTACCCAGCGCCTGCTTCACCAAATCATTATCCATATCCAAGGAGAAGTGAGTCTTGATTGCTTTTCAATCCTTGCGAGCAAAATCAGGGTTGCTCACTGGAATTTAGAAGTTCCAAATCAATCCATGTCTAAGTCCGCCCCGGTATTCCTCCGCTCGCTCCTCAGCCTCGTCGTCTTTCTCGGTAGCTTCTCTCACGCGCAGCCCTACACCGACCTTCCTTCCATCGTCGGCAGCGAGCGCGTTCGTGTCGTCAATATCCTCATCGACTCCCCGGATGCCCGCATTTCCGGAGCGGCCATCCGCGCCTTTAACCTTCATGGTGGTTTTACCCCTGTCCGCTCGGGAGAGCAGGCCCGCCTGACCCTCCGTCCCAATGGGGAGCGTTCGGTCATTCTCAATCTCGCCTACCAGGGCCAGAACTTCACCGAAACGATTTCCGGCGACGACTGGCTCCAGGCCACGCTGCTTGCCTCCGACCGCGCCGTCGAAAGGATCACCGGTGCTCCCGGTTTTTTTGCCGGAAAGATCGCATTTGTGGGAGAAAATACCGGCCACAAAGAAATCTACGTCGGCGACATCCTCTTTCAGCAGCTCCGCAGGATCACCACCGATCAGTCTACCGCCCTCAGTCCTCGCTGGTCTCCCGACGGCACCCGTATCCTCTACACGACCTATTTTCGCACCGGCTTCCCCGACATCTACGAGATTGATCTCCGCAACAACAACCGACGCCCTTTTGCCACCTATAAGGGCGTCAATAATGGAGCAGCGTTTTCCCCGGATGGCAGTCAGGTCGCCATGATCATCAGCAGCTCCGGGAATCCCGAACTCTATGTCTCCGACGCCAGCGGACGAGCCCCCCGCCGCCTCACCAACAACCGCAGCGCCGAAGCTTCACCAACCTGGTCTCCTGATGGTCGCCGACTTGCCCTCGTTTCAGACCAGCTCGCCAAACCTCAAATCTTTATCTATAACCTGACCACCAACGAGTTCACCCGTCTGCGGACCAACATTAGCGGCTACTGCGCCGAACCGTCCTGGAATCCCAAAAACCCGGATGAGATCGCCTTCACCATCTCCCAGGGCGGCGGTTTCCAACTCGCCATCTTCAGCTTTAGCAAAGGCACCTCACGCAACATCTCCAGGGAGGGGGGAGACGCCATAGAACCAGCCTGGCTACCCGATGGCCGCCACCTCCTCTACACCCGCCGCAACGGCGGTAAGACTGAGCTTAGAATTATCGACTCCTTTACCGGGAAGACCGCCCCGCTTCACGCTGCTGCCTTCGGCAACGCCTCCCAAGCCTCCTTCGTTATGCCTCGGCGTTAAGTTGGCGGATCGTCTATCGCTCTGGCATCCAGGTTCCTTCTCGGAGCAAAAAAATCCTTGAAAAGCTCAGGATCTTTACCAAGCTTCTCCCTTTGACCAAATTTAAGAATGAGCGAAGAAACCCAAGCACCTTCCAAAAACCCGATCGACATGACGGCACTCGACTCCGAGCTGCTCCGTCGGTTCGTTACTGACACCGGCAAGATTCTGCCCCGTAAGTACACAGGCCTCAACGCTCGCGAACAACGGCACATCTCCCGCATCATCAAGCAGTCTCGCAACCTTCTGCAGATGAAGTAAGGCCCGGGTTCCACACCGCGCTCTGGCCAGCCGACCCATCGGCTCTTCTCCTTCTTTTTTTCCATCGGGCATCCACTGTGAAGCTCCTCGATGGCAACCTCCCCAGCGACCTCCAGACCGCGGCTTCGCTTCTGCTCGCTGGTCGGCTCGTGGCACTACCCTCCGAGACTGTCTATGGTCTTGCCGCTCTCGCTCTCGACGCCTCTGCTGCTCTCAAAATCTTTCAGGCCAAGGATCGTCCCCTAGCCGATCCCCTCATCGTCCACCTCGGTACCGGGCATCAGCTGGATAAAATCGCCCGCGTCACCCCCTCGGTCGAGTCCCTCGCCCGTGCCTTCTGGCCCGGTCCCCTCACCCTTGTCCTGCCCAAGCACCCCTCCCTTCCCGACTTGGTCACCGGCGGCCAGTCTACCGTAGCTGTTCGTTTTCCCAGCCATCCCGTCTTTCGGGCCGTTCTAGACCTCGTTCAGGTCCCCCTCGCTGCCCCCAGTGCCAACCCCTTCGGTGGCATCAGTCCCACCAGTGCCCAGCACGTCATCCATGGTCTCGCCGGGCGGATTGACGCCGTAGTCGACGGGGGTCCCTCCCAGCACGGTCTCGAGTCCACCATCATCGGCGTAGCCTCGGACCACCTCACCCTCCTCCGCCCAGGTCCGATCGCACCTGCTGCCATTGAGTCTGCCTCCGGTCTCCCCGTCATTCTGCCCGAGGTCTCTACTGCCGCTAGCCCTTCCGTCCCCGGCGGCTTCCTTCGCCACTACAGTCCCACCAAAAATCTCTCCCTCGTTCCCCGTCAGGAGCTTCTCGAATCTGCCCCCCCTCAGACTGCCCGGGTTTTTCTCTCCCCCTCTGCCATCCCGCTCACCGACACCCTCATCCTCAGCCAAACTGCCGACCCGGTCGAGGTTGGACAGGTGCTCTACGCCACCCTCCACCAACTCGACCGCGACCCCTGTGTCCACCAAATCTGGATCGAGCGACCACCCACCTCGGAATCTTGGAGGACCGTCAACGATCGCCTCTATCGGGCAGCCGCAAACCACTAGTCCTCATTGCAGGATTTTCATCTTTCAGTCAGACTTACGTGTGGAAGCTTTCACCCGACTCTTCGTCGCCCTGGATCAGACCAACCGCACCTCCGAAAAAGTCGACATCCTTTCCGACTACTTTGCCACCATCGACGATGCCGATGGCATCTGGACGGTAGCTCTCCTCTCTGGCCATCGTATCCGGCGCCCGGTCTCTCCCACCCACCTCCGCCTCTGGATCGCCGAGATCAGTCAACTCCCCCAGTGGTTGGTCGATACGTGTTACGATCGGGTCGGCGACCTTGCCGAGACCCTCGCCCTCCTCCATCCGACTCCTCCCCAAACCCACCTGCCAGAAGCTCCCCGATCCTCCCTCGCCCAGTGGATCGAGGACCGGGTCCTCCCCCTCCGCAACGCCCCGGCCGATCGGCAGCGCGAGATCGTCGTCCAGGCCTGGCAGGAGCTGAGCTCGGAGGCTCGCTTCCTTTACAACAAGCTCCTTACCGGGGCCTTTCGCGTCGGGGTACAGAAAAAAACCGTCATCAACGCCCTCGCCCGCGCCCACCGGCAGGATCCTCGCGCCATCGCCCAGTCCCTCACCGGAGATTGGTACCCCAACCCATCTTTGTATCAGAAGATCCGATACGCCGATCGAAATAGCAGCCATTCCCTGAACCCCTTTCCCTTCTGCCTCGCTCACCCTCTCGGTGAAGAGGAAAAAAGTAAACCCGGGGAAAAACTCGGAGACCTCCGGGATTGGCTCATTGAGTGGAAGTGGGACGGCATCCGGGCTCAGTTAGTCCGTCGATGGGACGGTCTCGCCCTTTGGTCGCGGGGCGAGGAAATGCTCAACGAATCCTTCCCCGAAATCCTCGAACTGGCCTCCCGCCTCCCCCACGGCACCGTTCTCGACGGCGAGATCCTCGCCTGGAAGGAGGATCTACCCCTTCCCTTCGGAGACCTCCAAAAAAGGCTCGGGCGAAAAAAGGTGGGGAAGAAAATTCTTCAGGATTACCCGTGCCGCTTCCTCGCCTACGATCTTCTCGAGTCCGACGGTCGCCCCCTCGTCGATGCGCCCACCGAGCACCGGCGTTCCCTCCTCGAACAGCTCTCCAGTTCTACCGGTCTTCCCATTTCCCCCCTCCTCCCGGTTGAGTCATGGGAGGCCGTCCGCCAGAACCTCGAACAATCCCGGGCCCGACGGGTCGAGGGCTTCATGCTCAAGCACCGCCTCGCCCCCTACCATGCTGGACGGGTCAAGGGGGGCTGGTGGAAATGGAAGGTTGATCCCCTCTCCGTCGATGCCCTGCTCCTCTACGCCCAGGCAGGTCACGGGAGGCGCGCCGGTCTCTACACCGATTACACCCTCGCCGTCCGCCACGAGGACCAGTGGGTGCCCTTCGCCAAAGCGTATTCAGGTCTTGACGACAAGGAAATCCGCCGGGTCGATGCCTGGGTCCGCCGCCATACCACCGATCGCTTCGGCCCGGTTCGCGCTGTTGAGCCCGGTCTTGTCTTCGAAATTGGTTTTGAGGCCATTCGGAGCAGTTCCCGGCACAAATGTGGCCTGGCCGTTCGCTTCCCTCGCATCTTACGCTGGCGTGAAGACCTCGGTCCCGACGATGTCGACACCCTCGAAGATCTTCGTTCTTTCCTCCCCGATTAAACCAACCATCGTTCAACGACCTCCAACTGGAATTCGGAATTGAACTCCCATCCCGCGATCCGGTAGCTTTGATCTACAGCGAGGGCCTATAGCTCAATCGGTTAGAGCAGAGGACTCATAATCCTTTGGTTCGGGGTTCGAGTCCCCGTGGGCCCACCAGTCTCCGGATCGTCAAGAACGTTCTCCCGTGCCGATCCAGTTCCACGTCATTCAACCATTCCAGCTCGGGATTTGATCCCCCAAATTGCTCGATCGTCAAATCCCCCCTCTTCGGTAAGTGGGCCACCGCGATCTCGTTTTCTTCAAGGTTGATCGCTCCAGCGTCGGCCAGCGAGAGGATGATTTGGACCGCTGGCTCAAAAATCTCCCGTTTCCAACTAATCTTCGGCTCAATCATCCCGTGCGCTGTCGCTTGATCCAGCGGGAGAATTAAAGTCCCCCCGTTCTCCAGACTCTCGGGCAGCAAAATAACCGGGCGCCTCATATAAGCCAGCTCCGGATGCTCATAAATGTAGAAGGGCGCCACCGTCGAAAACAAGTGCAGGTCATCCTCCTCCAGAATCGGGCAAAACCCCATCCCCACACCCCGGCTCAGCAGCAGGAAATTGAAAAGCACCTGGTAGAGGTGCGAGGCCAGAGCTGTGCCCACTTGCGAGACAAAGTCCGCCAACATCGGCCCCAGATGCAAGGCTACGTCGGCAAAGGCGCGTTTCTCTTTCGACTGCTCCCAAGCCTCACCCGCCAGGCGCTTCACGAAATCAGTTTGCTCCATCAAAAAGGTGAAGAATTCATCCCTGAAATAAAGGACCTTCACCTGCCAACCATTATCCCCTCCGTGGTGCCGTTCCAGAAACTGCAAGTAGCGCGATTCAGGTGGCTCATTCCCACGGAAATTGAAGCGCTCCTTTCGCTCACGGTGGACTTTTTGCCGCAAACTTTGGAGAGACCAGTTTTCATCCTCAAGACCCTCTGGCTCGATCATCGGGAGTAAACTCGTCAACTTTTGGCGATACGGCTTGCGACAGCTAAAAAAACGAAACCCCACACATCCGGCGCAGACATTCCAGGCTTCATATTGCGGCTTGGCCCCCTCCTCTATTTTCAAACCACCACTCAGGCCATCAAGCACTTCAAATGCACCCAGCATTGAGCCAGCCGCCTCCCGGCTTCGGGTACTCACCGGATACCGGGGATCCCGACGATAGTGGTAGTTGACCTCCACTTCGTTCTGAATCACCACCCCCACCGGCATGGAAGCATACCTACAATCCTCGGGGCACCCTCCACCGTTCCAGACTCCTTGCTTCAACAATGGTTCACCGTAGCCGTAAGAGGCTTCCAGAAAAGACGCCTCGGGCACCCCATTCCCACCGACCATTCTCTCAAGATCTGAGGCCAGGGAAGGATTGACCCTTCGAATAGCCTCCAAACCGTAGGCAAAATCCTGCTCTTTCCAAACCACCCCTCGGAGATAATTTACCCCTAAATTTAGAACAAGTAATTAAGTGTGACAATTCGATGCATTTGTTACGACTTTGAATCAAAAGCTTTGTTTTTTTGCCCTCGAAGCGCTTTGCACGCTTTCGATCGGCGAAGCTTCAAGGTATTCCATTTATCCGGATCGTTATCCAATCCACTAATAATGAAATCATACCTAATAACATCACTCCTCTTCGTCTGGGCGGTTACCCTATCCGCCCAGTACAATCCACCAGCTGGATACTACAGCTCGGCCAACGGCCTAACCGGTACCGCACTCCAGAACGCTCTCCACAACATTATCAAGGACCACACCGTAGTTCGGTGGCAAAACAACTATAACCCGAATGTGTGGATGGCTCTTGAGGTACTTGATCAGGATCCCCAAAACTCGAACAACATCATTTCCCTCTACACCAACCGCTCCATTCCCAAGGCAGCAAAAGACGGCTACGGCACAGGTGCCGCCTACGAGTGGAACCGGGAACACATCTTCCCGAAATCCAAGGGCTTCGACAACCGCAGCTGGCCCCCTTACAATGACCTCTTCTCCTTGGCAGCGTCTCAGGACAACGTGAACAATGCCCGTGGCAACAAGCCTTACGACAACGGCGGTAACCAGAACTACAAGGCCGAGGGCACCAACCTATGGAACCGTGCAGACTCCGATTCCTGGGAAACCTGGGACGGTCGCAAGGGAGATGTCGCCCGCGCCATTTTTTACATGGTAGTCCGCTACAATGGCAGCAAGACCAATGAGCCAAACCTTCAAATCAGCGATTTCGTCGGCGAAGCCACCACCGGTTCTTTGAAGATGGCCAAGCTCTCCACCCTCCTTCAGTGGCACGCCCAAGATCCTGTCGATGACCGTGAGCGGAAGCGTAATCACATCATTTACACCAACTACCAGGGTAACCGAAATCCCTTCATCGATAATCCCAACTATGTCGCGGCGATCTGGGGCGGAGGCAGCAATCCACCCGTAGGCGGGGGCAACACCCTAACCTCAGGCCAAGCCGTCACCGGCTCCGTCACTCAGGGGAATTGGGTCCACTACACCATTCAGCTCCCCTCCAACGCCACCGGTCTTTCCATCGCCATGACCGGGACCGGAGATGCTGACCTCTACACCCGCTACAACGCTCAACCCACTTCCACTCAGTGGGATTACCGCCCCTATCTCGGCGGTTCCACAGAGAACGTGACCTACGCATCAGTCGTTGCCGGGGGTACTTACCACATCAGCGTTTATGGCTACGCTACATCTACTTACTCCCTGACGGCCAACGTCACCACCGGCAGCTCCGGCGGTGGCGGTACGCCTCCCAGCGGCGGGAACACCCTTACCTCGGGCCAAGCCGTCAGCGGCTCTGTCACTCAAGGAGCCTGGAAGCACTATACCATTCAGCTTCCCTCCAATGCTACCGGGCTTTCGGTTTCCATGACCGGGACCGGAGACGCGGACCTCTACACCCGCTACAACGCTCAGCCCACCTCTTCTCAGTGGGATTTTCGTCCGTACATTGGCGGTTCCAATGAGAGCGTTACCTATGCATCGGTCGTTCCCGGGGGCACCTATCACATCAGCGTCAATGGGTACGCTGCCTCGTCCACCTACTCCCTCACCGCTACCGTTACCACTGGCAGCTCCGGCGGCGGCAGCACGCCTCCCAGCGGCAACGGGGTGATCGCCACCTACAACTTCGACAATGGCACCCAGGGGTGGACCAATCCAGATGGCACCTACGGGTGGAGGAGGACCAGCGGCAACACCCCCTCCGGCAGCACCGGACCAAGCAACGATCAAAGCGTCGGCAGCTCGAGCGGCTCTTACTTCTTCATGGAGAGCACCAGCGGCCAGGGGCCCTTCGTCTCAACCAACCCGCCCAGCTACCTTGTCAGCCCCAACATTGGGGGCAGCAACCGCTCGGTTGAGTTCTACTTCCACATGTACGGCTCAACCATGGGCACTCTCCATCTCGATGTCTCCACCAATGGTGGCTCGACCTGGACCTCGGTTTGGTCACGCAACGGTCAGCAGCATACCAGTTCCACTGCACCTTGGACCCAAGCCACTGTCAACCTCGGCTCCTACTCGGGCACCATCCAACTTCGTTTCCGCGGGGTCTCCACGGCCTCCAGCAACGGATGGCGCAGCGATATGGCGGTCGACAGCGTACGCATCCTCGGCTCGAACTGATTACAGAGCTATTTGAGTTGCCTCGCTTGAAGTCCTTGGCGCTCCATCGATTCCCCGGAGCTCCCCTTCAGCGCACGGCATCAGCCTGAAAGGCTTTACGGCAAAGGCCCGACCTACTCCAGGTCGGGCCTTTTTTTTTCTAACCAGTGTCAAACAGGAAACAATCCACTCACAGCCGAGGTTCCTGCTTTTCAAAGAAGGCCAGCTCAGTTTCTATATTCGCGAGATGAAAAAGATCCTCATCATTAGCGCCATCTTTTTGGTCCTTGTCATCCTCCTCATCCTGGCGACCAGCGAGCCGACCGTTGATTCCCCGGAAGTCCTGGCGCAGGAATCTCCCCCATCCACTCCGGTCCCAGACCCCATCCCCCCCGCTTCCCCGCTTCCCGACCCTGCCCCGGATCTCTCCAACCAGGCAGTTCCGGAACCCTCGCCAACCACCCCACTTACCGAGAACCAAACTATGGATACACCAGACACTCCCGACTGGATGGACACCGAGCTAACCCTCAACGTCTGGGACGGTGACCGCCGATTCAACCAGCCCGAACTCTTCGAAGCTGGCGTTAAGTTCTACAACGCCGGAAAAGATCAAGAGGCCATGGAAACCCTCCAGCGCTTCCTCGACGTCAACCCCGGCAACCCCGAGTCTCACCTAATTTTCAGCTACATTTTCTTTGCCCAGGGGAACTATCCCGACGCCATTGAGGAGGCCAACGACGTCATCATCGAAGCCCCCGGCTTTGCCGCCGGTTACCTTCAGCGAGCCCGCATTCGCGAAGCCCTTGGTCAGTACGATCGCGCCCTCGTCGATATGGAGCGCTTCCTCGAGTTTGCCGATACCGAGGCCAAAAGAATCGGGGCAACCAACAAGATCGCCGAACTCCGGCAAAGACTTGAGGAACGCGAAGCCCCCTGAACATCGATAGACCCCATTTTCCAGCAAAATTACCCCCACCTCAATTTCAGGGTTGATCTCCCAAACCAATTCCTGAAGACTCAGCTTTCAATTGCCTGGTAGCTCAGCGGTAGAGCAGGTGGCTGTTAACCACTTTGTCGCAGGTTCGATCCCTGCCCGGGCAGCCAATTTCTAAAATGAGCCGCGAGCGCGAAATCAAGAACTGCAAATCAACGGCGATGATTCGCCTGAAACTCCTTCAGCGGTAGAGTCCCGAAAGCTTTCGGGATTAACCACTTTGTCGCAAGTTCGATCCCTGCCCGGGCAGCCATCTAATCTGTTTCGGAAGTTCCTTCCATTCCTCATTCACGACCCGAGACCCTCACCAGTCCGGGTCTTTTGCTTCCCTTACGGACTTCCTCAGCCTCGAGATGAAGGTCACCACCAGACGCCTACCAGGAATCTTGGAGGAATCGCCTGGCAGTGGCGGGGATGTCGAGGGCGTAGAACTGCCCGGCTTCGAGGCTTCGGTCTGGTAGTGCCTGAGGTGTCATGCGTACATGGAGGCGGGCCGGTTGGTCGAACTCAAGATTCAGGCAGGGTCCGTGCCGCTCGATCCGCGCCAGCCGGAAGCGTGCAGCCGGGGCGGAGGTCGTTTCTTTTATCCGGATTTCCTCGCCGGCAATGGCGAGGAAGGGGGCCGATGAGAGACCCGGAGGGATAAGTCCGGCAGCGATTGCTTCTCGCGTAGACAGAATGTTGTCGATGCCGAGAATTTTTGCCGTCCTCACCAAACGGGGCGAGCCGAGCAGTTCAGAAACGGGTGCGTGCTCGATCACTCGCCCCTCATCCATAACCAACAGATAATCCCCGAGGCGTTCCACCTCCCGCAGGTCATGGGTGACCATGATGGTCGACCGTTGGCTGCGCAAGAGGAGACCGCGCAACTCGGCGCCCAGCTGGAGACGGAGCGGTTCGTCCAGGGCAGCCATTGGCTCGTCAAGGAGAAGGAGACAGGGATCGATGGCGAGTGATCGTCCGAGACCTACCCGCTGGGCTTGCCCGCCAGAAATGGCCGAGACCGGGTGATCCAGGAGCGGACGGATTTCAAGGAGGTCCGCAATCCGGGCAATCCGGGCTTCCCGGACTGACGGTTTGAGCTGCCGAAGCCCGAAGGCAAGATTCTGACGCACGGTCAGGTGGGAAAAAAGGGCGTAGTTTTGAAAAACCATCCCGATCTTGCGCTGTTGCGGTGTGCAAAAATCTCCCCGGCTCGTATCGACCCAACGATGATCACCGAACCGAATGCTGCCCGCATCGGGGCGGGCGAGCCCCGCCAAAAGACGCAGCGTCGTGGTTTTCCCGCAACCACTGGGACCGAACAGAATCGACACCTCCCCCGCCCTCGCAGGAATGCGAAACGACGGTGCGATCCGGCAACCGGCTCCAAACGAAATGGAGCAATCGACCTGCAAGGCGCAGGATTGTTCGAGATAGGTAGCTGATGACATCGGCGTGAGTCAGCTTCCCGGCCAGGCGGAAATGGGTTTCCGCTGGATGAAGTAGAGGGTCGCCAGGATGAGGAATGATCCGAGGAGAAGCAATGCGGAGGTCCAACCTGCGGTGACGTAGTCCATGGCCTGCACGGAGTCATAGATGGAGATAGAGACCGTGCGGGTGACCCCAGCGATATTTCCCCCAACCATCAGAGCGACCCCGAATTCGCCCAAGGTGTGAGCAAAGGCCAGAACCGCCCCGGCCCAAAGTCCGGCGCGAGCCTGTGGGATGGTGACCCTCCAAAAGGTCCTGCGGCGCGACTCGCCGAGGCACCAGGCCGCTTCTTCCAGCTCCCGAGGCACCGACCGAAACCCGGCGGTGAAGGGTTGCACCGCAAATGGCAGACTGAATAGCACGGAGCCAACGACCAGACCGGGAAAGGAAAATGGCAGCAGGCTTCCCGTGATCGTTTCATAAAAGCCACCCAAAATGCTGCGCGGACCCAGCATCAGTAAAACGTAGAAGCCGAGCACGGTGGGGGGAAGAACCAGTGGTAGTGCTACAATTGCCTCAATAAAGGGACGCAGAGGATTCCGGGTCCGGGCCAGCCAGAAAGCCAGTGGGACCCCCAATACAAGAAGGATGGTAGCCGTGGTGGCCGAGAGCCGCAAGGTCAGGCCGATCGATTGCCAGTCAATGGAGGGCATTTTAAAACCAAAGGGGAAATTCCCTCATCTGGAAGGATGGAACCCGTAATGCACGAGCACCTCTCGTCCGTGGTCAGACTGCAAAAGTGCCAGAATCTCCCCTGCTTGCTGTTTTTGTTTCGAGGCGCTGACAACCACCCCGCCCTGCACGATCGCGGGAAACTTTTCCATCGGGATTTCCCAATACCGCCCCTTCTTTTCCATGGCGGGTGCCACGGCCAGCGAAAGGGCGAGCACACCGATGTCAGCCGCCCCGGATTCGACAAATTGCGATGCTTGGGCGATGTTTTCGCTCAGGACAAAGCGAGGGGCGACCTCTTCCAGAATGCCAAAAGCAGTGAGTGCAGCGACAGCGGCCCGGCCGTAGGGGGCGTGATCAGGATTTGCGATGGCGATCTTCCGCGCCTCCGGAGCGAGCAGGGCGCGTTCCTTCAAGGTGTCCACCTCAATTGGGGAACTGTTGGGCACCCAAATAACCAGCCGACCAACGGCGTAGGGAACCAGGCTATCGGCGTCGGCTTGGCCCATCTTGATCAGTTGCTCTGGAAGGGCTAGGTCCGCAGAGAGGAAAAGATCAAAAGGGGCACCTTGCGCGATCTGCGCCCGCAAGTTGCCCGAAGATCCGTAGGTAACGGCTACAAGAACAGAATTCGGCTTTTCAGCGTAGCCCTCGAGCAGGGTTTCGAGAGCAAACTTGATATTGGAGGCGGCAGCAATGCGCAGCACCCCGGCTGATGGGTGCTGGACACAAGAAGAAAGAAGACTCGAGGCGGCGAGGGCTACCAAGAGCGAAAGCAAAAAGCGTGGCATGGAGGATTCGTCGTTAAAATGGGGTTGAACAGGAAAAAGGAATTCCTTTCCCAACCTGGAGGCTTTCTCGGGCTGTGGATTTTTGTCTTCAAGCGTAGGTCAGAGAACCGGTTTCACGGGCAGAGTAGCCGGGTAGGTCGGTCACGATTTTCCGATAGGAGCGACTCTGGATTAGGTCGATAAGGCTGCGGAAGCGCCGATCCTCCAACCAGTGTTCTGCGAAAACCAGGTCGAGGGTTTCTTTTTGTTGGATCGAAAAACAAAGCTGGTTCTCCTCTGCACAAAGCCGGATGCAGATCCCCACCTCGGCCCAGCCAGAGCGGATGGCATCGGCTACTTCCCGATGTCCCCGAACCTCCCGACCAAAGATGGAGCGATGGTCAAGCAGGCGATCCATGGTTTCTCGCGCAATCGCCCCAGCCTCCCGCATGGCCCAGCGACACTTGGCCAGCGTCTTCGGTTGGGGAGAGATCAGCGGTTCTGCATGGGCCAGTCCACTTTCCCACCGCGCGGCGCGAAGCAGGACCCACCCCGAACCAAGGGTTTCACGAACCCGTCGCAAATTCTCATCTTCCTCGTCACTGCTGCCACAGTGCAACGCACCCAGATGGACCGCTCCTCGAGCCAGAAGATTCAGGCTGGCGCCGCTGTTGCTGGGAAAGACCAGCAAACGAATCCCCGTTATCCGGGCGTATTCAGCCGCGAGCAAAGAGGCCGCTGGATCACAAGAAGCCATCACCAGGGTCGGAGGCGGGTTGGCACATCGGACAATCAAGCGCGCTCCGTCAGCGACTCCATCATGGGGGAAAGGCGACGAGGCAGAAACCGCAGCCGGGTAGCGCAGCGCACCATCCATCTCCCGCACCTCCCAATAACGGGAGACCGGCCCCGGCGGGGGCCAGGCCCAACGAGCTGGAGGATTGCCAACAAAGGATTCATCAAAAAGAAACTCGACGGTGGTCCCCAGAGCGTTGGCTATCGCCAAGGCAGCTTTAACCGATGGAGTAGCCCTACCCGTTTCCAAGCTACTCAAGAGGGTGCGCGATACTCCGGCCCGGCGAGCCAGCTCTTCCTGGGAGAACTTTAGAGCACGCCTCCTTTCGGCGACCTTGGACACTGACGATTTATTGCCAGGATTCGGTTCATATCCTGTCATCTTATTCCGAAATTGCTCTTCCGCTACAAGCTGTCAACGCCAATTATTACTCCGCTAATCAAAAGGCCGATATATTTGCGTATCTGACTGAGGGGT
>DAISIK010000035.1:0-32684 GCA_036822055.1 Puniceicoccaceae bacterium
TGTTCTGCATCGGGGTGGAGTTCAGCCGGGCGCAGCGGCGGATTGTCGGGTGGGAAGCGCAAAGGCGGTAGGTGAGTCGTTCTAAACGCCAATGGTGCGACCTTTGTGCAGTGTTCTAAATGCTTCAAATATCCAATTCAAAGCCATTGACTCGCCGGGATAGACGAGGCTCCGCTCAATAACCCTCACGACGCCTTCATCAAATCCGGACTCGGTAAACCGGATCGAATGGCCAGTTTTCTTGGCTTCTATCTCAGGAGTCCATTGCCGCAGACATCAATTGGTCCTCGACCTCTACCAACAAGTATCGACCCAAGGCAAACCGCCCAGGTAGGGTTCCTTGTCAAAAAAAACGGTCCGCCCGTTCGTACTCTTCTCTGTCCAACACCCACACCGCCAGTTCCTTGAGCAACACCGAGCCCGGTTCATACTCCAATGGCTCGCCTTGTTTGCATGTAATGGCAGCAGGGCCAACCCGCAGAATCGGGACCTAGGCAAATTTTTTATTGAAGCAAGTGATTAACGGCGAAGCGGAGCCTAAGTAAAAACCCCGGCCAGCAAACCCGAGACCACTTACCTTCACGCTTGCAGTTAGGCGGCTTTTTCAGTCAGTTTGTCTTTTGAGATTGCTCGGATGGCGGAATTGGTAGACGCACTGGACTTAGGATCCAGTGGCCGAAAGGCCGTGCAGGTTCAAGTCCTGTTTCGAGCACCACTGTTACTCGCCGGGCTCTCCTCACGACCGAATCGCTTGATTAAATCCTTGGCTTGTTCGCGAATCTGGACCTTCTCCGCTTCCTCCAGACGTTCAAGGTTTTTCAACTGTAAACCCATCCGCTGGTTACCCCTCAAGCGCCCTTCGTTTCGCATCAGAAAATCCCAGTAGAGGGTCGTGAATGGACAAGCCTTCGGCCCCAAACGCTCTCGCGGATCATAAGGGCAGCTATCGCAGTAATTACTCATTCGTTGGATGTACTTGCCGGTTGCCGCGTAAGGCTTTGAGGCCATCACACCCCCATCGCCGTACTGGGACATCCCCAAAACGTTGGGCAGCTCGACCCACTCCACCGCATCCACATAAACACCCAGGTACCACTGGTGCATTTCCCGGGGATTTACCCCGTAGAGCAACCCAAAGAGCCCGGTCACCATAAGACGTTGGATATGGTGAGCGTAGCCATGCTCGAGGGTTTGCCCGATCGCCTCCCGCATGCAGACCATCTCTGTTTCCCCTGTCCAGTAGAAGGCGGGCAGGGCCCCTTCCGCCTCGAGGCTATTGCGGTTGAGATACTCAGGCATGTAGTGCCAGTAAACTTCCCTGACGTACTCCCGCCACCCGAGGATCTGGCGGATGAACCCCTCAACTGCAGCCAGAGGGGCGCCTCTCTTTCGATAGGCCTCCTCTGCTGCCCGAATGACCTCCCGAGGATGGATCAGCTTCAGGTTCAAGCCAACCGAAAGAAGCGAGTGGTAGAGGAAAGCTTCACCAGTCCACATCGCATCCTGATATGTCCCAAAGTTCTCCAGCCGCTTTTCCAGGAAATCACCCAGGGCAATCTTCGCTTGTTCAGGCGAAACCGGCCAGGCAAAGGAATCCAGAGTTCCGGGATGCCCGGCAAATCGATCATTGACCAGCTCGATAACCGATCGGGTCAACCCATCTGGCGGAAAGCGATTCGCCCTCGGCAGATTACCCGGACCTTTTTTCCCAAAGGCCCTTCGGTTGTCTGAATCATAATTCCATTTTCCTCCCTCAGGTCCCTTCCCGTCGAGCAGGATACCCTCCTTCTTGCGCATCTCCCGGTAAAAGTATTCCATCCGGAGTTCCTTACGCCCCTTCGCCCAGCCGGCAAAAAAATCGGTTGGAGTCAAAAAATGGGTGTCATCAAGCACCTTCAGATCAAGACCACGCGCTTTGGCGATCTTCCTCACCCCAGCCAAGATACGGTACTCACCCGGCTTCACCATCACCAGCGCCCCAACCCGATGCTCGTCGAGGAACCGGTTCAGCTTCTCACCGAGGGTCTCTTCCTCTCCGTCATCAACTTCTGAATACCAGACCTTGATCCCTTCTTTTCGCCTCGCCTCGCGAAAGTGACGCATCGCCGCAAAGAAGACCGCTATCCGCTGCTTGGTCGACCACGCGTAATTTGCCTCCGCCGAGGCCTCGGCCATCCACAGTGCATCTGCTTTGGCGTCAAAACCCTCCCGCCAACCCGCCTCGGGATCGAGCTGGTCCCCAAAAACCAGAACGAGATTTCGAATTTCCTTTTTAGCCTTCGTCATTGCTTGACCCTTTCAAAAGCGGCCAGCGCTCGTTCCCGACCCCTCTTATGCTCGATCACCGGCAAGGGATAGTCCTCGCCCAGGGTGATTCCAAGTGCCCTTGTTGTCGCCTCCCAAGGCTTGTGCAGGTAGCGGTTTGGCACCCCTTCCAGCTCAGGGACCCACCGACGAACATAGACTCCGTCTGGATCAAACTTCTCTCCCTGTATCACCGGATTAAATACCCGGAAGTAGGGCGCGGCGTCGGCTCCACAGCCCCCCACCCACTGCCATCCCAGAACGTTGCTGGCATTGTCCAAATCGATCAAGGTATCCCGAAACCAAGCTTCTCCTGCTCGCCAGTCCTGCAGCAGATGCTTCACCAGAAGCGATCCTGCGATCATCCGCACCCGATTGTGCATCCAGCCAGTTTTCCAGAGCTGCCGCATTCCCGCGTCGACGATCGGGTACCCCGTTCGGCCCCGCTGCCAGGCCCGGGTCGCCTTCCTGTCGAGTTCCCAGGGAAAGTTCTTGAAGCGCTCGTTCAGGGGTTGAGTTAAAGTCTGCGGGAAGTGGAAGAGAATGTGGTGGGCAAACTCCCTCCACCCGATCTCCGACAGAAATATCCGGTCGCCCTCCCCTTCTGGTCCTCGCTTGGACTTAACCGCCTGCCAAACTTGGCGCGGACCAATCGCTCCCACCGCCAGGTAGGGAGACAGGCGAGAAGTCCCCTCCCTCGCCGGTATATCCCGCTCGGTGTGGTATTCCTGCACGGCACCGTCCAAAAACCGTTCCAGTGCTTTCGCGGCACCGGTCTCACCCGGCTCCCAACTCGCCCGAATACCATCTTTCCAGTTTCTTTCCGGTTCCAAACCAAGCCCCTCAAGACTTCCCCGATCAACCTTCAGCTCCGCCCCTGCTAATCCACCTAGTCCGCTCTCTATGGGTTTTTCCACGGTACGGTCGCGTACCGCTTTCCAAAAGGGAGTAAAAACCCGATACGGCGAGCCCGATCCGCTGCTTACTGTATGCGGTTCGAAGAGCAAGCGACTGTTGAAGCTCTCGGTCCTTATCCCCGCCTCGCGCAGTTGCCGCTTCAAATCGGCATCTCGCTTTACGGCGTAGGCTTCATAACAACGATTCCAGTAAACCGCGTCCGCTCCCATCTCCTCCACCAACCTGGGCAGCAATTCCCCCGCATTTCCTTTTCGAAAAATGAAGGGCAGATCCGCCCCTCGATACTGCTTCTCGAGCTCAATCAGATTGAGGTGCAGCCACCACTGAGCCGCCGCCCCGATCCGGGCCTCCCCCGCCTCCTCTGGCGACCAGATGAAGAGACCGACTACCGAAGCGCCCTCCTTCTGGGCCGCCGCCAACGGTGCGTGATCGCTAACCCGCAGGTCGTTTCGGTGCCAGATGACTACGAGGGGCTTTTTTCCTGTCATGATCCCGAATCAAGTCCACCCCGGACCAGAGTCAAACCGCAGGTGATCCGAGACAGTCGCCGCTGCCATCACTCACCGAGTCAGCGAAATCGGCTTCCAGCCGACCGTTGCTCTTCGGCTTACTCCGAAATTGACTGTAAAACCCGCTCAATCTCTTTGGCTTTTGTCTCCAGCTCCTCCAGCTGTTTCTTCGCTCCCTCAACCACTGCCGCCGGGGCCCTATCAATGAAAGATCGGTTGGATAGCCGTTTCCTGGTTCCCTCAATATGGCCGTGAAGGATCCCCAGCTCCTTGCTCAGGCGCTCCGACTCCGCTTCCACGTCCATCGATTCCGCCATGTTCAGAATGAAGGTACCCAGAGGAGTTACCACCGTCGGGCCGACCAGCTCCGTATCCATAGGATCGATACTCGTTGCTCCGACCATTGCACAGATCGTCTCCCTCTGACGGTCGACCATCCCCTGGACCTCCCGCTCGGCCTTCAATCCGAAGCTGACCCCCCGATTGGCGCTCAACTGGAAATCAGCCTTCAAAGCCCGCAGTTGGCTAACCGTTTCACGGACCTGCTCAACCTCCTCCAAGGCCCGCTCACTCAGCTCTATCCCGGCAGCCACCAGTGCAACGTTCAACTCATCAAATCTCGGAATGGTTGTATCCTGGATAAAGGTATCCGGCTCCCCATAGCCCAAAAGGTGCCAAAGTTCTTCTGTGATGAAGGGGGTAACTGGATGGAGCAGCATCAAATATTGCCGCAGCACGAAATCCTGGACGGCCAAGACCGTGCGAGAACCCGAAGGGCTCCTCATCCTCGCCTTCGACACCTCCAGGTACCAGTCACAAAAATCATTCCAGAAAAAGCCGTAGAGCGCCTGCACCATCGTGATAAACTGGTATTGCCCTAGGGCAGATTCTACCGTTTCGGTCAGACGAACCACTTTCATTAAAATGGCAACGTCGTCCACCGTCAGCTCAGCCACCTTCACCCTCTTCAAAATTGCTTCAGTTGAAGAACTATCGACTACGCCGTCGCTCTCCCCTGATAGCTGCCGCAAACGGCATGCATTCCAAAGCTTGTTGCAAAAAAAGCGACCCTGTTCCACCCGATCGCTGTCAAAGCGGATGTCCTGTCCCTGCGGAGCAATGCTCAGAATGCCGAAGCGCAGCCCATCGGCCCCGAATTTCTCAATCAAGTCCAGTGGATCAGGTGAGTTGCCCAGAGACTTGGACATCTTGCGTCCTTCTGCATCGCGGATGATGCCGGTAAAATAAACATCTCGAAACGGAATCCGCCTGGCGATCTCCTCAATTTCCAGTTTCTTGGTTTCTTCCCCGGCAAATTCGAGGCAGGCTACGATCATCCTTGCCACCCAGAAAAAGATGATGTCCGGGCCCGTCACCAAAGTGCTGGTGGGGAAAAAATAGGACAGGCCTCTTTTCTGCGCTTCCTCACCGTCTGGCCAACCCAAGGTGGCCAGAGGCCAGAGCCAGGATGAAGCCCATGTATCGAGCACATCCTCGTCTTGTTCCCAATTTTCCGAATCCTCCGGACCTTCGATCGAAACGTGCCAGTTCTCCGGGTTACTTCGATCGACCCCTTTGCGATACCAGACCGGGATTCGGTGACCCCACCAGAGCTGTCGGCTAATGCACCAATCCCGAATGTTGTCCAGCCAATGCAAGTAGGTCTTTTCCCACCGGGTGGGATGAAACGCGATCAGCCCCTTGCGGACCGCCAGCTTTGCTTCCTCAACCTTCGGATAGCGCAGGAACCACTGCTCCGATAGTCGAGGTTCAATCGGGACGTCTGCCCGTTCAGAATAGCCAACGTTATTCTCGTAGATCTCCTCTTTGACCAGGAGACCCAGCTCAGCAAGCTTGGCCGCCGCTACTTTCCTAGCCTCGAAACGATCCATTCCCACAAACGGTTCCCCAGCCAGCGCGTTCAAGCGCCCGTCGGCATCGATCACCTCAATTACCTCGAGCTCATTGCGCGTCCCGATTTCGAAATCGACCGGGTCGTGGGCGGGAGTCACCTTCAGCACCCCGGTTCCAAAATCCTTCTCCACCGCCCGATCGGCTATGATCGGAATGGCTTTCTTCGGGAACGGGCGCCAAACATGCTTACCCACCAGATCCGCGTAGCGCTCATCCTCGGGATGGACCGCCACCCCGGAATCTCCCATGATCGTCTCCGGCCGGGTCGTCGCAATCTCGAGATACCTCCCCGGTTCCTCCACGATCTCGTACCTCATGTGGTAAAGCTTGCCGACTTGAGGTTTCATCGTCACCTCCTCGTCGCTCAGGGCCGTCAGACTCACCGGGCACCAGTTCACCATGCGCTTACCCCGATAAACATACCCTCGATGAAACAGTTCAACAAAGGCCTTGCAGACAGCGTGGCTGTAGTCCGCATCCAGAGTGTGGACCGTCCGGCTCCAATCGCAGGATGCGCCAAGCTTGCGAAGCTGCTTCAAAATAATTCCACCGTGCCGATCCCTCCACTCACAGGCTTGCTTTAAAAAAGCTTCCCTCCCCAGTTCGCGGCGGGTTTTTCCCTGCTCCCGGAGGGATTTCTCAACTCGCGTTTGGGTCGCTATTCCCGCATGGTCGGTGCCAGGCAACCAGAGCGCCGAAAACCCGGACTGTCTCGCCCGGCGGATCAAGAGATCCTGCAAAGTGTTATTGAGCACGTGCCCCATCGTCAGCACACCGGTAACGTTTGGCGGCGGAATCAGAATCGTGAAGGCTGGCTTGGCGTTATCAACCCCGGCTGCGAAACAACCTCGCCGCTCCCACTCCTCGTACCAACGGTCCTCGACCAAACCCGGTTCGTATGCTTTCGGTATCGCTTCCATTAATCGTAAAACCTTCACGACTACCGATTCCACCGGTGATCCGCAAGTCAGGAAGCCTCCTCCCGCCTTGATGTCCCCACCTTCCGATCAAAGGTTGCCTCCTCAATCTCCTCTCCTCTCACTGGTTCAAACCTCGAGTTTTTCAATCCGTCCTTACTTTGACCCTTAAAATCCAGGATCCCCTTTTCCGCCGCATTCGGGCGCACGCCGCCAAGCGAATCACCCTCTCCGGAGAGGTCGACCGCGCCACCCGCACCGAGGCTTACCGGGAATTTTACCGTCTCGAAATGGAGATGATTCGCCGTTACCACCGAAAAGGCGATTCGGGCTTTCGGGTCGTCCGGGCTTGTTCCATCGTCATCGATGTTCTCCTCGAAAACCTTTTCGAGACTGCCATGGCCATCTATCGGAGCAAGGTTGGGAGTCCACCATGCAGCCTGTCTATTCTTGGTCTGGGAGGCTACGGCCGCTGCGAAATGGCACCCCACAGCGATATCGACATCCTCTTCCTCAACTCGAATCGCAAGGAGGACGCGACCATCCGCCAGTTTTTCCAAATCATCACCGAAGAGACCCTCTATCCCCTCTGGGACATAGGGATGAAGATCGGCCATGCCGTTCGCAACATCAAGCAGGTGATTGCCGAAACCCGAGCCGAGGCCCAATCCAAGAATGCAGTGCTCGAGGCCCGTTTCGTAATTGGTTCCGAATCCCTCTACCGCAAGTTTGATCGCGCCTTCAACGCGGAGCTTCGCCATGCCCGACCCGCAGCCTACATCGAAGCGCAAATCAAAGCACAAAAGGCCCGAAGGACAAAATATGGAGACACCGTCTTTATCCAGGAACCCGAAATCAAAAATGGCGTCGGCGGTCTGCGGGATTACCAACTCATTCTTTGGTTGGCCCGCGTGCGCTATGGCATCGAGACGGTTGAAGATCTCTCCCGGCGCGGCTTTCTCGACCTTCCCAGAATGGAAGCCTTCCGAGGTGCCTACGACTTTCTCCTCCGGGTCCGCAACGAGCTACACCTATCCGTCTCGCGCCCGACGGACCTCCTCAGCCTCGATCGTCAGCCGTCCATCGCCTGGGACCTCGGCTACCACCAAGAGGATATCTTCAAACGGGTCGAGGCATTCATGAAGGACTACTATCATGCCGCCACCACCATTCGCCGAACCGATAAGCGCCTCGAAAAGATCTTCTCTAGTTGGGATCTCCCCCAGCGGGGACAAAGGCTCAGTCTGCGTGCTGCAATCAATGCCCGACGCTATCAGCGCAAGGAGCGAATCGAGGGCTTCGTTCGGGAAAATGACGAGCTGCTCATTGATCACTCCGACGTTTTCCAAAAGGACCCCATCGCTCTCCTGCGGGTTTTTCGGATCGCTCAACAAGCCGGGCTGAAAATCGATTTTCACCTCGAGAGCCTGATTGAGGATTCAGCCCGCTACATCACCCACCGGATTGTTCACTCCCCCGAGGCTGCCACCATCTTCCGGACTATTCTCCAGTGCTCGGGAAACGTTTACCCAACCCTTTCAAAAATGCACGAACTCGGCGTCCTTGGAGCCTATCTTCCCGAGTTCGGGCGACTCAACTGCCTCGTTCAACACGAGATCTTTCACCGCTACACGGCCGACATCCACGTCCTTCGCACCATCCGTGAACTCGATCGGGTATTCACCAGTTCGGATCCTTTCTACGAAGGCTACCGCCGCGTGCTTCTGGAAAACTCCCGCCCAGCCCTCCTGTACCTCATCCTGCTGCTTCACGATATCGGAAAGGCAGACGGGATCCGAGATCACGACAGACATGGTGCACGGCTCGCCGAACCTGTCCTCCAGCGAATGAACATTAGCGAGAGACAAATTAGTCAAATTCTTTTCGTCATCCAAAATCACCTCGAAATGGCACGGTTCTCGCAAAGGTTTGATATCGATGATCCCCAGACCTCCTCCTCCTTTGCCCAGTTCGTGCAGGACCCGGAACGGTTGCGCCTGCTCTTCGTCCACACCTGTTGTGACGCCCGGGGAACCGCCGAGGAGCTCTGGAATGGATATAAGGACTCCCTCCACTGGCGTCTTTTCAACAATACCCTTGATCAACTAACCTCCTCCGGTGCTGTAGAGAACCAGGCTATGGAACGCAAAAAACAACTTCGCCTTGAGATAAAGAGCCTTCTCGATCCGGTGGTCAGTGAGGAAGAACTCAGCGCACACTTCGATCTGCTTCCGGACCGGTACTTTATGTATCATTCCCCGAGGGAAATTGCCCTGCACGTTCGAATGATCCATCAGCTTCTGAACAAGATTCTTGAAGCCGACTCCATAGGTTCCCTCGTTCCAGTCATCGATTGGCAACCGGTTCCTGAACAAGGCCTCGTTGCCGTAAACATCGTTACCTGGGACCGGGCTGGCCTCTTCTACAAGCTCGCCGGGGCCTTTTCCATGAGTGGATTCAACATCCTGAGCACCAAGGCAATCTCCCGCGACGACCATATCGCCATGGACACCTTTTACATCGTGCCCACAAAAAAAGGCCTGGCCCACGGGTCCAAGGCAGCCGAGGTCTTTGCCAAGTGGGTCGAGACCGCCCTTGTTGAAAATCGTGATCTTCTCCCCGAAATCGAAGAGGCCTCCCGGGCTCCCAAACGCTCCCTTCTCCAATCCGGACCAGACCACCTGCCCGCCAAGGTCCCCTCGTCAATCAATGTCTACCACGAGCTCTCTCTCAAACGAACGATCATAGAGGTCCGCACCGCCGATAACATGGGGCTCCTCTTTCGCATCACCAAAGCCATCACCGATGCAGGCTTCGATATCGTCTTTGCTCGAATCTCAACCAGCGACGGAATTGCAGACGACACCTTTTACATCGAAAGCATCGACCCTCAGGGCACCATCGACAACGAAGCGCTCCTCAACCTCCGCCACAAAATTGCCGACATGATCCAAGCCCCCGAGCTGGCCGCCTAACCACCTCCCCTCTACGCACTTCTGCGCTCTTGTGAGATTCCCCGATCTGGCCACCTCTCCGGCAAAGTTTCTATGTACCAAAAAAAAGATCGCCCTGGCAAAGTGCCAAGGCGATCAGGAGTCATGAATATCTACCACTAACAGCTAAAAATCTCATCACTGGGGTAGAACTAAAGCAAAATCTCAGTCTCCCCCGAGGTCAAGTGATTTTAGCAACATTTCCGTTACAAAAGAGCATTTATCATCGAAATAAGGCGCTCCCTGCAAACAGCCCCCCCGGTTCACTAACCTTCGTCCGTCGCCTCTCCTTCCCGGCAATCTCCACCAAAACGTCCGGCTGATTCATTCGAGGTACCAAAGACCCCTCAATCCAATTCGGTCTGTTCAAGGTATCGACTCAGTGCCGATCGATTGTGGTCTTCAACCCACCCGCGAATGGCAGCCTCCTCTCCCCGCTTCAAAACCCTCAGAAAGTTTCGATGCTCCGCGTCAGCCTTTTTCCGGTCCTCAATCGGCACTCCACTGTAGTGCAGTCTTCGCAGACGTTCCCATTCCTCCCCTGCCCGAATTAGCTCACTCTCCAGCCGGGTTAATCCGGTAAATTTAGGGATCGCTTCGTGAAAACGCCGATTCAACCCCATCCACTTCATCGCATCAGTGGATGCTTCCATTTCACCAAGAAGCGCCTCCAGGCGATCCAACACCTCGCCCGTCAGTCGCTTTACCCCGAGGCGGCAAGCTGCCACCTCCAGCGACTCCAACCAGCCAAAGATTTCCTCAATCGCTTGTAGTGGAATATCTGATACCTCGGCACTGGCGTGGGGCTTTACTCTGATCAACCCCTCCCGCTCGAGCTGCTTGATTGCCTCCCGCACCGGAATCGCACTCATCTCCAATTGCTCGGCAACTTTCCCGATCACCACTTTCTCTCCGGGTCTCAGGCGGGCCTCCATGATCTGCCTGCGGAGCAAGCGATAGGCCGATTCCTGCTTCGTCAATGCCTTTGGTATTTCAATCCCATTCACAATTTCGAGATTGCGAACTTGATTTCCCAAAGACAAATCATATATCATATATTTTTAATCATGATAGACCTTGCCGACGCCCCTACCCCAGCCGACTTGCTCCCCAAGCTCGAGGACTTCTTCCATCTCACCAAGGAAAAGATCGATTCCCTCGATCAAAGCTACGACGACGCCCAAGGTTCTCCCGTTTTTACCGTCCAGGGACGCTACACGACGCGGGGCTGGACCGAGTGGACCGAAGGGTTTCGCTACGGTATCGCCATCCTTCACTTCGATGCCACCGGCTCCGAGTCTTCCCTCGAATCCGGCCGTCAGCGCACCGTCCGCCGCATGGCCTCCCACGTCAGCCACGTCGGCGTTCACGACCACGGTTTCAACAATCTTTCCACCTACGGAAATCTCCGACGCCTCGCTCTTGAGGGGCGGATTGATGCCAACCCCTGGGAGCAACACTTCTACGAGCTGGCCATCAAGGTTTCCGGAGCTGTCCAAGCTTCGCGCTGGACCTCTCACCGCGAGGGTGGGTTCATCCACTCGTTCAACGGTCCCCACTCGCTCTTCGTCGATACCATCCGCTCCTGCCGCATCCTCATGCTCGCTCATCGGCTCGGCCACTGTCTAATGGGGGAAGGCGACCGCCCCATCAGCCTGCTTGGGCGAGCCCTCGCCCATATCGAATCCACTGCCAAATACTCAGTCTTCTACGGTGAAGGGCGCGACCGCTACGACGAGCGAGGTCGCACCACTCACGAGGCCATCTTCAACATCACCGACGGGGCTTACCGATGCCCAAATTCACAGCAGGGCTATACCGGCTTCAGCACCTGGACACGTGGTCAAGCCTGGGCCATCCTCGGTTTTGCCGAAGAGCTTGAATTTCTTGCCACTTGCTCGGATGAGGAGCTCGAACCCTTTGGAGGTCGCTCCCACTTTGAAGACCTCATGCTCAAAGCGGCCCTCGCCACCGCCGATCATTTTCTGGAAAACACCCCCACCTGCGGCATTCCTTACTGGGATACCGGCGCTCCCGGTCTCCACCGCCTCGGCGATTACCTCAACCGCCCAGCTGACCCTTTCAATCCTCACGAGCCTGTAGATAGTTCGGCAGCCTGCATCACCGCACAGGGGCTCCTCCGCCTCGCCCACTACCTCGAAAGCACCGGGCAGCCCGCCCAAGCCTCCCGCTATCAGGCCGCCGGTCTCAAGATTGCCCACACCCTCTTCGGCGGTCCCTACCTGGCCAAGGCAAAAGAGCACCAGGGGCTCGTCATTCACAGCATCTACCACCACCCCAATGCCTGGGACTTTGCTCACTCTAGCGATGCAGCTCCCTACGGCGAATCATCTATGTGGGGCGACTACCATGCCATGGAACTGGCTGTCTACCTTCAACGTAGCATCACTCAGGCTCCCTACCTCACTTTCTTCGGTCCCCTTCAGTGAGCCTCCTCCCCTTTTTCCAAGATCGCCATGGCCTCCCTCGAACGTCTCGCCATTCATACCATTACCACAAAATCGTGGGACCTTCCCACCGCATGCTCGCGCTATGCTGCAGCCGGCGTCCGCGGCGTTGGCCTTTGGCGTCAATGGCTGGAGGGCAGACCACTCTCGGAGTCGAGAAAACTCCTCGACGACGTCGGGCTCCGGGCGGTATCCCTCGTTAGGGGAGGCTTTTTCGCCCACTCGGACCCCGCCAGGCGAGCCGCCTCCTTTGATGACAATCTCCGAGCAATTGAGGAGGCAGTTGCCACCGGCGCCCCTCAAATCGTCCTCGTCTGCGGGGCAGATCCCGCCCAATCCCTTCCCGAGAACCGGAAGCAAATCGCCCAAGGCTTGGCTGACCTGATCCCCCACGCCTCGGCCGCCGGGGTTCGCCTCGCCATTGAGCCGCTCCACCCCATGTATGCCGACTGTCGCAGCGCCGTCAATACGATGGCCCAGTGCAACGATCTCATCGACCAACTTGGCTCGGAGACTCTCGGCATTGCTGCCGATGTCTACCACATCTGGTGGGATCCCAACCTCTCCGCCGAGATCCAACGCGCCGGCCAGCGGATCATCGCCTTCCATGTCTGCGACTGGCTCACCCCTACCACGGACTTTCTCAACGATCGCGGATTGATGGGAGAGGGTTGCATCGATCTCCGTGGCATCCGCCAGGAGGTGGAGGCCGCCGGCTTCCACGGTCCCATTGAAGTTGAGATTTTCTCCGAACGCCTCTGGAGAACCGATCCCGACCAGTACCTGCAACAGATTATTGAAAGATTCCAAACCCACACCTGATTACTCCAAACCTCATCCACCTATGAAAATCCACACTATCGGCATCATCATGAACGGCGTCACCGGACGCATGGGCACCAATCAGCACCTCCTGCGATCGATCGATGCGATTATCCGCCAAGGCGGTATCCAGGTTTCTCCTACCGAGATCATCATGCCGGACCCGATTCTGGTCGGGCGCAATGAGATCAAACTCAAGGACCTCGTTCAACGCACCAGCGTCGATAAATACACTACCGACCTCGATTCGGTAATGAACGATCCCCACTACACCGTCTATTTTGACGCCCAATCCACCCTTCGCCGTTTCGAGGCCGTCAAACAGGCCGCTGCCGCTGGCAAACACGTCTACTGTGAAAAGCCCACTGCCATCCGCACCGAGGACGCTTACGAACTCTACACCGTCTGCCGGGACGCTGGGGTCAAAAACGGAGTCGTCCAGGACAAGCTCTGGCTGCCTGGCTTGATCAAATTCAAACGGCTCCTCGAGAACGGTTTCTTCGGGCGGATCCTCTCAGTCCGCGGAGAGTTCGGCTACTGGGTATTCGAGGGGCACACCGTTCCCTCTCAGCGTCCTTCCTGGAACTACCGCAAAGAGGACGGTGGCGGGCTCGTCGTCGATATGCTCTGCCACTGGCGCTACGTCATTGATAACCTCTTCGGCAAGGTACGCAGCGTTTCCTGTCTCGCTGCCACCCATATCCCCGAAAGAATCGACGAGATGGGCAAACCTTACCCCTGCACCGCCGACGATTCTGCCTACTCCACTTTTGAACTCGAGAACGGCATCATCTGCCACTTCAACTCTTCGTGGAACGTCCGGGTCCGCCGGGACGATTTATTGACCATGCAGGTCGATGGAACCAAAGGCAGCGCCATCGTCGGACTGCGCGATGTTTGGACCCAACACTACGGTAACACCCCCCGGCCCATTTGGAATCCCGACATCCCTCAACCCATCAACTTCTTCGACGGATGGCAAAAGGTCCCCGAGCAAGAAACCTACGACAACGCCTTTAAGATCCAGTGGGAACTCTTCCTTCGCCACGTCGCCCTTGACGAACCGTTTCCCTACAACCTCCTTGAGGGGGCCAAGGGGGTTCAGCTCGCTGAGTTCGGCTTGCTCAGCTCCGAACAGCGTCGCTGGCTCGAACTTCCCGAGCTGCAAGCCTAGCCTGATCCAATGAAAACTCATCCCAAACCCGTTGCCCTCGTTACCGGGGGCTCTCGCGGCATCGGCTTCGGTTGTGCCCAACACCTCGGCGAGGCAGGCTTTGACCTCGCCATCAACGGCATGAGAGATGCCTCCGCAGTGACTGAGCCACTCCAGGCCCTTGAGTCGGCTGGGGCCCAGGTCTGCTACTGTCAGGGAGACATCGGATCGGCGACCGATCGTTCAGCCATCCTTGACCGCATCGCCGAGACCTTTTCACGCCTCGACCTCCTAGTCAATAATGCCGGGGTTGCTCCTCGACAGCGACTCGATGTCCTCGAGACCAACGAGGAGAGTTTCGATCATGTGATCGGCACCAACCTCAAAGGTGCCTTTTTCCTCACTCAGGCCGCCGCCCGGTGGATGATCGAGCAGCGCGGGGAACACCCCGACCGCCCCCTGGCAATCATCAACATCGGCTCCATCTCAGCCACCGTTGCCTCGACCAACCGCGGTGAATACTGCATCGCCAAAGCAGGATTAGCCATGGTGACGTCGCTTTTTGCCGTCCGGCTCGGCTCTTTCGACATCCCCGTCTATGAACTCCGGCCGGGTGTCACCAAAACCGATATGACCAGTGGCGTTGCTGAGAAATACGATAAACTCATTGCCGAGGGACTTACCCTCACCCGCCGCTGGGGAGCACCCGATGACGTAGGCAGAGCCGTCCGCGCCCTCGCTACCGGGGCTTTCCCTTACTCAACCGGGCAAGCAATCCATATTGACGGAGGACTCACTATCTCAAGACTCTAGGTCATGAACTTGGACAAGTTTCCCGTCATTCCGGTCATTGTTTTGGAAGATGCCAACGACGCAGTTCCGCTCGCGGAAGCGCTCCTCGAGGGTGGGCTCGGGATTATCGAGGTAACTTTCCGAACCCTCGCCGCCGCAGAGGCCATCTTCAACATCACCGAAGCCTTTCCCGAGATGGCGGTCGGCGCTGGCACCATCATCACTCCCGAGCAGGCAAAAACGGCCCTCGATGCCGGCGCCCGTTTTGGTCTGGCCCCCGGTACCGACTCGGAAGTAATTCGGATCTTCAAAGAGCGCTCATCACCCTTCGTCCCTGGAGTGATGACTCCCTCCGACATCCAACGGGCCTTGTTGGAGGGGTGCGATCGCCTCAAGTTTTTCCCTGCCGAGGCTGCTGGTGGTATCCAGCTCCTCAAAGCCATGGCCGCTCCATTCAAAAGCTTTAATCTCCGCTTCTGTCCAACCGGTGGCATCACTTTGGAAAACCTGGCGGACTACCTTGCCCTCCCCGAGGTTTTTGCCGTCGGCGGCACCTGGCTCGCCAAGCCCGGCCAAATCAAGGGCAAGGAGTGGACCGAAATCACCGCTCAAACCCGCCAGGCACTTGCGAAAATCCCCTCAGCGATCTGAGTAACGAGAGTGTCTTTGCTTACTCTCCTTCCGCTCCTCAGTGCCCTGACTTATGCGCTCGGTTCCTTTGCCTACAAAAAGGCGGGGACCGAAAACGTCGGCAGTACCCGGCTTTATTTCATCCAGTCCCAAGTATCCCTGCCCCTTTTCCTTTTCCTCAGCATCGGTCACTGGGATCTCCAGGAGGCAGCCGACCTAATCGTCCCCATCTACGTGGGTCTAACCTTTTTCTGCGGCTGGCTCTTCACCCTCTTTGCCATCAAGAGTGGCGATGTATCACTCCAGACACCTTTGATGGGGATGAAGGTAGCCTTTGTCGCACTTCTCGCCGCAGCTCTCGGCCTGAGCCGCCCGGACACCAACCTCTGGGGGGCCGTCATCCTCGCTTCCGTCGCCGTTTTCATTCTCGGGTTCCCACGGCGCAGAAAAGAGGGGAAGACCGCCCGCACGGTCGGTTTCGTTACCATCAGCTGCCTCTTTTTTGCCGCCTCCGATGTCCTCATCGGGGCCGCCGCCGCCGATTTTGGCCTCTTTCCTTTTCTAGCTGTCGTGGTCGTCACAAATGCGGTCTTGAGCTTCGGCCTTTTTCCCTTTTTTCAAGGTTCCCTTACCTCCATTAACCCAGCCGGGTGGAAGTGGTCGTTGATCGGCGCCGGGTTGATGACCCTTCAAATCCTCACCTTAACTTCCTACATGGGAATCACTGGAGAGGCCGCCATCGCCAATGTACTTTTCAGCACCCGAGGGCTCTTCGCCGTCGCCCTCGGAAGCGTCGCCGCCAGGTTCCTCGCCCTCCCCTCCGAGAGGCTCGTCCCCTTTGTCTACTGCCAGCGAATGATCGGAGCCTTGCTCATGGTCGCCGCCGTCACCCTCGTCTTCGTCTAGCCCCGGTCTTCAGCTCCCTCCGTCCGCAAGGGCCTGAGCCCGCATGGAAAGCTCAGCCGCCTTGAAGGCATGCGCCTGGCTCATGGCTTTCTCGGTTCGGTTGAGGCAGTCGAGGATCAAGGCTCCGAAAAATGGAAAGCCCACCTTACCCTTACAGGAAATCTCTTCCTCCGTTTCGTCGTTGACGAGGAGGATCAGGTCGCCTCCCGTATCGCGGCAAAGATCAATCGTTTTGCGGATTTCGATATAACCCTTTTCCCCGAGTATGAAGCTCCGCCCATCTCCCCAAGTCCGGGACTTTTCGGGATTAAACCAGTCCATCCGGCAGTAGGCAGAAGCACCGTTATCAAGTTTCAGTAAGGCCTCCCCGAAATCCTCCAATCCAGGATACTCAGGGTTGCCCATGTTCTCGACCCGCGCACTTAAGACTTCTCCATCCGAGGCTCCCGTGTACTCAAGGAACTGCTCGAATTGATGCGAGCCAATATCGGTGATGATTCCCCCGTAGGCCTCCTTGTCGAAAAACCATGCTGGTCTGCTTGCCGCTGCCAAATTGTGGGGGGCTAGATTGACTACCTGAAGAATCCTCCCCAATGCCCCGCTCCGAATCAGGTTTCCAGCGTGGATTGCAGCCTCATTCATCAAACGCTCAGAATAACAGACCATATACTTTTTGCCGGTCTTCGTTACCATTTCACGAGCCTCCGCCAACTGGTCCAAAGTAGTAAAGGGGGATTTATCGGTCAGGTAGTCCTTCCCCGCCTCCATCACCTGAAAGCCTACTCCAGCCCGCCGGTTTGGAATGGCTGCGGAGGTTACCAAACGGACTTCTTCGTCCTCGAGAATCTCCTCGAAACGGGTCGCCACCCGAGCGCCTGCCTCAATCAAGTCCTTCAGCGGATTCAGCTTGGTTGGGTCTTCCGCAAAAACCCATTTACACGTGCCTCCCGCATTAACCAAACCCCTTACCTGACCATAGATATGCCCGTGATCAAAGTGACTGGCTGCGAAAATAAATTCGCCCTTTTTAACAACCTTCTCGGCCGGGGCCTCCGGCGCATAGTTCATTCCGTCTCTCATTTTCTTTCTTTGCTTGGGTTTTTATTCTAAGCCATTGTGGCGGCCAATTCCCTCGAAACCGACCATCGAAGCTGTTCCCCCCGCTGGATGCGAGCGCACTCCTCGACCATGTAAGCTCCCAGACGCCCACATTCGCCGTGAATCGATCCCGCGATGTGAGGGGTTAAAAATACGTTTGGCAGGGTATAAAGTGGCGAACCCTCAACTGGTGGCTCCGGCCAGGTTACGTCCAACAAAGCAGTCAAATCAGAGCGCTCGGAAAAGACCTCAATTAAATCAATCTCTCGAACCACCGCACCACGCGAGGTGTTGATGAAGGTACCTCCCAGGGGCATCCTTTCAAATTCATTCCGACCAATCATGCCCTCCGTCTCGGGCAGCCAGGGGGTGTGCAGGGAAACGACCCGGCTTCTTTCAAAAACCTCGTTCAGACCGACCAGCGTCACGCCCAATTCCTCAGCCGCCTCCTTGCTGCAAAAAGGATCATAGGCGATTACCGTCACCTCAATCCCGCGCAACCAGCTCGCCACTCGTTTCCCGATCTGGCCTAGAGATACCAATCCGACCGTCGTCCCGTAAGTCCCCCCGGCATTAAATCCCGGCGGGTGGGCAAAACGTTGGTTATCCCGCAACAATTGCGGAAGCAAAGAGACCTGCTTTAACGAAAGAATGATCTGGGCAAAGGTGAACTCTGCTACCGGTACCGCGTTAGCCCCCCACGCCGAACAAATTGGAATACCAGTCTCCCAAAACGCCTCCGTCACAATTCCCTTCAACGAACCAGCCGCATAAAAAACGCCCCTCAGTTTCGGAAGGTATGCCAGCACCTCTCCGTTCAGCTGCGGACTCCCCCAACTCAAAAACAGGAATTCAACTTCCTTAAGTTGCTCAGCGCTCGCGTCCAGGTATTCCTCTCCCTGGCGGTTTACCACAATCTCACAGATGCGGTTCAGCTCATCGCGAACCTTGGTTGGGAAAACAAGGTCCTCAATTCCTGGTCCAACAATAATTGCCCCCTTCGGCAGTCCCGCAAATTCCTTAAAACTCATTTTTCGAAGACTGAAACTCCGGAATCTTCAATGCAAGCCCCCCTGTCATGCTCTGACCAACTCCATCCAAAATGCCTAAACGCCAGCCCATCTCTCCAAACCTAGATTGGCCCCTGCCCTCTTTCCGAGGGTTTCAATCGCTTCGACTCCATCCCCTTCCGGGAAGGCTTCCAGCACTGCCTCCCGTAATTGCCGGTAGAGCAAACCTTCCCAATCAATCTCCTCAACCTGAGGCTCATCCTTTCGCCTCCGAAAATCCCAAGGCAGCAACAATACCTCGCACCGATCAACACCCACCGTCGCCACGAGGATGAAAAGCTCCTCGATGGCCGTATCTCCAATCGGAATGCAGCCCACCGTGCCGGACTTCCCATGGATAAAGATGTCGCCTCCCAGCCGCTCCCTACCCTCCTCGGCTCCCATCTGTCGATCCCACTGGTTGGGATAATTCACCTTCATCGAAAGATGGAAACTGCTGTTCGGATTGAGCGATTCGATTCGGTAGATTCCCTCCGGAATCTGGCGGTCCCCCTCGCGAAGCTTCGGGCCGAGCTTCCCACTGTATCCAGTAAATGGATACGCCGTGATCGGGTGCCAATCGCCGCCCGCCCCTCGTCTCCCATAAACTTCCAGAGAGCGTTCCGCTTTGAGTCCCACCAACAACAACTCCTCCCACGCCTTAATTTCAAAGGGAAGGTCTCGGGATTGCTTGATCTGTTCGACCACCTCCTCTACGGAACGTAAACCCCGAAGCTTGGCATAGTACGGATACCAGAGAGATCGCCCTGAGGAATAAAGAACCACCAAACCAATTCCAAGCATCAGGAGAATAGCCCCTGCTGCTGCTTTCATCGCTCCCTTCCCTCCCGCGACTCAAGATCCTTCAGGATTCGGCCATAACCCGCCCGAAAATCCTCAAACTGCGGGCCAAAACCTAGCGTTTTCCAGATTAGGCTCGACTCGATCCGCCGGTTTGGAACTTTCCCTCCCGCTTCCAGCCGCGCTCCCATTGGTCGGGCCGACTGCTCCGGGTTAAACTCCGGGACGGACCTTCCCAGACGCTCGGCCAGGTGCGCCACAATCTCACCCCGCGTCCCGGGTTTTCCATCCGAGAGGTTAAACACGTGAAATCCTCGCCCGACCTTCGATGGCAGGGTCTGCAAGGCAGCCACTGCATCTTCCTGGTGGATCAGGTTTAGATAGGTGTTCGGGTCGCCGGGCACCACCGCACTCCCTTCCAGGAGACGAGCCAACAGGAGATGCCGACCAGGACCATAGATCCCGGCCAGTCGACAAACCCCTCGCTTGGCAGGAGCCGCCAGATCGCGCACCGTTTTTTCAGCCTCAAGGAGAATCTCTGAGCCACCCGACCCGCCCTCTGTGGAAGCCCCTTCATCAACCCAGCTTCCGTCTGTTTGAGGATAAACCGAAACGCTGCTCGTAAACCAAAGGCTGCCTACCGACACCCCAGACCGCTGCAGCCAGCGCCCAATCGATAGGTTCCCCTTGATGTAGCTTTCCCGATAACCTTCGAGACCGTTGCCCGCCGCGCCGACCGTGTTCCAGACCGCTTCAAAATCACCCTCAAAAGATTTGTGCCAACCATCCTCACCAATCAGCCCCTGAATAACTGTAGCTCCCACTGCCCTCAGTCGGGCTGCCGCCTCCGGGTTCCGGGTCAAGGCTCCCATCTTCCACCCGTCGCCTATCAGACGCTCAACCAAACGGCAGCCAATGTATCCAGCTCCCAGGACCAGCCCTTCTTTCACCCGCTATGCCTTTCTCCAAACTGCCACCAGAGCAGGCTGTAGGTCCGACCCATCTCCGTCTTTTCGTATCCAAAAAATCCCTTCAATAGGCGGGTACGGTGCTCTCCCTCTCCCGCCCTCCAATCAAAGAGAGGCCCTAGAGTAAACTGACTCCTCTCCTCCTGCCGATCAAAAGTAATCAGGTTCCAGAGAAGGGAGTGTCGAGAGGAAGCGCCCTCTTTCTCGTACTGATAAAGCGAGAAGAAACTATTGTAGAGATCGCGAGGTTTCTCGTTGGGCTGAGTCCATACTTCCAGGAGACTCGGGAACTGAAACTGCTTTCTGGAGTGGTTGTCCGTCGAATAACTAAAGAACGGCCAGAGGTGGGTCTTCTCCAGTTTTGGCCGATCTGGATTTCTGGGATCGCTCACCTCCATGTGCCAGAGAACCACATACAACACCCGATTCAGATCGTAGCGGAGATTATCGAAATACCAGCTCCGGCGATTGAGTAGGGGCCAAAGCCACCACTCGTGCTCGCGCCCATTGACTACCGAGTGGCTGTAGAACGGCGCCCAGCGGTTGCGATAAAGGTTTTCCCCCTCTCCCTGAACAAAAAACGGCCATAAAAACCGCTCCTCGGCATAACGGGGAGAGGTCGACTGAGTGTATCCAATAAACGGCCACGGATGATGCCGGGACACCTTGGTCGGGGTTTCCTCAATCGCGTAAAAAGGCAAGAATCCCCGCCTCCGACTCAGCTCACCGGCCTCATTCCATCGCTTGAAGTCGTAGCCCAGGGGCCAGACAAAAAACTCCTGTTCATAGATCCCCGGATTCTCAAAGTATCCATAGAACGGCCAAAAGGCTCCCCCGCGGGCACCGTTTCCTTCACGACGGCGGATAAATGGCCAGGGAGTACCAATCGAAGTCTCCCCCTTGGTCTCAAACTTCGTGTAGAGGGGAAAAAGCACCCACTCAATCCGGTCCATGAAGAAGCGATTTTTGACCTCACCGTAAATTGGCAAAAGTCCCCAGTAGCTTTTCTCGGGATCAGCGGATCGGTGGTCGAAGTAGACCGGGAAAATCTCGAAGCGGCGCTCCCAACTCGCCTCCTCTTCGCTAAAAGCAGACCCTCCCCGAACAATTCGAAAGATGTTCCAGTTTGCTGCCTGCTCATTCTCGTAATAACTGAAGAGCGGATGCAACAGATGGGTTGAACCCTTGGCCAGCCCATCATCCGGGTATCGGTATTGCACCGCTAGCGGGCGGATCGCTTCGCTCGAAGAAGACTCCCGGTCCACCCAGCGGTAGAAAGGGCCCAGACTAGTCGTCTCCTTCACCTCTCCCGTGTCGGTGCTCACCCAGCGCACCGAGCCCGGCCACCAGTTGCTCTCCACCGTCACCGCACCACTGCACACCCCATTCAGTAAACCGGTCAGGACAAGAACCCACCGAGCGCATCCCGAAGAAAGGAAATTGGTCTCGGATCGTTTCAAAATGGTTTCGGGATTGTTGGCATCGGAGTCTTTCAGCTAAAACATTAGCCTGTGAGAATAACTGGCGGCAAGGCAAGGGGAGTCCAACTAAAAGTTCCCACTCGCGGTCCGGAAATCCGACCGGCCACCGACCGAATGAGAGAGGCCGTCTTTTCCTCCCTCGGCAGCGCAATCGTTGGCGCCCGGGTTCTCGACTGCTTCGCTGGAACTGGATCTTACGGCCTGGAGGCCCTGAGTCGTGGCGCCGCCTCAGTCGATTTTTTGGAAAACAGCCCCCATGCCCTTCGGACCATCTCGGAAAACCTCGCCCGTGTCGAAAAAAGCCTTGCTTCGCCCTGTCTTTTCAAAACCCACCGGTCTTCACTCCCCAATCTACCAGCAGGCTTAATGGGTCTCTTTGACATCATCTTCGCCGATCCCCCCTATGCCGAAATTCCTGACCTCCTCCTCCCCCTCGTTCAAACCCTCGTCGAACGCCTCACCCCATCGGGAATCTTCGTCCTCGAATGCCCCAATGGAATCGATCCGGGCCTCACCGATTTAAAACTCCTCCGCTCCCTCGGCAAAAAGGGCAAAGGCAGCCCTACCTGCCTTATCCTGACAAGAAATTCATAGAAAAAACCCGGCTGGAAAACTCACAGCCTCGGACGATTTAGGTGATGGCGTGCCAGGATCTCGGCAAAGGCCTCAGATTGAAAGCCTTCCAAAAGTGCTTGTTGATTGCGCAGCTGCCTCTCCGTCCATTCTCCTTCAATCGGCACCGCAAAAAGGGTCGCCACGTTGTTTCCAGGCAAGGGGTCCGGATCATTCACACTTCCCCCAAGAGGAACGATCTCAAGGTCGTCGGGGAACAAATCAACGACGTATCGGGCAAGATGATAAAAGAGCACGGCCACATCAGCCTCCCCGTGGATCAGCGACCAAGGGGTTTCCCGATGATGAATGCGGCTCCCGGCCAACCATTTTCCAGACTTCGGATTGTTGAAAATAGCATTGAATAGATCCTCTGCAGTCATCCCCTCCGGCGGGTTTGGGTCGTTGAGGGCAATCTGATACAAGCTTCGGCTGTAGTTGCCGAAGCTACCCGGCTCTTGATCAGGATTGGGGGTAACGAGTTTCACGCCCTCCTTGGCAAGATCCCAGACTGAGTGGATATTTTTGGGGTTCCCGCGACGCACAACGAGGACATTTCCCCGGTTGCGTATGATCGCAATCGGCTCGGCTGCTGGCAGGCCAGAATCCATTAGTTCATCCATCAATGCACGCGGTCCTACGGCCACCTGAGGACGGGCTACGAGCCGAAGGTTGCCAAAGGTCACCGAGCCATTCTTCGCATGGGTTAGGGAAATCGGCGGACTGGTGGTGTAAAACCAGCTTTGGACCGATGGATTCTCCGGCAGGAAAACCTCGTACCAAAACTCCCGCAGCGCCATGTGGTAGTTTCCCGAAGTTGAGAGGACCAGGTCGAAACCATTTTGCCCACCAATCACACCGTGCAAATCATGCAAATTATTGGCCGTTGGCTCGCTGAGATCCGGCTCCACGAAGGCTAGATCCGGAGGCCAGCGCAGGATCGGCGGCTGGTCAAGTTGGGGAGCCCCACTAATTGACGGTGGTGCACCTTTGATCGAGATGATCGCCACGAAGGTCAATAAAGTGGAAAATCTGAAAACTGCTCTGATATTTTTCATTATTGGGAGTTCAGCCCAACAGATCTTCATTATCATCCTAAGGTAATGCCAGAATCTATTGAGTTCCAAATCTCGCCGCTACAAAAAACCGTAGTCGCTGACCGACTTTTTTTGGGCAACCACCCGACCCCGGGATCCCGAGCCGAGCATTGCAACCCAGCCTTGAATCCCGCCAATTGAGGAAAGAGGATCAGCTGAATCAGTGGCGGAAGGGGTGGGATTCGAACCCACGGAACCTTGCGGTTCAGCGGTTTTCAAGACCGCCGCGATCGACCACTCTGCCACCCTTCCGTTAATTTGCCAAAGCTGGATCATTGACGCTCGTGGGGTCGAATGTCGATCCTCTTTTAGTCGAGATCGTCACCCGCTTCAGAGTCGGTTCAGCTTTGCAACACTCCATTGGCTTCCCATACTGTCGGGCATGAATGAACGAGCTGTCCGGAAGTTGATGGAAACTGAGAAAGTGAGCGACCTTTGGTGGAGCTTCAGCGAAGGCGTTAAGTCGACCGAAGCCAAATCCCTCCTCTCGGTTGTTGAAGAGTTCGAGGGCAAGGTAACCAAAGTTCAGATTCTTCACGACTCGAAAAAAGACCAAACCGATGCGACCTGGATTGACCTCGACCTAGGCCCGCTTGTGCCCTCCTCCAGCCCCAAGGTTGTTGGCCCGGTTTCCTCCCCTGGCTCATCTCCCCAGCCTGCCCCTGCCGAAGCCGCCCCCTTCAATGATCCTGGAAGGGTTTCCCTCCCATCGGCTGCTCCCGACGGATCCTCAGGCACCCTCGTCATCAGTCCGTCTCAGTGGCTTAATGCCGGGCTCTTTGCTCTTTGCCTTGTGGCAATGCTCTCCGGGCTTGTTATCATCATTTCAACCTGGAGTTGGTTCAAAGGAGCACACCTTATCCTCAAGCTCCTCATCCTCCTTACTTTTTTTGCAATTCCCGCGTTTGCCGCTTTCTGGCGTTGGCTCGAAACCAAACATTTCATTTACGAGATCGACCTTCAGAGGCTCAAAACTCATCAAGGTGTCCTCAGCAAAACCCATGATACTTTAGAGCTTTATCGAGTGAAGGACACCGAAATCACCCGTCCCTTCTGGCTCCGGCTGATCGGTCGAGGGAATGTCATCCTCCACACTTCTGATCGCACCACCCCTACCCTCGTTCTGAAAGCAGTCGAGCAGCCCTTGGTGCTTCTCGAAACCCTGCGCGAGCGCGTTGAGCATCTCCGTGAGATCAAGAGGGTGCGCGAGATGGACTTCTCGGGCGAGGGTGACCTTCTCTAGCGCGCTAGGTTAGTCTCCCGTGCGATTGGTCACTGTTGCTCACCGAAACTTCCAAATCACGAATTTTTAGGAATTAAAAACCCTTCGCTCTGGATCAAAAGAATCGTACCGTCTTCTTGCTTCATCTCAAAAACCGTGCGCGAACCGATCTGCACACGGTCTTCCTGAGTCTTTAAAAAGTGGTCTCGAGTACTCGACCAGCCGCCATTCCCTCTATCATCCGAAGACCTCCATTCAATGGTGTTCTCTCGAACAATCCCAGCATAGACGGCCACTCCCTCGTCCGATTCCACCTCCATGCTCAAATTTCCCTCCGCATCAAACTCCATCCGCAGCTCATACACGCCCATACCATTTTCAAATCCATGGATCAGACGCCCTTGCACGGCATTTCCTTGCCAGCGATAAGTGGCGTGGGTCGAAAAACTGGTGGCCACCTTCTCGCTTTCAGCCAGGCGCATTTCGTAACGACCCGTCCACTCTCCGACATATCGACCGAGGATCGCCCGTTGCCTCTCTGGATTCTTCGGTTTTTCCCCAATCTCCAGTGTCTCCGCCAGCGCCACACTACCTCCGGTGGACGCCACCGGGAGTAAAAGGAAAACCAGGAGCCTTGAGCTATTCAACCAATCTATCATTCAAGTATTCTTCGTTGAAGGAGGGATAAACTCAAGCGTGCCATCCTCGACTATCCTCCGGTAATAACATCCAGACCGCGAGCTGCCGTCAGCATTCTTGGTGTGGCAAGATCCTCTTCCTTCGGGAACCACTCGATAAAGGATCGAGTTCTGCTCACAATTTACCCTAATCTCGACAATCCGGAGGATGTCCCCACTCGATTTACCTTTGATCCAAAGCTCATTTCTTGAGGTACTCCAAAAGGTTGCCAATCCTTCGCGACGCGCCGTATCGAGGGCCAGCCGATTGACGTACCCCACAATCAGGACCTCCCCATTCCGAACATCCTGGGCTACCGCCGGAATCAACTCCTCGCCGCAACCAGCCACCTTGGCGAGCTTCCCAAAATCCAGATTGAGGAGCTGCCCTTCTTCTAATTCCCTACTCATTCCAATCCATCGAACATGGAGCTGGAGGGGAGGATTCTTCCCTCACCAGCCCGATCCACCGGGTAGACCTTGCCCCTGAATTCAAACCTCAAGCCGGTTCCGTCAGAAAAAATGATTTCCGGCTTGGTGGTTATCGGGATAGCTCGCTCCTCATTCGCCATTAACCGCTGATCAAACAAAATAGCCCGCGAAAATGGATCCCGCACCACAAAACGAGTTGGTGCGCCAGCTCGTACGATCAGCACATCATTTGACACTCCAACATTGCGACCGGTACCAGCTCCCACTTCTGAAGCTCCAGCTTGCGTTTCAGACTGAAGATTTGATGCCGAACCTCTGCTTGAACCTCCGGAAAAAACCAGCTGAAGGAGCAAAACCAAGACAATCACCGCAGCAATTACACCCCCGAGTGCCAACCCAACTTTGACGTAAAAATCCTTGTCAAAGGGATCACTGCCTACCTTTGGACTATCTATCCGCGTTTCCGGTCGCTCGTCGTCCTTTCTCAAAAAGGGTGCCGTGATCTTTTCAAAGCGGCTCTGAGTTGTCGGTGCTTCCCGCTCCTCCGACTCTCGTCCCGGTTCCTCCTTCCGAATATCCAACTGTCCCAAACCAGCTCGACCGTCTGGCCGCAACGGTATCTGTGCCCTGCGCTCAAGAGCTACACGGATTTCTTTACCCACCTCATCGACGTCCATCTTGAGATAGCGGGCGTAGAGCTTTAGAAATCCCCGCCGATAAATGTCCGGTAAGGGTATCTCGAAATCGTCGTTCTCGAAACTAGCGAGGTAGGAAGCACGAATCTTGGTAGCCTCCGACGCTTCGCGCAACGAGACTCCGAGGGCCTTGCGTGCCTCCTCCAATCGCTTTCCCAATGAATGCATAGTTCCATCGTGTATCCTTTCCGAACAAGGAAAAGCAAATTGCAAAATTATAGGGCGAAAAAACGATTCCTCTTCCTCGAGACCCCCGCCCCACCTTCCTTGAAAAGCGCTCCATCCCTTCCGAAGGAGTAAATCTCTCTCAAATCCTGAACCACCGAGAGCTCAGCGAGCCAAATCGTCTCCCAACCCTTTCACAAATCCATTCGCGAGCTGTATTGGCGCTTTAGCCAACGACAAACTCCGTCCAATCCCGGATACAAAACCCGCTCGGTGATGTTGGATTGATCCAGCTTGTCTCGAATTTCCCACTTCATCTGAGCAGGGATCAAAATCCGCTCATAGAGTTCGGGGTGGTGCCTGAGGATCGCACTGACCGGCAGATCAGCCCGCACCAAAAGCGAAAACAACGCGAATTGATTTACGATCCGGTCATCCAGCGACGCCGGTTCGTAGAAGAGAATGGCCCCTTTCTCGGGCAAGCGCTCAAGCGCATCAAGGGAATCCAACATCTCTCCGAGAATCTCCTCGGTAAAGACGTTCGAACCCTCTTCCCTTAGCCGACGGCCCAAACTTTCCGGCAACAAACGAGCCGCCAGCTGATAATTGACCTTCCACACCAATCCATCGTTCTCAAAGTCATCAAGCGCCTCCGTGGCAAAGTGAAGTGCGACTAAGGGCGAATAGGTCCAGTCGAGCAAACGAGTAGGCAAACCGTGATGCTGGGCCACTGCCAGCCAGTGCCAAACGGAGTTTTCGTCGACCCAATCCTGGTGCGCATACTTCCGGAAATTACGCAGGAGGTGTCTCTCCAGTTTGAGATAAGGCCCCCCCAGCCGCATCAGCGAGGTCTCCAGGATATCGGTAGAATGTCCAACTCCCCGAAAGACGAAAGGCGAGCGGTAACGTCGAAGCGAATCATTCCACGAATCGGCGAAACAAAGCTCATGAAGATCTCCCCAACTCTTCGGCACCAAACAGGGCTTCAGGTCCTCCGGCAAAGTTTTGGTGGACGGAATCACCGGATTGTCAGGCATCTTGCAGCCCGCCGATCAGGCCTCTTTGCCAATGAATGGCGCCCAGGCGGAATCACTCTCTCCCGCGCGCAATACGCTCAAGAATGGGCGGTGCTTCGGTCGCTGGGGACTCTTGCGTAGCGTGAATCCCGCTTGATGCGGCAATCGGTTCGCCTTCTTGCTGTTGCATGTCAGACAGGAGGTAACAATGTTTTCCCACGTCGTTCGGCCCCCCTGGTCCCGGGGAATCACGTGGTCCAGATTCAGAAACCGGTCCTCATGGCATTCGCCGCAATACTGGCAGCGGTAGCCATCTCTCTCGAAAATGGCTTTCCGATTCAATTTCATTTCCTGCACTGGCACGCGGTCAAACTGGCGCAAAAGCAAAACCGAAGGCACCCGTAGTCGCATCTTTACCGAGCGAACACACAGCTCATCCGGTCCGGGAGGCGACTCGTAGGACTCCATGATCCAATCAGTCCCAGAGACAATCCGGTAGGAGCCGTCACGCGTATCAATCACCTGCGCGTGATCCTGGCATATAAAGGTAATCGCCCGCTTGATCCCGACGATGTTGACTGGCTGCCAAACCCGATTCAGGACCAAGACCTTCCGGCTCGCTCCATCCTCCAAACTGCCCCCCTCGATATTCATACAGCTGTCGTAAGATTCCAATCATCTTCGTCGGTTTGCAAGTCGATCAGGCAACCCGGCGACTGGAGGAGGAGAAGCTGCGGACCCAATCTCGAAAGTCCCAAAACGCCACTCTCATACAGTCTAACAACCACGGCCTGAAAGTATAACGGGGATTAACGGTGGAAAAGGAAAAAAGTGTCACAATCAAGTAACATCGAGCGCCTCCCCTTGGGTATGGACTCGATTCTTCACGGCCAAACCCGATTTTAAAAAGCGGCTCGATTAGCGTCAACCCGAATGGCAACTGGAGCATCCGCATCAGTCTGTATCCACTAAACTGATACGCTAGAAACCCCTCCGTCAGCGGTCCGCTCTGGCCCGAATCTCCGCCACAAAACTTCCCAGAACGATTTCACTTTTTAACCGCACTGGCAAATGGGGAGGCTCCTGCTCAACCCAAACTCGAATCAATGCTCCGTCGGGTCTCGCAAAGACGCCTCGAACGTCCTTCATATCGACCACCACCTCAAAGGTCTCTACCCGGTCCCCGGTACCATTGGCTCGCTTACCCCCATCGCGTACCCGGAAATCAGCTACCGCAAAGGTTTTCCCATCCGTTACTGGCAGAGTAAACGTCCTGCCCGCCGCAAGTTTCTCTCTCCGTGCTGCAAAAACGACCGAGAGAGGATCTTGGGTCCCCTCCCTTATCCCCACCGGCAAACGTACTTCCCCATTTTTGACAAACCTCACCGTCCCGGTCTCCCAGTCAAACTTTGCCTCATTGACGTCCGGCACCGGCTTGTCCCGCTCCTCTCTTCGGAAGTGCAAACTTCTCTCGGCCTCCCGATCATAAGTGCTCCAAATCATTGTTCGGGCCTTCAGAAACCGATCCATCCAGGAATTGGTTTCCGCCCGCATGAAATAGACCTCCTCACCCGGCTCGCCACCCTCGCGCATCTCCATTACCACGGTTCCCACGCTGAACAGCCCCCACCGCAGTTGGTACTCCGCACGCTCAATCACCTCCCCGGAAAGCTCGTCCCCTCCAAGGAGGCTACCCGCAAGCAAGAAAAGCCCGACGATCCGCTTCAAATTCATCCCCAACGAAAACCCTGAGCCATTCTTCGTCAGCCCGAATGACCGTATGATCCGCCCCTTCTCCATCTTTTCCTCCAAAACCACCGAGCTCAGCCCATTCCCGGCTCAACCATCGTTCGCCCGATCGGAGCTTTCAGCCTTCCGCTTTGGATCGGTCCTCAGAGCCTCCTCCAACTCCAAGCCCGCATGCTGCTTAAGGCCCTTCAAGATAAGACTCAAAGCAAAGAACGTGATCACCATCGAAGGAATCACAATCACCGGGTAGCTCAGCAGAGTCATGCGCCCAAGCTCGTCATTAAAGGCCTCTGTCCCCGCCGGACTTTTCACAATCCAACGCGCCAAAAAATAGTTGAGCACTGCGCTCAAACCAAAAGACGCCGCGAGCCATAGATTACTTTGACGGAGGGTCCTTCGGAAAGCTTCCCGAGTCTTGCGCTCCTCCAACCGGGTCTCGATCAGCTCCACCTGAAAAATTTCTGGACGGAACAAAAAGACCTCTACCAACGGCCGCTTCAACCAGTGAGAAAGCAAGACCGCCACCCCGATAATCGTTGGCACCAAAGCCTCTTTAATCGCGACGTACTCGGGCGGGAGTTCAAAAATCCCAATCCCTCCAAGAAGCAAAACACTGATCACCCCAAGGATCGAAAAGAAGTTCCACTTCTTCGTCTTCACCAGGCTCCTCAACCCGTATCCAAGGGGGAAAAGGAGCGCGATGACAAACGCTCCCACCACGGCTTCCTTCAATTCAAACCCCGCCATCGAGCGAAGAAGATCATCTCCCTTCATCAAAATGATCGCCGGAAGGATCACGTTAAATCCAAGATTGAGCCAGAGGTTTTCTTCCTCCTGTCGCGAAGCCGATTCGTCCATCCGCCAACCCATTACAAAATCTGGCTTCCAGGTCGAGAACGCGTCGAAATTACTTTGCCGCCGAAGCCTTCCGGAAAACCCTCTTCTTGGCAAATAGATGCCAATAAGTATTGCCAACCTTCTCCCCGCCGGGCACCAATTATTGCTATCACCCACGAAAAAGACAGTTCGTTTCATACCGTCTCTTCTCGGCGATCCAGGGCTCGAGCCGCCGCCTTTACCTTGGTCGAGCTTGTCACGGTGATCGCTATCATCAGCCTGCTCACCGCCCTTGTTTTGCCAGCCGTTACGGCCGTCCGTTCCCAGGTCCTGATCGGAAAATCGAAAAGCAACCTCCGCCAGCTCGTCCAGGCCAACCTGGCCCACGCCCTCGCCAATGGTGGCAAACTCGCCTTCGCCACCAACGAACAGAATACCAAGCGATGGTGCGCAGCCCTGGTCAGTGGCCGATGGGATCGTACTCGTGGCTACCTCAGCCCCTACCTGGCCTATGAGGCTCAGATTGCCGTCTGCCCCCTCCTTGAGGAGCTCCTTCCAGCTGACGGTCCATCCTTTGAATTAGGAACCGGTGGCTATGGTTACAATGCAGCCTACCTCGGAGGGATCGACGGCCGACGCCGCAAAAAAGCCTCCCTTCGGCTCGATCAAATCGCCGATCCTTCCAATACCATCATGTTTGCGACCACTGCCTACGCCCGCAAGGACGGCGTCCAGGAATACCCCTTCACCGAGCCGCCTTTCTGGAATCCAAACCAGGCCCTGGCTGGAGGCAGCCCTTCCCCGACTACCCATTTTCGTGCCAACGGCCAGGCCATCATCGGATGGGCCGATGGGCGGATCAGCCTTGAAGCTGCGAATAAGCATCCGCCCGGCCAAAACCCCCACGGGGGCGATGCCACCGCTGAGTCTCTCGGCTGGTTTGGCCCCACCGAAAACAACGGCCACTGGAATCCTGCCAATCACTGGATCAGGGGCAAGCTTCGCTAGCCCTGGGACTCGCCTATCCATGAATCCATCCGCAGTCCTTTCCATAATTCTCGCCGCTTCGATTGCTCCCCTGCTCGATGCCCAACCCTTTTCAGCAGGGGAAAACGACTCGGAGAACTCCTTTGACGCGCCCATTCCCGGCTTTGTCGGACCCCATGGCGAGGGCCTTGCCCGACTCGAAAGCCCTTCCCAGCCAGGGACGTTTATCAACCCGAACAACTACATCAATCCTATCTTTTTCGGCTGGGCCTTCGAGGTTGTTGACTATTCACCCTCTCCTGGAGTTAACCCCTACTTTGCCCAATTTGAGGACGATGTACTCGGCCCAACTACTGGAGAGGTGGGCTGGGTTTTAAGCTTGGGAGACCTCCCGTCGCCGACCACCGATCCCGAGCCAGGCCAGAGCCCACCTCAACCGGGAACCCTGACGATCCGCTTTAAACGGCCGATTGCGGATCTGGATGGAGCCGATTTTGTCGTCTTCGAAAATGCTTTTCAGGTTCAGGGTTCTGCTCCCCATGCCACGCTTGCTGAATTGGCCTACGTCGAGGTTTCCAGCGATGGTCAAAACTTTTTCCGTTTTCCGTCCGTCTCACTGACTCCGACTCCCATCGGGCCCTACAGCCCCATCGACCCACGAGACGTCTACAATCTGGCAGGGAAGCATCACAATGGATACGGGAAATCTTGGGGTACTCCCTTCGACCTCTCCGACCTTCCATCCTCTCCCCTCCTCAACCCTTCCGCCATAACCCATCTCCGCTTGGTCGATGTTCCCGGCTATGGAGGATTTCTCGATTCCCTCGGCAACCCTATCTACGATCCGCACCTAACCTTCGGCAGCGGCGGCGCGGACATCGAAGCAATCGGGGCCATCTCCGTTCCCATTACCTTCGATCAATGGCCACTTCTTCAAACCCTTCCGCCCGAGCAACGTTCGCCCGAATTTGACCCCCACTACAACAACCTCACCAACCTCGCCGCCTACGCTTTTGCTCGTCTGCCCAACCAGCCCTACCAAGTCCCGGTCAGCCGCTTGCTCATTGTCCCCGAGTCCGAAACCGGGGAGACCTATCCAGCCATCCAGTTCAACCGGGACCAGCGACTGAGCGACCTCACCATCACCGTTGAGTGGACCACCGATTTTCAAACCTGGCATTCGATTGCTCGAAGCGTTGGGGGGGCCGACCTGATCCCATTAAGCCCCCACCAACCCCTGATTGAGGAAGTCAGTGCCTCACCGATTCGATCCATCGGGGTTCTTCGTTCCACCACCGTCCATTCCGGGGTCCCCCTTTCAGTAGAACCTATCCAGTTTTTCCGGATTGATCTCAAGCTCATCAATTGACCAACGGTTAAGTTAAACTACAGCCTTACAGCGTAAGGTTTAGTTCGATTAAAGACGCTTAACCCAAGTTTCTGATGGTAGGTTGGGAAGGGGCATAGAAACA
>DAISIK010000036.1:0-30545 GCA_036822055.1 Puniceicoccaceae bacterium
TAAGCAATTATTCACTGGACTTGGGCGTCCCCTCTTCGCTCGGACCACAACTTTAAGGTAGCACACGCTTTAATAACGAGGGGAGGTTCAGTCGGAGGCGGGAAAGCTACAGAGAACAGAAAAGCTCGACGACCCCCAACACGCTTTCGCCGGGAGATCAGTGATCGGTTGCTTGTAGTCGGGCTTGCTTGAGCCGCTGGGGGGTTCGTATCGGCGGCTCATGAGGCCGTCCCAGGAAGGTTGGTCCTTCTCGCGAGGCGGATCTCTTCGATCAGGGAGAAGAGGACGGGGGTGGTGAGTAGTGTAAGAATTGCGACGCTCATGCCGCCGACGGTGGGAAGGGCCATGGGAGCCATGATGTCGCTGCCCCGGCCAGCGCTGGTGATGACAGGGAGCAGGGCGAGGACGGTGGTGGCGGTGGTCATCATGGCCGGCCTGACCCGCTTGTTGGCTCCCTCGACCACGGCGTCCCGGATTGCGGTTTTGCTGGCGAGTTGTTCGTTCTTAAAGGTTTCGCTAAGGTAGGTCGTCATGAGGACGCCGTCGTCGGTGGCGATGCCGAAAAGGGCGAGGAAGCCGACCCAGACGGCGACGCTGAGGTTAATGGGACCAATCTGGAAGAGTTGCCGCAAATCGATACCCGCGATGTTGACGTCGAGGAACCACGGTTGGCTGTAGAACCAGAGGAGGATGAAGCCGCCGGACCAGGCGATGAAGATTCCGGAAAAGACGAGCAGGGAGCGGGGCACATTCTTAAACTGGCCGTAAATGAGCAGGAAGATCAGGACAATTGACAACGGAACCAGAAGCATGAGCCGTGCTTCAGCCCGCACTTGGCTTTCGTAGGCTCCGGTAAAGTTGTAAGTGACTCCAGAGGGGATGATTAGTTCACCAGATGCGATGCGCTCTTTGAGGTAGGCGGTAGCGTTTTCGACGACAGCGACCTCCGCAAAGCCGGGCCGCTTGTCGAAGATGACGTAGCCGACGAGAAAGGTATCCTCGGCTTTGATTGCCTCGGGACCCCGGCTGTAGTTGACGGTGGCGAGCTGGCCGAGGGGAATCTGAACACCGTCCATGGTGGGGATAAGGATACCGCTAAGTGCCTCGATGCTGTCGCGCAGCTCACGCTGGTAGCGGACGCGCACCGGATAGCGTTCGCGGCCTTCTACGGTGGTGGTGATGGGGGTTCCACCAATAGCGACTTCGATAACGTCTTGCACATCGGCGATGTTGAGTCCGTAGCGCGAGAGGGCTTCGCGATCGATCTCGATCTCCAAATAGGGCACACCGACGATGCGGTCGGCAAAGACGGTGGCGGGTTCGATGCCGGGGACTTCGCGCAAGTGTCGCTCGATTTCGAGACCGACCTTCTCGATGGTGGGCAGGTCAGGGCCGTAAACTTTGACGCCGAAGGCGGCGCGCATGCCGCTTTGGAGCATGACCAGCCGCGTTTCAATCGGCTGAAGCTTGGGCGCGGAAGTGGAGCCCGGCACTTCGGCAAGGTGAACGATTTCTTGCCAGATGTCGTCGGGGCTGCGGATTTCGTCGCGCCATTGGCGGTAGGGCTTGCCGCCAGAGTCGGGGATGAGGTTTCCGGCTTCATCGCGGATGAACTCCGCCTCGCGTGTGTCGTAGCGGAAACGGAGGCGGCGGCCATTTTCGTCGAGGATGTATTCGGATTTGTAATTGATGACTGTCTCGATCATGGAGACGGGGGCGGGGTCGAGCGGACTTTCGGCCCGCCCGATTTTTCCAACAACGGTGTCGATCTCGGGGATCGAGGCGATGGCCTGGTTCTGGAGGGAAAGCACATCCGCTGCCTCGCCGATGGAGCCATGGGGCATGATGGTTGGCATGTAGAGAAAAGAACCTTCGTCGAGGCTGGGCATGAATTCCTTACCCAACCCGGGGAACGTGTGGTAGGCGGCATTCCAGACGGCATTTTTACGCAGACCTTCGGGGACCCAGGAAAAAAGGGTGCCGAAGCCGAGCCAGACCACCAGTCCACTCAAGATCACGGCTGCGACGCAGGCGAATAGAGCGGCTTTGTAATCAAGGAAAAAGCGAAGGATGCGCGGATAGAAGTAAATGAAACCATGAGCCATGAGGATCAGGCCCGCTGAGATGAAGAGGACGAAGAGGGTGTTGAGCATCCCCTTTTCCGGGCCGAGCGGGACCCAGATTTCCGCAAGGATCAGGGCAAAGAGGATGGCGACTGCAGAGTTGAAGAACCACATGACTCGTTTCTGGTGGACGGGCGCGAGTCTTTCGCGGAATTGGCCGAAGAGCCCGAGGAGCACCATCAGGGCGCCGACCATCCACGGGAACCAGGGAAGGATCAAGGGCAGCAACACCCCGCCGACCACCAGCAGGACGGTGAGGATCCACCGTCCCGCACGGCGTGGTGCAGTGGCTCCGAGGAACCAGGTGAGCAGAGTGGGCAGGACACAAAGAGCCAGCACAATGGCCGCGATGAGCGCAAAAGTTTTGGTGAAGGCGAGCGGCTTGAAGAGTTTGCCCTCCGGCCCTTCCATAAAGAAAACGGGAAGGAAGCTGACCACCGTGGTGGCGACAGCGGTGAAAACCGCCCTACCCACTTCGCTGGTGGAGCGGGAGACGCTTTCGCGAACGGCGGCATGTCCGTGAGCAGGGTGTTTTTCCAGATGCCGCAGGGTGTTTTCGGAGATGACGATGCCCATATCGACAATGGTACCGATGGCGATGGCGATACCGGAGAGCGCGACGATATTTGCATCGACACCGAAGAGCTTCATTAGAATGAAGGTCATGAGCACGGTAAGCGGCAACATGGTCGAGATGACCAATGCGCTGCGGAGATGAAGCACCATCAGGATGACGACGATGACGGTGATGTAGATTTGTTGCTCGATGGCCGAATTGAGGGTGCCGAGCGTCTCCAGAATCAACCCGGTGCGATCGTAAAATGGCACGATTTCCAGTTTGGTCAGGGTTCCATCATCGAGGGTTTTACTGGGCAGTCCGGGCGAGATGGCGGCTATCTTTTTTTTGACCTCGTCGATGACCGCCATTGGGTTGGCTCCGTATCTGGCCACCACAATGCCGCCGACGACTTCCGCTCCTTCTTTGTCGAGCACACCGCGGCGAAGGGCGGGACCAAAGCCAATGGTAGCAATCTGGCGGAGGGTCACGGGCACATTACTGCGCACGGCAACGGTGACTTTTTCCAAGTCGTCCAAGGATCGGATAAACCCCAGCCCCCGGATGACATAATCGACGCGATTGATTTCCATGGAACGCGCACCGACATCGATGTTGGAACGGCGCACGGCGGTGAATACCTCCTCAAGACTTACGTTGAAGGCACGCATGGCCTCGGGATTCACATCGATCTGGTATTCACGCACAAAGCCGCCCACGGAGGCGACCTCAGCCACGCCAGCAACGGCCTGGAGGCTGTAGCGAACGTAGTAGTCTTGGACCGAGCGCAGTTCATGCAGGTCCCAACCTCCGGTAGGGTTGCCCTCCGGGTCTCGGCCTTCAATGGTGTATTGAAACACTTGACCGATACCGGTGGCATCCGGGCCGAGCGCTGGAGCTACTCCCTCAGGGAGAGTGCCTCGCGGCAGGCTGCTGAGCTTCTCCAGAATGCGGGAGCGGGTCCAGTAGAACTCGGCCTTTTCGTTGAAGATGATGTAGACCATCGAAAACCCGAACATGGAGAAGCTGCGGATTGTTTTCACTTCGGGTAACCCGAGGAGGGCGACGGTGAGCGGGTAGGTGATTTGGTCCTCAATGTCCTGAGGCGACCGGCCTTCCCACTCGGTGAAGACGATCTGCTGGTTTTCGCCGATGTCGGGGATGGCATCGACGTGCACCGGCGAGCGGGGCAGCCAGCCGAGGTTCCAGTTAAACGGGGCCACGAGCACACCCGCGCCAATCACCAGTGCCAAAAGGATGAAGACAATGAGCGGGTTTCGGAGACAGATTTTGGCGAGACTCTCGATCATGGTACCCTACCGTGAATCAATGATTATGACCACCTGAGGAGTGGCCTGGTGCAGACGATGCTGGGGCAGGGCTATCGAGACGATCGAAGTCACCACACCGGAGCATGGCCGCCCCGAAGTATGGGTTGAGGAGCGCCTTGTCGTCCTGCAACCAGTCAGAGCGGCGGCCTTCGAAGGTCATCGGGCAGTAGGCGCGTTCGACGCGGACGCCATCGGGCAGGCCAATGGCTTGCACGGCAGTGATAAGAGCATGGGAGAGGTGTTCGAACTCCACCCGAGCCGCTTCGATGTCCTTCGATTTTGAGACGGCAGTGGCGGTCTTTCCAAGTTTGGCGAGGGTGCTCTCGAAGAATTCGGAGGCTTGGAGGTTGCCAGGCTGGCCGTGAAACTGGTGCGTGGCGGCTTCCAGTTCCGAAGCTGCTAGTTTTGCAGCCTCAAAATCATCTGCAGCAAGACCGCGCCAGACGGGGAAGTAGGCTTCGAGTAACTTGCCCAGTGCGGCCGACATTTCGGGTGAGGCTTCGATGACCGGCGGAGCATTCGGGTCGGGTGCGCTCATCATGCTGGGCTTGGCGAGTAGTTGCAGGGCGCTGTCGATTTTGAATGCGCCGTTGACCACCACCCTCTCCCCCTCCTCGAGTCCAGAGCGAACGAGATAGTGACCGCCGGCCCGCGGCCCGAGGACGATCTCGCGTCCTTCGTAGGTGGGGAGTTCGCGGTCGGGCAATTCGACATAAACGATCGCCCGGCGCCCGGTCTGGAGTACAGCCGAGGCGGGAACAAGGAGGGGCGTATCGGAATCGCCTGCGGCGGTATATCCCAGATCAGCGGCGGCTACCAGATCCATGCCGCAGACATCGCAGGAGCCGGGGCTGTCTTTGACGATTTCGGGGTGCATCGGGCTGATCCATTTCCCCTCGAGACTGGGATCGAACGCGATGCCGTCGGCAGCTACGCGAGCGGCCACAATGCCGGTGACGAACATGCCGGGACGAAGCCGCAGGTCTTCATTGGCGACATTGACCCGCACTTTGAAGGTACGGGTGGCGGGATCGAGCACAGGGGGGATAAAAGAGATGCGTCCCTCGATGCTCTGACCTGGAAGTGCTTCGGCAGTGAAGGTCACCGTCTGTCCAAAACGCAGCCACGGTTTGTCCATTTCATAGGCATCGAGGATGACCCAGACGGTGGAAAGATCGGCGATTCTAAACATGATGGAGCCGGTCTCGATGTAATCCCCTTCATTGACCATTTTCTCCACGACAAAGCCCGACAAAGTCGCTTCGATATCCATTTTATCAGCGGGTTCCCCCCGAGATTCAATTGCTCGAATGGCTGATTCGCTGAGACCCCAGAGTGCCAGTTTCTCCGAGGCGGAGCGTTGGGCGCGGGCGTCGTTGAAGCGTCGAGCACTCAGGAGTTCAGCCTGGGCCGTAAGCAGTTCAGGACTGTAGATTTGCCCAAGGTGATCCCCTTGGTTAACACGAACCCCGGTGTAATTGACGTAGAGCTGTTCGAGCCGACCCGGAAAACGGGCGGTGATGGACCGGAGGCGGGATTCGTCGATCTCTACCCTGCCGAAGAGTCGGATTTCCGCCTCGGGGATGCGTCGTTCGACTGCGGCAGTGGCGACCCGAGCCAAGGACTTCGCGTGAGGTGACAGGGAAATTTCTCTCGGGCCGGAGTCGTCACTGCCGGTTTGTCCGGCGGGGATAAGGTCCATCGCACAGATGGGGCACTTGCCAGCGGTCGGCTGCCGGATCTGGGGATGCATCGAGCAGGTGTATTCGGACGGGGCAGAGGTGATATTGGTGGCTGAGGTCGATTCATCGTCATGACGCGGTGAACTCAAGCGCCCGATCAGCAAGCCGAGGACCAGGGCGGCTGCCAGCAGTGGGAGAAATATAGTGGCCTTCATGGTTTGTTATTTTGGATCTCTGTGCCGAAAAGAGCGTCAATTTCCGCTCGTGTGATGTCGGCGTCGGCCACCGACCTCCAATAAGCGGTCTCTGCATCCAAGACCGTTCGCATAGCATCGAGAACATCCAGGTAAGTCGATTTTGCTGACCTATACCCCGATTCAACGATCTCGTGCGCCTGTCGAGCTCTCGGAATGATCTCAGCTTGGTAAAGTTCTGCAGAACGGACAGCGTCTCGGTAGCGGGAGATCAAAGCATCCATTTCCGCCTGTACCGCCCGTTGAATCGATTCCTTCTCCTGCACCGCCGCTTCAATTAATGCTGTTGCTTCGTCCCTTAGCCCTTGATTCTTGCCCTCCCAGATCGGCAAGCTAACGCTGATCATGACCACTGCCTGATCAGTTGCATCCCCAGAGCCACCCCCCGGTGGAGCAACAAACCGGCGATAGCCTGCTCCTACCGAAAACTCGGGATAGGAGGCCAGACGCGCCAGGATAAAACCCTCGCGGGCCGCATCAAGGCGTGCCTGGGAAGCCTGAACCAATGGGTTGACCGTTAACAGATCGCCCCTGGATCCCTCGCGACCGAAAGCCAGAGGCAAGGGAATCAATTCTGCCAAATCTTCGAGCCCGCCGATAGAAACCTCGCTTCCGGTAATTTCCTCGAGTCGGATTTTTTCCCGCTCCATCCGCTCCTCCACGCTAGCAATTGAATCCTCGAGGAGTTTGCTCTCCATTTCGAGGCGGATGCTCTCCCCTACTGCTCCTCCCGTTCGAGCCTGCTCGTCGAGGACGGTGAGTTGCTTTTGCAAGAGCGTGAGGTTTGACCCCAAAAGTTTCTTTTGCCGATGAAGAAAGACGATGGTTGCGCTGTGGATGCGTATGGATGAAACCACCCTCAACTCCATTGCCTGAACTAGATGCCAAAGCGCAAGCGCTTCGAGACTGGCTTTATTATCCTGGTGGCGGAGAGTGCCAGGCCACGGAAATGGCTGCGCGATCGTCAATTTCTGACTCGGTCCAAGAGGCTCGGTTATTAGGGATTCAAAATCCACTCTGGGATCCGGCAGGGAACCCGATTGTGGTACGCGGGCCAAAGCTGCCTCGTACTGAGCCCTGACCTTCCAAAGATCCGCATTTCTTTCCCGAGCACCTTGTATCCATTTTTCAACTACATCTTGCTCCGAAGCTTCGGTCAAAGACGGAAGGGTGGCCAGGACCCAAAGGATGGAATAATGAATGATAGTTGGTTTCATGGGAGTGCTTCACCATCGTCAACCAGACGTATGATGCTCGGTTAATGACCAGATCCTTCCCAATCCCTCACTTATTTTTCCAAATTTTTCAGACTGCCCTCGACAAGCCTGATCTTAAAAAACCTGAGAAATATCGAGGGATATGATTGGCAACGGCAATCTATCGTCCAGGAGAATGGCGTGGAAACCGTCCAATGATCCAAGAGAAAGCAAACCATGAAAGATGAACCTGACAGCTTAGATCAAATCCTCAACGGTTGGGAGGCAGCACCAACCCCCGTTGATGAGATTTGTCGTGGGGTGTGGCGACGCATTGAGCGCCTTGAATCAAGATCAAAAGCCATGCCAACGGGCTATTTGGACCGCCTTGCCATGCGCCCAGCCTTCGCATCATGCGTACTCATGCTAGCGATCATCGCGGGGGGGTTGATCGGTTCTATGGCATCGTCGTCCGCCCACACCGAATCCTATCTTCAGTCACTATCCCCTTTTCTCCAAATTCGATGAAGAGGCTCCTCCTCATCCTCGTGGTAGCCTTGATCGCCTGCGCCTCAACTTGCCTTGTGGTTTACCAGATGAAGATGCGGACGTCATCCGAGAAGTGGATCGGAATGCAGCTCGGGCTGGAAGGTGATTTGTTAAACGAATTTACCGAGGCTCATAACCGGTACGCTGCAAGCTGTGAGGAAATCTGCATCAGGATACGAAAATCCGACGAACGGCTGAGCTCACTCATCCTATCTTCGAGAACCATGACGCCGGAAATCATAGCGGCTATCGACGAATCTGACGCCCTTCGCAACGAATGCCGCCAGAACATGTTGAATCACTTTTATAAGATGGCGGCCCTCCTCGAGTATCCCAAGGATCAGGAGTACCTCCGACTCGTGCTACCCTTGATTATTTCGCCGGAACTCATGTCCCATTCCCATAACCATCAATGAGCCGCCTGACCTCGGATGAGGATCCCGATTTTTTGGCCATGGCGAGGCTTAAAGCAGGTGAAGATTTGGCGCTCAATGAAATCATGGATCGATGGACGCCACGCATTCATGCCTTTCTTTTGAGATCCCTCAATAATCCCGATGATGCGAGGGACCTGACTCAGGAGACCTTCGTTGCGGTTTACGCTTCACGACTACGCTATCGCCCTTCGGCAAAATTCTCCACTTGGCTATTCGGGATTGCAGCAAACCTGGCGCGGGAGCGGATTCGTTGGAGAACCCGGCATCCTGAAGTAGCGTTGGCTCTGGAAAAAGAAGCTATGCAAGCCCCGCCGGGTGAAGACGAACTCTACCAGGAGACCCCGGCAACTCTTATAGAAACAGCAGAACGTAACGCTGCGGTCCGCGACGCCATTGAAAGTCTGCCGTGGTCGATGCGACAGTTGGTTATCCTCTCTCAATATGAAAAGTTGCCACAAGCGGAGATCTCAGCGATCGCTGGTTGCTCCATCAAGGCCGTCGAAACCCGCCTCTACCGGGCGCGAAAAATTCTTTCGGACAGGCTTCGGACCTTTTTTGAAAAGGAAGGCCAATGAAAATCCCGAGGACCCAAATGATCGATCTTCGCGTCAACCCTCCCTCATTCTATTTATTTCGGATAGGGACCCGCTTTGCTCCAGAACTTGGCTCAGTAAGCTGCCGGGGTGAGCAAGGTCGGAATTTATCGGATCTTGAGAAAGACCCTTTAGCTGCCTGTTCGACAATTCCAGAGTTCTCAGCTTGTTAATCCTTTCGCTTGCACCAAAAAAAGCCTCCACCCTATTGCTGAGGGAGGAGGCCAAAGTCTTGGCGAGGTCTCGTGCCTTACTGTTCGGAGACGATGCTGAGCAGCTCCACTTCAAAGATCAAGGTCGAGCCTGCGGGGATTGGAGAACGAGGATCAGCCCGGTCGCCGTATCCAAGCTTTGAAGGAATGTGGAGTCGAATTTTACCACCTTCGTTGATCTTGGTGAGCCCATTTCCAAACCCCGGAATGACTCCCTGGAGTGGAAACTCTGCAGGAGTACCCCTTCGATAGGAGCTGTCGAAGACGGTGCCATCGATCAGCCGCCCTTCGTAGTTGACTTCAACGGTGTCCTCCATCGTGGGAAATTTCCCGCTGCCCTCAGAGAGAATTTCGTAGTGCAGACCGCTCTCATCTTTGACGACTCCATCCTTGCTGGCCAGTGCCGCGAAATGAGCAGCTTCGGCTGCGCGACTTTGCTCAAGCTCGGCAGCAGATCGCTCTTCGGCCCGACCCTGTAAGTAAGCTTGCAGCCCCGGCATTAGGGCCTCTGCGTCTTCCTCTGAGTGGATCGCACCCTCGTTCAGTGCAAACTTAATGCCTTCGGCAAGCTCCGTTTTTTCTTCCTCTGTAAAGCCCAGCTCCTCGAAGCCAGCGTTGAGGGCAAAGAAATAGCCAAAGAGCTTCGGCATCGACATATTTCTCAACTCCGATGATGGAACTTCCGAGGCAGTCTGGTCGGCCAAAGCCGAGATGGGGAGAGTGCTCGAACAGAGCGCAAGCGACAACAACAGGTTTCGATTTACCATGACTAAGATTTGCACCAAAACTCGCTCCGCTCAACCGCTAATTACTCTCCCGGATGATCGAGTTCATCCAACAGATCGGTTGCCACCTGATGGGTTTCTGTGATTCGAGATGTCAATCGATTCCGCATAAAAAAGTAAGCGATCATGGCGGGGATTCCGATCACCAAACCGGTGGCGGTCGTGAAAAGGGCTTCCCCGATATCTCCGGCCAGCAGCTCAGGCTTGCCCATGCCCCCGGAACCGATCGTTTTAAACGCACCAATCATCCCACTAACCGTTCCAAGCAGGCCGATCATCGGGGCGATACCGGCAACAACATTGAGGTAATTAATCCACTGCCCCGAGTTGCTTTCCTCGGCGTCCAACTTTTCGATCACGGTCTCCTCAGCTTTGGCAATGTTGAGATTCTCGCGGTCCTCTCGGAGACGACCCAAGGCGGGGACGAGAACCCGGGACAAAACAGAATCCACTCCAGAGAGAAGATTGTTGGCTGCTACCACATCGCGCTCACGCATGTATTCGCTCACCTGAGCCTTAACCGCAACTGGCACAAAGCGATTGCGAGCCGTCTCGCGGTAGCAGTAGATGATGAGGAAAAACATGACCAAAGAGCACAGACCGAGCGGAATCATAGCCCATCCACCGCCGATGATCTGCTCAAAAAGGCTGGTTGAGGCCGATGCCGCCACTTCGTTGTTCGAGCCGTCGCCCGAGCCCTGCGCTAAAAGAGGAGAACCACTCAAGAAGAAGCAGACGATGGTTGATAGTAGGAGTTGATAGAGTCGGTGCATGGTAGATAGATGGTTAGTTTCTTGATTGTTCAGCGTATCACAAGGCGAGGTGTCGGCATCCAGTAGCCGGGCATCAGAGATTCACCCTCGCTCTCCCGCGCAGTTCGGACACCTATTGATTCCAGTTTTCGAATTTCGCTGGAAAGGTCCGAGAGAGGCTCAAGCGGATTGACCTGAGGCTCAGACAGGACCCCGGTCGCGGGCTTGGGGACGTCCTCAATGCGCACTCCTGCAAAATCAAACAACCGAAGGTTTAGCCACCGAACACCGCGGGTTTCCATTTCGTTGATCAAAGCGTCCCGCTGCTTCATGTCTTCCAGGGCGTGGAAGCTAGCAACCGCTATGCTGTAGCAGCCTTCGAGGTAATCGACCCGCGATCCACTCGAATAAATACAGGGAATCAACGAGATCCAGAGCGCCTTTTCGTAATCACCTCGCAAGTACTCAATGCCACTCAAAACCATATACCCAAGAGCACTGGTTGAATACGGTTCTTCGTTTTCGATCCACTCCAAGGCCATCGGGTAGGCCTCGCTGAGGATTCTCAGTTGATAAAGACCCAGCAGTTCGCAATCGCGAAGGGTTGCCACTGCGCTTGGATCATCGCTCAAGTAGGGTTGCAACTCTCTCGCCAAAGCAATCGACCGAGAGGGCTGCCCGACCTCCAAAGCGCTCAGTGGTGCCTGGATGAACTGGACGAGATCCTTCTGCGGAAGCAACGGAAAGAATCGGATCCGCTGTCTGAATAAAGCATCAAGTCTGACGAGGGCCTCCTCATGCAATCCTTCCTCAGCGAAGGCCAGGGCGTCGCGAAGAACCTCGTCGCCTGGTAGTGTTATCCGGGCGATCCGACCTCGCTGAAAGGCAAAGTCGATCTCTCCTTCCTGGGTGCGTTGCCGGATCGTGATGGCATTATCGGTTGCCGAGAGGAATTCACCACGGATGACTTGGCCGTTGGTTAGAAGCAAACTTATCGGGCCACGCAGCTGACCGGCCCAGGCTGCTGAGGCCTGACTTCCACCCGTTGTCGACTCAGACATACGCTGCCCTGAAGTTGCAGTAGCCATCCAAAACACTGCCAGGAAGACAAGAATGGGAGAGTGGAAACTACCGAATTTTCTCATAGCAAGGTCTCCACCGGTTCGATGTTGCCTACCGACGATGAGGTTTCTCCACGGTCCTCATCGGGGTGAATCAGGGCGAGGCGGTCCCGGATAGCTCGGGCCTCGCTGGCAATGTCCAGAACCGCGAGCCGATCGTTGCGTAACATTTCCTGAACCGTTCGATAAGCTGCCAGAGAATCCCCGATTTCCTCAAACAGAATCGCACTTCGCACGTAGGCCTCAGCCATCCTTTCTGGAAAGGCGCGGTACATATTGTAGATTTTTTGCCAGTAGGGAATCGCCCGCTCGGGACGCCCTGCTGCCTGATTCATCTCGGCCAAGCCACGCATCGCCTCAGCATGGCGCTCACCCCGCGCGTGCTTTAGCTCAAGGACTGAATTAAACTGTTCCTCGGCTGCCTTGAAGTCGCCTAGCTGAGTCAGGGTCGTCCCCAGAAGCAAACGACCTTCGAGGGCTATCGGATGATTGGGTAGCTCCCTATTCAGCCTTAGAAAGAGAGCTTCGGCATCCTCAAGCTTCTCCTCGCGGAGGGCAAGTTCTCCGAGACCACGCAAGCCGTAAGCACGTGCTGGATGCCTTTCGAAGTCTTCAATCAGGTACTCAAAATATTTTCGAGCCGAGTCAAAGCCAGCCGCTAAGTAGATGAGACCGATCCTCCCCGCCGCCTCGGGGTCAAGAGCCCTGAGAGGCACCACCTCGTCAATTTCAAGCAGCACGGTATTGACCGCATCAAAGTTTTTCCTCCGCTCAAAGAACTCGGCTTCCTTCAGCCGCAAACGGGAATGATAGGTCGGCTTGCCCTCGCGAAGGGCCAATTTAGCCTCCTCAACCAACCAATCCCGGAAAGTCGGCGCCGCGAGGAGCCGCTGGGTAAATGGGGTTGTGCCCGCGATTGGATTACTCGAATCTCCGATCGACTTTTTTAATTGTTCGAGGGCAGAGAGAATTGATGAAATCTCGCGCGCTGAAGTGTCATTTCCGAACCGATTCAGGGCATCTTCCCACAGGGGAGCAGCTCGAGTCGGCTCGCCTTTTTGGTCCCATGCCCAACCGATCCAATAGAGGGCTTCGCTCAGGCGGGCGTTGATTGGCAGGTCCGAACGCTCAAGGTAGCTCGAAAAGTGATCGATCATACCATCGTAATCTTCGAGCGCCTGGAAAATCTTGCCTCGCTGAAAAATCGCGTAAGGGAAGAGCCCCGCCGCCTCAATCGTAACCTTGGCAAACTCTTCAACGGCTCGCTCCAGCTCGCCAAGCCCCATCAGAACATCGCCAAGCAGGACCTGAGCCTCAGGAATCCTCAGGTGCCCCGGGTACTTTCGCATATAAGCGGTGAGGGCCCTCTCCGCTTCCCGATAGTCGGCAGCCCCATATAGGGAAGAGGCAATCCGGTAGGTGACTTCCGGCTCAATCGGGTGGTTCTCCGGCAGATCCTCTCGTAGCCGATTCAAGGCCTCCAGGGCCAGAGCATAGTCTTTCTCAAAGTCGTGGGTAAGGGCAGACCACAATCTCGCCTGAAATACGAGGGGGCTGTCGCTGTATTTGACCAAAAAAGCGCCAAAGTCCTCGCGCGCTCCCGGATAGTCTTCCATCATAGAACGGTTATATCCCCGGGTGTACAGCCAACGTGAGGCCAGCCGATTTTCTGGAAAACGCTCCAGCAGATCGTCGAGCACCTCAACGGCGCTCCGATATCGGCGGTCTTCTTGATAGGTTCGGGCAACCAGATACAAAGCGTCTGGAGCGAGCGGCGAATCCGGAAAACGGTCCTGAAATTCACGCGCTATCCCGAGGGCCTCTTGCCAGCGCTCCATCTGGAAAGCCGCCAGAATCCATCGGTAATGGGCCTCCTCTCGAATCTTCGAGCTAACCCGCTCATCAATCGAAAGATTCCGAAAGACGATCCATGCCTCGTAGTTTCGATTGCTCCCGAGGAAGGCCGTTCCAAACCGCAAAAAATACCCTGGGGTGTAATCTTCGGACTTCTGCAAAGAGGCGAGTTGTGCCTCCATCCGCGCAATCGTCTGCTCAAAATAACCCACCCAGGCGCCATCGAGTGATGAGCCCGATCGGCCGCCTCGCTGAGCTTCCAGCCGGGCCCGTGCGGCAGCGATAGCCGCCTCCTGTTTGATGACCAACTTGTCGAGTGGAGGAACGAATCGATAGGCGTGAAGCGCCTCCGAAAACCGGCTTTGACCAAGAAGATAGTCCCCGATCTGAAGCGCTGCAAAAGCCAAAACAGCCAGCTCGGGCATTGAATCGATTCGCCAGGGCGTTTCCGCAAGCACCACCCTCGCCTCGTCAAATTCTCCTGAGTCAATCATCTCCCGCAAAACGCGCAGAAGCGACTGCTGCCGCATGGAAATCGGGCCAGACTGTCCGGAAAACTTTCGAGCCGCCAGTGTCGCGTTCTCTTTCTGTCCGGCGCGGAAGAGCAAATCGATTCGCCTGAGAAGGGCAACATTGGCCTCTGGCAACTCAGAATACGCTTCCGAAAATTCCAAATAAGCCTGGGCCGCCTCCTCCAACTGCTCGTCAAGCTCCAGCGCCTGCGCCAAGGTGTATTGAGCAAAGGCATGTTGGGGATTTTTCTCTGGAAAATCCGTCAGGTAGGCTCGGAAGCGTTGAATCGCCGAGGCGTTATCTCCGAGGAGAAAGGCCAGGTACGCGCGGACACCACCCACAAACATCCTCGCCTCCCGAGTCTGCATCTCGGGCTCCGCACCAAACTGGCTCACCAAGTATTCGAAAGCCTCCTCTGCTTCCTTGTACTGCCCGGACTGGAAGAGCTGCAAAGCGTTCGACTGAGCTGACTTGAGAGTGGCGGTTGAAGCACCAACCCCCGATTGCCCGATCGCGAGAATCGGGAGAAGCAGCCAAAAGGATAGGACAAACGCTCCCAGTCGGCAGCTTCCTATCGCTTTTTTCTCTCCAGCCATCAAAAAAAGTCCAACAATCTCGCCGGTTGAAGCAACCCTTCGTTTAAAAGGTTCCAAAATTGTTTCCTAATTCCTACCACTCGAAAATCATGGATGAAGGTTCAGCTCTGCCAACCGGGAGCAAAGCAAGCCGTCCTTCCCGCGATCTTTTCTCGAACCAAAAAGACCCCGCTCCTCGGACACCGTCCGCCATCTTTCCAACGGTGCCGGAACAACCAGGTACCGCTCGGTGGATCCTCGCCACGCTCGGCAATCCAAGCAAGAGCCCCTCGGCAAACAAACCGGATCTGGCGATGCAGCGTGTCAACCTCTTCCTCACTGAGATCTCCCACCAATCGCGCGGGATGGATTCGTGACCTCCACAAGATCTCATCCGCCATCCAGTTACCCACCCCTGGAAAACGCTGTTGCTCCAGCAGGGTAGGCTTGATCAAGGCGCGTTTCCGCCGGGCCAGGAAAGCGTGCAAAACGGATTTGGAAAATGCCTTTGAAAGAAGGTCTGGTGGGATCTGCGCCCACCATTCTGGCTCAGCCTCGCCCGGAGAATAGAGCACTTTGCCGAAATATCGGGTATCTCGAAAAATGTAGTTTTCGCCCCCAAGGCTCAGGCGAATCATCTCATGATTCCGCTCGGGGACCTCTTCGGATCGGCGTTCGAGCCTTCCTGCCATTCCCAGATGGATGCCCATCCAGCTTCTATCTCCCAAACGAAAGGCGAGTTGTTTGCCCCTCGCAGCAGAGGAGGCAATTCCCGTCTCAAGCGAACGCCAGAGCCGCTGCTCATCAACCTCCCGGAAGACCCGATTTGACCCGCGAAGCCAGACCCCCAGCGAGCCCCTGCCATTGAGGGGTAGCCACACCCTTCGGGCGGCCTCCACCTCGGCAAGCTCAGGCACGCCCTAGGTACGAGCCATCCTCCGTGCTGATGCGAATAACGTCGCCCCGCTTCACGAAAAGTGGCACCTGCAAGCTGAGCCCAGTCGATACTTGAACGGCCTTGGTGGCCGAGCTGGCACTGTCTCCCTTCAAGCCCTCAGCCGCTTCGGTGACTTCCAGCTCGACGGCGGAAGGAAGCTGGATCTGCACCGGATCATCTTCGATAAAAAGGACGTCGTAGGCCTGGTTCTCAGCCAGATATTTGATCACATCCTCCACAAACTCCTTACCCAAAACAAAGTCCTCAAAAGAGTCCGGGTCGATAAAATGAAATCCGTCCCCGTCCTCGTAGCTGAATTCCAGGCGCCGGTTCTCCGTGTGGAGCATTTCCACGGAGTCGGTCGATCGAAATTTGGTCGTCGTCGTGCTGCCGGTTTTCAAATTGCGGAGCGTTGTCTGAACAAAGCCCGCCTGCCGCCCTTGGGTACGGTGGAGCATTTCGAGCACCAAGTGAGGTGCCCCCTGATAATCCAATACTCGACCTTTCCGAATTTCTGTTGGTGATGCCATAGGTTAAACCTAAATCGAACACTGCCCCAGACGTTCCGCAACGCAAATTTTGCTGCGCTCCAACCACCCCGGAGCCTGTAAACCACCCCCCAACCGACCCGCCTACCGTCTCGACACATCAGTCAGGGCTTCTCATCGTCCCTCCTTGTATTGAAGAGCTTTTTTGATTCAGCTAGAGGCTTTCCCTTTGCTAGCCTTCCTGAATATGCCACACCGTATCGTCGAAAGAATCAGTAAGGAGGAGGTTAACTCACTTCCCATCCTTTCTTTCGATGGGCCAATTCACCTCATTCGCACGGACGACGATCTTCCTCCTGCTCTCGAAGAGCTTGCCTCGCACAGCGTTCTTGGTTTCGACACCGAGTCTCGACCCGTTTTTCACTCCAACCAACGGTCAAACGGGCCAGCCCTCCTCCAACTCGCCACCGAAACCCAGGCCTGGCTCTTCCAATTGAAGCGGCTCAACCATCTCGAAGCTCTCTTCGAAATTCTGGCCAACCCCCGCATTCTCAAGGTAGGGGTTGCCCCTCACGACGATATTAAAGGCCTCCAGGGCATTCATCCCTTCGAGGAGGCCAGTTTCATCGATCTGTCGAAGATTGCCACTTCCCTGGGTATTGTGACGACCGGCCTGCGTAATCTCACGGCCATGTTCCTCAAACGAAGGCTTTCCAAGGGTGCTCAAGTTTCCAATTGGGAGTTGGAAAATTTGAGTAATGGCCAAAAGCTCTACGCTGCTACCGACGCGTGGATCTCCCTGCGCCTCTACCAGGAGCTTATCCATGTCAAAGCCCTGCAGGACGCGCAGGCTCCTGCCATCAACGACGGGTTAATCGAGGATGAAGACCTTAACTCCCCTCCCCTTTCCGATGCCGAAGAAAACTCCCCCACCTGCGCCTAAAGAACCGGGGAAGCGGACCTCCTATACGGTGGCTTTGGATTCAGAAGGAATTGAAAAACTGGAGTCCTGCTTCGATACCGGAGACTGGAAATGGGCAGAGGTGCCCCACGCCCTCTTTTCTTATAAGGGAGATAAGGTAAACATCACCGCCTACAAGAGCGGGAAATGCCTGATCCAGGGAGCCGAGACGGAAACCTTCATCACCAATATTCTGGAGCCAATGGTCACTGGAGTCGCCGCTCTCGGCTATGATGAGATTCATCACCCGGAATGGTTCGAGACCCACGCCGGGGTTGACGAGAGTGGTAAAGGCGACCTCTTCGGACCCCTCGTTTCTGCCACCGTGATCGCCGACGGGAAAGCGGTCTCACATTGGTTGACCAACGGGGTCCGCGATAGCAAAACCGTGGGCAGCGATCAGCAAATCCTCAAACTCGAGCAGCAGATCCGCGAGACCGAGGGGGTTGAGATCCATCTCTCATGGGCCAGAATGGAAAAGTACAATCAGCTGTATGGGAAGTTTGGAAACAACCTAAACCGGCTCCTGGCTTGGTTTCACGCTCGCTCGATTCGGGCTGCTCTGGCCGCCAAACCTGCTCAGTGGGGCCTTCTCGACCAATTCACCAAGCAGCCTCTTGTCCAGCGGCAACTCAAAGACCTCTCCTTTGAACTGCGGATGAGAACCCGGGCCGAGTCCGATCCAGTAGTGGCCGCTGCCTCCATCGTGGCCCGCGCCGAATACGTTAGGCAGATGGATCTCCTTTCGAAAAAAGCAGGTTTTCCCCTCATGAAGGGAGCAAGCTCCAAAGTTCGCGAGCAGGCCGTGCGTTTAATCCAAACTTTTGGGCCGGAGCGTCTCGGAGAGTTTGCCAAGCTCCACTTCAAGACCGCCCAGGAGGCCCTCGCTTCGGTTGACCCAACCCGATGAGCCTTCAGCTTTTCAAATTTGACCAAGAACTTCCCAATGCTCCGGTCCAGGGTATCATTGGGGTCGACGAGGCAGGGAGGGGCTGTCTGGCCGGACCCGTCTTCGCTGCCGCCGTTTATTACCCTCCCCAAGGACTTCAGAAATCTACCCCTCCCCATGACCTCGCGGGAGTAAAGGACTCCAAGCTTCTCTCCCCTTCAAACCGCTGTCGACTGTTCGAGACCCTATGCCAATCTCGCCCCGAACGAGACAGCCCGACCTTCGCCATCGCATCCGCTTCGGTTCACGAAATCGCGGTTCTCGATATTCTCGGAGCAACCTGCCTGGCAATGAAACGTGCCATCCATGCCCTCGCCCAGCTCTGCCAACTCGAAATCCCCCACCAACAACAAGGGCAGGAGCCTCCTTGCTTCAATCATACCACCTCGGGTCCGCTCATCATGATAGACGGGCCAACCTTGAAGCGCTTGTCCATCCCTCACCGCGGGATCGTGTCTGGCGACCAAAAATCCTTTACCATCGCCCTCGCCTCAATCTGTGCCAAGGTCTCCCGCGATCTCGAAATGATGCGTCTCGACCAACTTCATCCTGACTACGGATTCAGGATTCACAAAGGCTATGCCACTAAGACTCATCGAGAGAAAATCCTTCAATATGGCCCGTCAGAAAACCATCGGGCAAAGTTTCTGCGCAAGCTCCGGCCCGCTTAGGGTCAGCCCGAGAGTCAATTGGCGAGTGTCTTCGAACTAGCAAAAAAGGGATTGTGCAGAAGTTCCTCGCCAACCGTCGTCATGGGTCCATGTCCCGGGCAGATGACCGTATCCGGCTCCCCGCAGAGGATGTATCGCCTTACATTCTCAAGCGAGTCGAGATAATCCTGCCGGTTCCCGGTTCGGATTGACCCAATCGAACCGGCGAAAATTGAGTCTCCTGCAATCAAGACTGGCTTTTCCAACCCCTCAATAGCGAAGGTAAGCAGATCGTTCCGGTGAGCAGTGCCCGGTCGAACCTCAATCTTCAGACCTCCAAATTCGTCAAACTGACCAGCCTCGATAGATCGATCAACTGGAACCGGACAATCAGGATGGGCAATCACCTCCAGGTCCTGCACCCGTCGGCGGAGGAAGTCCAATTGAGCGATATGGTCCAGATGACCGTGGGTAAGGTAACAGCGCCGCAACCTGAGCCCCCTCCGCGCCAACATTCCCGACAAGACCGAGGACTCAGTGCCCGTATCAAAGAGAATAGATTCCCCGGATCGGGGACAGGTGACCAGGAAATGATTCACGTGAAAGTCCCGGAATGGAGTGATGAATTGCTCCAGACCACCAATCTCCACCGGACGGGGAAGCCACGAGCCACAACAACTTTCGATTAAGGAGGATTCATCCAGGGCAAGCTCCTGGGATAATCTGACAATCACTGCCCGATGAGCTTCGACATCAATGCCTGTCCTCAGAGACCTGAGCAACTGAAGATCGAAGCCCAACTTCTCCGCCAATTGGCGGGTTGGAATCGAACTCCCCATCTGGGCCTTCTGCAGGATGTCTTCACAGGGATCGATCAGCTCGCGCCCCCACTTCGGATCAAAATAAGTCATGAATTTTACCGAATATAAACACTGCTCTCTGGACCGGAACCGGCTTCCTGGACAGGGACCCCCGGCAGGCTCGATCTCCCTCGCCGGAATTGGAAACGGTTGATGTCTTCCAGGGAAAGATTGAGCTTTTCGTCCTTGAGGTCGTCTTGATACTGCGTTGCCCACCAGTCAAAAAAGTCGGTGAACGATTCGTTCCAATCGGCCGACATCGGGTTTGGCTTCAGATCGTCTCTGCCATAGATCACTTGCTCTCTATTATTCTTCAAAAAAATGCTTTGTCCGAACTTTGTGTCCGTACCAAAACGGCTCTGCTTGGATGAGCTGAAGATCTTGTTGTAACGACTGGATTCTTGACTGGTTTGAAACTGATTTCGGGTGCTCGTCTGTATTCGGGAGATGGTCTGCTCTGCTCTGCGACTGGTGCTCCGGAACCGGTTTTCAAGCAGCGGGCTAGTATCAAATTTGGGATACATCTTGAGGTCCGCAGAAGGGTTTTCTGTCTTCCAGCGTTTCTCGAATGGGATTTGCTGCAGCCTAGCCTCCGCCGAGCCAACGACGGAAAGACCGCCGAGCAGCCAAATTGCCATTTTGATGCCCATGAATGCTTCAGTTTCGTAACCTGATCAAGATTGGCAAACACGAAATTTGCGGAAGTCCACCAGCTAGCTACAACCAACCTCGCTTCAACTAGCCTCAAGTTGAATGGCTAGTCGGTTTTTTTGGATGAGATTGGTAAACTGGCCGAAATCTCTGCCAAAGTTTGCAATCTGGCTTTGGTCGATCTAGTTAGGGAATATGGAAGATTCTACCCACACCAAAACATGGCCTGAGCTTGCCATCGGACTGTATGACAAACTTACCGGCCGCAACGCGGAGATCACTTACCATTTTGAAAACATGGTAGTTGAAGTGCCGAGTGGCGTTGGTAGTAGTGCTGAGCACGCTACCTGGAAAATCAACGGAGTACTCAAGATCTCCACCCGGGACCTCGGGGCTTCTTGACCCGTCGGCGATGCGGATCCTCGAGCTTGACGGGCGGCTGACATTTCAGAAGGGAAGCAAAACGATCTCGGTTCTCGCCTCCCGCGAGGACGGCATCAAAGTTTTCTTCCCTAGCTTGGGGTCTCTCGTCGAACAACGGAGACTGAAGGTCCTCCGTCTTCCAAGATTTGCCGCAGCTACCGAACTTCCCCCCGGGACTATTTATCTGTGGGGCCGACCTCTCGCGGAGGTGAGACTTAATCAAGGTAAGGTTGCCGTCCGTCCAACCCTCCTCCGCTTCCTCACAACTCCAAGGATCGTGCCCTAGGTCCAGCACCAGGCTCAACTTCCAACAATTCCTCCACTACTGAGGAAGATACCTTTCAGATTCATCTCCAGTTGCTTGGCATTCGGGGAATGGAAGAGACCCTCGTCCTTCGAGATGCTTCCTGCTTTGATTCGGCGGTAGAGATCCCGGTTGAAGGTTATCGATCCGTTCTCCTCGCTCGATTCAATCACCGAGAGGATTTTTTCGAAAGCTCCGTCGGCGATCACGCGTCGCCCAATTGCGTCGATGATGAAGCGCTCGACGACTGGCAGGCGTCCTGATCCGGTGACATTGGAGACCAGCCTTTGCACCACGATCGCACGCAACGAGTCTGCCACCTGTCGCTTCATCATGTCACGTTGCGACTCCGGAAAAAACTCGAACAAACGACGCACGGCCTGCTGCGCATGAGAAGCGTGCAGGGTGCTCAAGACCAGGTGTCCAGTTTCAGCCGCCTGCAAAGCGATTTCAAAGCTCTCTCGATCACGCATCTCTCCGATCAGAATGACGTCCGGGTCCTGCCTTAGAGCCGCCCGTAACCCCTGCGCAAAGTTTGGGGTATCAATGCCGATCTCACGCTGATTGATCATGCACTTCTCATCGGCGTAGATGAATTCGATCGGATCCTCCAGGGTTACGATGTGTAGATTCTCCCGGGCATTCAGGTAATTGATCATCCCGGCAAGGGTCGAACTCTTACCCGCTCCAGTTGGACCGCATACCAAGATGACCCCGTCTTTCATTTGGCAGAGCTGCCGCAAAACCTCCCCGTCGTGATTGAGACTCTCGAAGGTTGGGGGGGTGTCTTTAACCAATCGAAAAACGATTCCGGGCACCCCCCGCTGATAGAATCCGTTTACCCGGAACCGGGCCATCCCTTCAATTGAGTATGCAAAGTCCACCTGGGAATCACTCTCCCATTGCATTCGAAATTTCGCTGGCACCACCGTTTCGACAAAACTCCGAATTTCCTCCTTTGAGATGGGCTCTCCCGGACCATCCCGCAAGTTGCCTGAAATCCGAAACTGCACCTTTTTTCCCGTCTTGACGTGTACGTCGCTAGCATCTCTGTCGAGAGCCTCTCGCAGATATTGATTAAACTTGGTAACCGTCGATTGCATTGCTTGAACCAAACAAGAAATCTGCCGAGAAGACGAGGGGAAATTTTTAATTACCCTCGGCTCAAGGTTGCCCTTGACCTCCCTAAGCCAGCACCCATCACTCATTCTCCATGCCTCACACCAACCCTTTCCGCGGAACTTACACGGCTCTGGTAACTCCGTTTTTTGAAGACAGGCTGGACCTTGATTCGCTCAATGCCCTCGTTGAATTCCAAATCGAAGGTGGCGTGGACGGCCTGGTCGCAGTGGGAACCACCGGAGAGAGCCCGACCCTTTCCAATGAGGAACACATTGCAACCGTAGCCACAGTGGTCAGCGCCGCCAACCAGCGAGTCCCCGTTCTTGCCGGGACAGGCTCCAACTCCACCACCGAGGCTGTTGAATTGACTCGTCTGGCCGAAAAGGCCGGGGCCGACGGGTTTCTCCTCGTTGCGCCCTACTACAACAAACCAAGCCAGGAAGGGCTCTATCGCCACTTCGCAGCAGTCGCCGAGTCAACCTCCCTGCCCATCTTGCTCTACTCGATTCCTTCCCGCTGCGGTGTCGCCATCGAGGCAGAAACTTGTGCCCGGCTATTCGAGAAGTATCCCCACGTATCTGCGATCAAGGAGGCTGGCGGCCAGAGCGCGCGGGTCAGCACAATTCGCCGCCTCGTCGGAAACGATTTCTCAATTCTCTCCGGTGACGACGGGTTGACCATTCCTTTCCTTGCTCTGGGGGCCACTGGCCTCGTCAGCGTAGCCTCCAACGCCTATCCGAATGCAGTCAGCCAAATGGTAAAGTTGGCCCTGGACGATGATTTTACCAAGGCCCGCGAACTCCACTACCTCCTCGCTCCCGTTTTCGAGGCCATTTTTCTAGAACCAAATCCCGTCCCCATTAAATTCTTACTTCACCACCTCGGGCGAATCGCTTCCGAAGAGGTCCGGCTGCCACTCTCCCCGGCGGAGGAAAAAATCAAGGAGCGGATCGTCGAAGTCTCGGAAACTTACCTTCGTCAAAGTGCTCTGCTAATCTCCTGAGCGAGCCTCCCGGCGAACTCTGTTGGCAAAACGCCTGAGGGCTCCTTCGGAATCAATCCCCGCCTCGCGGCAGGCCGCTACCCACTCGAAGAGAGCCCGTCCGGCCACCTCCTCGGTTAATCCCTCGGCTCGCTCCTGAACCACCGATTGATCCAGGCAACCGGCCGTCAGTCGATGTCGCTGCAGGCGCTTGTAGATGTCCTCGGCCCAGAGGGTAGATGGCAGAGAGGGAGGAAGGTCTTTAAAGTGAGGATCACCTACTGGTATCCCCTTGGCCGCCTTTTCCCCCGCCTTAATCTCCTCCCATTGTTTGAGCACAGCGGAGGTTGAAATCGCCTCCGATTGGTCTCCAAAGACATGGGGATGCCGCCGTATTAGCTTTTCAGTTACCTCTTGCGCAAGCTCCTCAAAGGTAAAGTGATTTCCCTCCGAGGCGATCGTTGCGTGCATAAGGATGCTCAAAAGGAGATCACCCAACTCCTCTCTCAACATGGAAGCTTCCCCACAATCAATTGCTTCAAGGACCTCTGCGCACTCCTCAACCAGACAGGGCGCCAAAGTTTGATGGGTCTGCTCCCGGTCCCATGGACATCCACCGGGCCCACGCAATCGTTCTACAACTTCCTTGAGTCTTTCCATCACCTCCATCCCGCTATTCCTCCCCACAAATTTCAGGCTGGCAATCCTTTAACTGGCCAACTCCAACCGAGCTCGGCGACCCGCTCCGCCCCAACGTTCAAAGGGGAACCCCTAGCTCCCAAAGCACGGGCGCCCGGTCTCGCAATCCCTCCAGCGGAATCACCCCGTTGGACTCCTGACTACCGAAGGGCTCACCAAAACGGCTCAGAGTATCCAGACCAGGAAGGTTTTTCGGATTTCGAGCTGCCAAAAGAGCGACCCCCAGCCACCCGACCGGGGTTTCAAAAGCACTGGAGATCACCGAGCGTGGGTGCCCGAGGATCGCATCATCCGGCCATCCAGCGAGAGATGGTTTGCATACCATCCATCCATTCCAACCACTCTCAAGGACCGTAGCCCCTTCGCTGTAGGTCCGGACACTCTCATCGAGAGCAATTTTTCCGCTATACGCCTGCACCATGCGATGCTCGTAGAGATTGGATTGGGGTGGAAAGGGCTGTTCGAGATATTCGAGACGAGGGTGGTTCAGGATTTCTCCAAGGTTGCCCAACCATTCCTCACCCAACCCGCCGTTGGCATCAAGCCGTAACCTCCGGCCCTCCTCGAGTCTCTCGAGACCTCGGAGGACCTCCTCGCGCTCCAGCACCATCTGCCCGAGCCCAATCTTGACCTTGACCACGCCGGGATAACGACCGCCGCCTCCGTCAACGACCTCACCCAAAGGCCTCAAACAAGCCGTCGGCAATTGGGAAGGGAGCTCGGAACCCCAGTTTAGAGCCGTCCAAATACAGAATTGCCACTCTTCAGGATAGCTTTCGAGCCCCTCTCCGGGCCGCCAAACCGGCCTCCCCCGCCAAAGGCGTGCTGCCTCCACTAAATCTTCAATGGTCGCGCCCCCAAAGCCGGGCACCACTCCGGCTTCACCATAATGCACCCCGGAAACGGTCTTCACCCTCACCAAGACCGCCTCCCGCGCCACCCAGGTCCCATGACTGGTTCGCAGCGCAGGGCTCATCGGAAGCTCCAGGCGACGCAGATCGACAGAACAGCCGATCAAATCTCTTTCGCTCAACACCTGCCTGGCTCCACTTAATTAACCCCCTACTACGGCAAATCGAAATCGTTTCTCCTCTCCAAAATGAGCACCAAACCAATCCCGCAACCCGTCCAACTCGACCGACGCGATCTCCCGGCAAAGACCCTCACCCAAATCCGGAGGTAAGTTGAAGAGCGCTTGACTCCCTATCTCGAGAGCCTTGGCAGAGATTGACTCGAGGCCCATACGCTTGGCGGAAATCAAACGAAACTTCGCGTCTGCGAGCTCGTCAAGTTCCGGCCCCACCCGCATCATCCGCTGCATCTCCTTTTCAAACTCCTCCCAAACGACTTTGCGGCGCTCAGGATGACACCCGGCATAGAGGGCGAAACAACCCTGATGAAGACCGAGTATCCGGAGCGAGGATACGTAGTAGGCCAGCCCACGACGCTCCCGAACTTCCTCGAACAAACGCGAAGCTAGCCCGCTGAAAAGTTGATTGGCCACCAGGGAATATCGGTAATCATCACTCAAATACCCGCCTACTCTCCATCCATCGAAGATTACCGCCTGATCACGCATTACAGTCATCTCCTCTACGCCGGTGGCAGCCTCAAAGTCCGCCTCTTCAACCAATTCGTTCGAATCGGAGCGGAGTTTCCAGTTTTCAATTATTTGCCCCAGGGATTCGAGCAATCGCGTGCGGTCATACTTCCCCGCTACCGAAACCACCATTCTCCGGTGCGGCAGGCCCCGTTCATACCAATCCCGAAGGTCCTCGAGATTCAGGCCACCGAGAGATTCCGGACTACCCTCGGCCGGCGTGCCGAAACGGTGCCCCGTGAAAAAACGTTTCCGCAGCTCCCTAACCCCCAAGGTAGCCGGATCATCCAGCCCCTCCTCGATTTCCGAGATCAAGCTACCCCGCTCAACTTCGAAGGTTTCTTTTCGAAAGCGCGGAGCCAATATCGCCTGCGAGAGAAGGTCTCCCGCAATCTCCAGATGGTCAGACTGAAAAAGTAGCGAAAGGTTGGTGCTATTGTTCCCGCTCGAACTCGAATAGTCACCCCCCACCGACTCCACCCGGCGGGCCACCTCCTCCGCGCTACGATCTCCCGCGTCCTTGGTCAGCAAAGAAGCTCCCAATGCCCCCAATCCCGCTTTGCCAGGAGCATCAAAATTCGGACCCGCTTCAAACATCAGCCTCAAATTAAAGATAGGGAGGCGATCGTCGGAGTACTCGACCAGCCGGATGCCCCCCGGCAACTCAGTTTGCATCACTTCACCCTGCCATTGCCTCTTCCGAATCAGCTGGGACGCCTTTCTGATCGGCGGACCAAGTCGAACCGAAGTGGTGCGGTGCGGTAACAAATAGCTCGAGACGATCGGTCCCAACTCCTCTGCCCGCAAACCGTAGAGACGCTCCATCTGAGTCCTGACCAAATGTTGATCTCCAAAAAGAGTCTCCGCCGTACCAATCCTGTTCGCTTCAACAGCCGCCCGCTGCCGGGCCCGAACTTCGGATGTCAACGTTTTCTGCTTGAGCACCTCAACCTCCTCCTCGCCGGGCAGCGATTCAGGAAGCTCTCCCAAAATAGAAAAGATGCCCGCCTCCGCCTGGTCTTCCTTACTCGGTTCGCAGGTGTAGTTGATCCAGAGCATCGCCTCTGAGCCGAGAGAAAAAACATCCGCACTGATTGAGTCGACGATTCCTTCCTGATTTCTCAAACGGGTCCAGAGACGGCTCGATTCACCTCCACCCAGAGTATCGGCCAGGACCCGCACCGCCGGAAAATCGAGACTTCCCCGCCCGGGAACCGGGATCGCCACCACCCCTCGCGAAACCTCGAAGCTTCCGCTCAGCCGCTCCCGCCGCAAACCCATTTGCGCAGCTTCCTCCTGCTCGAAGGGTGCCACCAGGCGTTCCATCCGCAGGTCACTAAACTTCTTTTGCCAAAGATCCCTCACGACCTCGACCGGCTGCGGTCCGGCCATGGAGAGGACAGCATTGTTGGGCAGATAAAATCTCTCGTAATAACCCTTCAATTCATCCCTCGTGATCGATTCAAAAAGATCTTTGTATCCAATAACTGGATACTTCAGCGGAGATTTTCGAAAGACCGTTGCCAGGGTTTTAATGGCCAACTTCCAGTCTGGATCATCGTTTACCATATCGATTTCTCGAAGGATCACCTCGCGCTCGCTGGCAAACTCCTCCTCGGGAATTCTCGAATGAAAGACCTGATCCTCCAGCACGTCGAGGGCCAGCTCCAGCCCCTCAGGCGGGGTATTGATGTAGTAGAGCGTCCGCTCATAGCTTGTATTGGCGTTAGAACTACCACCAACCGAATGGACTTCTCGGGCAATCTCCTTGAAGGTTCGCCGGGTAGTTCCCTTAAAACACATGTGCTCCACAAAGTGAGAGACCCCACAGCCGAGGAGATCCCCCTCGTGGATGCTTCCAGCCCGAATGAAGCAGTTCACCGAGCAGACCGGGCTGGAGGGAACCTCCTTGTACAAAACCGTCAATCCATTGGGCATGACCTCCCGATGAATTTCCTCCGAGAGCATCTCGTCGAGGGACTGCGGTAAATTGGTGTGGGTAAGAAATCGATTCATATAAATGTTGGTTTAACTGGACATTTCCTGTCGCGAGTCGCCTGACGCCCCCTGCCAGAGGCTCAGACCGATACTTTCAAAAGATCGGCCGGGATACCGCGACTCGGGCGAAAAGGAACCTCAAAGGCTTGCTCAAACTCAAAACAATTCAGAAAGTCCTCAACGCGGTCTTCATCCCGCTTCCCGAGGACCTTGTACTCGATTAGAATGAAGACAATCTTTCCGAAGTCGAGCGTCTCAAAAACCCCCCAGCTATTTAGAACCGTCTTTGCGATCGGCCCAAACTGATCAATAGCAAACTCGCGAATGCCTGCTGCCAATTCTTGTCCACTAATGTGGCGGGGTTGCTGAAGCTCCTTGCGCTCCTTCAAACGATGCAGGGTGTAATCCAAAGCCGCACGCACAAAGATGTAGGCCGGTTTTTCGTACTGGGGGTATTTTTCGTGGATTTCATCAAGGAGATTACTGAACTGATCGGCCATACTCCCTCTTTTGTAAGTCCGACCAGTCGGAAGTTTCAAATCTCAAACGTGAAGAACTCCTCCACCGCAGACCGTCCCTCCCCTCCCCCGCTCTCTACTTTTTATTCTTCAGGAAATTTGCCTTGCCAAGTCACCGACCGCCGGGGTTTACTGTCGGTTTTTCAAATCACAATCATTGCATGGGTAATCTCAAAAAGAAACGTCGTCTCAAGATGAACAAGCACAAGCGCCGGAAGCGCCTGCGCGAGCATCGGCACAAAAAGAAGGCCATGTACAAGTAAATCGGCTTGGTTTCGCGACCAAGCCTCGATTCCCGACTTTAGTAACTCCCCGAGGACCCTCCCTCGGGGAGTTTTTTTTGCCTTGGTTTCGATTCCAGTTTGGCACCCCTTCCCTTGTTTCGAACATCCGATTCAGGGCGAACACAGAGGTATGATGCTGCGGAAAGGCTCCATAAGTAAACTTCAGGGTAAGCCCGCCCTTATTCCGATCTGGCTCCCCAGCTCACCTGGACCGCGGGCACGGTAGCCATCCTCCACAATTTCCAGGCCCTATTGGTCCCTGAATTGCTCACCCCTCGGCTATGAAGTGGTTCGTGCGTGGGGATGTTGATGGGCTTTTTGCTCTCGGGCTCAATAATTTCATCAATTTTTTGCTCATCATCAACCTCAGTATTTTTGTGCTGGGCTTTGATATTTCCTTGGTCGTCGAAAGGATGCTTCCTGCCATGGCCGTTGGCATTCTCTTTGGAAATGCCTTCTACGCATGGCAGGCCAAACGGCTTGGAGCGAGGCTCGGCCGCTCGGATATCACGGCACTTCCCTACGGCATCAACCTTCTGCCGGTCTTCTTCTTCACCTTTTACGTGATGCTGCCGGCCCAGCAAATCGCCCTTGCTACAGGCCTGACCAAGGCGGAGGCCGACGTGATTGCCTGGCAAGCTGGCATTCTGGCCTGTTTTGGGTCGGGCATCATCGAAATCATCGGCTCCTTTTTTGTCCACCACCTCCGTCGAATTGCACCCCGGGCAGCCATGCTCTCCGCCCTTGCCGCGGTGGGGATCTTTTTCATTGCCGCCGATTATTGCTTCCGCACCTACGCCTATCCCGAAATCGGAATCCCCGCCCTCGTCCTGACCCTCTACTTCTTCTACGGAGGAGCCAAACTTAAAGGAAATCTACCGGGGGGATTGCTCATCATCACCTTTGGGGTGCTGGTCGCCTGGCTTACCTACGCCTTCGGCATTCGCTCACCCATTGATGCCCTTGGAGCAAGCCAGCTCTCACCAGGGCTTTACCTCCCTCAGGCATCTGGCTTTGCCAGCCTCTCCACGTTCAGTCTCCTCTTTACCTACCTGGCCGTCATCCTGCCAATGGGCCTGCTGAACGTCATCGGATCGATGCAGGTAATTGAGTCTGCCTCGGCCGCCGGAGACGACTTTCCCCCGAAGCCCACCCTCATCGTCAACGGGATCGGCACCCTCCTCGCCGGAGGGCTCGGCTCTCCGTTTCCGACCACCCTCTACATCGGGCACCTCGGGATGAAACAAATTGGGGCCGGCGCCGGCTACTCACTGCTCAACGGACTGGCTATGGCTTTCCTCTGTTTTTCGGGCACTCTGGGCATCCTTTCCCAAATCATTCCAATTGAGGCGGGCATGGCCATTTTGATTTGGATCGGGCTAACCATCGGGTCCCAGGCTTTTCAAGCGGTACCCGAACGGCATGCTCCAGCCGTGGTCCTCGGGCTCATCCCCGGGATCGGAGCCTTTACCGCCCTGATCATCAAACGCGTGATGTCCAGCCTGGGCTACGGGTCTCCCGAATCTCCTTACTCGACCGACCTCTTTGCCTCCATGACAGCCTCCAGCGACCTCTTCGCGGTAGGGGTGTTTGCTCTCGAACAAGGTTGGCTCTATTGCTCAATCGTCCTGACCGCCATCCTTGTTGCGATCATCGACCGCGATCTCCGGGCTGCTCTGGGATGGACGCTGGCGGGCGCCGGTCTTGCATTTGTGGGCATCATTCACGGCTACCAGGTCATGGGGAACGATATTGCAACAAAACTCGGCCCGGCTCTGCCCTGGACCTTCGGCTACCTCCTCGCCGCCGGTCTCCTCTTCATAACGCACAAGTACTTGGTCAGCCGGAAAACCGACCCAACTGAATCGATTCCACAGCCAGAGGAATCCGACTCCGCGCTTGAGGAGACAGCAACCCTCAGCGAGCCAGCCTCATCACAAGGATAATCCAACCCGCGCACTCCCATCCTCCGAAAAACTACCCCGATCCAAGCAGCCAGTTTTTTCCATCAAAAAACCCCTTCTTGAAAAATCCATTTTTCGGCGAGAACAGCAAGGGAGGTAGCCACTGGACCTCTCTGATCAGAAAGTAGGTTCTCGCCATATCCATTATCGGTTTGACTGACTTTTTTGAATTTGGTCTCGATTCAAAAACTTGAGCTAGGCCATCTCCTCCCGGAAGGTGCATATCTGCTTCGGCTCTACACGGTAGACTCCGTTCATCGAATCCCCAACAAGCGAAGCCCCAATCTCTCCGCCCTCCAGATCGACCCGTAAAGACCGCTTGCGGTGCAGGCGTGAAGAAAATTCCACTTTCAGGCATCCATGATCCTCCGTTGGATTGAATCCACGAAGTTCCAATCCGTTCTCTTCGGCCCGAATACTGGTCTCTACAAAGTTACCTTGACAAGAGAGCAACCCCTCACTGTGGGAAAGAACGGCAGCCCTATCTTTGAGATGCTGGCGGTCGACAAACACCCCTTTAATTCCACACGCCAAGTCGCGGGCATGGGAAAAGAGATCCACCCGGTCTAAACTACCGGCGAGCGGCAGGATCCGATACTGGAACTCAAGAGGCATGTTGAGA
>DAISIK010000037.1:0-27235 GCA_036822055.1 Puniceicoccaceae bacterium
TTCAAAAAACCGAAGTTTAATCGAAGCGGTCACCGTATTTTTATCGATCGAGAATCTTCCGAACCTCTTCGTTCACCAATGGGCGATAGACCTCTCCAAAGAGCAAGAGATGGTTAAGAGCGTGGTATAAGTTGTAGATTGCCCGCCTCTTGGCTGCTCCCCTCGTGGTCGGGACTTCTCTTTCGTAAGCGGTGTAGAACTCCTTGCCGAATCCCCCAAAAAGCCGACTGAAGGCGAGGTCCGTTTCCGGATCCCCACGGTAAAATGCGGGATCGAAGAGGACTGGTACCCCATCTGAATCAAATCCAACATTTCCGCTCCACAAGTCCCCGTGAAGTGGAGCCGCCGGTGGATTGTGTTCCGCCAAATTTTCCCCAATTGCAACAAGAAGGCGATCAGTTTTTGTCACTCGCCGTTCACCGTCTCTCAATTTCCGAAGGAGTGGCTCGATCCGGCAAGTTACCCAAAATTCAGCCCACCTTCCGCCTTTGAAGGTATTTTGCTGAGCTGTGCTTCCGATGAAATTGTTCGTTTCAAACCCGTAGAAGCCATGCCCAGCCATAGGGGTTTGGTGCAGATGGGCGAGGGCCGCCCCCAGTCTCCCCCAGTCTCCACTAGCTTCTAGATCAATCCACTCGAGGACCAAAAAGGCAGCCGCTTCCGATGCTTCACAACAGATTACCCGTGGGATTCTCAAGTCGTCCGGGCAAACGCGGATGAGTTCAGTCAACCCCTCCTGCTCCGCCTGAAACAATTTTACCCTGTCGCGAGGTCCGTGTTTTACAAACCATGACCGATCCAGAGCCTCAAGCCGCGCTGCCTGATTGATGCAGCCACCGGTCACGGGTCTCAGCACGAGGTCCAAAGGCTTCAGACCAAGACTGTTCGCCAGTGCCCTCTTTAGCGCGGGAGCCATCTCTCCAAGAGCCCGACCGACCAGAAAAATTCCTTGCTGGCAAGCTGGATCTCCCAACAGAGTACCAGACTGCCAACCGGGCGAGAATCCTCCTCTCGATCTCGAGAACCTCAAGCTACCCGTTCGACGACCAGCTCGGGGGGGTTGGGCCTTTTCGGAGCCAGGCGATAGGCTCCGCGAAGGTATTCAAGAGCAGCGTCCAGGTTAGACTCGTCATTGTAATGGATCATCATCAGCGGCTCACCTTGTTTCATCTGGGTGCCGATTTTCTTAACCTCCGAGATACCAACGGCTGGGTCGAGCTTGCCAGATTTGGTCTTGGCCAAAGTGTGAACACCCCGGGCGATCATTCCGGCATTGATGGTGTGGACATAACCTCTCTTGGGAGCTGGAAGCTTTCGACAATGGGTGGCCTGAGGAAATTTGTCGGGGTCATCGATCATCGACACATCCCCACCCTGTGCCTCAACCATCTCCCTGAATTTCGCGAGAGCACTACCATTCTTAATATGCCGTTGTACCGTCTGCTTGGCCGACAGGGTCGATCCAGCGACGCCGGAGAGGCGAACGACCTCCATACCCAACTTGAGGACCAAGTCCTGCAAGTCCTCCGGGCCTTCTCCCTTGAGAAGTGAGATGGCCTCTTTGACCTCAAGAATGGTCCCTACAGAATCGCCCAGAGGCTGATTCATATCCGTAACCAGGGCGACGCAGCGTCTCTTCATTGAGCGACCAACCCGCGTGATCGACCTTGCCAGTTGCTTGGCTTGCTCCAAATCCCTGATGAAAGAGCCGTTGCCCCATTTGACGTCGATCACGAGGCTTTCCGCCCCTTCGGCCAACTTCCGGCTCAGCATACTTGCGGTAATCAAAGGTAGACTAGGGATTGTCCCAGTTTCCTGCCGCAGCTCGTAGAGCATCCGATCGACCGGGGCAATCTCGTCATTTTGAGCGATGATCGAGCAACCGACCTTCTTCAGAATACGAACAAAGTCCTTCAGCCCCTGTTCACAGACGAATCCGGGGATGGCGTTCAACTTCTCCACCGTGCTGATCATGAACTCCTCGTCGATTCCGTTGATGGTCGGCATGACCACCCCACACGCCGCTGCAAGGGGGGCCAGAATCATCGTCGTCTTGTCGCCAACCCCTCCGGTTGAGTATTTATCGACCTTTGGGCGACTGATCTTCGTCAGATCAATCATCTCACCGGACAGCATCATCTCCTCTGCAAAAGTAGCCGTCTCTTGAGCGGACATACCCTGGAAGTAAATGGCCATGGCGATTGCCGCCAGCTGGTTTTGGGGGATTTCCTCATCAAGGATTGAGTCGACGAGGTGTCGAATTTCATCTTCATCCAATTCGCCTCCATCCCGCTTTTTTTCGATTAAGTACGCGAAGGAAGGTTTGACGAACCGGCGCGGAGATACAATTTTCTTTCTCATTAAGTATGATTCCCGTGGTGCTGATCACCACGTAAAGCCTTCAGGCATACCCCATAGATCGCGCTTTGTCGAGACTTTTTGTCACGGAGTTGTCGAAAAACTCCCTGTCGCATATCCATGACTTTTGATTTTTCAGCCCAGTTTGCTGCTCTCCTCCAAGAGACGGCCTTCACGATGGACGCCTTTGGAACGGCATTCAGCCCGGATGTGCGGCCGGCTGACCCGCGCTTCGGACACTTTCAGGCCAACGGCGTCCTCCCCCTTGCCAAGGCTCTCGGGACCAACCCGCGCGGTCTCGCCCAATCCCTCGTAGATGCCCTGGACCCCAAAAATCCGCTGCTGAATGGGGTCGAAATTTCGATTGCCGGGCCGGGCTTCATCAATGCGAGGCTTTCCGGATCATGGTTTGTCGAATGGCTCCGTGATCCATGCACCGGTCCCCTTCTGGATCAGGCCCTCGCACTTCTCGGTGACTACCCCTCCAGAGTGGTGGTCGATTTTTCTTCGCCCAACACTGCCAAACAGATGCATGTTGGCCACATCCGATCAACTGTCATAGGGGATTCGATCAGCCGCTTGTTGAGTGCCAGTGGCCATCAGGTAATACGTGATAACCACATCGGAGATTGGGGCACTCAGTTTGGGATCCTGCTCGTTGCCGTGCGCGAAACCAACACCGATCTCGATCAACTTGGAGAAGATCCTTTAGCCGTCCTAGAAGACCTGTATCGTACGGGCACTCGACTCTGTGAGGAAGATCCAGAGAAAAAAAATAATGCTCGGCAACTGCTTCTCAGCCTGCAAAACGGAGAGCCAGAGGCAACCCGTGCATGGAAGCGAATTAATCAAATCAGTATGCAGTCCTTTGAGTCGATCTATCGCCACTTTGACGTGACTTTCGATCTCACTCATGGAGAGAGCTTTTACCAAGATAAAGTGGATCACGTGTGCGAGGAACTTTCATCTTTGGGAATAGCGGAAGTGAGCGATGGGGCGCTGGTTGTTTTTCACCGCGACCACCCGAGATTTGCAACCCAACCGTTCATCATTCGAAAGTCTGATGGAGCCAGCAACTACGCAACTACCGACCTTGCTACCCTGCTCTTTCGTTCCGAGACTCTCGGCGCTGACCGGATCATCTACGTTACCGATGCAAGGCAGCAAGACCATTTCGAACAGCTCTTTCTGACCGCCGAAAAATGGTTTTTAGCGAGTGGCCGCAAACTCCCGAAGCTGGACCATGTTTATTTCGGAAAAATGCTCGGCGAGGATGGAAAAGCAATCAAAACAAGATCTGGCGACTCGATTAAACTTCTAGAGTTGGTGGAGGAAGGAATCCGCCGGGCTATGGAAATCGTTGCCTCAAAAAACCCGCAGCTCTCAGCCGAAGAGCAATCAAAGATCGCCTCAACCATCGGTGTGGACGCCATTCGCTACGCAGATCTAATGCAAAATCGCACCATCGATTACGTCTTCTCGTGGGAAAAGTTGATCAGTTTCGATGGAAACACTGCTCCCTATCTTCTTTACGCGGTCGCTAGGATTCATGGTATTTTCCGAAAGCTGAACCTCGACCCGGAATCTTTCGATGCCAGTGGAGCCTCGGCCCTCGAAACCTCTGAGGAGCTGGCTCTCGCCGCCCTTCTTGTGGAATTTCCCGTCGCTTTTCAGCAAGCTCTGGCCGACCTGCGTCCTCATTTTCTTTGCACTTGGCTTTTCCGGTGCACCGTTGCCTTCGGATCCTTCTACAACGCAAATCACGTTATGGTTGAAGATAGTGACATCCGTACAAGACGTCTTCTTCTCTGCTCCCGAACCTTGAAATTTCTGGAGACCGGCCTCAAGATCCTCGGCTTGAGACCCCTTCAACGGATGTAAAAACTGAGCCCAAGGCGGGCTCCACAGAGCCAAAGAGGAACCTCACGGGTAACAAGCGTGTAACAGGTCTGCTTCCTGCTTGCCTAATCTCGACAAAACAACAATCGCTTAGGTATGGACGGGTATACACTGGGTCAAGGCAACCCTCAAAGAGTTCTTCGGGCTCCCAATGGAGTCAGCTCTGAGGCTGGCTTTGCTCTCATCATTTCCTTAGCTTTGATGAGTCTGGTTCTCGGGTTGATCCTCGCCCTCGTCGGTCAAGTCCGTTCAAGCCATACGAGCACATCGGAAAGGGCGATTCAAGAGTCCTCGAGACAAAATGCCGTCCTCTCTCTCAACCTGGCACTGGGTCAACTCCAGAAGGATTTGGGATCGGATCTTCGCCTTACCGGGACGGCAGAACTCATCTCCGGGGCTGCAACTCCTCAGCACCCACATTGGTTGGGCGTCTGGGACGCCTCGTCCAACAACCCAACTTTCATCCGGTGGTTGACCTCCGGAGTTAATCCAAACCCTGCTGCAAACCTCTCCCCTGGTAACTCGGTGACTATTGTTGGATCGGGAACGGTTGGTAACAAACCGGACCAAATGGTGGAGGTCCCTCTCCAGGCAATCTCAGCCGGCGGCCAATTTCTCGGACGTTATGGTTACTGGATCGGCGATGAATCGGCCAAGGCAGATATTGCGGTTAACGAGCCCATCGCCGAGGTCGCTCCGACGATCCGCCGCTCCATTTACGATTCCTCTAAAGGTCTGGCTGGAGCCATTCCGCCTGCCCAACGAGATAGCTGGGGGAGGACCCTGATCAAGCAGAGCCACAACCACCGGGTTTCTTTCGACCACCTTCTAAACGACTACTGGTCCACAAATCTAAAGCAGACAGATCCTACGGTCACAACCGCAGTTCAGCGCTCGACCAGATACTCTGACCTCCTACTCCTCGAAAACCCAGCTAACCCCGAGAGTCTCTTCCACAGCCTGACGACTAATAATTTTGGGATTTTGGAAAACGGTATCGACGGTGGCCTCCGCTTTAATGCAGACCCTGCCATCGACCGAGCCCTGGCCGGACAGAAGCCGAACCAATCCTTCATTAAAACGGGAGACATCCTCGAAGCACCGGCCCTCCCTGATTTTCTAGATTTCAACAAGAATTTCAGCGCCGTCTTGCCTCCAAATATTCCCATCGCTCTTGATTCTAGATTGCAGGGGCTGAGAGGTGGGCTCCCCAACGTCCATCCAATCCTCACCGAAGCTACCATTTATTTCGCCGTCTTTAACCGCTCTAGCTATCCGGCGATGCGGTTTTACATCGACGCTGAATTCTACAACCCTTACCCGTTCCCCATCCTCCTGAACGACGGTGATGCCCGGGCCTACTCGATTGCCTTCCGCAATCTCCCCGAAATACGGATTACTAATGCGACCACCGGTAACCAGTCGGCTTGGCTCAACATGGATACTATTCCTATCAGCCGATCAGGAGGCGACCGTTGGACAGCGTCATGGATCGAATTCACGACCAGTGGGGGGAACCGCCCATTTCTTTTCCCTGGAGAGGTTTACCGAGTTGAGGATCCAGATCCGGCACGACAGCCGCAAGGCCTCTGGAAGGCGATTCAATTTGGCCCGGGCTCGGCAGCTAGTCGCTCCATCGGATCGGTTCAAGCAAACCACACCATCCGAGTGGAGGGGAGACGGCCAGCCGGTGCATCTGGTTTCGATGTCGAAGTGTTTCCTTGGCGCGGCTCAACTGCCCCCAACTCCAGCCGACCTGGAGATCCAGTCTTCGCCGTCCGTGGCATTCCCTACGATAACTTTCAGTACGTGTATCCTCGGGCTGGCATTGATGTACCCCGTTACCTTGAGGGCTCTGGCTTCTCAGCAGACATCGACGTTTCCGACATGTACATTTTTGCCCTCCACTACCGATTCACACCTCGTTGGGACGACCCCGCTGCTGCTGATCTGCTGGAGTCGCTCGACTTGAGATCACGAGAGATTGCTTTCAACGGAACCTTCGTCGATCGAGATGGAGATATCCGATCCGTCTCGGATTTCATTAGTTCTGCCTCCACAAACCCCGTGGATACCCGGAACAATATCAGTGGGGTCTTCCCCCTGCAGGACACCTTTTCTGACACTCGTGTCCGCCGAAGTGATAAGGGGGAGTACCGCGACATTCGCCCCTACGATCTTGCAAACCGTGCCCCTCTTTCGATCTCCGACCTCAGAGGTGCCCGGCACCCTAGCCGTCCACCTTCTGCTCTTGGTAGCACTTGGGGTGGGCGCGATTCAGCCTTTGGCCCTGGAAGCCTTAACGAGAGCTTTGACCGATATTTCCTCAGCTCGGTCCCGGCCAACGGAGGCATCTGGGACAAGAACGACGGTCTAGCCCTCCCAAACGCTCGCCTGAGCCTCCGTGGCCAATCCGCTACCGACCCGAGCGTAAAAAATGACGATCTTCGCAAGCAAGAGTCGGCCAGACACTTTGAGAACAGAGGTGCCTTTAATCTCAATTCAATTTCGACCGATGCTTGGCATGCAGTGCTCAAGAGTGACCTAAATTCCGGCGGAAATGAATGGGTCTTCAACGAACGAAGGACTATTGGACTGCGCACCGGTTTTGCAAGTCGTGACCAGCCGCTTCGCAACGTGTTCTTCAAGAGGCCCTTCAGTGTCGGTTTTGACAATGATGCCATTCGGGACGATGCATTCAGCAATGTGCCGTCCAGGCTGACCAAGCTCTCCTTGGACAGCACCAGAGATTCTTCCATGTTTCGGAATGGATTCCGCGCATTGGAGGGGGACGACCCTCAGGATATCCGCGATGACCAAATACGACATCTTGCCTGGCACATTGTTGAGGGGATCAAAGAGTTTGGCAGAGCCAACCAGCGCCCGATTCGCTCCATTGCTGAATTTCTTGACCTCGGCATCATTCAGGACGCAATCGAAAAGGTGGGTGTAGCTACCGTTACACCCGAGATGATCGCTCGGCGCCTTGGACCTACGCGTCCAATCAACGAATTCTCAATCCCGGCGCCTCCGATCGGTGACTACCCGAACAACCAGCATCCGACAGCGTTAAAGCAGGCCGACGTTGCGGCTCAGATCTCACCATTTCTATCCCATCGTTCGGACGTTTTCGTCATTCGAGCTTATGGAGAATCGCTTGATCCAAACACTGGCTTGGTGGCCGCTAGAGCTTTGATCGAAGCCCGGGTCCAACGCCTGGTGGATCCCATCGACCCGGTTGCCAATCCAAATCCCAATGCGAAGATTAGCGGTGATCGTCTAGGACGTAAGTTTAAGCTGATTTCTTTCCGCTGGATTGACCCAAACGAAGCTTGAAAAGACCTTCTAATTGGTCTTTTTATCTCTAAATGCCCGAATTTTCTTGCCCCAAGGTATTCTTGATCCTCATCGGAACGCTTCCGCTCGTTGCATTCTGCCAGTCTGGTGAGAAAGAAGATTATCCATTTTCCCTAAAGGTCCGCTTCTACCCCTACGGAAGCGGTTTTTTTGATGACCTCTTTCTGCAAGAAAATCCTAAAGAAGCACCGGTACCGGTTGCCATGCTCCGCGGTCGTCCCGGTGAACTCTACACCTACGAAGGAACCGGGACGCTCGCTCTCTACAGAAAACGCAGCGAACCCCTGACTGGGGAGGAACTCGAAAGTAAGGATCCCCTCATCCAATACCGCAAGATTGCTCAGACTGATTTGGACCTATCCCGTGGAGAGATCCTTGTCTTTGTAACCCCTAATGGAAAAAGGGCATCAGAACCGGATACTGAGACGATGGAGTTTAATCTTTCCGCCATGCCCGCCCTCGAAACGGCTGTCCAGCCAGACCACCTTGTTTTCTACAATGGAACCGGAGCCCGCCTCGCTGGGTTGGTCGGGGACGAAAAAGTCCTTCTCGAAGCTGGTGTTTCAAGTCAGGTTCCCCTCAAGCCCTTCTACGACCAAAACAAAGTGCTCGTAGGTCTCGTCGTTCAATACCAAGACTCTATTCGAGTGGTACTAGAGCATCGAGCCCGTTTTCTTCCCGGAAGGCGCAACCTATTTGTTCTGATGCCTCCTGAACGAAAGAACTCTTTCGAGATTCTCGCTTTTCGTGTTGATACATTCGACTTGGCAGAAACCGAGGGCTTCGAGTGAATCCTTCCCAATTCTTGTAGAAAAATAACTGCCCTTTCGTTAAGCCCCGAGCACCCCTTTTCATTGGCGAAGAGCTTCTGTCTAATCCGGAGCCCTCGGTGGTGCACATCAAATCAGAGGAGGGCTCCCGCAGAATGTTCACCGACTCCCGGTCACCTCACTCAAAGGGGTGACATTATCGAAGGATTGCGGATTATGGATTGATCCGTTTGGATCAACCCCGACTCTCCAAATTCACTTTACAATAAGAGTAAGTTTAGGAGCACCGGAAATCCGCGTATCTCTTGCCAACCAATCAGTCCCTGCAAAGGTCGCAGCCACTGAATCGCCCACCGGAGTGATTGCAAAGTGAATCATGTTCCCCTGTGCGATGGTTCGTGCAATGTGGGATATGGATGATTCCGTCACTGAAAATTTCCAAAGAAAGCGTCCGCCCGATACCATTCCGTCGTCATACTGCGCCGGACCAACCAAGGGGATCAACCTTCCCAGCTGGTTTCCAATTCCATTCGGAAGGGCATTACGATCAAAACGCATATCGCTGGTGAAGAGCATCGGAGACGCAACCAACCAGACCTCGACCTCTCCCGATGTACTGAAACGGCTGGGAGCATGAGTCATTTCAATCTCGATTCCGTAGATCCTCTCACCAGTTCTCAATCCATTTTCGGCTGACTGCGGGTCAAAGACCAAATACCCAAAAGAAGCAAAAGGGTCATGCGTCACCCCCTCAATATTAACGTAGAGCCGACCTCTCTCACCTGCTCTTGGTCCATCCTCGTACACCGTTGCAGTTTCTACAACAGGCACCGCTATAGAACGAGAGCCTTCAAAGTTACTGCCAAAAAGCTCGCCTGCGAATGCCAAGGCGATCAATACACCATGGAGTCTCCCGCGAAATTCTCTCACCCTGAACATGCTTGAATGATCGTTCTTCGATCCGGTTTCACAAGACAATGTTCTCGAATCCATGAATTCGTAACCAAAATGAAACAGGATTCTCCCAACCAATCCCTTATAGCTTTCACATTTGAGGGTCTCTCGTATTCAAAAAACTATGCATGGTCTCGATCAGGTCTCGGAACCTCAACCGTTCACATTGATGGCACCCGCCCGGGTTCCCTTGAACTCTTCGACTGCGGAACATGGTGCGAGATGGGCGGAAAACCAATGCATCAATTTTCAACGAGGTTTTTATTCACTCGGCTCGACACTACATCAATCGAGGTTTCCAAGCAGGGACCCCAAGGATGGATCAGGCTCACTAAGCTCATCTATCGACCCGCCTGTGGAAGCTGGGAGTCAGAGCAGCCCCACTATTGCGGCCGGGATGTCTACGAAGCTGAGGTCGCCCTTGATCCTACTACCCAACTTCGCATCTCCTGGAAGGTCCGCGGACCGAAAAAAGACTACCGGACATCGACTCGCTACGCTGCCAACCCCACTCTCCTTGATTGGTTTTTCAAACCCCAATGACCTACCTGCTCATTACCACCCTCATTTGGAGTCTTTCGTTTACCCTCATCGGGTCCATCCTCGCTGACCTCGATCCGTTCCTTCTGGCATCTCTTCGTCTCGGATTAGCAGCCCTTTGCTTCGCACCGTTTTTCAGGGTAGGAAAATGCCCGCCTCGATCATTCCTCCCCCTTGCAGGCATTGGATGCCTCCAATTTGGAGTCATGTACGCAGCCTATCTCACAGCTTTTCAATTTGCACCAGTCTATGTCGTTGCTCTCTTCAGCAGTTTTACACCGCTCTGGATCGCTGGAATCTCAGCTTTGATTCGTCGCCAGGCCAGTTGGCATCTCTTTCTAGCCTCGGGCCTCGCTACGACCGGTGCGCTTGTCATTCGCTGGGGAGATCCCATCCAGGGTGAAGGGATTTTTACAGCTTTCATCCTCATGCAGATTGCCAATGTTGCTTTTGGTGGGGGGCAGTTGGCTTTTCGCTACTGGCGGAAAGGTCACTCCGAGATTCGAAATCTCGAGGTCTTTTTGGTCCCCTACCTCGCAGCCTTTTTCTTTTCCCTCACCTTCGCCCTGGGCCGCCACTTCTTCTTCGCTGGCGAAATTACCCCGCCAAGCCCCCTCCAATGGCTGGTCATCGCCTACCTTGGGGTGATCGCCACCGGACTCGGTTTCTTTCTCTGGAACAAAGGAGCCAGCCTCGTCCCAACCTCCGTACTGGCAGCAGCCAATAACCTGGTTGTTCCACTAGGAATCTTCTTCGCTATAATCTTCCTCGATCGCCCGCCAAGTTGGATTCCATTCATCATTGGAAGCCTTTGCATTTTTATTGCCGTCATCCCCTTTCGGAAATCAAAGGCTATCCAATAAGCGTTTCTCCACTCAATTGTCGAAAGGTCCCCCAAGGCAATCTCCCATCAGACTCCTATTCAACTTCAGCTCCCTGGCCTCACCTGTCCTTCGGTATCCTTCTGCAACTTTTCTTTCCGCCGTCTTCGCTTACGGGCCAAACGCCCGATCACCACTTTCGCATATAGCCTTACTGGAAAGAGGACCAACCAAACCATCCGACTCCAAAATCGCGAAGGCAGTACTACCCTCGCTTGACCCAGAGAGAGGAGACTGGGGATATAGATTGAGAATCCGTTCAGCGGATGACTCATCTTTTCCTTGAGTTCATATGGATCACCCTCGATCCGTCCGTGCAATACCGCCAGTTGTAGATGTGATCTCAGAATACCTGGTGCGTTGGTCCGAAAATTAAAGGCAGGATCCAAGGTAAACCATCTGAGCTCGGATTTTCCCAACAGCCGAAGAAAGCTTCTCTGATCGTTGGTATACCCTCCATCGAGCGCCACCATTTCCTGGTAGTCCACTGCCCACGCTCGGAAGAACTGGCGCACTGCTTCCGAGTCTCCCCGATAGGCAAGCACTCCCGTATTGTATTGCCTCATCAGCTCGGGAGCTCCCTCCTCCGGATGCGCCCAGGGATCTGGAGCTACCAAAAGTTCATAGTTTTCCAATGAGTCAAAAAGTGGCTCGAGGGATTGAAAAATGAGGGTATCTGTATCCAAAAAGACCGTACGAACGAAGGGGGGCCTGGTGAGCGGCTCGATTTTGTCCAGGGGGTTGTGGAAAGCCTTTTCGATCGATACAACCTTCTTAAAGTAGCGCTGACCAACCGGGACCACATCGGTCACCAAAACGGCTTCCAAGTCGGGGTGAAACCGCTGCACCGTCTCCCACGAACGGGCAGCCTCTTCCACAAACCATGTCTCAGTCGCTACGTAGAGGAAGCCCCGTTCGCCAAGGAAAGTCCCACCCTGATCGCCTCCCCATTCCTCACTTTTAACTTCCTCCATCCCAGACCTTACCTAGAGTTGATCTTCCGATTCAACCATCGCTTTATCCTTTCTAAGCAATAGGTTCCCTGGTCTCCGTGTTCCCCAACCCGGGCACTATACTACCTGAAACAGCCCATTCCCCATTCTTCCAACCATTTAACAATTTATGGCTTTTATTTTCTTCAGAATTCTAACCAACTAACGAAGATTTACGAAGGATCTCGCAGTCCGAGCATGAATTCATTCCTTTCCATTCAATCCAAAGAGGGTCTGGCGTGGGAGGAAGACGACCCCCTCCAGTTCCCATCATGTCTCCATTTGTGGTCGGAGCATCCCCTTTTGCTTCCCTCCATTGGCACGCACTTCATCTATTTGTACCAAGGATCCGCCTCGCTCGAATGGAACGGGATTGTCCTGCCCCTCAAAGAGGGGATGTTTGCCTCAGTTCCAGGACAATTGAAAATCTACGGGGGCGCCGGGATCGCCATCACCCGGCTCGAGTTCGAGGGCTGTTTCCTTCTCGGTGGCCCCGTCGAAGAGCGTGGGCGATTGAAGTACATTGACGGTTGCACCGACTCTCTCATCCTCCCCCCATCCAAACTTGGCGATCCTTGCCTCAATCTGCTCCACATCCCGGCGAATACCCACCAGTCCCGCCACACCCATCCTTCCCACAGGGTTGGGATGATCATCAGCGGTCGAGGTCAATGCATCACCCCCACCGGTGACCATCCGCTTCACCCCGGTCTGACCTTCGTCATCCCGGCAGATTCAGCCCATAGTTTCCATACCTCGACCGAAGATCTTCGGGTAATTGCCTACCATCCCGAAACCGACTTTGGCCCCACTGACGAAGTCCACCCGATGGTCAACCGAACCCTCCTCGAAACGCCATGAAATGTCCGAACTGCTCCTACAACCAACCGCGAGGCAGAGAGGGAATGATCTGCAAAAAGTGCTCCTATCAATTTATTTTCGATCCCAAAAAAGATTTCATCTTTTCCACTCGGGGTCTTCACGATTCCCTTTTTCTGAAAATCATCGAACGTGCGAGTGCCAGAGGAACCTATCAATTCACGGTCAATCAACTGCTAAGCACCAAAAACTCACTAAAAAAGCTCCTCCAGAACGATCTCCTCCTCCTCATACCATTTATTTTTGTCGGAATCATTTGCCTCTCCCTTCTCGGCTTTTCATACCTCTTAACGATTTCTCTAGCTCTGCTCTGCGGTGCCTATTTCGCCCTACGAGCCCGGTATCGTCGCGGACCGGGTCTTCACAACGATCCGTGGCATCGATTTGTCGAACGTTGGCAACTCGCGGGCCGACCCATTCCCGGGCTCATTTCCAGCGGAGCCGTTGCCACGCCACCCCCAGCCTGGGACGAGCCGGACATTCACGATTACGGAGTCGGTGGTATCGTCCTCACTAACCGCAACGAGCTTGTCGATTGGCTGGTCCTCAACAACTTCCACACCGAATCCAATCTCCTTGTCATGACCGTGGATGGCTACCCCCACTACCTCGCCCAGCGAGCTAGACACCTCATCCAGGAAAACCCGGATCTCCCCATCTGGCTTCTCCACGACCCTGGGGAATCTGCCTCCTCCATGCGTTCACGTTCCTTCATTCCGGCAGATCGGGCCACCGACCTCGGAATAGACGATGAAGTGATGGCCCAGCTGCCCATCGTCCGCAAACGCTTTGGCACTGCGGAACGCCACCTGCTTCCCCTCGACGTTCTACCCTATAAAATGCTGAATGGTGCTCTCCTTTACTCGATTGCAAATGATTCAAGCCTCAATAGCGTCCTCCTCGGCGGCCTTGCCCTTGGATCTACCGAAATCGAAATCTCCTTTGGCTGAGGCTCGGCGATGAGCGGAATCGCCGCGACTACTGGCCCTAATCTACCGACTCTCGCCAGTCACCTCGAAGGTCGAGGGCCTACCCGCCACCGTTTGGTCCACCCGCTCCTCTCGGCTGCCGCTCTGGGCCAGAGCGACGAATCAATCCATCTTTCTGATCCAGCCCACGATTGTGAGCTACTCATCAGCGGATCCATCCGCCCCTCTCCCGATATCCTTTCCCTCATCAGAAAGGATCTCATCGCCGGTCTTCAATCCCTTCGCGGCCCCGGCATCCTTCTCTTCCGGCTGGGCAACCGACTCATCCTCTCGCGTGATGCCGCAGGCGGGCGCTCCGTCAATTATACCTGGCACCGTTCCCACTTTTCCTGCGCTTCCACGACCAAGGCTCTCACCACCTTGCCTGGTCAAGATCCTCACCTTCGCCCCGGCGCCCTCGCCCAATACCTTGCCTTCAGTTTCATTCCCGGGCCAGAGACAATGCTCACAGGTATTTTCGCCCTCCCGGCCGGCTCATACCTCGAGATTGACCTCACCTCCCCAGCTCCTACCGCACCGGTTCGATGGTTTCACCCGGAAAACGCTGAGGGCACTCTCCCGGAGAACGAGAGCGTTCCAGCTTTCTCCCAGACACTCACCGCAGCGGTCGAACGTCTGCTCCCTGAGGCTGGTTCCAACCCAGCCCTCTTCCTCTCTGGTGGGTTGGATTCCTCCTGCATCGCTGCCGAGCTGGCCCGCCACCACACTTCAACCCTCCAGACCTATTCTCTATTCTTCGGAGAACAATATCCCCACGAGCTGGAGTTTGCCCGCCAAGTCGTCAAACACTGCGGCATCCGCAACCACCATGAAGTGCTCATCGAACCGAGATCTTTCCTCCCCCGCCTTGATTCCATGGTTAGCGCCCTCGATGAACCAATAGGCGACCCCGTAACCCTACCCAACTTCGAACTCGCCAGGCTCGTCTCGCAAAACCACTCATCGGTTTTTAACGGCGAAGGGGGCGACCCCCTCTTTGGCGGTCCAAAAAACTTCAATCTCCTCCTCCATCACTGGTACGGTCTGCCTCAGCATCGACAAGACCCCGCCCACCGCGAAAAACAATACCTCACTTCCTACCGGCGCGCCTACGAGGAAGTCGACCGCCTCCTCACCCCCGAATTCCGAGAACTATTCGACCCATCAGAGGCACTTGAAGGTCCCCTCCGCACCTTCTTCCGAGCCCCCACACCCTCAACCCTCCTCAACAAACTGATGCTCATCAACCAGCGACTAAAGGGCGCCCAGCTGATCCTTCCAAAAGTTGAACGAATGCTCGCCGCCCACCAGCTCCGCCCCCTCTCTCCCCTCTACGACGAAACCCTCATTCAACTCAGCTTCGCACTTCCGCCAAGCTGCAAACTCAAGCATGGCCAGGATAAACTCGTCATGAAAAAGGCCTTCGCTGGCCGCCTTCCTGATTCCATTATCCACCGCCCCAAAAGTGGCATGCGGGTCCCGGTCCACTTCTGGATGCAACGTGAGATGAAGGGGGTGCTTCGGGATGTCCTTGCTCCGCATCAGCTCCGCCGCGACGGGATTTTTCAACCCAGGCGCGTGCAACAGCTCATCCGCTATTCTACCGAAGAAGGTCCGGGACGCCATGGTCTCCGCCTCTGGATGCTGATGACCTTTCACCTTTGGAAAAAACAGTTCAAATTCTGACCAGACAATGGTTCCCTGCACCTGCATCCCCCTGCCCCCACCCTAACCTAAGGGGCTGAAAGAACAATTTTTCAAAAAACCCTCGAATTTCCCCTTGTAAGAATATGCATTTTAGGGCATATACATTCATATGAAGGTAATTAATATCTACAAATGCCTGTGCGACATCCAGCGCCTGCGCATTTTGAACCTCCTTCGTGCTGGTCCACTCTGTGTTTGCCACCTTATGGAGATCCTCCAGGCCGACCAAGTCAAAATTTCCAAACAGCTCCGTTACATGAAAGACCTCGGCATCGTCCAAGCCGAGCGCCGAGCCCAGTGGATGGTCTATTCCCTGTCCGAGGACACGAATCCCCTCCTCTCTGAGAATTTGAAATGCCTCCAGGATTGTTTTCATGAGCAGGTTTGCTTCGCTGAAGATCTGGAAGCACATGCCCGCATCAGCTCCAGCCTCCAAGGTTCCCCCTGCCTTCCGATCTTCGAAACGAAGGTCCCCGACCAATACGTCCACTCCCAGCCGTCCCATTTATTATGAAGCCAAAAATCCTCATTCTCTGCACTGGAAACTCCTGCCGCAGTCACCTCGCCGAAGGCATCCTTCGCGCAGCCGCTGGCGATCTCTTTGAGGTCTACAGCGCTGGCTCAAAGCCCAAGGGCCAAGTCCACCCCCTCGCCATCAAAGCCCTTGAAGAAATTGGAATCGACGCCTCAGGCCATACCTCAAAGCACCTCGACCAGTACCTCAACACCGGTATCCATACGGTCATTACCGTCTGTGGCAACGCCGACCAAGCCTGCCCAACCTTTCCAGGTCAAGTAAGTCGCTACCACTGGGGATTCGAAGATCCACCCCTCGCAGTACGTCCCGACGAAGAGGAGATCGACGCCTTCCGCCGCATCAGAGATCAAATCAAACTGGTCTTCGAGGCCTATGCTGCCGGCTACCGGCAAGCCCTCAGCCAATCCTGAATTTCCGAACCCACCAACCCCCTTTCCGATGTCCAGAATCGCAGTCTACGATCCACCCATGTGCTGCTCCTCCGGAGTTTGTGGACCAGAGGTTGATCCCCTCCTTCCCAGGTTCTCGGGAATGCTCGCCCAACTTGAAAGCAAAGGTATATCCGTCGAGCGGTATAATCTGGCCCAGCAACCCCTCGCCTTTGCCCAAAACACGGAGGTTCGGGCCATTCTCGAAAAAGAAGGCACCGAGGCCCTCCCCTTAATCTATTTAGACGGAGCGCTTGAAATCAAAGGGCACTACCCGGACACTTCGGAACGCTCGGCTATCGTCCAGCGCCTCGCCAGGTCCGCCTCGCCCGCCTGATTCCAGGAGATCCCACCTGCTGTGGCTCCGGGCCAGAGACCCGCTCCGAAACCGCCATCCTTCCCGATGCTCAAACTCAAACAGATCCTCCTCAAGACACCGAAATTCCTCTTCTTCACGGGTAAGGGCGGCGTGGGAAAAACTTCCATTGCTTCGGCCACCTCGGTGGCCCTCGCCCATTCCGGGAAGCGTGTCCTCCTCATCAGCACCGATCCCGCCTCGAATCTCGATGAGGTACTCGAGACAAAATTATCCACCCAGCCCGTGCCCGTCGCCAAGGTTCCCGGCCTCTTTGCCCTGAACCTCGACCCCGAAGCGATTGCCAGCAACTACCGGGAAAAAGTAATCGGCCCGATGCGGGGAATCTTGCCCGAAACTGCCCTGGCGGCCATGGAAGAGCAGCTCTCGGGAGCCTGCACAACTGAGATCGCCTCCTTCGACGAGTTTACCAGCTACCTCGCAGCGGAGACCTCCAAGCTATGGGATCACCTCGTTTTCGATACCGCTCCGACTGGACACACCCTGCGCCTGATGGCCCTTTCGCAAGCATGGACCCAATATCTGGATACAAACCAATCGGGAAATTCCTGTCTCGGACCACTCGCTGGTCTGGACAAACAAAGGCAACTCTACGCTGATGCAGTCCGGTCCCTCAAGGATCCCCAACTCACCGGGCTCTACCTCGTGAGCCGACCGAGCCAGAGTCCACTGGTCGAGGCCCAGCGAACCTCGCACGAGCTCGGAGAGCTTGGCATCGCCAATCAAAGTCTAATCCTCAATGGCTGGTTTCAACCGGAGGAAACCTACCACCATGAAATACCGGTCCAGAGCTGGCTTAATCGTCAGAATCAGGCGATGAACCAGAATGGCACCTTCCTCAGCTCGCTGCCTGTCTACAAAGTTCCCCTTCTCCCGGGAAACGCAATTGGCACCGAGACCCTCGAACGACTCTTTGAGGCAGATCCAGCATCCCCGTCCCTCTCGGCTCCCTCGACCTCCTCTCACGAATTCCGAGAGTTGCCTTCAATCGCCACCCTGGCTGAAGAAATCCTCCCTTCGAAGCACGGGGTGATCCTTGTTATGGGCAAGGGAGGGGTTGGAAAAACCACCGTCGCCGCCGCCCTCGCCATTGGCCTCGCCGAAGCCGGGGCCAACGTCCGCCTTTCGACCACCGATCCGGCCGCCCACCTCAGGGATGCCCTGGGGAATAGCCAGATCCCGGGGCTCACTGTAGAACGTATCGACCCAAAAGCCGAGACCTCCCGCTACGTCGACGAGGTCCTCGCGGCCCAATCCCCGGGCCTCGACCCCGAAAATCTGGCGCTCCTCGAGGAGGATCTACGCTCACCCTGCACCGAGGAAATTGCCGTCTTTCGGGCCTTCGCCAGAACCGTCGCTGGCGGCCAGGGGGAATTTGTGGTCCTCGATACAGCACCCACTGGCCACACCCTGCTCCTCCTCGATGCCACCCAGTCCTACCACCGGGAACTGAATCGCCAAAGCCGCACTGCCGGATACACCACCGAGGTAGAGATGTTGCTCCCTCGTCTTCGAGACCCCGGCTTCACCCGCGTTCTCCTCGTCACCCTTCCCGAGAGTACACCGGTTCACGAAGCATCGTCCCTCCAGGAGGACCTCCAACGTGCCGGGATCGAATCGTACGGCTGGGTGATCAACCAAAACCTCGCAAGCATTGAAACCACCGAGCCTACCCTCACTTCGCGGCGGAACTTGGAGACTCGCTACGTCGAGGAGGTCCTTACCATGAATCCCGGGAAGCCAGTTTACACCATACCTTGGTCCCTCACCAATCCCTCCGGCCTTCAGGCCTTGCGAAGCCTTGCTGAGCCGTTCGAGGTTTCCATGAGCTGAGCCTCTCTCCGAAGTCTTTAATCAAAAACAACTCCTGATGACAACCTACGTTTACGAAACTATCCCTGCTGACTCCTCGGAAGCACCTAAAGTCTTTGAGGTGCAACAATCCATTAAGGATGCCCCCTTGACCGTCCATCCAGAAACCGGCGAACCGGTCCGCCGGGTCATTCTCGGTGGCTATGGCCTCCTCACCAGAGACTCTTCTTCGCAATCTGCGAGCGCCTCCGATTGCGGACCCGGCTGCTGCTGCAATTAGGCAAAAGGTTTTTCAACCCCTGGAGAAACGGGCCTTCCAGGCTGCTCTCCGACCACCCTCTCGTCCTAAGATTTCCACTACCAACCTCCCGCTCTTGATACCATGGCTGACTCCGTCCTGAAAAAAATGTCGATCCTCGACCGTTTCCTCACCGTCTGGATTTTCACCGCTATGGCCATCGGTGTGGCCATCGGATCGACCCTCATCGACGACCCCGAAGCGCTTTTCGCGCCCGTAACGGTCGGCACAACGAACCTCCTCATCGCCGTTGGGCTCATCCTCATGATGTACCCACCCCTAGCCAAGGTAAAATACGAGCAAATGCCCAAGGTTTTCGCCGACCTCCGCATCCTCGGTATCTCACTGATTCAAAACTGGATTGTCGGCCCGGTCCTCATGTTCCTCCTCGCCGTCATTTTTCTCCACCAACATCCGGAATACATGGTTGGTCTCATCATGGTTGGCATCGCTCGCTGCATCGCCATGGTCCTCGTCTGGAACCACCTTGCCAAGGGAAACTCCGAGTACTGTGCTGGCCTGGTCGCCCTCAACAGCGTCTTTCAAATCCTCTTCTTCGGGCTCTACGCCTACGTTTTTGTCACCTGGCTCCCTGGCCTCCTCGGGATTGATCTCTCAACCGTTCAGGGGCTTGGCGGAAAGACGCTGGCCGACGTCACCATTGGGGAAATCTTCGCCAGCGTCGCCATCTACCTTGGCATCCCCTTTGCGGGCGGGATCCTCACCCGTGCCATTCTCCTGCCACTTAAAGGGGCCGATTGGTACGACAACACCTTCATCCCCAGGATTTCCCCGATCACCCTGATTGCTTTGCTCTTCACCATCGTCGTCATGTTTCTCTTCAAGGGTGACACCATCGTTAAACTCCCCTTCGACGTCCTGCGCATCGCGCTGCCACTTTCCATCTACTTCGTCCTCATGTTTGGGATCAGTTTCTTCATGGGACGCTGGGCCGGGGCCGACTACAGCCGCAGTTCGACCCTCGCTTTCACCGCTTCAGGCAACAACTTCGAACTTGCTATTGCGGTGGCCATTGCCGTTTTCGGGATTTCATCCGGGGTTGCCTTTGCCACCGTCGTCGGCCCGCTCATTGAGGTCCCCGTCCTCATCGGCCTCGTCCATGTCTCTCTCTGGCTCCGCCGAAAGTTCTTTCCCGCATCCATCGTTGAGGAGGCTGCCGCCGAGGGCATCGAGAGGCTCGCCCCCAAAGACCGGGCCTTCTACGAAAGCGAAGCTTGCCGCACCCTCCGGGAGGTCCAGAAACAAATCTGAGGGCACAACGCTCCTCCGTCAGCCTGCACCCACCACTTCTGGCTGGAGTTTCTTTCCACTCCTTAACCTGCTTTCACTAGGTCCCCGCCTCAACCGATCGCGTCAAGGTCGCTCCCAGACTTTTCCACTCCTCCATCAAGTCCTGAAAATAGGAGTGGCATTCATGGGGCCAAACCAAGCTTGCATCAAGCTCCCAATTCCTGCTGGCCAAAAATCGTTCCTCCGTCCAGGCAAAGTATGCTGCATCATCGGTTCGGAAGTAGAGGCGGAGTCCTTCGCGAAATCGCCGAGCCAAAAAGTCCAGAAATTCATCCTGGATCAGACGGTTTTTTTGGTGCCGCTTCTTCGGCCAAGGGTCTGGAAACAGAACGAAAATCGCCTCCAGGCTCTCGGGCGCAGGGATCGCCTCCAGAGCCTCCAAAGCCTCCGCCTTCAAAAAAAGAATGTTCTCCAACCGCCGCTTGGCCACCTTCGCTTTCGCCAACTCAATCCGCCGGGTTAGCACGTCAACCCCGATACAAAAATGCCCAGGATGACTTTCCGCATAAGATGTCAACCAGTGCCCGTGACCACAACCTACCTCAAAGACCATCGGTTGGTCACTCTTGATCTTCTCCTCCAACAACCCCCTCAGGCTACTTATCCGGTCCTCCCGCACGCGGATCGCTGCCAACAAACCCTCGGGGGGCGGGCCTTCCCGACCGGTCGGCACTTTTGGTCTCAAAAATCCAGCCATTGCTTTCATCAGCCTTGATTGAGCCCGACACGCCCTTCAAACCAAAAAGCACAAGCGCAATCCGGTTGACAACCCTGACCTAACCCGTCTTTCTCTTGGGTTTTTCCTCATTTCAATCCATGGCCAACACCAAGTCATCAATCAAGGATATCCGCAAGATTGCTCGTCGCACTGAGCACAACCGCCAGGTTCGCTCCCGCCTGAAAACATTGACCCGCAAAGTCCGCGAATTATCCACCTCGGAAGATGTGACCGCCCGCCGAGAGGCCGCCATCCAGCTTATCTCCTCCCTCGATAAAGCAGCCAAGACCGGTATCATTCACCGCAACAAGGCCGATCGGTACAAGGCGGCCTGCGCCAAGTACATCACCACGGTCGCCTGAGCTGGCGTCCCTCCCACCGGGGTAATTCCCAACCCGTTTCCCATCCCTAGAGCCCAGGGGCTCCTGATTTCCTCCGGAGATGCTTGGAAAGGTCGGTTTTCCACCACCACTGGTGGCAGATGTTCCCCACCGGCTTCAAATCATCTATCACCAGGCAGGTCTTCTGGTCTTGGACAAGCCAGCCGGGATCGTCTCCTGTCGAAACGCCTGGGAGCCCACCAGTCCAAACATCGAGTCGGCCCTTCGGCTCCAGCTAGACGGTGCCAAGCCCGAGTTGGAGCGCCTTCAAATCCGTCACGGGAGGGTTCTCTTTCCCCTCGAGCCCTACCTCTCAGGTTGCTTGCCTGTCATCTCCGATCCCGGCAAGGTCGATCTGTGGACCAACCTCTGGGGCTCGAACCTGTTTGGCCTCACCTTTACCCTCGTCGTCAAAAAAAATGACCTCGCCGACGATCTGGTCTGCCAGCTTCCCATCGCCTACCACTCCAAGACCCGCCTTTCGCTCATCTCTCACAAAACCGGCAAAAAGTCCGAAACCCGATTTCGGCGTTTGGCCCGCTATGGCTCTTCGGAGGTCTGGGAAGCCTGCGCTACCTATCTCCGACGCGACCAAATAAGACTTCATGCCTCGGAAGTCGGTCTCTCCCTCTACGGCGAGGACACCTACCTGGCCGCCGTTGAGCAACCACTCCCCGGTCCATCCTTGCTCAGCCTCCAAACCCGACGCCGCTCACGCCCGGAAAAGAACCCCCAGCCCCTCTACCCCTTTCCCCACCTCCATCTTCGTGAAATCTCTATCCCCCAAACCTCCGACCAGCCTGCCCAAAACTGCCAGGCCCCCCTTCCCGGTCCCCTTCAGCAAGTGATCGACCGCCTCAAGGCGAATGCCGCCTCCCTACCATCTAGAACCCATCCCTGACCCCGGCGCAGGAACCGATCCTCCAACCCACCCCGGGAAACCCAAATTTCTGATGGAGCAGGTTAAATTGAGCCAAGATGTGGGGCAGCCATTCTTTTCTGCGATGTGGAAAGGTGGGGCAGACATTCCTGTCTGCCTTTCCGCCCGTCAGCACCAAAAGAGATTTAAAAGTGACCAATCTCTAGAAGTAAGGGTTTTCTTAAAGCCGGGTTAGCCGGCCTAAAGGGTCTCCAGGAGGTATCCCCAACCCCTACCGCACAGACCCGCTAGCCAGCCGAACCACCTCACGATAACGAGCCCGGAAGGAATCGGTTATATCTTTGGCCAACCTTATTTGCGCCACCTTATCCCCGCCACTTAAAGTCTTCCCGATTTTATTGGAAGCGGCTTGCATTGATATTTCCGAAAGATCGTCAAACAGTTCCATTGCTGCATCGCGGTCTGCATCGCGGCCCTCTTCATTTGCTCGCTGGATTGCGCTCCAAGCCAACCGAAGCTCCTCATGGGGATCAATAAAGCAGACCTTGATCAGAAAGCGCAGAGGCCCAAAAAGCCTTCCGGTCCAATCACTCCGATAGGTAAAGTCCCCCACCTCCTCATAAGGATTGACGTCGGGATCAGAAAGATTGGCTCGATTTTCTTCTGCGTAAATTTGCCTGAGAGCCGCCGACCGTCGCAAAGCATAATCCCGCGGCCCTCCCTCGGTGCCCACCCGTTGTGCCCAAAGACGTTGCCCCGGCATGGAAGCTACGTAGTCCATGAAGGCCCTTGCTACTTCCTCGTTCGGAGCACCCCGGAAAATGCCCATTGGATCGGCCGAAACGGTCGATCCCCCTCTTGGCGCAATATAGCGGATACGATCCCTCCCACTCCGGCGCAGAACCGTCTCCTCCTGGAACCTCCCGTAAAAATCAATCGCCATACCCACGGCACAATCCCCCATTGAGACGTCGATCACTGGTTTCGAAGCACTGTCGGTAAAGTAGCGAGCGTTGGCCGAAATGCGCTGAATCAAACGCATCCCATCCATCCACCCCAACGGTACCCCACGCTCCTCCGCCCGCTCTCGGTCCAGGCCCGATTCAATCAAATCGGCAACAATCTCCTGCATCCGCTGCTGAACGATCATTTCGAAGGCCTTGGTACTCGATCCACTCTTGGTCGGGTCGGCCAGCGCGACCTTGCCAAGATATCTTGGATCGGCCAAGTCGTCCCACCGTTCCGGCGCCCGATCAACCCCCAGAGATGCCAGGGCATCCTCGTTGTAAACAATCCCGAAGGTCGAAAGGACAACTCCAACCCACTTCCCATCCCGATGCCAAAAAGTTTCCCCGGCAAAGCTCTGCGGGAGAACGTCGTCAGGAAATCGTTCCTCCATTTCAGCACCGCTCAACCAGGGCACCAGGTTTCCCCGCTCCGCCTGACGATCGAGATCAAAGGAGCCCCCTCCGAAAAAGATATCGATCCCGATCCCCACATCGGAATTGAGAAAAGCCCGCCGCGCTGCCTCCTCTTCGGTATCGTTCTCCGGATCTTCACCAGGAACTAAACGGCGATTCGCAAACCCGTTTTGCACCCGCTCGTTCCACTGCTTCCCCAAGGTGTTTTCCCAGTAGTTCCGAAATCGGTTGGTAAAGGAGGAGTTGACAAAGCGAACGATCTCACTGGTCCCACCTACCGACCTCCAGTCGAAGGCCACCAGCTCACCTGTTTCCTGAAAATACCACTCCCGAAACCCTCGCTCAAACTCATTGCGAATGGCCTCATTATGCGGAGAAATCAGAACGATGGTGCGGGTAGCAGGTCCAGCAATCTCCTGTTCCGGCCGCAGAAGAAAAGGAACTCCCACAATCAGGGCAATGATCAGAAGGATCGCGATTTGTTTCATAGACTTGCTGATTTCTCTCTCCCCCGACGGCTACCCCTCCCGATCAAGAAAGGCCTTTCTCGGCCTTTGGCAAAACCACTACGTCCTCGGGCTCAGCCCAGGCGTCCACCTCGTCGCCAATCGCCGCCGTGGCGTGCCGTGGATTCAACTCTGAAACCCGCAAGACCGAGTTTTCGCTCCCGCGCAAGGAGTAGTGGGCCACCTCCCCAAAATAAACCGAGTCTTCGACCTTCGCCTTAAACCCATTCTCCTCAACCAGATGTTGGCCGAGCGAGATTGCCTCCGGACGGACGCAGACCGTAACCGCCTCACCCTCCGGCGGCTCATCAGCAAAACCGGAAAGCACCCCCTTCAGCAGACCGATCTCTGTTTTGACCAGAACCTCGCCCGCTCCCGAGGTCACCACCGATCCCGGAAGAAAATTGGCCTCACCGATGAACGCCGCGACAAAAGAAGACCTCGGACGCTTGTAAACTTCCCGTGGTGCCCCTACTTGCAAAATCTCTCCCTGTTCGAAAACCGCCATCCGGTCCGCAATCGAGAGGGCCTCCTTTTGATCGTGGGTCACATAAATGGTCGTTAGCTTAAACTCCTTACAAACCCTCCGAATCTCGAGCCGCATCTCGTTACGGAGCTTTGCATCAAGATTGGACAGGGGCTCATCAAGCAGGAGACATTTGGGGCGCACCACCAATGCCCGCGCCAGAGCCACCCGCTGCTGCTGTCCCCCCGAGAGCTGGTTCGGCTTGCGCTCTCCGTACTGCTCCATACGCACCGAGGCTAGTGCCGCAGCCACCCGCTCCTGTTTTTCCTCCTTGTTAACCTTGAGCTGATCAAGCCCGAAACCCACGTTTTCCGCCACCGTCATATGGGGCCATAGCGCGTAGCTCTGAAACATCATTCCAGTCCGTCGCTTGTGCGGCGGCACCGTGGAAACATCGTCGCCATCAAAGGTGATTGAACCACCATCCGGAGCGTAAAATCCGGCGATGGTACGCAGCAAAGTGGTCTTTCCGCAGCCACTCGGCCCCAGCAGGAAAAAAAGTTCTCCACTGTCGATCTCGAGGTCGATTCCCTTGAGGGCTTCAGTTTTCCCAAACAACTTGCGCACCCCGTTAACTCGTATCGCCGTCATATCCCACCAGACAATCCCAAGGAATCCCCAAGGGTCAAACTGCTAAAATTTGTGCAACGAAATCGATACACACAAAAAAGCTTCATCAACCCCTTCCTCTTAAGAGCCCTTTGATCCATTCCTTAAACTCCAGAACTCCATCTACCCCGACGGTTGCAATGAGATAGATTACGTAAGCGTATAGCGCCACCGCTAAACAACCAATCACCAGGGCCCCCACCGCGACTAACCCGTCCTTCTCCGAAAAGGAAACCCCGATCGCGAAAATCACCATCGCTGGAAAGGTGTTCGTTAGCGGGATTGGAAAGATCATCAAAGTCGCCATCATTGTCACCACCACTCCAAAAAAGATCCGACCCCTTCGCCCGAGGATCCAGGCTCCCCGAGGCCGCACCCATTTCTCGGTCCGATTCAGGAATTTCAGACCAGCCCCGAGAAGACGCTGGCTGGCCTTCTCCGAAAGCTCCAACCGTCGAGCCCTCCCGGGTAAAACCGGCTTGGTCGAGCCCACCATCATTTGCAAGCCGAGGATGGCCAGGACGATCCCGAAGGGAGTACTGTATCCCGGCGCCGGAATCGGCAGGGCGCTCGGCAAGGAGAGGATCACCAGAAGCAATCCAAAACCACGCTCCTCCACCGAATCAATCAAGGTACCGACCCGCAGCGGACCACCGACGGATAGCAAACTCCTCAAATTATCGGAAAGGGACCAGCAATGCATCCCTCATCTCTTTCCAACCATCCCCAAAAGACCAGCTAAATGAATTGTGCTGGCCTCCGATCATTGCGGAGCTTACTACCCACTGATGCGGATTGGCTTACTCGGAGGAACCTTTGACCCTATTCATTTGGGCCACCGCATCCTTGCCCAGGAAGCTTTCCTCCACGCTCAACTCGACGAGGTTCGATTGATCCCCGCCTTTCAGGCACCCCTTCGCTCGGCCGCTCCAGCCGCTCCCCCTGCACATCGGCTCGAAATGGCCAGCCTCACCACCGTCGACCTCGCCTACCTCAAAGTGGATCCGCGAGAGATCCACCATCAGAGCTGCCGCTACGCCGTCGAAACCATCCGCGAACTCATTCGAGGAGAGCCTCATAACCAGTGGTTCTGGATCCTCGGAGCTGATCAATTCTCCCGCCTTCCCGATTGGGCAGAGCCCGATGCCCTTGCCCGCCTCGTGACCTTTTTAGTCCTCGAGCGAGAACTTTCCCCGCTCGTTCCACCGCCGCTCGCCGGGCTTCAATACCAGATCATGCCCGGTCATCGCTTTGACTGCAGTGCCTCGGAGATCCGCCTTCGCATTGCCCAATCCCAGCCCTGGGAGAGCTTCGTCCTGCCTAGCGTGGTATCCTACATCAAACGCCACCAGCTCTACCAGGGCAGTTCGGTCAGTTGATCCGGTGCAGTCCACTTCCACCATTCGGCCCCGGAGCCCATCCCCCAGGCAGATTTTTTCCTCCGGTTGACATCTCCTCTCCATATTCCAAAGCTCTCCACCGTAAATGCTAGCCCAGACCATTCCTCACGATTTGCTCACCAGCCTCCGTCTGGCCTGCGTTGCCCTCGATTCCCGCAAAGCCGAGTCTGTTAAAATCTTTGATGTCCGCGGCATCTCCCCGGTGACCGATTTTTTGATCATAGCCTCCGGGAACTCCCCACCCCACCTCAAGGCCCTCCGTAACGCCGTTACTGAGGAAATCCGCGACCGCTCGGTGCGCGGTCGTGGCGCACCCGACGAATTGGACAGCGGCTGGATCGTCATCGATGCCTTCGACCTCATCATTCACCTGTTCACCGAGGAACAGCGTGCCTACTACCGTCTGGAGGGACTCTACCGAGACGCCAACAAGCTCGAGATCGAAGAAATTCTTGGTTCAACTCCCAGTTGAGTCTTGCAAACCCGCAAAGCAGAATTTCTACTCGACCTTTCGGATTCGGGGCGTAGCGCAGTCTGGTAGCGCATCTGCTTTGGGAGCAGAGGGTCGCAGGTTCGAATCCTGCCGCCCCGACCATTTGGCCATACTCTGTTGACCACGGCGGACAAGGACCCTTGGGACCATCGACAATCGGCTCCTGGAAATGGTGCCAAAGGGCGGATTTGAACCGCCGACCAAAGGCTTATGAGTCCTCTGCTCTACCACTGA
>DAISIK010000038.1:0-26432 GCA_036822055.1 Puniceicoccaceae bacterium
ACCGAGGAGGTTCGGCCGATTCCCGAAACCTCTTCCATTCATTTGATCGCTCTTGGTTTGGTTGGTATGGCCCTCCGTCGGCGGCGGGCTTGATCCTTTTCCCTCCTCCCATCCTGGGTCGTCACCAAACGGTGGCGGCCCTTTTTTTGTCCTTGAGGGAACCCGCTTGAATTTTCCTCGGACCACACCCACTCTAAAGCTTCCGTTTCTACCCATCCTCTATATTTCATGATTGCAGCTCCGCTTTCCCCTTCTTCCCAACGGTCAGCCTCACGGCCTCATCGCCGAAGCCCGCGTCACCGAGCCTTCACCCTTGTCGAGGTCCTCCTCACCATTGCCCTCCTCGCCCTCCTCGCTTCGGCCCTCATCCTCAACGTCGATCGGATCTTCGGCGGCGGCAAGGAGTCGGTTGCCGAACTCTTCGTCGACCAGATTTCCAAGACTCCCCTCAAGCAGTATTACTTCCACGTCGGTAACTACCCTTCCACCAATGAGGGGCTTGCTGCGCTCATCACCGCTCCAGCCGGAACCGCCGCCCGCAAGTGGAAGGGTCCCTATTTCGATGAACTCCCCACCGATCCCTGGGGAGAACCCTACCAGTACCGCTTCCCCGGCGAGAAAAATCCCGACGGCTACGATATTTGGTCAAAGGGCCCCGACCGCACCAGCGGTACCGCCGATGACATCGGCAACTGGTAAAGCGGCCCTCAGCTTCCCTTCCTTCCCGATCCCCTTGCCCGCCTGATCCCGTGCTCAATTCCACTCGCTCGGGCTTTACCCTAGCCGAGGTCCTCCTCGCCATTGCGCTGATCGGGTTGCTGGCCAGCCTCTCCCTCATCAATTTCACTGGCATCATTCGCACCCTCGAGGACCCCGGCGAGGAAACCGCTGTCCTCCTCGCCGTACAAGACCTTCGCCTCGAAGCCCTCCGCCAGCGCCAGATGCTCTTCATCCGCCTCGTCGAGGGTTCGGCTGACGACTCCTCCCCATCTTCCCAATCCAGCCCGCCCCTTCAACTCACGGCTGAAAATCCTTCCGGCGTTGTCCTTTCCATCCCCCTACCACCCACCATCATCGCCCTCGAATTTCTCCCCGACCAAACCTTCGCCGATTTCTCCCTCCCCAACCAACCCGCCGCCCACATCGGACCCACCGGTCGCCTCGGCTTCGCGGGCCTCCAGCTCACCTTTGAAGACAACGAAACCACCACCCTGCCCCTCGCCCCCCTAACCGGAGCCCTCCGCACCCAAAACACCTCCCCAAAATAACCAAAACGTTCCAGGGTACGTCTTCAGATCTGTCATTCCGAGCACTCCATTTCCGTTCTTCCGCAAAGCGTCAAAACCACGGATCGCGTCATGTTGATCCGTTACTCACCACATCGAAGGGCACCGAATGGCAAAACCCCGAAAACGTACCAGCCCCAAAACCCCAACGGGCGAAAATGTGAGATCCCACGGACCAACCCCGACGCACCGGACCAACCCTCCGACCGGCGACACCTACCCCACAAAGTCCCCAAAGAGACTAAATGTGACAGCCCAGGCCCGCTGCAAGGTTGCCATCCAAACTTGACCGATTCGCGGTCAAGTTAGAAAAGCGGGTTCCCGCTCACCAATCTTCGCGACTTTACCATCCAGGATCTGGTTGTTCACCTGGCCTCCAACGGTGCTTTGCTTAAATCCTGCCGGTCCGAAGGTTGCTTGCAGCTTCTTGCTTGCTGCTTCCGATCCATCCAAGTAGACCTTCCCATTTTCCCAGCGGAAATCCAACTGACCACGGTCTTGAACGTACATTCACCAGAGGATGCCCCCAACTTATCTGACGGGGGCGAAGTTGGGATCGTTTCAGCCCACGACTTTCACGACGGAAGACCCTTCACTTTCTGCAATGGGGCCTCCCTCCCGGGGATCACCATTCGCTACGAAACCTACGGGCGCCCAAATTCCCAAATGGATAATGCGGTCCTCGTCTGCCATGCACTCAGCGGCGACCACCATTGTGCGGGCATCCACCACCTGCACGACGCCAAGGCCGGTTGGTGGCACCATATTGTAGGTCCAGGTCGCCCCCTCGACACCAGCCGCTACTGGATTATCTGCAGCAACTGTCTGGGAGGCTGCCAAGGTTCAAGTGGTCCCTCCTCCTTCAATCCAGATACCGGTAAACCCTTCGGGGTCGATTTTCCCGCGGTTACTATTGCTGACATGGTGGAGGCCCAGTACCGGCTCCTCGCTCACCTCGGAGTCGCGCGGCTGCACTGCGTTATCGGAGGGAGCATGGGAGGCATGCAGGTTCTCGAATGGATCCGGCGGTATCCGGATTTTGTTCGAAGTGGTATTGCCCTTGCCACTACCGCTCGACAGAACACCCAGGCGATCGCCTTCAATGCCGTAGGACGGGCCGCCATCCTCCGCGATCCAAAGTGGAACAATGGCCACTATGCCCCGGATGATGGCCCCCGCATCGGTCTCTCCATCGCTCGGATGATGGCCCACATCACCTACCTTTCCGATCAGGGGCTGCAAAAGAAGTTTGGCCGAACCCATCAGCCATCCATCCTCCATCCGGAGACCTCCTCCCAATCGGAGGCGGAATTTGCGGTGGAAAGTTACCTCAACTATCAGGGCAGATCTTTTGTCAATCGGTTCGACGCCAACACCTATCTCGCCTTCACCCGCGCCCTGGATCATTTCGACCTCTATGGCGACAGCGATCGGCTGGAGGAAGCCTTTGTCGATGTTGAAGCCAAGTGTCTCGTTGTGGGCTTTACCAGCGACTGGCTGTTTCCCCCGGATCAGAACCGGGCCATTGCCGAGGCTCTCCTCCGGGCTCGCAAGCGCGCTTCCTACGCCGAGCTATCAACCGTGCTCGGCCACGACTCCTTTCTTGTCCAGTCTCCCGAACTCTTCACCCTCATAAGCCAATACCTCTCCACGGTCGACCGATGAGTTCTCCAACCCACCCATCAGAAGCCAAGGATCGCTTTTCAAAAAAACGGTCGGTCGACTTCGAAATCATTGCCGATTGGGTCGAAAAAGGTTCAAGCGTCCTTGATCTCGGCTGTGGACGTGGAGTGCTTCTGGAGTTCCTTAACCAAACCAAGGGTATCTATGCCTTGGGAGTCGACGTTGACACCACCAAGATCGCTTCCTGCTTGAAGCGGGGAATCAACGCCTATCAGGGAGATGCTGATCAGGCCCTCGCCATTTTCGAGCCCGGTAGCTTTGACCTCGTCGTCATCAGCCGGACTCTGGAGATGCTTCCCCATCCGCGCCAAACCATTGATGCTGCCCTACGCGTTGGGAGTTCGGTAGTGGTCGGTTTTGTCAATCATGGCTTCTGGAGTAATCGGCTCCACTTTCTCTCCAAGGGCATCCGGGTGAAAAATGAGGTCTACCCGACCTACTGGGAAGACTCCTCTCCAACCAATCCGATCTCCATTTCGGGATTTGAGCAACTCTGCCGCCGAACCGGGATTCACATTCTTCGAAAACAGATCCTCGGTTCGGATTGGAAACGTCCCGCCAAGGTGCTACCATCCTTGCTTGGAGGCTATGCAATCTACCAGATCAACCGAGAGGGAGATGAAAAATGATCAACCGGAAATTGATGGCAGCCCGGCAGGGACTCGAACCCCAACTAGATGAACCAAAATCACCTGTGCTACCATTACACCACCAGGCTATCGAAAGAGAGAAAATCTCCCAGAACCGTTCTTTCGTCAAGCATCGATTATTGCTTGTGCCCGCTGTCTTCCTGTCCGTCGCGAGCGGATGCAAATCGCCAGATCCGGAATCCGTTGCTCGCCCCTTAACCGGAATCCCGGACACTTTCCTCTCGAGTCCCACGCTCCCCGAGGATCCGGTGATCTACGATGGCTGGGTACACCATCTTGAAGATCCCACTCTCGAATCGTTTCTTGCCAGCGGGCTCGCCGAAAACTTTGACCTGCGCATTGCTCTCGCCCGCCTGGACGCATCTGCCGCTCGATTCGGAATCGCCGCCAGTGCATCGAATCCATCGCTGAACCTCTCTTCCGGCGCTGCTCGCCAAAGAACCAATCTGGAGACTCCAGCCGGGCTGGTTTCCGATACAGCCAATCGCTTTGACGTCGTTGCCAACGTGTCCTGGGAAATTGATCTTTGGGGAAGATTGAGAGCCTCCAGTGCCGCAGCAAGGGCCGACTTCGAAGCTTCCGAACTCGACTACCAGGCCGCCCTCCTCTCCTTCTCCAAAAACCTCGTCGAAAGTTGGTACGGGGTGGTTTCAAACCGCATCCAAAGCCAGATCGTTTCCGAGACGCTAGAAAGCCTCAACCAAACTCTGGAAATCGTCGAAGGTCGCTACCAAAGAGGGCTCACCACCTCTCTAGATGTCCGGAGCAGTCGATCCGAAGTCGCTGCAGCGGGGGCCCTGCAGGTCAGCACTTTCAACGAGGGCAAAGTCCTCGAAAGGCGGCTTCAGACCCTCGCCGGTATTTTTGACAGCCCCTTACCGACCCTCCCGGAGGTTCTCCCCCGGCTTCCACCCCTTCCCTCCCCCGGGGTAGCCAGCAAACTTCTCGAGCAGAGACCCGATCTTCAGGCAGCCAGCTTCCGCCTAGAGGCGGCTGCTCGGAGAGTAGAAAGCGCCGAAAAGGCCCGCCTTCCCAACCTTCAACTCACCGCTGATCTGGGTCGCGCTGCGCAAAGCCTGGAAGATCTCGGCAATGCCGACTTCAGCGTCTGGGGAATCGCGGGCCGAGCCCTCCTCCCCATAACTCAGGGAGGGCTCCTCAAAGCGCGGGTTGCCGAGAGCGAAGCCCTCCTCCGAGCCGAAGCGGAAACTTATCGAAGTCTCGCCCTCCAGGCCTTTACCGAAGTCGAGATTGCCCTGCTCTCCGATCGTGAAATTGGCAACCAGCTCACCTTCCTCGAGCAGGCCGTCGTTGAAGGGGTCGCTGCCCAAACCTTGGCCCTCGAACAATATGAGCGCGGCATCACCAACATCACCACCGTACTCTCCACCCAGAGGAGAACCCTCGATGCAAAGCGCAACCTCGCCGCAGCGCAGTTCGCTTTTCTTCAAAACCGCCTCAATTTCTATTTAGCGCTGGGTGCCTATCCCCAAAGTCGCTTATAAAATCTCCTCATGCATGTCTTTTAGACTTCAATTTATAATCGCTTTCTTTGTCATCCTCGGCGGATGTCTGAGCTTCTATGCGCTCTTCGCTACCCGACCGGAGGTCGAAAAGAGAACTTCCGAGCCCATCCTTCCGCGAGTGGTCCTCGAGACTTTTTTTCCCGAAGCGCGAGCACTGACCCTGAGAAGCCAAGGGACCGTCGTCCCTCGAGCCCGCTTGCGTCTCTCCTCGGAAGTCAGCGGACGCGTGACGCAGATCCATCCCCTCTTTGAGGAGGGCTTCATCGTCCCCCAGGGAACCGTCCTGGTCGAGCTCGATCCTTCCGATTACGAGGCCGCCGTGACCGTCTCATGGTCCAACCTCGCCAATGCCCGCCTCAGGCTTGCCCTTGAGGAAGCAGAGGCCGAACAATCCCTGCTCGACTGGAGCCGCCTCAACCCGGGCTCCCAACCGAGCCCTCTCGTCTCCCGAACCTTCCAGCTCGAGGCACGTAAAGCGGAGGTCGAGGCCGCTGCCGCCAGCCTCGCGCAGGCCGAGCGCAATCTGGAGCGGACCCGGATTGCTACCCCTTTTACCGGGAGAATCCGTATGCGGGACGTCGAAGTGGGCGAGTTGGTCGCCACTGGATCTGGCCGCGCCCTCGGAGAAATCGATTCCATTGATCTCCTCGTTACCATCCCGGTTTCGCCATCACAGCTGGCCCTCCTAAACCCCGCTTCTCTGTTTAATGGCTCAGATGCACAGAGATCTACCACCGTCCAACTGAACGGAACGGGAGCCTTTTCGGAATCAACCTGGACCGGCTCCGTCGAACGTTTCTCCGCCTCGAGTGATCCCAGCACTCGCTTCAGTTCCCTCACGATCGCCCTCGACCGCCACTCAACCCACCCCCTCACCGGCTCCTTCCTTGATGTTAGTGTGGAGGGGCGGAGGGTCGATGGAGTCTACCTCGTGCCCCGCAGCGCTATTTTCCGGGACCGCGAAGTCCTCCAGGCAAGGCCAGCCGAAACGACCAATGGCGGACCAGCCTTTAGCATCCATGCGTTAGAGGTTGAGATCCTTCAGTCGATTGGTGACCAGGCCGTCATCCGGTCCTCCCAACCATCGGGCCCGCTCACCCTCGTTACCACCCCCCTCCGGACCTATGTATCAGGAATGTTGATACGCATCGCCTCCCCGGAGAACTCTATTGACCTTCCTGGGCCGCAGCGTTCTGAAGCTCAAATTCCCGCAGCCGGGGCAGCTCGATGATCGCCTGGTTCACCCGCAACGGGGTTGCCACCAACCTCCTCTTCGCCTTCATCATTCTTGGCGGTATCTTTGCTACCAATCGGGTCAAAATTGAGCTCTTTCCGGAGTTTTCGATCGAGACCATCATCATCACCGTTCCCTACCCTGGAGCCGCCCCAGAGGAGGTTGAATCGGCTGTCTGCCGTAGAATCGAGGACCGCATCTATGATGTGGACGGAATCAATCGGCTCAGCTCGACAGCGGGAGAAAGCGTGGGCGTGGTGGTCGCCGAGGTAGCCTCTGGTTACGACGTGAGTAAAGTCCTGGAGCGGATCGAGCGCCGCATCGAAGCTATCGATTCCTTTCCCGTCGACGTCGAACGTCCCATCGTTGAAGAGGTCCTCATCCGCCGCGAAACCATCGCCGTGGCCATCTATGGGGAGGCAGACCCCTTTGCCCTTAAAGAGACCGCCAAACGGGCCCGGGATGAGATTACCCGGCTGCCCGGGATCAGTCAGGCCGAGGTGGTTGGTGTCCCTGCCTACGAGATCTCCATTGAAGTTCCGGAGGAGATCCTGCGCGAATTCAACCTCACCTTTGAAGAAGTTGCCCAGGCCGTGCGGGCCACCTCACTCGAGGTTCCGGGTGGCGCTATTCGCGCCGCCAGTGGTGAAATCCTCGTCCGGGCAAGCTCTCAAGCACGCGATAGCGAGACCCTTGCTCAGATTATTTTGCGCGCTTTGCCCGATGGGAGTCTCCTGCGCCTCGGAGACATTGCCACCATTCGCGACGGGTTTGTAGACGATCCCATCCTCACCCAGTTCGACGGGAAGCCCGCCGCCATCATTCGAGTTTATGAGGTTGGAGATCAGAACCCTCTGCGAATCTCTCGAGAGGTCAAAGACTATGCTGAAACGGTTGCCTGGCTGCCCCAAGGGATCGAGATCAGGGCGTGGCGTGATCTCTCCATCTACCTCAAAGATCGTCTCACCCTCCTCCTCAAAAACGGGGGAATCGGCTTCGGACTCGTCCTCATCGTCCTCGCCTTATTTCTGCGACCCTCGCTCGCTTTCTTCGTCGCCCTCGGCATCCCCCTCTCCTTCCTCGGCACTGTTTTGGTCATGCCCACCCTCGGGCTGACCATTAATCTCGTTTCCCTTTTCGGCTTCATCCTCGTCCTTGGCATCGTCGTTGATGATGCGATCGTCGTGGGGGAGAGCGTGTTCTCCGAATACCAGAAAAACGGCCCAGGGGTTGATTCTGCAATCAAAGGCGCCCAGGTGGTGGCCCTCCCGGTTACCTTCGCAGTCCTCACCACTGTCGTTGCTTTCACCCCGATCTTTTTCCTCACCGGATTTGTCGGTAAGCTCTTTTACGCCATTCCTGCAGTGGTCATCCCAACTCTCCTCTGGTCGCTGGTTGGTTCCAAACTCATCCTCCCTTACCACCTCTCCCTTATCTCGGTCGGGCGCCGCGACCGGTCAGGTGTCAGTCTGCTTCAACGGATCCAACTTTTTTTTGCTGATTCCCTCCAGCGGTTTGTCGAACGCATTTTTCGCCCGACTTTACAAAAAGCCCTCGAGCTGCGCTACCTCGTGGGTGCCGTCTTCGTCTCCATGATGCTATTGACCCTCGGTTTGATCGCTGGAAACAAGGTCCGCTTTACCTTCATCTCACCCGTACCCTCAGACTACATCGTCGCTCGCCTCGAGATGCCAGTCGGCACCCCCTTCGACTTCACCTCCTTCACCGCGAAACAGTTGGAGGCAGCCCTCGCCGAGGTGGTCGATCAACTAACTTCTGATGGATCCCCATCCCCCATTCGCCACCAGACCCTCACCATCGGGAGCACTTTGTTTGATGGGGGAGGACCCGGAGGTGCCGTTGCTTCCACAAGTTCACCGGAAAAAGCTGAGCTGGCCATCGAACTCATCGATCCCGAAGAGCGTTTGATCAGTGCCCCTGCCCTGGCAAACCTCTGGCGCAAACAGGTCGGAGAACTGCCCGGAGTAAAGGATCTCAGTTTCGAAGCCCTTGCCGCGGGCGGAGCAGGAGCCCCTATCGACGTGCGGCTTTCCGGTGCCGATCTCGAGCAACTTCAAACCGTCTCCTCCCTTCTCCGCTCACAAATAGGCACCTACGAGGGCATTTTTGACATCCGCGATACGCTGGCTGAGGGAAAAGATGAGATTCAACTTTCTCTCAGACCCGCGGCCTCTCATCTCGGACTCCGGCAAATCGACCTCGCCAATCAGGTGCGAGCAGCCTTCTTCGGTCTCGAGGCCCAGCGCCTTCAACGCGACGAAGAGGAAATCAAGGTAATGGTCCGCTATCCCAAGGAGTCCCGGAGGTATTTGGAATCGCTCAAATCCCTCCGGCTGCGCCTCCCCGACGGGCGTGAGGTTCCGTTCGAAGAGGTCGCCGATATCAGCGTTGGCAAGGGCTACGCGGCCATCAATCGGGTTAACCGAGAGCGCTCGATCAATATTCGGGCGGACGCTGATAAGGCAGTGGCAGACGTCAATCAGATCCTGATCGAACTACGCCGGGATTTCATTCCCGAGCTGCAAAGTAGGTTCCCGGATGTTTCTTTTGATCTCGAAGGCGAGGCCGAAGAGCAGCAAGAGACCTTTCAGAGTCTCAGCTCGATCATTCCCCTCGTCATCCTGGCCATCTACGCCCTGATGGCGGTGCCTTTTGGATCCTACCTTCAGCCGCTCGTTGTCATGTCGGTCATTCCCTTCGGGTTTGTAGGAGCCATCTGGGGACACCTGTTAACTGGCCAGGACTTTTCCCTCCTCTCCATCCTTGGCTTGGTCGCCCTTTCAGGAGTGGTCGTTAACGACAGCCTGGTTATGGTCGATTACATCAACAAACGAAGAGGTCGGGCCCAGAACTTGCACACTGCCGTTCGGGAGGCCGGAGCAGCTCGCTTTCGTCCCATCATTCTCACTTCGGCGACAACCTTTGTCGGTCTCACCCCTATCCTTTTGGAGAAAAGTTTACAGGCCCAGTTCCTCATCCCGATGGCCACTTCCCTCGCCTTCGGCATTCTTTTCGCCACCCTGATTACCCTCTTCCTCGTTCCCGCCCTCTACATTATTCTGGAGGACATCAAGAGGCTGATCGGGATAGATAAAGGAGAATCTTCTTAATCGATCAGAGGTTGAAGAAAATTCGGTTCTGGCTCGGTTCGCCAGATCCGGTAGCCAACCTCAACCTCGGCGGGGACATCAATCACTACCGGCAAGCGACTGTTGTACCGGATCAAATAGGGTTCACCACCCAGGGCAATGAAGCGCTCCACCTTCGGGGCATCCGGCTGGATTGCCATCAGCGTGCCAGCCATAGGACCCAATTTCTCAAGCTCATAATAAACGTATCCAAAACCCTCGACGGTTTTTACCTCGATCTTTCCTCCGAAGAAATAGCGATTTAACGGATCGAGCATTACCGTTTTTCCAAGCACCAGCTCCACCTTCAGCAAATCCTCCTCAGCTTCCGGAGGCAGTCGCAGAACGTGCCGCTGGAGCCCGTCTGCCGCCGGCGGGAAGGATGCAAGGGGATCCTTGGGTCCCGCAAAAGCAGCAGGGGCGCCAATCATCGCTGCGATCGAAAGGATCGCAAGGGCTCTCGCCGACAAGAACCGCAGCGCACCAGTTAAAGCCTTCATTTACTGCTCAACTGCTGTTTCCGAGGACTTGCTGGCTTCCGCCGCTTCCAGTCCCGTAACTCGTGTTAGCTCGTCTCGGCTGTCCAGCTTCCACTCTCCATCAATGAAATACTCCATTTCCCATTTAACCAAACCCGTCCCCGGAGAGAGGTAAAAGGTCTCCCGAGAGTCCTCAAAGCCTTCCTCCTCGTCGCCTTTGTAAACGCTCTGGTAAACTACGCAGCCGAATTTCCCTGCCGGAACGACCACTTCCAGGTCGATCTCCTTCACTTCCCACGGGGTTTCGTCCTTGGCGGTGTAGGTTTGCCCCTTGACCGCCGGGTAGCGGTAAGTGATGTCAAAATCCTCGAGGCTTTCAGGAGTCTCCTCATTCGAATCAACCCAAAGCTCCCACCGGCCTTCCTGATCGAAATATTCCCAGAACCATGAGTTAGCCCACTCGGACAGCGGCACTCCGGCCATTCTCTCAATCAAAGTCCGCTCATCTGTCGTAAGGCGAACGAGAAAAACCTTTTTCCCATCCAGATTGAGTACACGCTCCACCGTTTCAGTGGTCACTCCGCTTGGCATTACTTTCCCACCCTCTTCGTACAAAACGTAGCTCCGATAGGTCCAGACTGCTCCTTCAGCTCGCGGCAGAAGTTCCAGGGCACCTCCCGCAGGGGCAGCCTCAGCTGCAACGGTGACTCCCTCTTCCCGCGCGGTCTCTGCCGTCGGAGAGCGTTCTGATTCAGCCTTCTCAGCGTGGAGGCCGGATGATGTGAGCAGCCCGAGAGCCGCGATGAAGCATCGGATTTGAGATTTCATTTTAATTTTCGAGGATTTCAACTTCGTATCCATCTGGATCGGTGATAAAAGCCATCTTCCGTCCACCGTTTGGGAAGGTTTCCCGCCAGTTACTTGGCCAGATTTCGATTCCCGCATTTTCCAACCTGTCGCAATAAGCAACGATGTCATCAACCCCGATGCAGGTGTGCATCAGATCCTCCGGGAACTTTACCTCAAAATCTGGAGAATAACAGAGTTCGAGCATGTGTTCATTGCCCTCCAGTTGGAGATGAACAATCTCGTTCCCAGCCGGGGACTTTGCGTTCCTTTTGTAGACCTTGAACCCGCAAGCGGTCTCGTAAAAGTTGATGGACTTATCCAGGTTGGAAACCCGAATCCGCGTGTGAAGAAATCGTATGCCCATGCTAAGTTTCATTTCAGGATTCCAACCAAATCACAAGGCAGGATGTGGTAGAAAGTCGTAAAATCCTTCATATCGATCAGGATTGCTTCTATGCTGCGGTAGAGATGCGAGACGACCACTCCCTCCGGGGGAAACCGGTCGCCGTAGGGGGCGCTAGCGGTCGGGGTGTCGTCGCCACGTGTAACTATCGAGCACGTGAATTCGGGGTGCGGAGTGCCATGCCCGTCTTCATCGCCAAACGGCAATGTCCCGACCTCGTTCTCATCGAGCCCCGAATGAACGTCTACTCCGAGATATCGAGGGAAATTCGCTCCATTTTCCATAGCTACACTGCCCTTGTGGAGCCCCTTTCGCTCGACGAGGCATACCTCGATATTTCCCACTCCAAACGGGATGCCTTTGAGGTAGCCGCCGAAATCCGGCAGGAGATACGTGAAAGGTTGCGCCTACCTTCTTCCGCTGGCGTCTCCTATAACAAGCTCCTCGCCAAGATCGCCAGTGGCTGGAACAAGCCGAACGGACAGTTCGAAGTAAAGCGCCCGGAGACCGCTTCCTTCATGGAGAAGCTCCCGGTTTCTCAAATCTGGGGAGTTGGCCCACGAATGGCCGAAAGCCTGGCCCACCAGGGAATAACGCTTTGCGGGCAACTCCAGCAATGGTCTCTCTCAGACCTCGTCGCTAGGTACGGAAAGTTTGGCTCTTCCCTCTACGAAATGTGTCGCGGAATCGACCACCGACCCGTCAACCCCAACCGGGAACGCAAAAGCCTGAGCGTCGAACGGACGATGACCGATTTGATCGAAGATCGAACCGAACTCTTCCTGCAGGTTGAGAAGATCCACTCCAAACTTGTGGAGTCTCACCTCCGGTCAGGAGGTCGGAACGTCGACGGGCTATTCGCCAAAATAAAATTCTCGGATTTCACCGAGACTTCAGTGTCCGTCAAAGGGACCAGACCCGCTTTGGAAACCTTTCGAAACCTCGTCGAGGAAGCTGCCTCGCGGAGCCCAAAGCCAATCCGGCTAGTCGGGCTCGGCATCCGGTTTGCCGAATCTGGTAGGGTTGAGCAGCTTGAGCTGCCCTTACTCTAAAAGGGTGCCAACTGGCTTGCCCAGCCGCAGAACCACCTCAAGATTCGAGGTAGCTCCGAAGCATCCAGGAGGTCTTTTCATGGACTTGGATCCGGGCGATCATCAGATCTTCGGTCTCCTTGTCTCCCGAGTCGGCAGCCGCCTCCCGCGCCTCACCAATCGCCTCAATCGTCTTCTGGTGAGATTCCAGAAGCTTGGTCACCATGACTTCAGCAGTCGAATCTTCGGGAATTTCGGGAAATCCAGCCATCTGGGAGAGCGTTCCCAAGCCTCCCGGGGCAAATGCTCCCAAAGCTCGAATCCGCTCGGCAATCTCGTCGACTGCTTGAAAAAGCTCCGTGTACTGCTCTTCGAAGGCGTTGTGGAGAGCAAAGAAGCTCGGACCGCGAACATTCCAATGGCAGAGATGGGTTTGGCCGAGTAGAGCATAGCTGTCAGCTACGACCTGGCGCAGTGCAGGGATGACCTTCGATCCAGAGATGGTGCTTGTTGTTGCCATAAATAATACCCTAGGTCACGCCGCCAAAAAATCAACCTTTGCCGGACCAACTCCAAAAAACAGCACCCCCTGAACCTGCCTTTCCAAGCTCCACCGAACTCCCCCTTTAGGAATCTTCATCCGTCCATTCAGACCAGCCATCCTCGAGAGCCAACGCCTCCCGCGGTCCTCCTTGCACTCCTCCCAACGCTTCCCTTACCCATCCATCCCTCCCAGCTCGACGAATACCTTGCCTTCCTGTGCCTACCGCCGGATTCTCCAAATTCCTTCCATGAAATCAAACCGCTCCTTCTCTCTAAGGTCATTCATGTATCTGCTCCTGATCTCCCTCTCCGCCATATATATCTCTCTCAATGTTTTGATCAAGATTTTCGGACCAACCCTCATTTTCCCTTATCGAGGCTCCAGCTATCAGGAAAACGATTTTCCACTGCGGGTCGAGGCCGCCGATTCCAACCGCATCGCCCTCCGCTATGAGCCCATCACCAACGCTTCCCATCTAATCCTCTACCACCACGGTAACGGAGAGGACCTGGGCCATCTCTCTTCACCTCTGCCCATCTTTCACGATCTCGGTCTGTCAGTTCTCACCTATGATTACCCCGGCTATGGTAGAAGCTCGGGCAAACCATCTGAGGCTTCCGTTCTGGCCGCAGCAGAGGCCGCCTACCGATGGGCCGTCACCTCGGGAGGGTGGAGTCCCGATCAACTCATCCAGTACGGCCGCTCCATTGGCGGCGGGCCCGCCCTCCATCTGGCTACCTTTGACGAGCCCCCAGCCGGAGTAATTCTCGAAGCCCCCTTCCTTTCCGTCTTTCGGGTTGTGACCCGGATCCCCGCCCTCGTCCGCGACCCATTTCCCAATCAGCGGACCATCCGGCTCCTCAATTCCCCACTCCTGATCATCCATGGCACGCGCGATCAAATCGTTCCGTTCGACCATGGTACCAAACTTTTCCAGATCGCCAATCCACCGAAAAGGCATCTCTGGGTCGAGAATGGCGGCCACAACAATCTAATGTCCCAGCATCACGCAGCTGTTAAAGGGGCCATCGCCGACTTTCTGCGATTGATCAACGACGCAAGAACCTCAACCATCGAGCCATGAAAGGTGCTCTTGTTCTTCTTTTTCCCGGCGTCGAAGAGATTGAGGCCGTGACTCCCATTGATCTCCTCCATCGGGCTGGCCTTCCCGTTCAAACCGTTTCAACCGGCGAGATTCGAACCGTCGTCGGTCGGTCCGGGATCACCCTCACAGCAGAAAACCACCTCGATGAGGTCTACGACCTTTTATTTGACTTGGTCGTCATCCCCGGCGGTCCCGGAATCGCCGACCTGCGCGAGGAAAATAAAGTCCGTCGCCTCATCGCCGCGCACGACGAGGCCGGTAAGTGGCTGGCTGCCATCTGTGCCGCACCGCTTCTTCTCAAGGACGCAGGGATCCTCCGCCAGCGTTCCTATACTGCCCATTTCACAACCAGTGAAGAGCTTCCCCATAGCCTCAAACAACCAGTCGTTGTATCAGAAAATTTGATCACCTCTGCAGGTGCTGGAACGGCCCTTCCCTTTGCCCGGACCGTCGTTCGCCAGGTCTCCGGGACCGAGGTTGAGGCGCAAGTGGCCAAGGCCATCATGGCCGATTGGGAATGATTCGCCGACCCCCTTAAGGCGTCTCCAGCCAGGCCCTGATTACTGCCACCACTTCCTCAATCTCACTTCGCCTTAATTCAGGAAAGATGGGAAGACTGACCACCTCCCCGGCTAGAGCACTGGAGACCGGGCACGGATCTGGCTGGTGGGCTTGAAAACACTCCTGCTCGCCAAGGGTCCGCGGATAATAAACTTCGCAACCGATCTCCCGCTCCCTCAGGAAATGCAATAGACTGTCACGCTCCCCGTTTGCGATCCTCACCGTAAACTGATTCCAGGTGTGGAGATGGTGGGAATAGGCCACGGGAAGAACAATCTTCGAGTCTGCCCCGATTCTCTTTGTATCCATCGGACAACTACAATCCTTTTCATCAGCGATTGAGACCCCCGGTAGCCTCCCCAGGAGTTCGTGGTAGGCTGCCGCGTTCTCCGAGCGACTTTTCAGGTAATCGCTCACTTGCGGTAACTTTTCCCTCAGCATCGCCGCCTGAAGAGGATCGCCACGGAAATTACCACCGACTTCTCTGTGGTAATATTTGGGCTCCATCCCATGCTGACGGATTCTTCTCAATCGCTGGTAGAGCCCCTCATCCGTAGTCGTCACCAGGCCGCTGTCTCCAAACCCACCCAGGTTCTTTGTCGGAAAAAAGCTGAAGGTTCCAATCGTCCCGAGCCCGCCGCTCATCTCCCCCCGGTGCCGGGCACCGAAGGACTGGGCGCAATCTTCAACCACCGCGATTCCTCGATCCCCGCAAATTGCCCGGATCGCCGTCATGTTCGCAGTCTGCCCAAAAAGATGGACCGGAATGACGGCTCGGGTGCGCGGGCTGATCCGATCGAGCAGGCTGTCACAATCCAGGTTAAAACAGACCGGGCAAACATCCGCGAAGACCGGGCGTGCTCCCAGGCGATGAACGCACCCAGCCGTGGCGAAAAAGGTAAAGGCCGGCAGGATCACCTCGTCCCCAGGTCCGATATCAAGAGCCATCATCGCCATCACCAAAGCATCGCTCCCCGAGGAAACGTAAAGGCAGTGGGAAATCCCCAACCACTCCCCCACCTCCCGTTCAAAGGCTTCAACCTCCGGTCCCAGGATGTAGCGCCCCGATCGGATAACCTCGGTGGCCCGCCTGACCAAAGAGCTTTCCAGGGTGCTGTTTTGCCGGGTTATGTCGAACAAGGGAACACTCATACTTCAAAAAAAGAAATCCTCCCTCGTTCGGCCCGAGGGATTAAAGCCCCGAGTCCGGGCTCCGCTGCTCTCTGGGTCATCCCTCCCGAGCAAAAGTAGGCGGTTCCCCCTTGGCCAGCAGCTACCAAGCGCACGATCCCTGAATCCAGCAGCCTCCAACTCCTGCCCCGAGGCAATCTCCGAATGCCACCGGTGCCGACTTCAATCATCAAAGTCCTCAATTCCCAACCTTTTCCGCTGCCTCCGCCTCAATCCGGGCGATGTACTCACTCACGTTGCAAGTGAGTAGCCGACTTCCGTCCGGACGGACCTCCAAAACCTTGTTCACCACCGGATCGAGAAAGTCGCGATCGTGGCTCACCAGGATAACCGTTCCCTCAAACTCTCGAATGGCATCCTGGAGCACCTCTTTGCTTCGGATGTCGAGGTGATTGGTCGGTTCGTCGAGAATCACACAGTTGGCAGGGCGCATTAACATCTTCGCCAACGCCACCCGATTGCGCTCCCCTCCCGAGAGAACCTGGACCGACTTATTCTGCGCCTCTCCGCTGAAAAGCAGCGCCCCCAGAGCCCCGCGCGGATTCGCGTTGGGGTTGCCATCAGTTGCCCCCTCCACTTCTTCCCGCACCGTCTTGTTTGGGTCGAGAGTCTCAGCCTGCTGCTGGGCAAAATACCCAATCACCGTATTGACCCCGACTTCTCGCTGACCCTTTTGAAACGGTTCAATCCCCGCCAGAATCCTCGCCAGGGTTGATTTTCCAGCTCCATTTACCCCGACCACCGCAATCCGATCCCCCTTGTCGATCCGCAGATTCAACCCCGTAAATACGTGAATATCCCTGTAGGATTTATGCAGATCGACCACCTCGACCACCTTCTGGCTGGCAGGGGGCGGGGGTGGGAACCGGAAGTAAATTCGCTTCTCCTCACGCTCGACCTCGATGATGTCCAGCTTGTCCAACTGCTTGATCCGGCTATTGATCGTACCAGCTTTTTTTTGATTATTGCGAAACCGATTAATGAACTCCTTCTGGCGGTCGATTTCTTTCTTCTGGGCATCTGCTTTCCGGCGCTGGGTCGCGAGGAGCTCCGCCTTCGCCTTCTCGTAGAAAGAATAGTTTCCGTTAAACACACTCAGGTTTCCAAACTTCAACTCATAGGTCTTGTTGGTCACCGCGTTTAAGAAGGCCTTGTCGTGGGAAATAATCATCAGCGCCCCGTTGTACTCCTTGAGGTAACCCTCTAGCCAGTTTTGGGAAAGGATATCCAGGTGATTGGTCGGCTCGTCCAGCAGCAAAAGCGAAGGGGTCGCCAATAGTAGCTTGGCCAGGGCAATCCGCATCTGCCAACCGCCGGAAAACTCCCCCGTGTCCCGGTCCATGTCCTTCATAGAAAATCCCAGACCGATCAGAACGCGCTCGATTCGTGAACGCATTTTTTCCGGTTCATGATCCTCCAGCTGCTGCTCCCATTCACCGATCGCATCAATCAGGTCGTAATAGGCCGGGTCTTCGGGATCGAGCTCGTACATCTTTTCAGTTGCCTCGTCGATCTTCGCCTGAAGCGTCAAGGTATCCGCAAACGCCGTTTCCACTTCGTGGTAAAGCGACTTTCCGCGCACCTCGATACCATCTTGCGGGAGGTATCCGAGGGTCACGAAACCCGGTTTCTCGATTGAGCCTTCATCCGGGACAATTTCCCCGAGCAGCAACTTGAAAAAGGTCGACTTCCCTGAACCGTTTACCCCCACCAAAGCCACGTGGTCCCGTTGGCCAAGCGTCACGTTCAGCCCGTTGAATAAAACTTTTTCCCCGTACGCGAGACGGATCTCTTGCAGCGTAATCATAAACCCTCAGGATGCAGGAACCTGCCCCAGGCTTGCAATCGGGAAGGCAGCGAAATTTATCTTTTCTTCAGTCTGGGCCGCCGCAAGAGGTCTCTCCAATACCAATTGAGGGTCATCAGCGCTCCCCCAAGGCCTATCCCCGCCAGGAGGACAAGGCTTGCCATGGTCCCGGAAAAGCCGAGGACCGTGGCATGAAAATAAAGGGCACCGAGTAGAAGCAGCGTAATCGCAAGAGCAGCCCAACCGACCAATTTGGGGACAAACAACATGACCACCAGGATCAGCTCCAGCCCACCAACGGCATACCGCCCAAGGGGCTCCAGCCCCAGCTGACGAAAAAGGGAAACGGATTCCGGAGTTCCGGTCAGCTTGAAGAATAGAGACTGCGCGAGAATGATCGCGACCACTACCCTCACCCCGATTCGAAAGAGCCGTTTTTTCAAGATTGAATCCGTCGCCATTTTCCAAAGCTTGATCGATTTTTACTCAGGGGCGATACTCGAATGCCTTCCAACGGTCCTCCTCCAGGCCAGCCTCCTCAACTGCCACCCGGCCAAGGGCATAAAAAAGATCCGAGAGACGGTTGACGTAGAGAAGGATTCCTTCCTCCACCGGAGCTTCTCGATGCAGGGAAACAATCTCTCGCTCGGCCCGGCGCAGAATAGTCCTCACCACGTGGCAAAGGGCCTCCACCTTCGACTGTCCGGGCACCAGAAAGCTCGCCGTCCCCGCAGCACAGCGGTCCATCAAAGCATCGATCCACGCCTCGACTGAACCCGGCTCGGGCAGAGCAACCTTCGGGCGACGCTTCGCCTCCGGGGCAGTCGCCAGATGGGCCATCAGATTCATCAAATTGGTTTGAACTTCGTGGAGAGGTTCCTGCCAGGCGTGCTCATAAGAGATTTCGCTCCGCAGCAAACCGATCATCGAAGTTGCCTCATCCACCGTACCGTAAGCCGCCACTCGCGGGTCGTCCTTCGATACCCGCTCACCGCTGTAGAGCTGGGTTGTTCCTCCATCCCCTTTTCTTGTGTAAATTTTCATCCTTCATCCCCTTTGGTTCACCACTCCACTCTGTCGCCCTCCACCTCAGTTTCAATCCTCCACCACCGCGCCGTGATCCTCCACCACCGCGCCTCGCCCGAGCCGCCTCAGAAGGTCCGCCAGCCTCTCAAAAACTTCGGGCTCTCGATCTTCCACCTCGATTCTCCACTGCCAATCGCCCGGACCGCCATCAACAACGATCCTCAGACCACCGACCAAAGCTTCGCCCGTCTCCTCCGAACTCAGCCAGCCGTATTTACGGATCGCCTCTCGGGTCCACCGGATACCCACAGGGTCTCCCTTCAGGGCCAACCGACTCCCGGGTTTTCCCTCGAGTTGAAAGCGCCCCTCCCTCAGATCAAAAACCACTCCGTCATCGTTGAAGGCTTCGCCAATCAGTCCATTGAGGGCCAATTCCTCCGGAAGCCCCTGGATCAACCGTCCGTCGGGCAGCACCAACAAAAGTTCATCCGCAAATCGGACCGCTAGCTCCAAATCATGCGTGCTGAAGACCAACAACCGATCCTCCTTAAGGAAACACTCCCTCAATCGCTCCATCAGAGAAACCCGATGGGAAAGGTCGAGAAAAGCAGTTGGCTCGTCCAGCAGGAGTACCGGTGTGGATTGAGCCAGGGCCCTTGCCAGCAGCACCCGCTGCCGCTCTCCGTCGCTCAAGGTTCCCACTTTGCGCGCCACCATTTCCTCCAAACCAGCCAGACGAACTGCCTGTCCAACCGCCTCAAGGTCCGTAGGCGCAAGATCCCCGGTCCATCCGGTATGGGGGTAGCGCCCCATCGCCACGGTGTCGTAAACGTTCGCAAAACCCTGGGGAAGTCCATTCGGCGCGCCCATCGCGATTCGCTTGGCCCTCTCTTTCCGGGTCCAATCTTCCAGCCGACGTCCGTCCAAAAACACACCTCCCTTCAGGGGCGGAAGCAGGCCCCCGAGCGTTTTTAACAGCGTGCTTTTTCCCGCTCCATTCATCCCGGCCAGAGCCCTTACCTTTCCCGCCTCCAGACCGAGGTTAAGGCCACTCAAGACTGGCTTGTCTTCCCCTAAGTAGCCAATCGAAAGATCCTGACAGACCAGCTTCACTCTCGCAGCCCTCCCTCCCGCAAGAGGAACCACACAATCACCGGTGCCCCGATCAGGGCGGTCACCGCATTGAGAGGCAGGACCCGCTCACTTCCCGGTAGCACCGCGATGGCTGCGGCGAGAAGCGCCACCAACGCACCGGCAAAAGCAGTCGCTGGATACAGAATTCGCAGGTCATTGGTCTGAAAAAGAGCCCGACACAAATGAGGTACTGCCACGCCGATAAACCCGATCGGCCCGCAAAAAGCAGTCACCGTGCCCGCTAGCAGGGCCGCAATGATTAGGTTCCAGTACTTCCACCGGTTCACCGATACGCCTACACTCCGTGCAAACGCTTCTCCACCCTGGATTGCGTTGAGTGCATTGACTCCAATCCCGCCTCCGATAATCGCCAGGCCGATCGGTATCCAGAGCCCCCCCAGCCGTTCCCAACCAGTGCTCTCAAAGGAGCCATAACTCCAAATGAAGAAGGCCTGCAAGCGTTCCGGGATGGCGTAGAACATGAGAACCCCGAGAATCGAGGAAACCAGGTAGCTAATCATCAAACCCGCAATCAGCAATTGAGTCAGCGAGAGCCGCACCGACAAGAGGAGGACCATCCCCAGCGAGGCCCCCGCCCCCATGCTCGCCGCCACCACCAGGACCAGGCTCGAGCTTCCACCCCCTGCTCCTCCCACCAGAAAACCTGCCCCCGCCACCCCGGTTACCAGCACCACCAGGCCCACTCCCAAACTTGCCCCGGCGCTCAATCCGAGCACGAAAGGATCCGCCAACGGGTTGCGAAAGATCGTTTGCAGCAGCAAACCACTCACCGCCAGGGCCGCCCCTGCCGCCGAGGCCGTCAAGGCCCGAGGCAACCGAATCTCTCGAATCATCAAAGCCTCGAAGGATAGGGCTGCTTCCTCCTTGAACAACCCTTCCCAAACATCAGCTCCCCGAATCGGTGTATTTCCTACCCAAATACTGGCCCCCAGCCCGGCTATCCAAAGGAAAAAGAGAAGCAAAATTCCCGGAGCTTTCCCAGTCGAAGGCCTTGTAGGAATCATAGAGCCCATCAATCGAGCAATCGATAATAAATCCGTTCGGCTTCGGGAATCAGCTCGGGATGAAAGATCGAAATCAAATCAGCCAACACCTCGTCCGGGCGGACCACTCCACGTTCATAGATCGGGTTGCCCCGATTTCGATCGGTCCACCCGGCATCATCGTTGTACAGCCTTCCCCTCGAAACCGCACCAACCAAACGGAGGCGACGGTCCCCACCGAGCAGCCCCGCCAAAGATTGAACGTCTCCCAAGTTGATCCAAAAATCCACCTCCCATGCTTTCCTGAGAACGGTTTCCAGGTCACGGGGAATTGAAGCCTTCGAAGAGTCCTCCCACAGGTAAATGCCGCCCGCATCCCGGATCAGGGTGGCCAGATAGCTCGCTCCCCCGGCGCAGAACCATACCCCTCCCCAGGGAGCCCCGGTAAGGACCGTGGGACGATCCTCTCCCAACTCCAGAACCTTCAACCGCAGCGATTCGTAGCGTTGCTCCACTTCACTAAAGGCGGCCTCCGCCGCCTCAAGCTCTCCGTGCAGGAGGCCAAACACCTTGATCCACTCGGCTCGCCCGAGAGGATGCGCCTCAAGGTAGGCCGACGTGTAGAGCAGGGGAACCCCCAGCCTCCGAAGCTGATCCAGACCCCCTTGGCTACCGCCCTCAAAAACGCTTGTCACCACTATTTGGGGACGCAAACCAAGGATCCCTTCAACATCCAGCACTCCACCCTGCCCCACTCCGACGATCGCTTTCTTTTCGATTCTCGACCGCAGCCTCGGAGAACTTACCCGCTCCGGGGCGTCCACCCCGACCACCATCTCAGCCAGACCGAGCAGCTCGATCGCCCCCAAATAGGTTGTCGAGAGATAAACCGCACGGTCGATCGGCACCTTCAGCACCTCTACTCCTTCTTCGATCGGAACTTCTCCGGGATAGAGCTTGGGAACAATCAGCCATTCGACCTTTGCATCGCTTTCCAAATCTGGGCTGGCCCTCACCTTCAAACGAAAAAACTCCGCCTCACGTTCAATCGAGAAATGCTCGGCATAGCGAACCGAGGCGCCCGAGAGAGATCCCGGCCCGATAAAGAACGAGCCGAATCCAATCATACCCAACCGCATCAAGAAGCTCATGGGAGATCGCGAGCCACCTGCTCCAATTCGCGCCTTGTGTAAACCAAAGTCCCCCCCTTCACCGATCCTCCCACCGTACAGCCGGGAGCGACCAAACCAAGTTTTCCCACCAGGGTTCCTGGCTGAAGTACGGCGTTGCAACCAACCTCTGCTCCATCCCCCAAAATTGCTCCAAACTTGCGCAGACCGGTCGGCCACTGCCCACCATCATGGGACTTCACCACCACCGGCTTTTGATCGAAACGGAGATTGGACAAAATCGCTCCCGCCCCGAGATGCGCTCCCTCCCCGAGTATGGAATCCCCCACATAGCTAAAATGTGGCACCTGCGCCCCTCGCAATAACAAGCAATTCTTAAACTCACATGAGTTGCCCAGCACCGCTCCCCCTTCCACAATCACCCTGCCTCGCAAGTAGGCTCCCGGCCGAATTTCCGTCTCTGGTCCAATGTAGGCCGGACCCTCCAAATATCCATAGGGAGGGAGACTGACCGAGCGATGGATAAAAACGCTCCCTTTCACCACGAAGCCAGCCGGTACCGTCTCAATCCCCTCGCCCATCCCGGCCAAATCGACCGCCTCAAGCGCCTCGGCTATCTTTCCTAACCATTCCCAAGGAAGAGAATTCAAGGAAAAAAAACGGTGAAACGGCCCCGTCGGCCCGGTCTCGAAAAAGTCACCCGCTCGCATTCCCAACACCATCTCCAAAATTCAGGGCCCCTGACAACCCCCTTTCAGCCTCTCAGCTTTTCAGCATCTTACCATTCCCCAAAGCTCTTCCCAAAATCTTTCAGCCTTTCAGCCTTTCAGCCTTTCAGACTTTCCCCCTCAGCTCCCTCACCACCTCGGTATCCGCCAGATAGTCGACGCCCTCTAAGCCAAAGCCAAAAAGACGGAGAAACTCCCGCTGATAGAAATCGTAATCGGACAGTTCCCGCAGATTTTCAGTGGAGATCTGCGGCCAGACCTCCATGACGGCCGCTTGAACCGCCGGAGCCATCTCCAGATCGTCTACGTGAACCCGCCCATCTTCGCTGTATCGGATTCCCTTGCCGGAATACATCCGGTCCCGAAAAAGCCTCACGATCTGTTCAATGCAACCCTCGTGCGTTCCATTTCCCTTCATCACCTTTTGCAGGATCGAGAGGTAGAGAGGGACCACCGGGATTGCCGAGCTGGCCTGGGTCACCACTGCCTTGTTCACGGAAACGAATGCCTCACCACCGATCGCCCTCAGTTTCCCGGAAATCGACTCCCTGGCACGGTCCAAATCAAGCTTGGCCCGACCGATCGTCCCGTTCTTGTAGATGGGCCAAGTTACCTCCGGGCCAATGTATGAGTAGGCTGTTGTGATGGCCCCCTCTGCCAGCAGACCGGCTTCCAGCAATCGATTGATCCAAAGCTCCCAGTCTTCCCCGCCCATCACCTTGACCGTGTCGCTGATTTCTTCAGGGCTCGCCGGGTCGATCGATACGGTTAGCACCTCCGACTTATCCGTGTCCACAGTCTTGCCCTCAAAGGTTTCCCCAATCGGCTTGAGAACCGATTTATGAGTCGTACCAGTCGCCGGATCGGTGCGCCGCGGACTGGCCAGACTGTAAACGACGAGGTCAATTGGCTGCATCTCAGCCGCAAGCCTCGCCACTACCTCATCCTTGACCTCGTCCGAAAAGGCATCCCCATTAATGCTCCCAGCATAGAGCCCCTCTTCGGTGGCCTCCTTTTCGAAAGCCACCGAGTTGTAGTAGCCTGCAGAGGCAGGCCGTCCATTCGCTGCTGGTCTCTCGAAAAAAATCCCGAAAGTTGCTGCTCCGTATCCGAAACCTGCGACGATCCGACTGGACAGCCCGTACCCTGTAGAAGCACCGATCACCAAAACATTCTTTGGCCCCGTGCCATCGGGATTCAGCTTGCGGGCGATTTCAACCTGCTCCCGAACATGGGCCGCACAGCCATCGGGGTGAGAGGTGATACAAACGAATCCGCGAATTTTTGGTGCTATAATCATGGGAAAGACTGGACGATAGTTTGTGGTCTCAAATTCTCCTTTCAACCCCTTTTTCCAAACCACCAAAGTCCGCCAACCTCAGCCACCAACTACCGCTTTCTAAGACAAGCGAGGCCGCCAAAGAGGATTCGACTCCCCCAGCGGGAAAGGAAAGAGTCAGGCCGATTAGCATCAAAGGCTGCAAATACCCCAACGCAGAAGCTCGGTTCAGCAAAACAGCAAGGATGGGTAGCTGCACTCGATCAATCAACTGCTTGTATCAACTTTCCTGATACAGATGATCTCGATCCATTCCCGCGTCACTAAGCCTGGTGATCTCCTTTCCCTGCTACGGTCAATCGAATCAAAGATCGCTTCGTCAGCGGCGTCCGTCAAGAGGACTTGCTCCATCGCCGGGAACCCATAACCGGCCTCCTGGCTGCTCGGTGGGGGGACTCAGACTGATTGATGGCGGTGGCGCAAAGCTGCATCCCGATGCCTCATCGCAAAGAGGGAAGGCATCCGAGCAGTTGAATGTAGAAAATACATGTCACACTACCCATGAATTATCATCTCCCGAATTGAGTTGGTCATTCGGCAAGGATCCCCCATGATTATGGAGCATCTTGGTAACCTTACCTGCTTCAGGGAGGCTAAAAGAAGCTCCCGCCATTCTCCGGACTTGACCCGCAGATCCGTCAAAGCGGACGATGGCATTCCTCCCCCTCTAATTCACCTCCGCCTCTTCTTTCCCACCCCAATCCTTTGAGGCAGTCATTTCCGCCAGAGACATGACCAGATCCTTTCTCGCTTTCGCCGAACCCTTCGCCCATCCACCCTAGAACTTCTTCAACAACTCGGAACCCTTCGCCGGTTCGCCCGTCTCCAAGATCACCCTCTCGAAAGCAGGGCCAGCATTGCCGAAAGTGAACAGATCCTGACGGAACTTGCCTGGCGAGATGCTGTGGTACCAACCCGTTTATACTGAATCCCTGGCATCCTCACACCCTCCTCCCTAAACAGATGCGCAAACACCGTCATTGAAAAAATTGAAGGATCGACCCCCTCGTAGTGCCGCTAAAAAGCGTAAATGTTGGCTACAACAGATGCCGGGCCCAATCGGTTCAAAATATAGAGACTTACGGAATAATAACCTTATTGCTGGTACGAATCTCGCCGAGGGCGCGTATGGCCCTCATTGCCATCTCTGGTTTGTTGGGCTGTTAGTTCCGGCCAATCCTGCGGATAAACCCACTGGCTTTCCCCACCTTCTGTGATCCGGAGAAATATTCTTTCAAGAAGAACTGATCCCTTGAAACTACCGCCGAAGCAGGCTTTCCATTTCGTCTGCGATTAATTATATGTCAAAAAGCACCATTCTAGTCCGACACTCCATTCTTCTGTTAGATCCTTTCCTTCCGAACTACGCGACAGCTTTAACGCACGCCCACTACTCAGAATTTCTTCAAGAAGTTCATGGCGGCCTGAATTTGTCAGTAAACATTCGAAAGGACGCATAATTCAATTCTTCTGCCTGACGTGGAGGTCGGGAGCTGGTACCGTTCACCGAGGTTCGATTGGTTGAGGGATGATTAAATTGAAACGAAAGATTAGTCATTGCGGGGCAAGGTACCAGTTTCCTGCACTGTCTTGTCCGCTTGTGGATGGTCGTAAGTTAGATGATTAAACCTTCAGCGGCAAAGGCTAAAAGGAAGAGAAGACACGAAAGCGTGGAAACAATGAATGCAGGCTTGGTCTCTTCCCAATGAAAAGCTGAGAAAATCAAAATTCCGTATGGGCAAAGTAAGCAAATTACACCCCATGCTCCCGAGTCAGCAAAGCCTGCCCGCACAGCCATCGCCCAACCTAGAATGTAGGTTAGTACGGCTACAACTGTGATTGGGTTAATTTCTATGGCATACCCGATGAGAAATCCAAAAAGAATGATTGGTAAGCCAATCTTTACTACATTAATCCAGTCGATAAACATTATAATGCGAACGTCCAATAGTGGTTACTCCCATGAATCATCGAGAAGTCGCATGTGGGGTAACGGGGCCTCCCCGATTTAGACTTTCCCCAGCTTGGGGGATCGGCGAAGATGGTGCCGGTCCGCCACCGATGGAACGTCCTGCGGGCGCAACCGCTAAGACCTTAGTTCGGCCCGGACCGGCAGGCCGATGGCCATTACGACTCCTCAGAGAATGCTTGAACAAGACCAGCGCTCTTGCCGTCGAGGGGTCATCCGCCGCTTTAATCATAAGAACTCCAAGCTAGGAAAGGAACTCAGTGATGTCAGCTCAAAATTAGCGGATCGTGGTCGAAATTGATCGTTCCGACCGCACTCTTGATGCCTGTGAACGCGTCGCGGATGGGCACTGTGATCATAGCGTCATCTCGACGCTTCCCTGCGATCTTTACCAATGGTGGGCGGGGCTGCGTGAACGGATCTCGGGCCTGATCGCGGTAGCCTTCGAGCAGCCTGCGATCAATCTGCTGGCCTTCTTTGAATGTTAAGACCCGGCACTCTGGTCGGATCTTGCAGGAAAATCTCGGGCTTGCGTTGATACCAATTTGGCATCATCTCCTGTGGTGTTTTGTGGTTCAGTGCTCGTTGGGCGACGTGGTGGTTG
>DAISIK010000039.1:0-25139 GCA_036822055.1 Puniceicoccaceae bacterium
CAGCTCCTCCGAGATAGCTTGCACAATCAGCATCCGGTCAAAGGGATCCTGGTGGTGCTGGGGAAGCGTTCGCAACGCGGCACCATGCCGGAAGTGGAGGGACAAATGACTGAACCCCCGGAACGCGATCTCATCTTCGAGGTCGGTTGGCACTTCCAATTTTCCGACAGCCACTTTGATCGCGATCTCTATAGATGTGACCGCACTGACAAAGACCGCGTGATTGCGGTTGCGTATAGCATCGGCGACCGCCGGTTTCAGCCGATCACTCTCTCCGATGGCCCAAAGGAATACATGCGTATCGAGAAGAAAGTTCATCGAAACATCGCGTTGATGCGGGGATCTTCTTCGTCGAAATCCGCAGCGATACGAATCTCACCTTCACGTCCCCCCAGAGTGCGCGGACCCGTCGGCGCAACAAAAGATGAAAGGCGCGCCATCGGCTTGCCATGTTTCCCGAGAATGATCTCTTCACCCTCTACGGCTGCATCGATCAGCCGCGACAAATGAGTCTTGGCTTCCTGCACATTGATGACTTTCATGATTAAACCTGGTCTGGTCTGGTTGATACTTCAAGGAAAATTTTGCTTGTGCTGAGAAAAACTGATTACTCCTGAACCGGAATGCATTCCACCCCACGGTGGGGTTGCCGATCATGTTCATCTATTGTTCCGTTCCGTCTGTCTCGAACCCGAACGACTGCTGATGTTGTTGAATCCGTGAAGACCAGTTTGTCCCAGTGGATCAAAACAAAAGGGAGTCGATGGTCGGCCATTCACTGGCAGTCGGGGTATGAGGCTTTCTCAGTCAGTCAAACCGATGCCGATACGGTTATTGTTTACATCAAGATCCAACCTGAATACCGCGAGCACTTTTCATTACAAGAAGAATACCGCCGTCTGTTGGAGCGCTACAAAATAACCTATGATGATCGCTATGTATGGGATTGAGAATACCGGCTTTACAGGCCGGGCTGTGCTTTTGGATGTCTAACCCAGCCCGTTGGGCAGGGCTGTTGGATCTGGCACCATTGGTGCCAAAATGTCCAAGCTCTAGCCGAGGTCTCCAACCCCAATCCTCAAAACCTACCTTGCGCTTTGCGCTCGCTTGCTTATCCCTAACAATCACCTTATGCGACATCCCAAAATCGTCATCCTCGGAGCCGGAAGTTTATTCTTCGGCCGCAAGGCCATCTGGCAAATGGTGCATTCCCCACACCTGCAACAAGGCACACTGGCCTTGGTCGATACCGACCCCGCCCGGCTCGCCAAGATGAAGGCCCTGGCCGAAAAAGTCGCCGCGCACCACGACGTGCCCCTGCGCATCAATGCCTCCACCGACCGGCGTCAGCTTCTGCCCGATGCCGATTTTGTCATCCTCAGCTTTGCCCGCGACAACGCCCGCTACCGAGGGATCGATTGCGAACTCTCGGCCAAATATGGCATCCGCATGTGCTCCGGCGACACCATCGGACCCGGCGGTGTGCTCCGCGCCATGCGCGAGTTTCCCGAGATCATCCGTGCCGCGCGGGACATCGAGGAGCTTTGCCCGGAAGCATGGGTGATCAACTACATCAACCCGGCAGCTGTTCACGGCATGGGACTAGCCCGCTTTTTTCCAAAGCTCAAATCGTTTGCCATTTGCGATGCTCAATATGAACTGCGCCAGAAATATGCCGAAATGGCGGGGCTGATCGAGAAGGGAGCCTCCCTCCCGCCCCAAATCGACCGTGATCTCGACCTGCAAAGTGTGGGGCCGAACCACTTCACTTGGGTCCTGCACTTCGAGCACGCCGGGCGTGATCTCCGCCCTGCGTTGCTGGAAACCATCCACCAACGCGCCCAGGTCGAGAAAGATGCCGAGGAGGCGGACTTGATTTATCGCGGATCAAAAGGCGTCTTCAATCTCGACATCCAATACCAGCTGGCCACCGCCTTCGGAGCTATCCCCACCGTAGTTGGACACACCAAGGAATATGTCCGCTTTTATCAGGGGCACGGGGTTACCTCGGAAGAAATTCCTCCGCTCCAGCTCTTTGATCCGGCTGAGCGTGCGAATTGGACTGCCAATGTCTGGCAGCGAGTGGACGACTACCTCTCCGGTGCCGCACCCATCGCCGAGTTTGACACCGAATTTGGCCCCGACCCAGCCACCGACATCATCGAGTCGATGTGGGCCGGGCTCGCCAAACGCTTTTTCATCAACCAACCTAACCGAGGTGCCGTTCCGAACATGGCGGACGACGCCTATCTGGAACTTTACAGCGACCTGGACATGAGCGGTCCGCGTCCGTTGCCCACGCTCCCAATCCCACGCGGCATTCGCGGGATGATGGAAGTCATCCTCGACACCCACGAACTCACCGCCGAGGCCATCTATCACGAAGACCGCCACCTCCTGCGCCGTGCTCTTCTCACCGATCCGCTCACCAATTCCATCGGCGATACCGACGCCCTTCTCGCAGAACTTATCTCCGCAGAGCGGGACGCTCTCCCGAGACAATGGCAGCATCAATGAGATATTCAACTGACTTCAAATCGTAGTTTTCGGCATCCGGCCTGACGGTTCCCGGCAAAGAAAAGGAGAGGCAGGGTCGCAGTCGTGACTCATCAGATGCGAAAGTCATCGCCTTTCTGGCTTTCGGCTCTCTCGCGAACCTACGTTGGCCACATACGCTATTCGCAGGAGTAAACTGTCGAAGCCCCATACAAGTTTCAGAGGCCACCGGACGTCCCGCCCCCAAGCACATCGCATTACTGTAAACTGGAGAACTAAAAACGGGGAAACGGCGACCAAACGCGCCGCCACCCAGCTCTCCGACTTCAAGCGGGACTGCAGCTCAGGTTGTAAGAAGCCGTACAAGTTGGGTTAGGATTTGCTTGGTCAACCGTTTATCCAAGCGCGGCAGGTCGATCTCGCTGGGCAGATTATAGAGGAGGCGGTTGTTCCACGCCGCCCATTCGCAGAACGCCGGGATGAGCACCTGCCGCGAGCACTGGCCGCGGAAGCTCCGGCCTTCGACCTTTACTTCCTTCCCTGACCGGCTCCCCTTTCCTCAGGTGGGTCAATTTTATCTCGCCCCCAGTAGGTCACTTCTACGGCGCTGTTCTCACAACGAGCTTTTTGGATCTAAAACTGGAGATCAAAAGTCGGCTTTAAAGATCCTTCGAGATCGGCCAGCAACTCAACCAAAGCGCCTCTTGGCCAACCTAAGGGCTTCCTCCAGATCCTCTCTTGGGACCACTCCAACCGAACTTTCGAGCGCCCTCTCCAGCCACTCCAGGGAGCGGCTATCGCGCTCTTGGTAAGCGAACTTTCCTGCATGAAACCAAATCAACTCGACCAGCTTCGGGGGCTCCGAGTCTGCTTGCCTCGCAAGCCGATCGGTGAGGTATCCAAAGTCCTCCCTCGCCGTTTCACGACGTCCGAATACCTTTGGTAGCTGGTATCCATTGATGCCCCGAATCAAGCGCGGCCAAAGGCTTGGCCCGGCTCGCTCCACCGCCAAATCCATCGCTTCAAAGCCCTCCCTCAAATAGTCCATCTTGCGGTAGAAAACCACGTCCCTGGCCCGCAGCGTGCAAGAGCTCCCCAGGAAGGCCAAAGCCTCCACCCGCTCCGGATAAGCGGCATACAAATCCCGAAACTTGTCCATCGCGAGCACCACCGCCTGTTCGTCACCAGACACCCCTTTTTGATGAAGCTCGTAGGCCACGGTAAATGCCTCGTCAAACGCCGGATCCTCGCTCCCACCCATTACCTGGATAGATAGTGCAAAAATGAGGATTCCACAAATTGATCGGTTCCGCACCCCACCAAATAGTCAAATCATCGCGGGAAGGGTCAAGCTTCTCTGAAGTCCTCCTTCGCCTTCTTGCACTTTGATCGGTTTCCGCTTGGTTGGTACCAATGGCATCCCAAAAAAATGTTCTCATCGGAGGTATCACCGGCAGTATTGGCAACGAAACAGCCAAAAAGCTCCACTCATCCGGCTGGCAGGTCATCGGTTTCGCCCGCGGCGAGCTCCATTCCGATCAGCCCAAAGATTTCGAGGTCATTGCTGCCGATGCCCGCAATTCTGAAAGCGTCGACCAAGCTTTTGAAGATGCCCTCGCAAAACTTGGCCACCTCGACGCCTATGTCCACGCCATCGGATCGATTCGGCTCAAACCATTCCATAACATCACTAACGAGGAATGGGAGGACACCATCGACCGGAACCTCACCTCGGCATTCTACGCCACCCGAGCAGCGCTTCGCATCATGAACAAGCAGGGTTCCGGCTCAATCGTACTACTCAGCTCGGCAGCCGCTGTCGTTGGTCTCCCTTCCCACGAGGCTGTCGCTGCTGCCAAGGGCGGCATCAATGGTCTTGTCCTCAGCGCTGCAGCCAGCTACGCCAGTCGGGGGATTCGGGTCAATGCAGTCGCCCCCGGGCTAGTAGAAACCAACCTCTCTCGCCCGGTCATTAGCTCCGAACAGGCACGAGCCATCTCCGAAAGGATGCATCCCCTCGGTCGGATTGGCCAGCCCATGGAAATTGCTTCCCTCATCGCCTGGCTTTGCTCGGACGATGCCTCGTGGGTGAGCGGACAAATCTGGTCCATTGACGGGGGGATGGCCCACCTTAATCAACGCCCCCGGGCCTGATCAAATCCTTCGTCCCGATCCAACTCCACCCCCGCCGCTTGTACGAGAGTCGATCCTACCAGACGACCCTTGATCCAGGGATCAGATAGGAAATCGCGCCAGCTTTCGGGATCCGCTTCCAAAAAGTGGACTTTGATTCCGAACCTCGCCCCGAGTCTATCGGCCTCGATGGAGCCAAGCGGACCGACAACGAAACAACGTTCCAGAGCATTCCAATCCCTCGGATCTTGCCCCCGAACAAAACTTTCCACCATCCCAGAATCCATCCAGAGATCTTTCGGCTGAAGGTCGTAAGCTTGGCGCCCCATTCTTCGAGAATTGAACCCGCCCGAAAAATTCACCCATCGAGTACTACGATGGCCAGCAACCTTTTCGACGAGACGCTCCGCTAGACTTCCCTCTCCCAGCCCGTAAGAAGCTATCGGAGCACCTTCTTCCCTGGGATAAACCGTCAAGAAGGCTGCGAGGTAATGGTCCAGTTCACCGGCTTTCTCATTGGCGTTCTCATCGACCCGCATCTCGATTAATCCCTCCAGGAGGATGTCGTAAACCCATTCTTCCCCAACCTGGGAGGGGACCAGAACCGATGGCCTGACTCGGAGTTTGAGTTTCGGAAACCAGTTCCATCGCCGCCTCCGCACACCCAGCGCATAGGCAGAATCCTCTACCCCACCGACAACCACGGGTAGCAGGCACCCACTTCCCTTTCTCGCGAGTGCCATCGGCCCCCCGAAAATCCGCATCAAGCCTCCGTTCAGACTGATCCGCCCCTCAGGAAAGAGCATCAGGTGGTTCCCGCCCCCAACTAAACGAATCAGCTTCCTCAGCGCCGAGGGGTCCTCCCGGCTAACCGGAATCGCCCGAAAGATTCCCAGCCAAACTCGAACCCAAGGTTTTTGCGCCACCTCCGGATTGATGGCAAAAGTAACCGGAAATGGCAGAAAAACCGCCAAGGCTGCTGCGTCCAGGTAGGAGAGGTGGTTCGCCACCACCACGGTGCCAGGCGGGGATTTTTTTGCGTACTCCAGACCCCTCACCTCGGCTCTAAAGATGAGGTAGAAGCCAAGCCTCCCCAACCAGCGGAGGATCCTCCACCAGACCAGTTTCAAAGTTCCTTGCTCGCTCGTCACCACTTAAGCACTACCGCTCGCCTCACCGATCATCGCAGCTTTAGGCCGAAAAGAAAAGAGCACCACCGCAACCAGAAGCTGACCCACTGCCATTCCCAAAAAGAGAACCGGCAGGGTGGCGCCAAAATTGTATCCAATAATAAAATACGCTTGGGCCAGCACCATGAAGAGAGCATTAAAAAAATTACTCGCTCCAACCACCCGGGCCCGACTCTCCGCCACTGTCCCACCCTGAATAAAAGTGTAGAGGGGCACCGTGAAAAACCCTGAAGAAAGAGCGAGGGCCGCGATCCAAAGAAAAGCGAAGGCGCTCTCCCGATCTGCCAAAATTTCATTCAGGCCTCTCATTTCGTCCCCGCTGTAAATACCGATCGAATGCAAGCTCATCCCCGCAAGGCCCAGGAAGACCGCCAACCCAATTCCACCGCCAAGAACCGAAACAAACCTCACCCTCCCGCGCATCAACACCGAGCAGAGGGGCGAACTGATCGCGATCCCCAGGGTCATCAGAGCGAGCAAGATGGTGCTCACCACTGGCGTTCCGCCAAGGTAGTCTTTGGCAATAATCGTGAACTGCGCGAGAACGGCCGAGCCCATGAACCAGAACCAAGCCACTCCGAGGATGGCCAGCCTCAGCCCCCTCAAACCCATCGCCTCTCGCATCGCGCTCCACATCGCCAAAGCTGGATTCCACCGAAGCCGCAGTCCCGGGGCCCGGGCCTCCAGGACGTCGGGCATCGCCAAGGCTGCGAGAATCCCGGCTAACGCGACCAGCAACATGACGCCGCCCAGCACAAGTCCTCCTCCGTCTAACTCATAGAGAATCCCACCCGCCAGCGTCCCCAAAAGAATCGCCCCAAAGGTGCCCGCCTGTACCCAGCCGTTACCCAGCAAAAGCTCTCCTTTATCAAGCGTCTCAGGCAGGAGACTATACTTCAGCGGACCAAAAAATGCCGACTGAGCCCCCATTAAAAAAAGACACCCAAACATCAGTCCAAGGTTTGACCAAAAGAGCCCCGCCGCCCCTACCAGCATGATCGCTAACTCAGTGAACTTAAGCACCCGCACAGCCCGAACTTTTCGATATTTGTCCGCAAACTGCCCGGCAAAAGCCGAAAAAAGCAAAAACGGGAGGATGAACACTCCGCTGGCCGCCGTGATCCAGGTCAGCCGACTCTCATCCGGGAGGCTTTCGGCCAAACCGAAGGTCAGGAAGAAAATGATCCCGATCTTGAATACGTTGTCGTTAAAGGCTCCAAAAAACTGCACCCCGAAGTACGGTAAAAAGCGTCGCTCCATCAAAAGGGAAAACAATCTCGGTTTGGCCTCCATTGCTCTCATTAGACAAAGATCATCTTAAAAGGCGACCGAAGAACAGACATTGTCTTTTAGGTACCGCCACCTCACCGTTCTCCTCAATGCCGACCAGCCTCGAAGAAATCATCGCCCAAAAACACCTGGAACTTAAACCACGTCTCCGCCGGGTCCGGGACGAGGAGCTAGCACGTTTTGCATCCTTCCCCCGGATATCTTTTCGCAGAGCCATTTCCGCTTCTGCACCGGGGATTATCGGCGAAATCAAGAGACGCTCACCCTCCGCTGGAGCTATCTGTGACGATGCCGACCCGGTTGAATACGCACGCAACTACGTCAATGCCGGCATCGATGCCATCTCCGTCCTTACCGACCAGACCTTCTTCGGTGGCGACATTCAAGACTTGTGCGAGGTCACGGATTTTCTTCGCCACCACCAGCGGGCGGTTCCGGTCCTGAGAAAAGATTTTACCGTCCACCCCCTTCAGATCCTCGAGGCCGCCGAGGCCGGGGCCAGCGCTATCCTCCTCATCGCCGCCGCCCTTAATCGCGATACCCTCCTCGAACTCTATCGGTGCGCTGAGCTGGCCGGGCTCGACGCTATTTTCGAGGTTCACAACCAGACCGAGCTTGATCTCGTTCTCAGTTGCGAGCCGAGGATCGTCGGCGTCAACAACCGAAACCTTCACACCTTCAGCGTCGATCTCAGCACCTCCGAGGCGCTTATCCCCCTTATCCCTGATGATATAGTCTCCATCGCCGAAAGCGGCATCTTCACGGATTCCGATCTCCAAAGGGTAGCTGCCAGCGGCGCCCGCGCAATCCTGGTTGGAGAAGCCCTCATGCGATCGCCGGACCCGGAAGCCTGGACTAGCACGGCAAGGGAGTGCTGGAGCCTTTCCGCCTGAGCAAATCCGATATCCCAGCGACCGGAGCGTTCCTCATCCTTCAATGAAGGCATCCCCCTCCTCCGTTCGTGCCGCCCTGGATGCCTGTGGAGTAAGACCCAGCAAACGCCTCGGGCAAAATTTCCTTATCGATGCAAACATTCTCGTCCGCATCCTCGACGCCGCTCAGGCCGTCGGGGAAAAAACAGTCCTCGAGGTGGGTCCCGGTCTGGGCCAGGTAACCTCCCAGCTGCTGGATCAAGGGTTCGAGGTCCACGCGGTAGAATACGACCATCGCCTCGCATCCCATCTTCGCCAGCATCTCACCCAGGACACCTTCTACCTGACCGAAGGAGATGCCGTCGACCAACCCCTCGGTTCACTCCCGCCAGGTAGCCCCTTTCAAATTGTATCCAATCTCCCCTACGCCATTACTTCTCCATGGCTGGAAAAAATCCTCCTGGAGAGCTCCACCCTCCCTTCCGCAATTACCCTCCTCCTTCAGCTTGAAGCATGGGAACGCCTGATCGCTCCAGAGGGTTCCAAGGCCCGCGGCGGTCTCGCCATTCTCTTTACCGAGAGCTTCACTCCGGTCTGGCAACAGCGGGTACCTCCACGCTGCTTTTTTCCCATCCCCGAGGTGGAGTCCGTTCTCGTTCACGCTCACCGCAAGCCCGGCGGCCACCGATTCGCTCGACCAACGGTCTCCATCATTCGCCAGCTTTTCCAGCAGCGTCGCAAACAAATCGGCAAACGGCTCGAAAAGAGCATTGGCTCTCCACCTTACCGCCAACTTTTAAACGCGTCAGCTTCCAGAGGTCTCTCTCCCGATTCCCGCCCCGAGGATCTATCCAATCAGGTCTGGATCGCCCTGGACGAACTCCTCCGCGACCTCCCACCTGACCAGAAGACGTGAGCGATAGCCATCAAGGAGCGGGCTTGTAGAACCCGACTTGAATAGTCGACTGAGTGATCATTAAACTCAACAAAGAGAAGTTTCACAAAGAATTAACCGATCATGGCTTCCCTTTTGTCTTTGTGCCCATACTACTATTATTGAAATGAGATTCGTCTTTAAACTAATCTTTCGAGTCGGGTTTTCATTTGGAGCAATCGGCCTACACGGCGCCGTTGAAAGCTGGACCAGCGCGGATGGGCGATTGATTGAAGCCGAGATCCTGTCTACGGACGATACCAAAGTAAAAATGATCCGTACCGATGGAGTGGAGTTTGAGGCGCCAATCAAGCTTTTTTCTCCGGCCGATCAGGAACGTATTCGCTCCTGGACTCCTCCCCCGCTCCAGGTTTTGGAACCTGCCGAGGCAGTCTTCACCGTCGCCACCAAAGAGGGTCGCGGTACGGCCTTCCTTCTCCAACACGAAAATAAAGTTTGGCTCTACACAAATATTCACGTCATCGGTGCCGCCGATTCTCTCGAGTTTACCAACACCAAGGGAGAAAGGCTCCAGACCAGCTCTTTTCAGATCGCGACTGACCGGGACCTTGCCCGGTTTGAAGTAGAGTACGACGGCGGATTGAAAGCTGCCCCCGGTATCAAGTTTGGTGATAAGATCACCGTTCTCGGTAATAGTCGAGGTTCCGGTCACATCTCCAAGGACAGCGGAAAAATCGTCGCCATCTCCGTCGACGAAGTAGAGGTCGATGCCGACATCGTCGCTGGCAACAGCGGAGGGCCAATTCTCAACGAGGCCAATGAAGTAGTCGGTGTCTCGTCCTATGTAACCTTTTCCGATTTTTTTGATCCAACCATCGCCGGAACCCGCTTCGTCAAACCGCGTCGCTTCGGCCTTCGGGTGGACTCAAAAATCTCTTTCAAAAAGATTTCGGCGGAAGCCTTTCAACAAGCCCACTCCACCTACCTCGAGGCGGTCACCACCAACAACGAGGCAATCCAAACCATCTACGCAGTCAATCAAAACCCCAATCTGCTCATTCCCATCGGAAAGTTTCAGGATTCGCGGATTGATCGAGCCGCTCGCCGGTACAACCGTCGGGTAAAATCCGGCCTCACCTACAAGGATATCTTTGATCTTTACGACGATTTGGCAAAAACATCAGAACGATCCATCTCTAGTGCCATCGAAAATCTTGATGCCAAGATATTTGGCTGGATGCTGAAAGATCTCAACGCGCGCCAGGAACACATTGTTGCTATGCGCGAAATGATTGATTCGCTCTCTAAGACTTACCGCTGATCCGTTTTGGTCGGTTGCCCGGACGGCTCCACCTCATGGCCTCCGTTTGCCCCAAACTCTCCTATTCACGGGTCTACGTTTCATACCACATCGATCAAAATCAATGGACCCTCGCCCAGGCATGGTCTCTCCAATGTGGCTCATTCGCTTTATTCATCCCCGCTGGCTACTCTTTTGATCTAGCCTCCGTCCCCCGATGGTTCTGGACTATTATCGCTCCATTCGAGCTGTCCCTCCCAGCGCCTCTCGTTCACGATTACCTCTACGAGTTTCGCGGTCGACCTCGTCCCCCTCAGGTCGATCCGGTCAGGACCTTCACCCGACTCGAGAGCGACCGCCTTTTTCTCCAAATCATGCAAGCAGAGGGCATCGCCGGTTGGAAACGTCATCTTGCCTACCGGGCCGTTCGTCTCTTTGGTGCCTGCTATTGGAACGATGAGTGATCTGGTTTTTGTCTTTATCGGTGGTGGTCTCGGAGCCACCTCAAGGTACCTGATCTCCCTCCTCGTCCAACGGATGATCCCCACATCCCTCCCCCTTGCTACCCTCGGCATCAACAGCCTCGGCTGTTTCCTGATCGGCCTTCTCGCTGCCGCCCTCCTGCCCTACCACCCAACAAGTACATCTCACCGTCTCTGGCTCTTTCTCGGCATCGGCCTAATTGGTGGCTTCACCACCTTTTCCACTTTTAGCTTCGAGTCCTTCTCCCTCTATCACTCAGGCCACCTGACCACTGCCCTTCTCTATATCCTCCTCAGCGTCAGCATTTGCCTGGTCTGCTGCTTTCTTGGAATCCTCTGTGGCAGAGCTTTTTTCTCTTGAATCACCCGATCATATCCACTTTACTATTCGATTTTCCATGAAAGCCACGATTCAAACTCAAGGTCGCCAGTTCATCGTTTCCGAGGGCGATGTTTTGAAGCTCAACCAGTTTCCATCTACCAATCCAGATGATCTTGTCACCGTCACGGAGGTCCTTACCGTCTCCGGTGAGCCCGGCAGCGCTGTTTTTGGTGCTCCGTTTGTTGAAGGTGCCAACGTCACCCTCCGCATCCTGCACAACCAGAAGGATAAAAAGGTGATCATCTTTAAAAAGAAAAGGCGCCAAGGCTACAAACGGCGCAAAGGTCACCGCCAGTGCATCTCTGTCGTTCGAGTCGAATCCATCACTGCCTGAATAATTTCACCGATCCCTAACCCTCCTCATTCATCATGGCACACAAAAAAGGACAAGGAACTTCCAAGAACGGTCGCGACAGTCACGCCCAGCGCTTGGGCGTCAAAAAGTTTGGTGGCGAAAAGGTCATCGCTGGTAACATCATCATGCGTCAGCGCGGTACCCGTTACCACCCCGGAACCAATGTGGGCCTCGGCAGAGATTACACCCTCTTCGCCCTCGCAGATGGCACGGTTGCCTTCGACAAGGAACACCGGCGAGTGAACGTAGTTGGCAACTGACCGCCAACCCTCAATTACCCTGAGCTCGCTGGCTCAGGCTAAAGACCCGCCTCCCTGCGGGTCTTTTTGTTTCCTCCCAATCCCCGTCCTCCAGTCACGCCCACCGTCTTCTTCGTCGGCAGAAGGGTAATCCGTAAGTCGGGCTGCCGAAGATTGTCACGGCCAAGCTACCGACCGCTTCCTAAAACCAATAATCTGCCCTCAGAGATCGGTCCTCCGTTGGCGTGTCTTCTCTTCTCGTTGTTCCAACCTCCATGCTGCGATTGCCGCATGGTCACCCGAAAACAGGATTTCGGGAACTTTCATCCCGCGAAATTCCGGGGGTCTCGTCCATTGGGGGCAACCGAGCAGCCCCCCATGAAAACTATCCTGAGAAAGTGAACTGGCCTCCCCAAGGACCCCGGGAAGTTGACGACTTACCGCATCAACCAAGACAGCAGCCGGAAGGGTGCCGTTCGAGAGGACGTAATCCCCAATCGAGATCTCTTCATCGATCACGGAATCCCGCACTCGCTGATCAACCCCCTCATAGTGTCCACTCACCAGAATCAGATGCTCCTCCCTGGCCAGAGAATTGACCTTGGCCTGATTCAAACGAACGCCGTCCGGAGCCAGGTAAATGACCTTACTGCGCTCCCCCCTCAAAGCTTCAATAGCCAGAAAAAGCGGTTCCGGTTTCAAAACCATTCCCGCACCACCTCCAAAAGGACGATCATCCGTAATCCGATGCTTGCCCTCGGCCCAATCCCTAAGGTTGTGAACCCCGATCGAGATGCGGCCAGCCTCAACCGCCCGCCCGAGGATACTCTCCTCAAAGAAGCCCTCCACCATTCTCGGAAACAGGGTTAGGATGTCGAATTTCACCGAAAAAAAAAGACTGCTGCCTCCAGGCAACAGTCTTATTCAAAAATCGTCGGAGCAAGATAGACGGACACACCAGCTATCATACCGCCGGAACAGCCTGCTTCTTTGCCTTCTTGATCAGACTCGCCACCGTCTCTGTCGGCTTGGCACCCACCTTTATCCAGTGCTCAACCCGATCCATCTTGAGGTTTGATTGCTCGGAGGCCTCTTTGTTCTGAGGATCGTAAGTTCCGACCAACTCGACGAAGCGTCCATCTCTTCGGGCCGATGCTTCGGCGACAACTACTCGGTAAAAGGGACGGTGGGCAGCGCCGTGGCGCTGTAAACGGATGCGAAGGGCCATTGGTGAAAGGAATATTGGATTGAAAAACCAATGAAAGTGAAGGCACCGACCCGCTCAGTCAAGCATCAATCCGGACTGAACTTTTCTTTGCAAATTTTGCACAACTACTTCATCCAAGTAGAAATATGTCGGACACCCACCACCACTCAGAGAACCCGCAGGAAACGACCACCCCGGATTCGCAAGCTACCTCAAGTACCCTCGAGTTACCAATCACCGCCAAGGCTTCGCGGTCTTACCGACGGACCCGCTATTTCGTAGCCACGATCTTTTTTGCCGTCAGCCTCCTCTTCGCCTACGATGGTTGGGTGGCCTGGCCGGCCAAGAATGCGGAAATCGAGAAACTTACCGCCGAGAAGGAGTCGGCCCTCGCTGCCGACGACAAACAGCGGATCGACGAACTGGAAGTCCTCCTCGAAGACCTCGGGGAGCCGAAAAGCGATGCCGATCTTTTCATCCAGAAGGTATTCTTCATCGGTCTTGGTCCGGGAGCCATCATCCTGATCGTCAATGCCCTCTACCGCAGCCGCGGAGCTGTTGTCTACGATGGTTCAACCGTCCAATTGCCTGACGGACGGAGCGTCGATGTTGATTCTATCACCGAGGTCGATAACCGCCGCTGGGATAAAAAAGGGATAGCCATTTTTTATTATTCCGATCAACAGACCTCAAACCGCAACTTCCGTCTCGATGACTTCATCTACGACCGACCTCCGATCGATCGCATCCACGAGGAACTCTGCAAAAAGCTTAGACCCGAAGCTGCCCCCGAGCAAATGGACGTTACCGCAGACGATTCTTCCGCTTCAAGCTAGCGTTTAAGAAACGGATTTTGCTCCTTAACCTTGCCCACAAACTTCATCTCCAGCGGGCTTCCAATCAGGTTAAAATGGCTGATAATCCCCTTCTCCAGATACCGTCGGTAACTGTCATCAAGGCGCTCGGGATCGTTGCAAAAAACCTTTAGTCGGATCGGCGCTACTCCGGTCTGGACCGTGTAGTAGAGTTTGAAGCGTTTGCCATCTTTTGCCTTCGGAGGGGTCTCCTCAAAAAGATCCTGAATCAAGCGATTGAGCGGGCCCGTCGCCAACCGCGTATGCTGCACCCGATCCACCCTGCCCACAGCTGCCAGCAAAGGCTCAATCCCGTGTCCCATTTGAGCTGAAAGAAAGACCACTGGAGACTCCGGCAAAAAGAAGAGTTCTTTCCTCAAAGCCACTTCATAAGCCTTGGCAAAATCCTCCTTGCTCTCGTAGCCCTCGACCCCACCGGTCGCAAAGCTTTCCAGTGCCAAGTCCCACTTATTGACCGCGAGAACCAGACCGCGTCCGGCTTTCAGGACCTCTCCAACGAACTTTTGGTCTTGTTTGGTCACTCCGGTCAGCGCATCGAGCAAATAAACCACTACATCGCTCTTTTCCACAGCCTCTCGGGTTCGCAAGCTCGAGAAATATTCGATCGAATCGTCAATCTTCCGCTTCGCCCGCAGCCCCGCTGTGTCGTGCAGACGGTAGCGCCGCACTTCCTCCCTGGATCCCTTCCAGTCCAGATTGAAGGCCACCGAGTCTCTGGTTGTTCCCGGCACGTCGCTAACAATCAAACGCTCCGCATTGAGCAACCGATTCGTCAAACTCGATTTTCCAACATTGGGCTTGCCCGCAAAACAGATTCCCACCCGGCGCTCTTCAGCGGCTTGCGGATCTCCGCCTTCCTCCGCTGAGGGCACGTGGTCGAAGATCCATTTTTCAAGCTGCCTGATCCCCCGATTATGTTCGGCCGATACCGCAAACGGTTCGCCAAATCCCAGTCTCGAAGCTCCCAGCGCGAGCGTATCTTGTTCCTCAGTATCGCATTTGTTAACCACCACCTTGACCGGACATTTCGAGCGCCTGAGATCCGTTGCGATCTCCTCATCCAGCGGTGTTAGCCCCTCCCGCACGTCTACCACAAAAAGGATCACCGAGGCCGCGCCAGTAGCCACAAAGACCTGCGTTTCCACCGCCTCCCGCAACACTTCAGGTGTCGCTCCCTCAACCAGCCCGAGCCCTCCGGTATCCACCAATATCCTCCCCCCTTTCAGGGAATGGGTAACAATGTCCCGAGTCACTCCCGGTAGATCGTGGACGATCGAAACTCGCTTCCCGGCCAATCGGTTAAAAAGACGACTTTTCCCCACGTTGGGCCTCCCGACCAGAACGATTTGCCTTTCTTCCATCGTCTTCCTTCTCAGCCTTTCAATCCATTCACAAATCGTTCGATCCGATCGGTGGCCTCCGTAATCCGCTGATAGCTGGTGCTAAAACTCGCCCGCACAAAGCCACTGCCCGTCGGTCCAAAAGCGGTCCCCGGCACCATTGCCACTTTTTGCTCCTCGAGCAGTCGACGAGCAAAGGTCGCCGCATCCAAGCCAGTTCCTTCAATTTTCGGGAAAGCATAAAAGGTCCCGTTCGGCAGATGACATTCCAGGCCGGCTTCTCGAAAACGCCTCACAATGAAATCCCGCCGCACCCGGTACTGCTCTTTCATCCGCGTCACGCTCTCAGCACCGTTTCGCAGCGCCTCAATCGCTGCCTCCTGGCTCAAGATTGGAGCGCACAGCATCGAGTACTGGTGGACCCGCATCATGGCATCAATCACCTCCTTCGGGCCGCAGGCGTACCCGATCCGGAAACCCGTCATCGCAAAGGCCTTCGAAAAGCCATGCAGGAAAATCGTCCGCTCCCGCATTCCCGGCAAGGCCGAGATGCTGTGGTGCTTCCCCTCATAGGTCAGCTCGGAGTAGATTTCATCCGAAAGAACGAGGAGGTCTTTCTCCTGGGCAAAAGCCGCGATCTCCCGGAGCTTCTCGAGGTCCACCGTCCCGCCTGTCGGATTAGTCGGGAAGTTTAGGATCAGCACCTTGCAACCCGGCTCCCAAGCTTCACGGAGCCTGTCCGGGCGAAGGGTGAAACCTTCCTCCGGGGTGGTAGCCACCCTCACCGGCACTCCGTGCGCCAAAACAATGCTGGGGCTGTAGCTGACATAACACGGTTCGTGATAGATCACTTTGTCTCCTGGATTCAAGACAGCCCGCAATGCCAAATCCAGCGCCTCAGAGACTCCCACCGCAACCAGAACCTCGGTTTCCCGGTCATACCCGACCCCAAACTCGCGCTCAACATAGGTCGAGATTTCCTTCCGCAACTGCAACAAGCCGCGGTTGTCCGTGTAGTAGGTCTTTCCTCGCTCAAGGGCGAAAATGGCCGCCTCTCGGATATGCCAGGGCGTCACAAAATCGGGCTCCCCGATTCCCAACGAGATCGCCTCCGGCATCTGTGCCACGATCGCAAAAAAATCGCGGATCCCGGATCGGGGTAAATCAGCAACGTGGTTGGATATGAATCGGCTAGCAGTCATGGAATCGGAACGAATCGGTAAATCTGCTCCGTCCTCCCCGGGAGCGCAACTACCAACTCGCCCCCGCGTCCAGCATTTACGGCACTTGGCAGATCCTTCCACCCACCTCCTCCTTTCATTCGGCAGCCTTTGGGATCCGTGCTCCAGCAGTCCAGAGTCGCGGGGACAATTTCCCTATCCTTCCAGAATCACCCCGCGCGACGCCGCCGCCCAACGATACACATCGAGGTAGGAATCCACCCGCTTTCCCCAGCCAAAATCAGTCTTCATCGCCCTTCGCTGCAGCTTGCGGTAGTGGGCCGGTCGGTCATACCAGGTTGCCACCGCCATCCCGATTAAATCCCGCAGGGTCTCTACCCCGGGCCATTCAAAGAGGAAGCCGTTCCCCTCTCCAGTTTCCTCATCGTAGGGAAGCACCGTGTCCGCCAGTCCACCGGTTCGCCTCGCGACCGGAAGCGAGCCATAACGCATCGCATACATCTGCCCCAATCCACACGGCTCAAATCGGCTCGGCATCACAAAAAAATCGCTGCCTGCAAAAATCTGATGAGCCACCCGCGTGTTGAAACCAATCTGCACGCCAAGACGTTCGGGATAGCGCCCAGCCAGATGCCTGAATCCATCCTCCAAAAAGCGCTCACCGTTACCGAGGACGACAAATTGGACCATCATCTTCTCAAGCACTTCTTCCAAACAGCCGAGAAGGAGGTCGAGACCCTTCTGGTGGTAAAGCCTGGAAACCACCCCGAAAATCGGCATCTCCTCCGCGTCCCGCAAGCTGAAGTACTCCCGCAGCGCCGTCCGGTTTTTTTCCTTCCCGCTCAGGTTCTTCAAATCAAACTTCGCCTCGATCAACTCATCCGTCGCCGGGTTCCACTCGTCTTCATCAATTCCGTTCAATATCCCCAGCAAGTCTGCCCCTTTAAACTGCAGCACGTGCTCAAGACCACAGCCACCCGGATAGGACCGGATCTCTCTGGCATATCGGGGACTCACCGTCGTCACCTTGTTGGCATGGTAGATACCGCCCTTCATCATGTTTACTCTCCCCATCGCCTCCACTCCATCAGGGCGGAAGAGAGATCCCGGCAACCCGAGGAAGGAGAGGATGTCCGGAGGGCCGTAGCCTTGGTGCTCAAGATTGTGGATGGTGTAGACTGAAACCGCTTTTTCCATCGGACCCACCGCCTCCTGCTCATTGAGGATTACCGGGAGCATTCCGGTCGGCCAATCGTGGCAATGCACCACGTCCGGATACCAGCCGATCCGGTGGCAAACATCGACCACCGCACGGGAGAAAAAGGCAAATCGGTAGGCGTTGTCCCCATAGGATTCATGCCCGTTGTGGTAGATTCCTGGACGGTCAAAGTATTCCGAAAACTCGACCAGATAAACCGGCACCGGGCTGTCAGGTTCCAGTACCGTTTCCCAAAGGCGGGCGTAAAGGGTAGTCTCTCCGAGATGAACGTAGAGGATCCCCTCCAAGGGCTTTGCCACGGTCACCAGATCCAGCGAGGCGTACTTGGGCAGTACGATTCGCACATCCTCACCCCGGGCGTGCAAAACCTTGGAGAGAGAACCTACCACATCGGCTAGCCCCCCCTCTTTCATCAACGGAACCACCTCCGGGGTGGCCATCAGAACCTTCATGCTGTCGAACCTTCCTCCTCCCACTCGATGTCCGGTGAGTAGTTCAGAATCTGGGCCAGGATAATCAGCCCTACCCACGTCAGGCCCAGCACTGCATAACCCGTTAAATCGTGGAAATTTCCTTTGATCGCCTCGGAGCCGTGCGCGTAGGCCCATGCGGTGAGGAAGAGGCTGCGGAAAATGTTCATTACAAACGCCAAAACCATCGCCAGAAAAATCAGAGTCAGCTTCTTCCAGATGCGATTCGCATACATCGCTGCCATGAATGATCCCGCAAACAAACAGGCCGTCAGGGATCGGATTCCCGAACAGGCGTCCTCTACCCCAACCTGCCCCATCGGCAGCACCAGAACGTTCCCCTTCCGCTCCAGCGGATAATTGAGCAATTCAAAGGTGAAGGAGACGATGTCGGTCACCCGATTGAGCAGGAAGAGGCTCACCTTTCGCTCCGCGAAATCCAGCAGGGGCGCCGAGATCATCCAAATCAAAGCCGGAAAAACGAATAGGCCCACGAATTTCAACCGGTCTCCCAGTGCCGGCGTCACTCCACTCACTCCGATCCGGCGCGAAACAATAAAGGCCGACGATAGCAAAAAGGCCGCGAAAGACCAGGCCCAGGCTTGAGTCGCCGGTAAGTTCGCTGCCTCGTCCGAGGAGCGCAGCACCGCCCCGATCGCGTACAGCGCCAATGCCCCGATCAAGACCAGCCAGGCTCCCGCCTCCAGCACACCGCTCAGCCAGCCGTCCTTTTTCCCCTCTCGCCCACTCGACTCCTCCTCGTCGGCGCCCCTCGTCCCGGCTCGCCCGGTTACCAGGAAATTCCGGATCGCGGGCCACCGCTCCACCAAAACCCAACCGACAAAAATCGGCACAAAGATACCAAAATTGTACTCCTCCCGAGTCAACCACCAGTGGGATTGGTCCCAGATTAACAACCCGAGGAAAACGCACGATGCAAAGAAGGCTAGACGGGTTTCTAGCGGAAGCTTGAAATCGGGTGGGAAACCTGGGGATATCATAACAGTAGTTTTGGTTTGAAGAGCAAGATAGGAACACTATTCATAAACAGCATCAACCAACAATCGTTTCCTTTTAGCTTCTCCTTTTCACCACCCATGGTCCCCCAAGCTTTGGTCCACCCTTCGCTCCCGACCTCTCCAAGGGCCTGATGGCGTTCGAAAATTTGCATGCCCACTGGCGGATGCCTTATGTCGCCGCCCCCTCTTCGGCCAAAGAAGAGAAGCCCCACCTCTTCGCTTCAATTCCTGAAGAACTCGACGAGCGGAGTTCCCTCCTCATCCATCGCGGCTCCTTGTCCTATCTGGTCATGAATCGCTACCCCTACAACGCGGGCCACCTTCTGGCCGTGCCCTACCGCGAAGTGCCCGACCTTGAAGACCTCAGCCCGGCCGAATTCACTGACCTCCACCAAACCATTCTCTTCGGCAAAAAGCTGCTCCGCCATGCCCTCGCTCCTCACGGGTTTAATATCGGCTATAATTTAGGCTCCGCCGCCGGAGCTGGCATCCCCAGGCACCTCCATTGCCACATCGTCCCCCGATGGAATGGAGACACCAATTTCATGCCTGTCGTTGCCGATACCCGCGTCCTTCCCATTGCCATGGAATCCATGTGGGAGGTCCTTCGGAAGGCCCTGCCCGAAATCACCAACTCCTGAATCGTGCCAGCCGAAACCCTTCAATTCTCCAACCCCCGCCAACTCCATCAGGCCTTTTGCGGGGACGAGATGCTCCTCGAAGCTGTCGAAGATAGTCTCGGAGTCAGCATCCAGGCTCGCGACGATTGGATGAAAATTGACGGACCTTCCGAATGCACCGAGGAAGCCGTCCTCTTCTTCCGCACCTTGGAGGCGGCCCGCAAGCAGGGCATGCAAATTCGTAGCCACGATTTTCTCAAAATGCTCGAAACGGTCCAGAGTGGCCGCGGCTCCGAACTCCAGGACCTCTTTGAGAATCCCCTCGTCGTCCAGACAAAGCGCAAAACCATTGTTCCGAAAACCCCGAACCAGAAGCAATACCTTCGCAACATTCAGGCCCACGACATCGCCTTCGGCATCGGTCCGGCAGGAACCGGCAAGACCTACCTCGCCATGGCTGCCGCCATTGAAGCACTCAACACCGGCCGCGTCGAAAAGCTCATCATCACCCGTCCCGCCGTCGAGGCTGGCGAAGCCCTCGGCTTTCTCCCCGGGGACCTTCAAGAAAAAATCCTCCCCTACCTCCGGCCCCTCTACGATGCCCTCTACGACATGGTCGGCATCGAAGAAACTCAAAAATTAACCGAGCGAAACATCATAGAAATCGCCCCCCTCGCCTACATGCGCGGCCGGACCCTTTCCAAAGCTTTCATCATTCTTGACGAGGCCCAAAACACCACTCCGGAGCAAATGATGATGTTCCTTACCCGCCTCGGCGAGTCCAGCAGTATGGTCATCACGGGCGATATCACTCAGGTTGACCTCCCGCGATCAAAGCGCTCTGGCCTCAAGGAAGCCATTCAAATCCTTACCGGGGTCGAGGGCATTAGCGTCTTTCACTTCTCGGCCCAGGACGTGGTCCGGCACCCTCTCGTTCAACGCATCATTCGGGCATACGAAATGCACCAGCAGGAAACGCCCTGAGCCACCGCCAGCCGCTCCGGACGAGCCTGGCCCCTCCTCCAAACAGCCTTCACCATGTCCTCCTCACCCAAAAGGCGCCAGTCCTCAGTTTCCCAACGGGTGAGCGAACGGGCCCGCACCGGGGCCAAACAATCCCGCCCGGATCCTCTCAATCGGGATTACCTTCGTCGCATTGGCGCCTACGTCTTCTTCTGCCTCACCACCCTTCTCGTCTCTTTCTACGGACGCAATTTTTCCGGCCCCCCCATCCTCGAAGGCCAGATTGCAGACCAGCGAGTCGTCGCCGAATTTCCCTTCCGCTTTCAGAGCCAAATCGCTACCGACCGCAAAATCTCCGAAGCTCGCGAGCGCGTCCCTCCGGTCTATACCGTCAATCGTTTGCCCTATGAAAAGTTTGAGCAGTTCATCACCCTGCTCGACGTCAAATTCTCCCAAATCGAGAGACCTCTCCGCCAACTCCCCAGCGAAGAGCGCGAGGCCAGGATTCGCGAGTTTGCCGAAAAGTTTATTTCCGAGGCCGACTTCAAACCAGACCTCCAGTCCATCATCCAGGTCCTTTCCCAGGCTTCCTCACTCGAGCGCAATCGCTTCCTCCGCCTCGGTCTCGCTGCCCTCCGCAAAGTCTATCAAAACGGCATCATTGATCCCAACGATCCCAACTTCCGCGAGATCGGCAGCTACCAGATGATCCGTATCCAGACCGACGACGGACAAACCTCCACCATCGAACTTCAACGTCGCCTCGACGCCCTCGTCTCCCTCCGGCTCGACCTCATGAATCTCGAGCTGCCGGAGAATCTCTTTAATCCGATCTACCGGATTCTCGAAACCGGCATCCGCCCCAACCTCCACTACGATCCCATCGCCAGCCAGCGAGCCGAAGCCGCCGTCCTCCGCAACATCCAACCCGTCGTTTTCGAAATCCAGGAAGGAGAGACCCTCATCACCCCCGGCACCCTCGTCACTCCGGCAATGTACGAGCGGTACGTCTCCTACCTCAATGAGCTGGCCGCCCAGTCCCAGGGCCGCTTCCTCTTCAGCGCTGCGCAAACCCAGAGGGCCTTCCAGGGGCTTCTCCTCCTCCTCGCCTTCCCCTTCTTCCTCAGATCAATCTCCACCCGCGATTACTACTTTGTCCTCTTAACCCTCCTCGCCAACATCGTCCTCCTCCGCTTCTGGGTCGATCTTGAGGACTCGCCCTTCTTCGTCGCTAACCCCTCCCTCATTGCCACCCTCCGCTATGGAGCCCCCATCGCTCTTGCTCCCATCCTTCTCACCGTTCTCCTCCGCCCGGCCATCTCCCTCCCGGCAGCCTTCCTCGTCTCCTTTTTCTTCGGCCTCATTCACGGGACCACCGTCCCCGTCTTCCTCACCGCTTTCCTCGCCTCCGTTATCGGGATCTCCAGTTGCGAAACCACTCACCGTCGCGGGACGATCATCCGCAGCAGCGTCGCAGTCGGAGCCGCCACGACCCTCATCCTGCTCGCCGAAGGGCTCCTCCTCAATTCCCCCCTCGGGCTGATCGGCCGCGGTGCCGTTCTGGCCATCATCGTTGGCTTCATTTCCGGCTTTCTCCTCCTCGCCATTCTCCCCTTCGTCGAGCGGGCCTGCGGCATTACCACCAACATCACATACCTCGAGTATACCGATTACAACCATCCCCTCCTTCGCCAGATGCAGCTCGAGGCACCCGGCACCTTCCACCACAGCCTCATGGTAGCCAGCCTCTCCGAAAATGCCGCCGTCGCCATCGGTGCCAATTCCCTTCTCTGCCGCTCCACCTCGCTCTTCCACGATATCGGTAAGCTCGTAAAGCCGGAGTACTTCATCGAAAACCAGGCTGGCGGCGTCAATTTGCTCACCGGAAAGAACCCCTCCATGAGCGCCCTGATCATTAAGAGCCACGTCAAAGAGGGCGTCGCCATCGCCAGCCGCTACCGCCTCCCCCAGAGCTTCATCGATATCATCCAGCAGCACCACGGCACCTCACTCATTGCCTACTTCTACCACGAGGCAAAGAAACGCTCCTCCGAGGCTGTCGAAGAATCCTTCTACTATGGTGCAGCACTCGAAAACACCGACGTCTCCGAGAGCACCTACCGCTACGATGGGCCCAAACCGCAAACCGTCGAGAGCGCCATTATTTTCATTGCCGACTCGGTCGAAGCAGCCAGTCGAACCCTCCCGAAAATCAATGCCCAAAGTGTCAACGAGTTGATCGACAAGATCATCCGTAGCCGGATTGAAGATCATCAGTTCGACGAGTGCAGCATTACCTCCGGTCAACTCGCCCGTATCCGCGCCAGCTTTGCCCGCACCCTTCTCAACAGCCTCCACACCCGCGTTCGCTATCCGGATGAAGCCGAGCCCAAAGCCCTCCCCCCCGCCGAACCGGCTCCCAACGATCCATCCGCCGAAGAAGAAACCAACTCCACCCAAACCAAGCCGGCTTAGGAAAAGGCTCCAACCTCTCTGTCCCGGAATTTCCAATACCGCCAATCCTCAGCGCGACCAACCAGCGTAAGTTCACTCCCCTATGACCAACCTTCGAAGTGTCCAGGTCTACTCCTCAAACCCATCCGCTTCTCCAGAGACGGAAGCCATCGTCCACCTCTTTCACCGCCTCGACCAATGGCCAAAATACGCCATTCCACCCGGGGATCTCTCCATTGCGCTTCTGCGTGCTGATGAGCTGGCTGAACTCCACGGAACCTTTCTCGGAGACCCCAGTGAAACCGATGTCATCACCTTTCCCGGCGGGGAAGACTCGTTCACCAGTCCCAATCCGCAACCCGACGACCAAAATGATCATCCCGAAAATGCCTTCGCCGGCGAAATCTGCGTTTCGCTCGATCGAGCTGCTTCCCTTCCCCAACCCTTCAATCGGGAACTAGCCCTCTACCTCGTCCACGGCTGGCTCCACCTCGCCGGTCTCGGCGACCAAAATCCAGCCGAAACCCAAGCAATGCGCCAAGCCGAAACCGAAGCCCTCCAATGGCTCGGTGAAGCCCTCCTCTCCACTCTCCACCCTTCCCCCTAGACTCTCCTTCTGCGTGTTTCACTCCGCAGAATCTCAAACCATAAGAATATCCAAACTCCCAGGGCGCAGCATAGATGCAGGATAAGAATGCTTAGGTTTCATTGGGGGTGGAAGGCCAATAAACAAGCCCGGAGCAATCACGGATTGTCCGGACTTTCGGCGGCTTATGGGAAAGCTGCTTCCGCCTTCGCGCAGGCAGCTAAGGCGCGACCAAAGAAGATTTAAATGGCCTCAGCGAAACAGGTCCCTGCGAGAGCCAGTGCGGACCAGAATCAATTCAGTCTCAGTCTTTTGATAAATCAGAAGCCAGTCTGGGCTGATGTTACATGCCCGGTAGCCGATGTAATTCCCTGTCAAAGTATGATCACGGTTGCACTCCCGCAAAGGTTCTTGCCTTTGAAACGTTTGAATAACCAAACCCAGCCTATCTACATCCTTCTTCGAAGAATAAAAGCTTCCTGAAGTCTTTCTTGAACCGGCTCTTCCGAACAAGATTGATCATCATTTGCGCAGTTCTTCAAAATGGGCTTCTAAGGTCTCAAAGCGCGGCAGATCGTCTGTGGGTTCGTTAGTTGCTTCAAGCGTCTTCGCATTGGGAAGACGACGCACGAACTCAACAGTTTTCCCTTTTTCGTCCTCGGGAAGCCGGGCGATTTCTTCGATGATTTCGATGGCGTTCGTTCACGGGAGAGTGGCTTGTTTCTGTGGATGAGTCAAGGTTGCCTTGATTGCGTCTCAAAAGTAAATGGGTCGCATTGTGTGCCGGAAGCAGGCCTCCACCTACCCAAGGGCGGGTCCGTGGAGGGGGTGCCGGAAGGGGCGGTCGATTGCAACCGAGCTGAGCGACAGCGCAGTTGGAGTGTTTTCGGTATGGTTATAGGCCTGGCTATCTTCGACGCTTAACGGCCGTCCTGATTGTCACTAAGGAGTGTTTCAAAAAGAATAAAAACGGAACAAATCAAGCAAGAGTTTAATAGCATATATTTTCCAGACACAGAAAACCATATAAGAATAGAATCACAGATAGAGCAACTATTCCCATTCCGAACAAAAGGTTCAGGGACGATGGCGGTCTCGGGATTGGCGAAGTTGAATCCTTCAAAACGCTCGGAGTCGGTTACCTCACGCAGCGCATCATAGGACTACGAAAAGTGGCTCCCCTGCGAGGAGGCGGTTCCTTGAGCTCCCATCATGGTACGCTTGCTTTTCTTATCACAATGATAGGTGCAGGCAATGGCAGATGTCGAGGCGAATCGGTTCATAATATAGATATGTACGGAATGACTCCTTTCTGGCGCCGATGTATACTTGGGAAACCCCCTTGGACTGAGGCGGCAGGCTGCCGTATCTCGCCTAGCGCCTTTGCGCTTCCCACCCGATAATCCGCCGCTGCGCCCGGCTGAACTCCACCCCGATGCAATACACCTCTAACCCCGCTTCGCGGTAGGGGCGATCATAGCCTTTCTCCAGGATCTGCGCGAGGGCGCGGTCTTCAGCGGCGTCGGCGACGACCTTGAATTCGAATATCAGGGCGCGGTTCTCCAGCAGCA
>DAISIK010000040.1:0-1796 GCA_036822055.1 Puniceicoccaceae bacterium
CCTCCTCACTCAAGGTGGTGCGGAGGTGGAGTTTGCCGTTGCGCCAGGCGGCGCGGCAGGTGTTGTCGGCTTGTTCGGCGATGAGGCGGAAGACGCCTAGAGCTTTGAGGTAGCCCATGAGGGGCTCGGGTGTGCAGCCGGGTAGAGGGATTTCGTGATGGGGGTTGTTTTGTCGATTCATCATCTTTCTCCTTCCAAGTGTTTGGTGATCCGAGCTGAAAGGGTCTGCATTTGACGAATGGCGATGGCGTTCAGGCGCTTGAGGCGATCGGACTGGGGAAGCCCCATGTGGATAAATTCCGCATTCATATTCTCGATATTTGCGAGAACGAGGAGTTGTTCGAGGCTGGCGTGGTCGCGCATGTTGCCGTCTTTAGCGGGGTTTCCATTGCGCCACTGTCCAGCGGTTTGGCCAAAGAGCGCAACGTTGAGGAGGTCGGCTTCATTGGCGTAGGTGATCGCGGCCTGTTTTGGAGTGACTTCCGGCGGGATGAGGTGGCTCTGAATCGCGTCGGTGTGGATGCGATAGTTAATTTTGGCGAGGGTGCGGTTGAGGTTCCATGCGAGATCGAGGCGTCGGTTTTCGTCTTCTTTGAGGCGTTGGAATTCCTTAATGAGGTAAATTTTGAATTCCGGGCTGATCCACATGCCGAACTCGAAAGCGATATCGCGGTGGGCGTAAGTGCCGCCGTAGCGCCCGGCCTTTGCTTGCAGGCCGATGGCGATTGTTTTTTCCACCCACTCCTTTACGCTGAGCTTGTAGCTGTTCAGTCCGGCCTGATTTTTAATTGTGGCGAATTCGCCGGAATTGAAATCCGGGTTGTGGACGGTCTCCCAAATGCCAAGGAATTCGACGGTGTTCCGGTTGCGTAGCCAGTCGGAGATGAAGAAATCCCCGTCTTTAGCTTTGAGCATATCGGTGAGGGAGATGTAATCCTCATCTCCACGCTGAATGACAGCGATTTCGGTGCCTTTGACATGGACCTTGCTGGTGGTGTTTTTATTTTTCATCGGAATGGTTCGGGTCCCGGACCGAGTGCCGACAGGCTGGCAGCCTGTGCTACTTTGGAGGCGCGGCCATCGGCGGCGCGAAGGAGCGTTTCGAGGAGGGCCAGTTTAAAGGGGCCGAGGGTGTCGCGGAGGGCGAGGCAGCGTTCGGCCCACGAGGGTTGACCGAGGAATGGTTCCTGCTCTCCGAGGCCCAGTTCCATGGGCTCGAGCGATAAGGTGACAGGGGTGGAGGTCGTGTTGCCGCCGAGATCAATGCCGGGCAGCGCGTCGCCATCCCAGACGCCCCGGGCAAAGCGGCGGTCTTGGGCGCTCTCAGGGTTTGCTTTGGACGGAATCCATTCATCAGGCATGGAGCGTATGGAGAGGCGGATTTTACCGTGGTGTGCAGCGATCAGGTAGGCGGCGAGGTCGCGGAAGAGTGCGCCTGTATCGTCGTCTTGATTGAGGGGGAATCCGGAGTCTGGCAGAATTACTCCGAGAGCGGAGGCCAGCTCGTGGCGGAAGTGGGGCCGGCGGTCGTCGCCATCGGCGGGCTTTGAGGGAATGCGGCCTTTGCGCCATGCGGCCTCAGGAGCTTTGGCGGCAGGGCCATCGAGATGCTCGGCTTCGAGCAATTCGCCGATCAGTTTCGCTTGGAAGGCTGGATGCGCTTTACCCCAGTCGTGCCAGCGGGCTGCGTGACGGAGGGCGTTTGCTTCGTTTGCCGACAGGGCGTTTTCGCTGCTGCTGATGACCGTTTCCAATGCTTTGCATACGTCGTCAGTATGCTGAGCAATGGTTTGCCA
>DAISIK010000040.1:1896-23306 GCA_036822055.1 Puniceicoccaceae bacterium
AAGAAGACAGGCTGGCAGCCTGTGCTACTTTGGCTTTTGGATCGCCGTTCCAGCCCGTGGGCAGGGTGTTTTCGCTGCCATCGTCGTAACCACCTTGGCTGGTGTGGAGCAAATAAACCTGGCCGGGATGCACATCGTTTGCCGAGACGGTTTGCCATTCTCGGTCAAGTGCGTTCCAGCGGTAGGCAGGACCTTGCTTTTTGACGAAGTCGCGAAAATCGCCTATGCTCACCGTGCAAAGCTCTGAGCGCTGCGGAGCTGTTTCAGGCTCGCTAGAGTCGGCAGCGCCATTGGGTGTCCGGTTGAGCCAATGGCGCCAGAAGACCTGCACGTGGCTGTCGTCAGCATCGCGGATAAAGCGGTCAATATCGAGGTCGGCACCGGCGAGGTCAGGCGTCGTATCAAAGAGGTCGACAAGATCTTTGCGCCGGATGACGTGGCGGAACTGCGGGCGATCCGCGTCGGGCGAGACGATCCCTTCGAGGTGCTGGATGCCGGCGTTGTTTAATCCTTGGAGGCGCTCACGCCCAGCGTTGAGCGTGTTGGTGGCGTAAGGCAGGTGGTCTTTTTCCTCAGGCAGGTCAAACCAGTAGATGTGGGTCTTGGGGTAATGATGCTGACCATCGATGAGCCAGCGGTTGCAGCGCCCGAAGCGTTGGACAAGGGAGGACCATGGCGCGAGTTCGGTGAAAAGCGTTTGGGCGGAGAGGTCAACGCCCGCCTCGATCACCTGCGTGCTGACGACGATCTTGCCCGCCTTGTCCTCGTCTTTCTTGATTTCTCCAAGCACGCGTTGCCGGTCATCGGGCCGAAACTGGGAGTGCAGCAGCAACACATCAGCATCGCCCTTGAGGAGTCTCTTGAGTTCCGAGAAAAGTTCGCGGGCCCGTTTGACAGTATTGACGACCACAAGATTTAGGCCGTCGCTGGACCGGTTTTGCTCGATGAATTTCGCAACCGCTTGCAGATGTTTCGCGCCGGAGTCGGTAGCGGATTTATCGATGACCTTGCTGGCCGTGCGGAGCGCCTCCACGCGACCGCCGTCTCGCATCTCAGTGTTGGATAGTCGAAGTGGGGCAGCGGCTAGCATATTATCCGGCATATCTACGGTCTTGAGCCAGTCCGGTCGGATAGTTGCACTCATCCACCAACTGTGGCAACCCCGGCTGCCAAGCTCCTTGAAAGCGTTGCGGAAACCTTCCAGCTGGGTGGTCGCCGCAAGCCCCGGCCCCATGAGCTGCACTTCATCAATCACCCAAAGCGCGTCGTTGTTTAAAAGGGCGAAGTGCATGGGCCAGCGGTAGCGGGACATGCCGTAGCCGCGGTTGAGGGCGCGGGAGAGGAGCATGTCCTGGGTGCCGATGAGGATGGCGGGTTCTTCGAGGTAGAGGTCCCAGTCTTTGGATGCGGGATCAACATCTTCGCCCCCCATGAGGACGACTACTCGGGGACGGGTAAAGGTAGAGCAGGCAGCTTGGCGGTTCTTTTCAAAATCGGGACTCAGGCTGGCTGCCTGTGCTACTTTGTTCAGCCAATTCTTGACCTCGCCCTCTGTTTGCTCGACAAGGGTCCGCATCGGGAGGCAATAAACGAGGCGACGCGGCCAAGCGTGGATATTGCCTGCGTCCTTTTTCGATCTTCCATTTTGGAAGATCAAAAAATTCCACAGCCATGCCAGCGTCACGCCTGCGGTTTTGCCAAGGCCGGTGGGGATGTCGATGAGGCGGGAGGCACATGGATGGGCGGTGGTGAGCCATCGGGAGGTTGGCTCGTCTGGCTTGTTGAGATCGCCATTGGCTTTGGGTGGTGGTTCGCCGCAAGCGAGGCGGCATTGCCATAGGTAGGGTTGATGGCCGGTGGCCGTTTGGAAGAGGTTGGTGAACGTTTGCGGGGTCATTTGTTCGGGTAGGTTAGGGAGGGTCGGGGGCCGTGTCTGCAATGATTTTGATGGTTTGGTGTTTCAGCCTTGGGGAAAGGGGTTGGAGCCTTATTCGGGCAGGGTGGCCGGATGTGGAGAAGTGAGGAGGGATGAAGGAGGTGGTGGGGCCGGGATGAGCTCAAAAGGGGTGAGGCTCTCAATCAGATGATCGGGTGGGAAGGTGTCGTGGTGGTAGGGGGAGTGAAGGCGCTCATGGCTGTAGCAGAGGCCCGACTCGTGGATGCAAAGGCAACCTTTCCACCCTGTGAGAGACCGAGAAGCCCGAGGGAGCGACGCCGCGAAAAATCCATGGGGGAGACTCTGATGAAGAACTCGATGTTTCGTCAAGAGAATACCATACAAAGTATGACGGCAATTGAAAATTTTTGTTTGCCTGCAGTGATAGGTACTCATATGTTCACATTATTTATGGCAAAAGCGGAATTATCCTTTTGGAGCGAGAGGCAGCGGCTTCAATTTGTAGAGCGGATCCTCTTTTGGAGGGGTTGGATCAACCGGCGTGATTTGATCCAGAATTTCGGAATTTCGCCTCCTCAGGCGACCAATGACCTGGTGCGCTACGTGACGATGAATGCAGGCGGGTGTAACTACAATCTGAGGACAAAGCGGTATGAGGCGGCAGAGACAATGGAACCGATCCTGGTGGTGCCCGATTTCCTCAAGGACCAGCAGGAGTTGGGAAGTGCCATCTGGACGGATGCGGATTTTCCGTTTTTTTGTGAGGCGGCAGTTCCCCAGCGGTCGCATTCACTTAAGATTGCCCAGGCGCTGTGTCGGGTGGCCCAGTCGGGTCAGTCGATTGAGGTAGCCTATTTCTCTGTCAGTTCGGGCAAGGAGGGCTGGCGACGTATCAGCCCGCGCACCTTTGGATCGGATGGTTTGCGGGTTCATGTGAGGGCGTTTTGCCACCAGAACATGGACTTTAGGGATTTTGTGATTGGCAGAATCAAGGAGGTTCGTGGGGCCGAGCCGTGCGGCTTTGCGGATCGGATGGATGCGGATTGGCATGAATCGACAACTTTGTTGATCCAGCCCAATCCGGAATTGAGGGAAGCAAAGAAGGTGGCTCTGGAGATGGACTATGGGATGGTGGACGGGATGCTACGGCTTACGGTGCGCCGGGCTTTCCAAATTTATACGGCCCGCCGATTGGGCTTTGTAAAGGACCCGAAGGCGGTTGGGTATCCACTCCTTAACGAGATGGAGGAGTTGATCTGGGTTGGGACAACCGAATGAGGGTGGGCCAGTGGATGTCGTGGCGAGGCTGGCCGTTGTTCGACCCCGATAAGCCAAGAAAGGTTTTGCCATCTGGGGCAAAATCGACGGCAATCCGGGGTATGAAGACTCCAAATTCTCTTTTTGCAAAGCTCGCCATTCTGGCGGTACTGCTCGGCCATTATTCATTCCCGACTTTGTCCGCTTGTTCCCGGGTCCTTTGGAATGACAACGAACGGGCTGTTATCGTGGGGCGGAACATGGATTGGTTTGAGGACATCCGCAGCAATATGTAGATCCTCCCCCGGGGAATGGAACGGAGCGGCCTAGCGGCAGTTAATCCGCTCGAGTGGACGAGCCAGTATGGAAGCGTTGTTCTGACAACCTATGACATTGGAGTGGCAGACGGCATAAATGAAAAGGGGCTGGCGGTCCACATGCTCTACCTTCCTGAGACTTCGGTTGGCCCTCGTGACCCCTCCCTCCCCGGGTTGGCGATGTCTTTGTGGGTTCAGTACTACCTTGATCTGTTTGCCACGGTGGAAGAGGCGGTTAGGTCTTTCGAAACGACCCCTTATCAGTTGCAAATGATGGTTGAACCCTCAAGCGGACGTGCCTCGACGGTCCACATTGCGATGAATGATGCCACGGGTGACTCGGCGGTAATCGAGTGCATTGATGGCGAGATCAAGATCTACCACGACCGCAGTTATGTGGTGATGACCAACCAGCCGTCTTTTGACCTGCAGCTGGAGAATCTCCGCCAGTACCGAGCTTTTGGCGGTGAGAAGCGTCTACCTGGAACTCATGAACCGGCGGATCGCTTTGTTCGCGGTGCCTACTACGTTAAGAATCTACCAAAGCCGCAATCTGATCGTGAGGCAATTGCGGCGCTGATGAGTGTGATGCGAAATGTTTCAGCACCTTTCGGAATTTCTGATCCCGAGAGGCCGAATGTCTCCTCTACCGTTTGGCGGACGATTACTGATTTAACGAACCGAGTGATGTACTACGATTCGGTCTTTAGTCCAAATGTTTTCTGGGTCGATCTCAAGGCAGTCGATTTCGACGCGGGGATGCCGGTACGGAAGCTGACGTTGGTTGATAATTTTGAACACTTCGGCAATGTTTCCAATAGTTTTGAAGTGGCTCAAATGTTTGAGTTCCTGGCTCCCGACTGAGCATTTTTTGACCGTTCAGAAAGCTTAGGTTGGGGCATTTGGGGGCTGGAGCTTTATCAGCCGAGTCTCTGATCGGCTTGATGAAAGGAACCCGCTCGGGATTCCTGCTTTTCGATAGTCTGGTGAGGCTGACCTGAACGGCACTGTGGACGAATGATGAGCGAGTTGGCGGGTGGGAACCGATAGAGGGTGGTTCGGGGTCGAGCAAGGGTTTTGAAGGTGCTGGCGGCCCCTCCGTCGGACGGCTAAGGCGAGTTTTTCAGCCGGGAGGATTCACGTGGCGGGGAGGAGATCCTTCTGCGAGGGAGACGCGGATAGATGAGATCGAAGGTCAGGGTGAAGAGACCGCCAGCCATGATGGGACCGCCGAAGGAAAGGGCGAGGAAGAGGGAGCTCGTGGATCGGTAGATGAAGAAGGATACGCCAAGGCCGAAGACGGTTTGGGTGAGGCCGAGGACCTTGGCAGGCAGGTAGCGGGGGTCGCGGCGGATGCTTTGGATGGTGTTGATAACCGTCATGCCAAGGTTGAGGGCTTGAGCGGCGAAAATAGAGAGAGCGTATATGATATCGGGAGGGAGGCGGCGTGCATAGTTGGCCCCGACAATGAGAAGGACAAGGGCGAGGACGAGGCGAAGCTCGTTCATTTTTCTCGGGGGGTGGGCTCCGGGGGAGGGAGAAGACCTGACCGGAGGTCTTCCGGAATGGGATTGGCAGCGCCGAGGAGGGCTCCGAGGACGGCTCCTCGATGGCTGTTGTCTCCACCGCAGCGAGCGTTGGCAAGGACTCCACCGGCAAAGTCTTGATGGTATTTGGCGGCGAGGTAAAGGGAGGCGGTGAAGGAGTCGGGCAGGTAGCAGGCGGGGGTGAGATGCCTGCCGACGACGACGAGGTCCGGGAGGTCACGCCAGGCGAGGAACTTCTTTTCAGAAATCCAGTGCGAGGCATGGGCGAAGATCGCGGCCTGAAGGGTTTCTCCGGACGCAACGGCAAAGATGATCCCGGTGAGGGCGACGGCTGAATTCAGGCACTCTTTACTGCGATGGGTGAGGGCTGTGTGGGTGCGGGCGGTCTCACGGAGATGGTCAAGGTCGGTGAGGCCGACCTGAATTAGACCCGCGAGGAGAAACGGCAGGGTGGCAAGACCGCCGATGTGGATGTCCTCGATACCGCATTGGCGGGGAGGAAGGTTGCGGGAGAGTCGGTCGAAAAATTCGCGGTGGTATTCCTCAATGTAGGTGTCGTTGTGCCAGCCGGGTTGAAGCATGCAGGAGATGTATTCATCAAGCCACTGGTCGGGGTCGTAATGGCCGTTGTGGAGGATTTGACGGTAGAGGGCCAACCCGAGCTGAAAGTTGAGGGTATTCTCGCCGGCTTTGAGGAACTGGTGGTAATGGATTTCGCGCTGGCCCCAATAAATCTTCTGCTGGTGGAGGATGTCGCCCCTTTTGTTTCGCGGCGTGTAACGGGAGCGCCAGAGGATGCTGTCGGGGTGGGGATTTTTCGGAGCAGCAAAAGGGCGAAGAACCGGGTAATCCCGGGCGAGAGCCTGGCGGTCGTAATACCAGTGAACGGGCATGGCGAGGGCGTCGGCGACCCGGGCGCCAAGCATGGCTTGCTGGAAGGTGGATTGCATGGGAAGGATGATAGACTGGGCGGCGGGAAGAGACAACCGGCCGGGGGTTGAAAGCTGGCAGCAGCCCCTGCCCGTTGGGGTATCGGAGGAGTGAAAACCGGGCTGAGAGGTTGACGGATTTAGTTTTTTGCCACCATGGGGGTTATTTTTTAATTTTTTGAGGGAACCTTTTTTCACACCTTGGCTAAGAAAGAGCTTGCTATTGATGGCCGGGGCGATGATCACAAAGGCTCATCCTTGGAACTCAAGATTAACTGGAAGACTTAGTAGATTGACTGAAGCTTGGAAAGGAAACCTGGCGCAACGTTGCGGCAGTGGGTTTGAGGGGATGCCAATGGTAGCGTTACACGTTGTGATTGCACCGTCTGAATAAGTAAGAGAACTCAATGGAACAGTCTAAAGTCTTTGTCGGAAACATTTCTTTCCGGCTCCCGCCCGAGGATCTTCGGGCCCTCTTCGAACAGGCCGGTCCTGTAGAGGATGTTTACTTCCCAACTGATCGTGAATCCGGCCGTCGCAAGGGCTTTGCATTTGTGACCTTTGGAACTGCCGAGGCTGCTGCTGAGGCGATCTCCAAGTTTGACGGCTACGATCTTGAGGGCCGTGAATTGAAAGTGAACGAAGCACGTCCCCGTGAAGATCGTGGACCGGGCGGCGGCGGCGGTGGCGGCGGCGGCGGCGGATTTCGGTCCGGCGGTGGCGGCGGTGGCGGTCCTCGCCGTGAGTTCCGAGGCGGCGGTGACGGTGATCGCCGTGGCGGTGGCGGTGGCGGCCCTCGTGGGGGTAGCGGCGGTGGTGATCGCGGTCGGCGGTCCTTCTCTCGCGATCGGTTCGAAGATCGCTAGAGCGCGGCCCTCAGCTGCTGAGGCCTGACTTTTCAAACCGCTTTCCAGCGCTGGCCTGGAAGCGGTTTTTTGTTGGAGAGGAATGAGGCAGCGGCTGTTTGGTTGGCTTAATCTACCCTTGCGAGGAAACGCTACTGGGCGCGGATGATGCTTCGCGGTGTTGGCTGGCCGGGTTCGCCACCGGGCTGTTGGTTGAGGAGGTTCCCCTGGCTGTCCCAATAGCGAATGACCATACGGCGATCGGTGAGGGGCCCCTCAAAGTCGAGCGTTACAAAGTTGCGCTGGCCGACGCGGTCCATGCCGTCGGGAAAGATGTCGTAGCGGGCAGGGTTGGTTGTTTTGCCAGCCCATGGACCTGCGGTGAGTGGGGAACTGGTAACCTCAAACATGGTAAGGCTGGTTTCTCCGTAGGTGTGCTCGACGCGGTTTACCTCGCCGTAGTGGACGTCCCCGTTGAGAAAGATCACGTTGGGAATCTGTTCGGCGGTGATGCGATCCATGAGGTATTGCCACTCCTCGGGGTAGTTTCGCAGGCCATCGCCGGGTCCGCTATCGTTGAGCACCTGGCTTCCGATAACGATCAGATTGAAACGAGCGGGATAGCTTTTGGAGTCGGTCAGGCTCTGGCTTTTGGTCCAGGCGAGGTGGTTGATGAGCCAATCGATCTGAGGGCGTCCGAGCAGTTTCTTGGAGTGACCAAAGCTGGTATCGGTAAAAGAGTCCTGATGGGTGCGGTTATCCAAAAAGTAGATGTTGGCATCTCCCCAATTGACGAAAGTGAAGAGGCCGGGAGTTTCCGGTAGCCCCGCGCTGGGGTTTCCCCACATGAGGTTAAAGACCTCGGTGGCCGTCTCCTTGAGGTGGTAGCTGCTGCCGATGTCATTGGGTCCGTAGTCGTGGTCGTCCCAGATGGCGTAGTGGATTGAGCTGGCGAGAAGGGGGCGAAGTTCCGGAATGGCGCGGTCGTGGGTCCACCTGTGGATCATTCCCTCGCGGTTTTCAAAATCGTTTTCCCGGTAGTAGACGTTGTCCCCCATCCAGAGCATGAGGTCTGGATTCTTTTCGTAGATGGATTCAAAAATATGGTACTCGTCGCCGTAGGGCCGGGAGCCTTCCCGATCTGTGCCGGGCTCATTGATGTAGGCACAGGAACCGATGGCAATGCGGTAGTCGAAGATGGTGTGCCGCTCTCTGGTTTCGGGATTGGGAACCCATCGCCAGCGCGGCTTGGATTGGAAGGTGAGGGGGATCAACTCATCGGGTCGATACGATGAGCGGTACTGGGGGGTGAAGGGAACCTCATCCTCGCCAGTCAGGATACGGTAGTGGTAGCGATGCCCTGGCTGAATGCCTTCGTTAACGAGGACTTTGACGACGAAGGCATCCTCAGGCCGGGGGTGATAAAGAGCGGTTCTTCTGGAGGATTCCGGCTGATCGGCGGGCCAATACTCTATAGTGACGGGCTCTGGACCACTCAATTGCAGCCAAATGAGGGTGCTGTGCATGGTGGTATGCGTCAACATGGGCCCGTTGATTACTGAGGCCGAAGCTGGAAGCAAAAGCGCCACAGGGGCGATGCAAAGGAGGGCAAGGCGGGAGATGACGGTTTTTGAGAACATGGAGATCGATTGAGAGTTGGAGGCCGGTTTGCGGAGGCGCGGGACAGAAGAAAATAGCCTTCTCATGGAAAGTCTAGGCATGATCCCAAATGACAGTCAACTATGGTTAAGGGGAGGGATGGCCATGGGAGGGCTAGAAACGATTCTGGTTGGTGTTTTGGATTGTTGAGTGGTGGATTGAGACCGCTGCAAAGGCCGTACCGGGCAGCGATTATTTAGTGGGGAATGAGCGATACAGGTTGTTGAACGCCCGAATTTGTTTGAGAAAGTGAAGCCAATGATTGGCCCCAGAAGGATTTTTTACAGGGGGAGGCATCGTTCTCGTCTACCGATGGTGGGATTGACCTTCGGATTAATCCTTTCGTCGTCCGGACTGGCGACCGGGCAAGCCGATCAGCCAGAGTATTTGTCGCAACTGGATGGATACACAGTAACGGCGACCCGCTATGACCAGCCGATTGAGGTGATTCCCGCAGCGGTCTCGTTGGTTTCGCGAGATCAAGTGCAGCGGGCGCGCCAGCAGTTGAGTTTGGATGAGGCGCTGCAAATGGTCCCGGGAGTATTCGTCCTCAACCCGTACAATTTTGCTCAAGATAGCCGCATCGCGATTCGGGGATTCGGAGCGGGAGCTGATTTTGGGATTCGCGGAATCAAGCTGTTTGTTGACGGGATACCGGCGACTACTCCGGATGGTCAGGGTGAAGTGGACGGGATGGATCTTGGATCGGTGGAACGGATCGAAATTTTGCGAGGGCCGTCCTCGGCTATTTACGGGAGTGCAGCGGGCGGAGTAATCAAGATCGAGACGGAAACGGGGCCTCCAATTCCTTTTGTGGAAACCCGATTGATGGTTGGAGACTACGACCTTTGGCAGCTTCAATCCAAATTAGGTGGACGGCGCGATTCACTCGGCTACCTGGTGAGCACGAGGCGAACGACCTTCGGGGGATACCGTGAGAATAGTCGGGTTGAGAACTCGACTTTGAACGCCAAGTTTGATTGGTATCCAGAAAGTAATTCCCGATATAGCCTGATTGTGAACTGGATCGACTTTCCCAGGCAGGACGATGCGGGGGGATTGACCCGGGGGGATGCGGTAGCGCAACCGAGGCAGGCCCAGCCGAGGAATCTTTTTTTTCGCTCGGGAGAAGAGGTCGAGCAGCTCAAGGTGGGGATAGCTCACGAGCGGATTCTTGATGGGGGAGGCGGTTTGGAGGCGCGGGGATACTGGCTGCAAAGGGATTTCCAGAATCGACTGCCTTTTACCTCTGGTGGGCAGGTATTCCTCGACAGGAAGGTTCAGGGAGGCGGGTTGCTCTATCGAAGAGAAGTGACTGGCGGACGCTGGCGAGCGGGGATGGACCTCGACTGGCAGGATGACCTCCGGGAGCAGCGCGACAATCTGGCCGGGGTGACCGGCGGGCGGGCACTGCGGCAGGAGGAAAAGGTAGACAATCCGGGCTTTTTTGTGGATCGGACGATTGAGGTGGGGGAACAGGTTATCCTGACGGGAGCCCTCCGCTATGATCGGGTGCGGTTCCGGGTGAATGATCTATTTTTGGAGGATGGGGATGACTCTGGAGTCCTCAGCTTCACGGCATGGAGTCCAATGGTCGGCGCGCTCTGGCAAGTGAGGGATGGCCTGTCTTTTTACCTTAACGTGGCGAAGGGATTCGAGACACCGACGACGACGGAGCTGGAGAACCCACGCGGCGGAGGATTCAATCCGGAGCTGACGGCCCAAGAGGCGATCAACTATGAGACCGGGATGAGGGGGCGGGTTTCGCTGGATGCCGGGTGGGTGGAACTCGACCTGGCCCTTTTTTTGATCGAAATTGAGGACGCCCTGGTGCCTTTCCAGCTAGCGGATTTCCCCGGGCGGGATTTTTACCGAAACGCAGCTTCGAGCCGTCGTGCGGGGATCGAGTTTTCGCTGCGGCGAGACTGGGAAAACGGCTGGAAGCTCGGTTATACCCAAACGGTCTCTGACTTTACTTACCGGAACTTTGAAGTTGGGGGGGTGGATTTTGCAGGACGAAGACTCCCGGGGATACCGCAGTACCACGGAGCGATTGCTCTGAGCTATGAGCCGGAAACGGGCCTCTTCCTCAACTGGCAAACCCGGTTGATCGGGGAGTTTTTTGCTGATGACGGCAACAAGGAAAAAATATCGGCCTACCAGGTGAGCGATCTGAGGTTTGGATACCAATGGAAAAGTGGCAGATGGGAATGGGAGCCCTTCGGTGGAATCTATAATCTGTTTGGAGAAGATTACTTTGCCAATGTTCGAACGAATGCTTTCGGCGGTCGATACTTCGAGCCAGCGCCTCCACGAAACTTCTTTGGGGGTTTGAAGGTAACCTACCATTTCGACTAGGCTTCGAGGCCGTGGAGAGAAGCTCGGGACAATGAGACGGATAGTGGAAGCGGCATTGCGGCGGATGCGGCAAGAAACGGGGGCCGATTGAACGGGACGGTTCCGGGGATGAAGGCTGTAAAGCATCTGCTGTGGTTCTTTGGGCTCCTGCTTCTCGCGGGATGCGGCTCTGGTCCGAAATCCGAGTTAGCCGAGGAGGACCGGGACATTCGCCCGACGGGAGGCGAGGTGCTGGGGGAGGCGTTTGAGGACCTTCCGGAAATCCTCCGCCGCGGCACTCTGAGGCTATTGATCCATCGAACAGCGGATACCTACCTGCAGCGTTCGGGCAGTCCACTGGATTGGGAAAGGGAGATCGTCGAACGGTTTGCCCGGCAATTTGGCCTGAGTCTGGAGATTATTGGAGTGGACGCCTTTGAGGAACTGATTCCGGCCCTCGAGGCTGGAAGGGGCGATCTGATAGCGGCAAACTTGACGATCACTCCCGCGAGGAAGGAACGCATCCTCTTCAGTGAAGCGGTGGGAACGGTAGACGAGATCCTGGTATCGCACGTTGACCTGGAAATACCTGAGGAGGTGGGGGACGTGCTCCGGAAGTATCCGATCTCGGTTCGTCGTGGCACTTCTTTTGAGGAGACGCTCCGGAAGCTACAGGAAAGTGAGCCGAGGTTGAAAATTGAATACGTTAGCTCGGCCCTTAGCCAGCTGGACCTCTACGACCGTTTGGAAGCGAAGAAGCTCAAGTTGCTGGTGACCGATAGCAACATTTTCGCCAACGAGAGACCGTTCCGACCCAAGATCAAGCCCTTGACGCGTCTGGGGGAGCGTCGGGAACTGGGTTGGGCAATTCGACCGGGAGCCCATGAACTCAAAATGGTCCTCGACCGGTTCATCGCCGACTACACGTTGACCCGTGGGATTCCAGAAATTGCGGACAGTGATCTCCCGGGAATCCAGGAAGCGGGGAGGATTCGAATGATCACCCGGAACAATTCGATCACCTACTTCCTTTATCGCGGCGAGACGCGGGGCTTTGAATACCTGATGGGGAGGGCCTTCGCCGATGCCCTGGGAGTCCGTTTGGAGGTTGTGGTGGCCCCCTCTAACACAGAGATGTTCTCTCTCCTGGAGGAGGGGAAGGGAGACTTTATCGCAGCCTTCACAACAAAAACGGCGAAACAAAAGGAAAGGGGCTTTTCGTTTTCGGAGCCCTACATGACGGCGAGGGAAGTCCTGGTCGGAGGAAAGGGAAGACAGGAACTGGTTGGCCTGGATGAGCTGGAAGGATTGGTGGTCTCGGTCAGGCCAAGCAGTTCCCACTATCAGACGCTGGTGCGGATGGTTGATGAGCTAGGCATCGGGTTAAAAATCCGGACGGTTGGAGAAAATACTGAGGCAGAGGAACTTCTGCAGTTGGTGGGGCGAGGGGAGCTGGAGGCGACAGTAGTGGATGATTTTTTTCTGAACCATGCTCAACTCTGGCAAGACGATTTGGTGCCCTTGCTGCGAATGAAAGAGCCCCTGCCGGTCGCTTGGGTTTTCCGAAAGGACAATCCTGAGCTAAAGGAAGCAGCCGATCTTTTTTGGGAGGAGATGGTCCAATCAACGGAATACAAACAGGCACTGAACCGGTATTTCGGATCTGCCGATCAAGTGCGTCAGAATCGGGAAGCTCAGGAGCTACTGGTTCGGGAGGGGCGTGTCTCGCCCTATGATGAGATCATCCGAGAGAAGGCGAGTCAGCACTCCATTGATTGGAGGCTGGTCGCGGCTCAGATGTTCCAGGAAAGCCGGTTTGATCCAATGGCCCGGAGTCGGGTGGGAGCGGAAGGATTGATGCAGATCATGCCGCGAACGGCAGGGGAACTCGGTTTGAAAAATCCCTACCATCCGGAAGCGAATATCGAGGCAGGGATCCGCTATTTGAACTGGGTCAAGGAAAGGCTGGCGGACCAAGTCCTACCGGAGGAACTTCCCTGGTTTGCTCTGGCGGCTTACAACGCTGGCTTGGGGCACGTTTTCGACGCTCAGCGTCTGGCCGAAGACCTCGGGTATGACCCGAGGCGGTGGTTCGATCACACAGAGGAGGCAATGCTACGATTGGCAGAGGTGCAGTACTACGGAAGAGTACGGCACGGGTATGTGCGTGGCGCGGAGCCGGTGGACTATGTCCGCAAGATCCGGGAGCACTACCAGCAGTTGGTCTCACTGGTTGCCGAGTAGATGGCTGAAGACCGGACGGGGAGGGCTGGCCTGCGGCGTTCAGGTACCGGTAATGGCGTTGATGAGGCGCTGGTTGAAATCCTCGGCGGCGTTGTGGCCGGTTTGGCGGAGGGCCTGGACCATGGCGGCCACTTCGGTCAAACGGGCCATGTCCCGACCGGGCCGGACGGGGATTTCAATATGGGGAACCTCAGTGTCGAGGATGTTGAGGTATTTTTGGTCGAGACCGGTGCGGTCTTCGTCGCCCCCATCGTCGGGATGAACGTAGGAGATGATCAAGTCGATCCGCTTTTCGATTCGGACGGAACGAATGCCAAAAAGTTTGGAAATATCGATGATGCCAATGCCGCGGCACTCCATGTAGCCCCGGGTTAGCTCAGTACCGGTGCCAACCAGCTCGTGGTCGCGGAGGAGGCGAACGTGAACCAGATCATCGGCGACGAGGCTGTGCCCGCGCTCGATGAGACCGAGGGCGGCCTCGCTCTTTCCGATTCCGCTGCGCCCGGTGATGACTACACCGATGCCGCGAACGTCGAGCAGGGTGCCATGGAGGGTGGTTCGGGGGGCGAAGAGCTCCTCGAGGCGTAGAGTGGCCTCGGTGGTGAGGGATTTTGACTTGAGGGGGGAGCGAAAGAGGGGGATTTCAAAGCGTTCCGAGGTATCGATCAATGCCTTGGTCGGGGCGAGGTTTCGGCTGATGATGAAGCAGGGGATCTGGCGCCGCGCCATCTTCTCGAGAACCCGCTGGATGAATTCCTCATCGGAATCGCGCAGATAAGCCATTTCCCCGGCGCCGAGGACCTGAACCCGTTTGTGGGCGAAAAAACGAAAATAATCGGTTAGGGCCAGAGCGGGACGATTGAGGCTTTTTTCTCCGATAATCCGATCGAGGCGATTCTTGCCCGCAATGAGCTGGAGCTTAAGGGCGCTGCCGGAGTGACGATAAAATTCCGCCACGGTGATTCCCTCAACCGTTTGTTCTTTGTGCAGGGGCGATTTCATGGAGGATCCGGGTTTGGTTGGGGTTTAGCTCAGTACCGAAAGTTCTCGCCGAGGTAGAGGCGTCGGCTCTCGGGATCGTTGATCAAAAAGTCGCGGTCTCCCTCGGCGAGGATGCGACCCTCGTGGAGGAGATAGGCCCGATTAACAATTTCCAGGGTTTCTCGGACATTGTGATCGGTGATGAGGATGCCGATGCCTTTCTGCCTCAATTTTCGAATAATGTCCTGAACCTCGGCAACGCTGCGAGGATCCACCCCGCTGAAAGGTTCGTCCATGAGGAGGAACTGGGGGCGTAGGACGAGGGCACGGGCTATCTCCAGGCGGCGGCGCTCGCCGCCGCTCAAGGTGTAGGCCCGCTGCTCGGCGAGGTGGCAGAGACCCAGCTCCTCGAGGATTTCCCCGGAGCGCTGGATTTGTTCGCGCCGGGGGATGGAAAGGGTTTGGAGAACTCCGAGGAGGTTGTCCTTTACCTTCAGCTTTCTAAAGACGGAAGCCTCCTGAGGAAGGTAGCCGAGCCCTAGCCGGGCTCGGCGGTGCATGGGGAGGTGGGTAATGGGCTCCCCGTTGAGTGCGATGGTCCCGCCCCTGGCGCGGATGAGACCGACAATAAGGTAGAAACAGGTGGTTTTTCCGGCTCCGTTGGGTCCGAGAAGCCCGACGACCTCGCCCCCGTTGATGGTCAGGTCAACCTCGGCAACGACGGTCCGCAAGCCGTAGGTTTTGGTGAGACCGCGGGCGCTCAATAAACTGGGAGGGGGTGAGTCTCGATCAATCATCAAGGGCGAATGGCAGCTTCGCTGGTTTGGGTGTCGGACGGCAGGTCCTCGGGCTCGGACGGCAGGGGAGTTTGGGAGCGGGAGGTTGGCTGATTCAGACCGAGACCACGGATGTCCGGGAGGATGGCCCGCGGTCGGTTATCGCTATCGCCTGATTCAATCCTGACGGTGCGCTCGCCCTCGGTGATGGTCATTCGGTACCCAGTTAAAACGCCGCGTTGGTCACGAAGGACGGGGGATTCCTCGAGGAAGATTTTTCCCTCAGCCGGGAGAATAATCATCCTGCCGGCAGTGGCTTCCCGGTCGGCCTGCTGGACCCGGACGTCCCCGGTTGCGAGGATCGTTTCAATCTTGCCGAATTCGCCGATCGATTCGCCCTCTTTCGCGAGGCGCGAGGTTATGACCTCGAGCCTGGCACAGGTAGCGTAAAGGTCGGTGGCGCGGATGGTGACATTGCCCTCGAAAATGAATCGATTTTGGGAGGCAGTGGAGACTAGTTCCAAGGTGTCGCTATCAACCGTGGTCGGGAAGACGGTTTTTTCCGGAGTTGCGGAACCCGAGAGCGGGAGGAGTAGGCTTGCCAGGGCCAGCAAAAGAGGGAGAAATCGGCAGGGTTTGGCTGGCCACTTCATCGGAGGATATTGCTTACCGTATCACTAAACTGAACCCGTGCACCATTGGTTATGAGGAGGCGTTTTTCAGGGCTGGACCACGTCCAATCTTTTCCATCAAGCTTGAAGCCGGGGCCATCGACAATCAGAAAATCCGGTCCGGAGAGGTTTCCGTCTCGTAGATCAATGGTGGCATGAGGGCTGCGGATGGTGGTGTTTTGTGAGGGGAGGGGATCAAAGATCCGGAAGGTGAGTTGTTCAATCTGTATCAGAAAACTGGATACAAAGAGACCGGTGTCACCCCGGAGTTCCCATTTGATGAGACCCGCCTCATCAAAATCGCGCAGACTGAAGCTCCGAATCGGCTCCTCGGGCAGGACGCTCGAAGGATCTGTTTGCACGACTGCCCTGAGGGAGGTAGGCGCGGCGGTGGCGATCCAGTAGCCCAAAGCGAGGAGAAGACGGACGGGAAGGGAGGAAAACCTCGCTGGCACAACGTTTGCAGTGCCTGATTGAAAGGGGGTCCTCATCGGAGGTTTAGTCGCTGCCGAACGTCGTCGAAGAGGAGGCGGGAGAGGTTCTCGTCGCCCAGAACGCCAATGCGTATCATCATGGTGGAGACACCAGCAGTCATCGGCTTGACGGTGTAGGTTATTTTTTTGTCAGCTGCTTCAGAGCGGGCTACGACTCGGGCTGAAAGCCCGTCGAGGTTTTCCTCGAGAAGGGTAAACTGCTTGGCCTCAACGCTTTCGAGAATAGCGCGATAGATGAGGTGGTGGCGGGCTTCCAATTGCCCACTCAAACCACCCCGCAGGTAGGCCACGGTACCAGCGGCTCCTCCGGCAGCCGCAGCAATACAGCCGGAGAGGAAAACGAGGATGGCAGCGAAGCTGAGGGGTACGAGGGGAAAGATAAAGGAGCGTTGGGAGGCCATGGTAACGGTCTACCGCATGTGACTTTCAAAGAAGTGCCGAAGTTCCTCATGATTGCGAGCAACCGGAAGGTCTGGCTGGGATGCCGCGAAGGCCTCGGTCGGGCAATAAAGGGAGCTGTGGTCGGCTGCACGCAGCATGGTGAGGTCGTTGAAGGAATCTCCGGCGGCGAGTACCTGGAAGCCGAGGAGCTGAAAGGAGGTGACGGCCTTGCGCTTGTGATCCCGGAGGCGGAGATGGTAATCGGCAATGCGGCGGTTTTCCCCAAGTTCGAGGTGATGACAAAAGAGGGTGGGATCCCCAAGCTGGTGCATGAGGGGGCGGGCGAACTCCTCAAAGGTATCGGAGAGAATGATCAACCTGGAGACAGACTGGACCCATTGCACAAATTCAAGGGCACCGGGGAGGGGCTTGAGGGAAGCGACGACGGCTTCGATGTCGCCAAGGGTGAGGCCTTCCTGATCGAGAATATCAAGGCGGTAGCGCATGAGTTTATCGTAATCGGGCTCGTCTCGAGTGGTGCGTCGGAGTCCGGGAAGACCGGTGACTTCGGCCAGACCGACCCAGATTTCCGGGATGAGAACTCCTTCAAGATCGAGGGTTACGAGATGCATGCCGCCATTGCGTGGCTTAATGAATGAAAGGTCAAGAGTGCCCATGCAGTTGCGGCTCGGTTCTGCCGGGGTTGGCGGGGTGCCTTGGGTCAGGTAGCAGCCGATCCAGATCGGTCCGGGTGGCAACCTTACCCCGCGGGAATCAGGAGTACTTTGAGAGGCAGGAGAGGCAAGTGGGGCTGCCCGGGGCGAGGGTCAATCGCTCGAGATCGATGTCTTTATGACAGACATTGCAGGTTCCAAATTTTCCTTGATCGATCCGTTTGAGAGCCAGTTCCAGGCGTCGAATCTCCGCTTCGACTTCCCTTCTGGTAGCGAGAGCCATTTGCTGCATTTGCATGGCGTCGAGACGGGAAAGGCGACCGATGGCCACATCGGGCTCAATCGCTTTGAGGTTATCGCCGTCTGCATCGAGCTGCTGCTTGAGTTCGGCAAGTTTTTCGAGAATGCCGGGGCGAAAGGTTTCCTGGAGGTAGGGGTTCACTGTAGTTGCCTAGAGCAGATTGGATGAAGGGTCGAGTCACGAAGAAAAGGTTTTGAACTGGCAGTTGACGAAGGCGTGCATTTGCGGGGAGAGTAAATCGATGAAGGGAGTCTATCTGATCACGGGAGCATCGTCCGGAATCGGCCTGGCTGTGGCAAAGCAACTCAGCGAGGAAGGAGCCACGGTCTATGGATTGGCGCGCCGGGTGGAGCGGCTTCCCGAGAGAGTGGTGCCCGCGGAGTGCAATTTGAGGAATGAGCGAGACTTGAGGCGAGTGTTCGCCGGGTTTGCTGAGCAAAAGCTGCAGTTTGACGGGGTGGTGAACTCTGCCGGAGTGGCTTATTCCTCGCGGATACTCGATGGCGACATCGAGGAGTGGAGGGAAATGTGGGAAGTAAACGTCCAGGCGCTCGCTCTTTGCTGCCAGCTTGCCGTGCCACTGATGGCGCCAAGCGGGATGATCCTCAATCTCTCAAGTTTAAGTGGACACCGGGTGACCCCTTCCGGGGGGTACTACGCGCCGACCAAATTTGCGGTCCGGGCGATCACGGAATCCTTGAGACTGGAACTGCGGGGCTCGGGGAGCAGCATTCGGGTGGGTTCGGTCTCTCCGGGTTTTGTTGATACCCCGATTTTGGAGACTTATTTTCGCAGGACGCCTGAGCGGCGGGAAAGCGTGAAGAAGGAGGGGATGATGCTCTCCCCGGAAGTAGTGGCCCAAACGATTGTGGCGACTCTGGAGCAACCCGAAACGGTTGAGGTCGGAGATGTAGTGCTGAGGAGCGTCTTTCAAGGCTCATGAAAATTCTTTTTCTTGGAGACATTGTCGGAAAGCCCGGCCGCCATGCCGTACGCGACCTCTTGCCGGGAGCAATTGCCGATCATGGGATAGACTTGGTTATCGCCAATGCGGAGAATGCTGCGGGTGGAAGTGGTTTAACGGCTGAGATCGCCCAAGAGCTGATCGACTACGGTATTGATGGATTGACCCTGGGCGACCACGTATGGGACCAAAAGGGTTTCGCAGCGAGGATTGGAGACCTCGATCAAGTTTGCCGACCTTTAAATTTACCAACCTCGGCTCCGGGTCGCGGCCACTTAATATTGACAGGTCGGGGAGGCGTTCGAACCGGTGTTTTAACCCTGCTCGGGAAAGAGTTCATGCGACCGATGGCCTACCCCATGGTCGAGGTTTTTGAGCGGTTCATGCGAGAGAACCGGGGACTGGCAGAGGTTTGGATGGTAGAGATCCACGCCGAGGCAACCTCGGAAAAGGTGGCGATGGGGTGGTTTCTGGATGGGAAGGTGGCGGCCGTACTCGGAACTCACACCCATATTCCAACTGCAGATGCCCGGGTGCTTCCCAAAGGGACAGCCTACCTGACCGACCTCGGAATGTCCGGACCCTACACTTCAGTATTGGGCCGCGAAGTAGGGCCGATTCTCGCTAAATTGAAAGACGGTATCCCGAGACCATTTCCGGTGGCGACGGAGGACGTCCGGTTGTCGGGGGCCTTGGTCGAGGTTGATCCAATAAATGGTGGAGCTCGTTCCATTGAGCGCTTTGAAGAAAAGGTTTCGGAGGCGACTGGAGAACGGTAGCAACCCTATGGGCGCTGCCAGTCCGGTTGGGTGAGATGGGTTGTTGGCCAAGGTCGCCGTGCGGAACGGGGTTTCTTGGCTCGTCATTGCCTTGGGACCTCGGGTATTGCTCGAGTAGTGGGAGCGAAAGAAAGTCAGGGGCAGGAGAAGATCCATCCAAAGAAAGCCAGCTATCGTTTGCTTTTCATTTTGGTTCCGGTGGTTTACGGAGCACTCTACCTTCTTGATTACAGTGGAACTCCGCTCGGTTTGAATCCAGTGCTCGATGGGAAGGAGTCCCTCATTTTAGCAGAGCAGATCGCCACGGGAGAGCTCCCTCCGGAGCCGTTTTATCGAGCGCCACTCTACTCCGGAATTTTATCGCTTTGGTTTTTAGTCGGAGGATCGGCGGAGTGGCTTCCTCTGGTGGCCCGCGGTCTCAACTACCTTTGTTTGTTGGGCTCTGCATTCCTCGTCTATCGTCTGGTGCGAGTCTGTTGGGGTGAAGGGGTTCCCGAATGGACCGCTCCCCTGGCGGGGCTGCTTTATGGAGTCTACCCGGTGGCATGGTTTTTCGCGGGAGATCCCCTCGATGTTACGCTGGCGATCTTTTTCTTCCTCGGTGCGCTGCATGAGTTGCTTCGCCCGGATCGATCCTGGAAGACTGAGGTAAGGGGAGGGCTGCTGCTCGGACTGGCAATCCTGACCCGCCCTCATTTTCTAGTCCTCTTGCCACTACTGGCGCTGCGGCTTTGGCCGGGACGAAAGCTTCGTTTGGAGGCCTTGGGGGCAATCGGGGGAGCCGGAACCTGCCTGCTCCTGATGGGTTGGATCAATTATTTTGTTGGGGGAGAGTTTCGACCAACTCCATGGCAGGGAAGTTTCAATCTCTGGGCAGCCAACCGAGTCGGCAGTACGGGAACCTTTTTCTCTCAACGCTATGAAGTTCCCCTGGAACGGACGTATCGGAACCCGGCGCGACAGGAGGGAGAATGGGCTTACGGCTTGGCGACCGGTAAAAAACCGCCCTACGCCATTTCAGAAATGAATGGATGGTTCCGGGGACAACTGGTGCAGGAGTTCAGGGAAGATCCGGGGTCCATCATTGGGGTGATGGGGAGGAAAACCCTGGCCTTGCTGTATCATCATGAGCAATACAACAACAAGACCTATCGATTTCACGCAGAGCGAGCCTTGCTCCTGAAATGGAATCCATTGGGATGGAGTTGGGTGTTGATGTTGGCCGGGTGCTCGTTGGTCGTGCACGGGTTGGGATTTGGTCGGTCGTTGGGTAGTTTATGGTTGGCGGTAGCGGTGTTCACAGCGGGAGTTTTGGTTTTTTATGCGAGTGCTCGCTTTCGACTTCCGCTGGTGGCGCCCCTCCTGGTGATTGGTGCGGGAACGGCTGGCCTTGCCGTCTCCGGGAGCGGAAGATGGCCGTCCCTCTGGAAGACCGGGTTTCTGATCCCTCTTTTAGCCCTCACTCTGATCGACTTTGGGAGGGTTGACCAGAGTATCCGCACGACCCTTGAAGATCGATTACTAGTGGCAGCAGCAGCTCTCGAAAGTGGACAACCAGACGTCGCCGAACTGGAAGCTGCAAAAGTCCTCGAAGTACTTCCGACCCGAAGGAATGCCCTACTCCTGGCCATAACCGGTGGCTATGAAAACGACCTGCTGGCGACCGCAGCTTCTGGCGTGTTGCCAAATCAGGCGCGTGCAGCGATTCAACTGGAGCGGCTTGCGAAGATCGGGAAAGATTTGGAGGCTTTTGACGAAGTGAGGCTGATGTACGGACTGCTGTTGAATTCGACCTCAGATCCGAGGGCGGCCTGGAAGCGGGCGGTCCAGCAATACATTGAGCAGCGGGATGCTCTCGGGAGGTAAGCCAGTGGTTTGGCCGGGATTTTCCCGGCTCAGTCGGGGAGGGGGGATTAAATTCTCTTGACCCTCAAAATTTCGGGACAATATAAGTGTAGTCTTTGGGGCCGTAGCTCAGTTGGAAGAGCGCCACAATGGCATTGTGGAGGTCGTCGGTTCGATCCCGATCGGCTCCACCAAAGGAGAAGGTGCCAAAGCCGAGAGCCCTGAAAGACCGCTCCTCGATTCTGAAAGAACCAGATTACCGGCAAGCTCGTGCCGTCCGACTTCCATCGAGAGAGGTATCGCGAGCTGTGTTTAGAGGGCCATCTGAAAGCTGAGGTAGCATGGATTGAGGACAGGGCGGAGGCGAATTGAATTGCCCCCGGAAGGCTGAGATCAACGCATCGAATTAACCCAAGTTTCTTGCGACGAGCTGGGGAGGGGCATAGCAACAAGGGGGTGTTCCCAAAGGCACTACAAAATCGCTAGATTTTGGTGAAGGATTTGACGGGCAG
>DAISIK010000041.1:0-22313 GCA_036822055.1 Puniceicoccaceae bacterium
GAGGTTTCTCCCGCTCCGCAGCTCAGGCGAATGCGTCCGCTGAGAGACCTCGTCTCGGATGGCATCCTCAGGTAACCGGTTCTCCACTTCTCCGATACCCTTTGGCTCAATCGGGAAGAATACGACTAACGCGTTTACCGCCTGGCCAAGGGTGTTATGGTATGATTCGAAGGTTGTGCAGCCATTCTTGTCTGCGAGTTGGCTAGTTGAGCAGACGGGAATGGCTACGCCACACTTGAGTTTCTTAAAGTCCTCGACGGCGAGGTTCTCCACCAAGCTCGATGATGATGGGAGGCCTTACGCGAGCCATGGCGCACTGTCGACAGTCTGATGTCGGGGCTGGCTGGATACAGACTGTGGGTCTCTGTCTAGGATTCCCAGCTCGCTTTCTGGCTAAGGTGATTCTGGCGAAGGCTGACGGGGGTGCCAAGAATTTCTTGGAGAAGGAAGGCCTGACGGGAAGATTTGGGGTTTTTGAGGGTAGCGAAGATGGAGGCGGTTGATGCACTGCGGGTGCCAGTCGATGCAATTGCCCAACTTCCGCGCTGCGACCGACGGAACCCAGACTCGTTCTGGGCTTTTTCGAGGCTTAGGCGGGCCTCTTCTGCGCGTTGGCGTTGGATTGCCAGCTCTGCAAAGGGATCCCTGGGAGGAGGGTTATCAAAAGGACTTGGAGGTTTGTTGATCTCGGTTTCTCCGATCGGAACACTAGCTTGAGTTTCAGGTCGCCCGAGGGGTACCGGGATCGGAGCGGGAGTTGGACGCCCGTTGCCAGTTTCCTGGGATTGAGGTCCGGTCGGCCCGTCCTCCGAATAGCCCTGCGGCTCGGATTCCTGTGGTGCGTTCTGCTCCTCGATTCGCCGACGGATTTCTTCTTGAATCCTCCGGAACTCCTCGAGCGGATTAGGGCGGGAAGGCTGAGACGAGTCTGCGTTTTCCTGTTCTCGGGTCCGTCGGGTTCGGCGCGGCGGTTCTTCACCATCCAAGGATTTGCCAGAGAACATCTGAGCGACGAAGTAAACCAACCCGAGAATGAGGTATGGTAAAACTTCGAGGAATTCATTCATGATGGCAGGTGGGACCTGGGGTCGATGTTGATTAGGTCGGCCGAGGCGGAAGGAAGCGGTTAGGACTTGCTATCGTCTTTACCGATGGTTTCCCGCATTTCGGTATCGGCCTTGATGTTATTAAGCCGGTATAGGTCCATGACGCCAAGGTTTCCGGTGCGGAGTGCTTCGGCAATGGCCATTGGGATTTGAGCCTCAGCCTCAACGACCTTGGCCTGCATCTCCTCGACCTTGGCCTTGTTTTCCTGCTCAAGAGCGACAGCGGCAGCCCGGCGGATTTCAGCCTGAGCCTGAGCCATGTTCTTGTTGGCCTCAGCCTGGGTTTCCTGGAGCTTGGCCCCGACGTTTTCACCAACATCAACATCGGCGATATCGATTGAAAGGATCTCAAAGGCCGTTCCGGTATCCAAACCGCGGTTGAGGACGTTGCGGGAGATGGAATCTGGATTTTCGAGAACCCATTTGTAGGTTTCGGCCGAACCGATGGTGGTTACGATCCCTTCGCCAACCCGAGCGATGATGGTTTCTTCCTGAGCTGAACCCACGTACTGTTCGAGGTTGGAGCGGACGGTGACCCGAGCCTTGACCTTTACCTGGATCCCGTCTTTGGCGACCCCGTCGATGGTATTGCGACCACTCGCCTTGGGGCTTGGGCAGTCGATCACCTTGGGATTGATGGAGGTGCGAACCGCCTCGGTAACGCTCTTCTCAGTTCCCTTGGTGGCGAGGTCGATGGCGCAGGCTTTATCCCAGTCAAGAGGAATTTTAGCCTTGTCGGCGTTGATCAGACCCTGAACCGTTTCGATGACGTTTCCGCCAGCCATGTAGTGGGTTTCAATCTGGTCGGTGCTGATAAGAATACCTGCTTTAACAGCCATAATCCGCGCATCGACGATGAGCGAGTAGGGCAGTTTGCGCAGGTAGCGCATGGCGAAGAGGTTGGTAAAGCCGACAGGAGCCCCGGAGAAACGGGCCTTTAGCCAGATCGAGGCGAAGGAGAGGATCACCACCGCAATGAAGACGGTGACGATGCCGACAATGGCTAAGATGATGTAGTTTGAGTTTTCCATGGCAGTAAAGGGTTGATTAGCGTTTTCGAGAAACTTCGATTTTAAATGGGTTGGCGTTTTGAACAATGACAGCCTCACCTTGACTGATTTGGCCGTCGAGCGAATAAGCGGTTACGACTCTGTCACCAAAGCGGACTTTGCCGATCGGACTCATCTGCGTCAAGGCGATGCCTTCCGATCCAAGAAGATCGTCGGCGATTTCCATTCCGGTGTGCCCGGTGGAGACCTTTTGGTGACTGAGCAGACGACTGAAGGCGTTGTTCGAGCCGAGGAAGCGGATTTCGAAGTAAAAAAAGATAACGATGAAAGCTCCCCCAAGGACGAGAATGCTAGCACCGGTGAGGAAGCCATGATCGATGAAACCGACGATCGAGGCGAGGAGCAGGGCAAAGGAGCCAGCGAGGCCGAGAATTCCGCCGGGGAGGACCACTTCGAGGACGAAGAGGGCGGCAGCGATCACGAGAAGGGTGCTAATCATGACAGCTTGGAGGGGGTAACGGTCAGATGGAAAGCGGTTTCTTCAATGACCTCAATGCTGGTGCCAGAGGGAATGCTACCGTGCAGGGAGCGGGCGGTGTGGCGTTTCCCCTCGATCTCGATCTGTCCCGTCGGAACAAGGGGGCGAGTAACGATGCCGGTTTTGCCAACTAGGCTGGAGGTTTTTTGGGGTCTCGGGCTTGATTCTCCGGTGAAGGCATCCAGGGTCGAGACGATGCTCCCCCCGGAAACGAGGTTGACTGAGAGCCGATCAAAAAAACGACTACGGGGAATGTAGTAGAGGAGAGCAATCATCCCGATGATGAGGAGGAAGGCAGAGATCCCGAGGGTTTGGATCCCGTCGAAAACGGAGCTCCAAACGATGGTGGGTCCGCCGTCACCCTGGGCTGGCCAGATGTCGGCGAGAGACCAGAGAAAGGAGCCAACGACGAGGAGCATTCCAACGAGACCGGGGATGAGGGTGCCGGGAAGGATGAAAATCTCGACCGCGACGAGAAGGAGCCCGAGAACGAGAATGATGCCGACCTCGTACCCGGCCAGGCCCGCGACGGAATTGGCGACAAAGACGAGGCTGAGTGAGATGATCCCCAGGACGCCGAAGATTCCGAAGCCGGGGGTTTTGAACTCGGTGAAGAGGAGGAGCAAGCCAACGCTGATGAGAAGGGGGGAAATGTTTTTCAGGTACTGGGCGAGGTTTTCCGACCACGAGACTTCAAAAGTAACAAGCTCGTATCCATCTTCGCCATACAACTTGATCAGCACCTCCTCGATCGAGTTGGCAATCCCATCGGCGAGGAGCCGACTAGGGGGATCCCCGTAGAGTTCCATAGCCTGATCGGCGGTGAGGCTGAGGAGGCGGCCCTTATCGGAGAGAACCTTCCCATCGATGACCAGCTCAAAATCAGGCTCAAACATGGCGCGGAGGATATTGGCCCGCTGCGGAAACTCGGAGGTTAGAGCAGTAATCTTGGCACTGAGGTAGCTTTCGAGCTTTCGCTTCATCCCCTCATTTACATCGCCACCCCCGGCAGTGACTGGTTCAGCCGCACCGATGACACCACGCGGCTCGAAAAAGATCCGGTCGGTCATGAAGGTGATGAAAGCACCGGCAGATACGGCCTCATCGTTGATGAAGGTAATCGAATTACCCTCGAAGCGGTCGAGGGCCTGCATGATCTCGAGCGTGACATTGAGCTGACCCCCGGGGGTGTTCATGTCGATGAGGATGTCTGCATCCTCGAGGATGGCTTCTTTGAGAGCTCGGCGGAGGATGAAAAAGGTGGGGCGGAAGATTGGGCCCTCGATGGGAACGACGTACACCTTGCGTTTCTCCCCTGGTCGGGCAAGGGGATTAACGGGATCCGTATAAGGGGTTACCGCGGGCGTGGAGGGAGCCTGATCCTCAAGATCCGATTCGATGGCCGGGACCTGCCCGGACTGATCCTGGAAGGGATCTGCAACCACCGAAGGTTCGGCCTCATCTCCGACGAGAAGACCGGCTCCAAGAAAGGAGATCAATATGGCAAGGCAACGAATTTTCATGAGGGGATGGCCGTTTGGTGACACTTAATTACCAAACAAGCTCCAGACTATTTAAGGTTTTCCGAATTTTCGAGCGTTGGTTCTAAAGAATTTCAATTTTGGGCGGTTGGCGTTCGGTGCGTGATGGGAAGTGGAAAGACGGGGCGAGAATGATCAACCAGACCATTGTCCAGGCGGTGGGGGCCTTTTCCGCTGCCGGTCACGGATAGGGTGGACAGGCTATGGGCCGATCGATAGTATTTTGAGATGAAAGGAATTTTAGTTTGTACCGATGGTTCCCACTACGCTTCTGAGGCTCTGCGCTACTCGGGATGGGTTGCCGCCCGTTCGGCCAAGCCAGTAACGGCACTTTATGCGTCCGATTTAAGGCAGTTTCAACTGCCCGCGATTCTCGACCTGAGCGGCAGCCTGGGGATTCAGCCCTACCAGCAGGCCATTGATATCCTCCACCACGTGGAGAATGAGAAAATAAAGTTCATTCGGACGATGGCGGAGGAGTCCTTTCGCAGGTTTGGCCCGCAGGACGGGCGTTTTGAGGCTCGAACCGGATCCTTGAGCGATACCGTTATCGAGTTTGAGGACAGCTGCGACCTCCTGGTACTGGGTAAGCGTGGAGAGGGTTCTGAGTTTGCCAGTGAGCATCTGGGTTCGACGCTGGAGCGGGTCTTGCGACAAGTGGACCTCCCCTGCCTGGTCGGCAATCGAGAGTTTCACGAGATCAAGCGGGTGGCCTTTGCCTTTGACGGTGGAAAAAGTTGCCTGGCGGGCATTGAGTATCTGAAGGAGCATCGCTGGCTGAAGGATCTTCCAATTCAGATTTTGGTGGTGGCCGAGTCTGAAAGTGAAACGGACTGGGCGGTGGAACAGATGCAACAGGCAGAGCAAACTCTGGTCGGGTGCGGTTATCAAGTGGGCTCGGAGATGTTGAATGGTTTGGTGGAGGACGCGCTTTCCAAATACGTGGCAAGCGAGGGGATTGATCTTTTGCTGATTGGGGCGCACGGTCATAGCCGTATTCGGCGTCTGATCATTGGCAGCACGACGACCGAGGTCCTGCGCCGTTGTCGGGTCCCGATCCTTTGCTTCCGATGAATCGATGGATCTTGGCTAGTCGTCCGAGGACCCTTCCGGCGGCGGCGGTTCCGGTATGGGTTGGGTCCACCCTGGCGATTGCCCGCGATGGGTTCGAGCTTGTGGCGGCGGGGTTGTGCCTCGGTTTTGCGCTCTTGATCCAGGTCGGGACCAACTTTGCCAACGACTACGCCGACTTCGAAAAGGGGGCGGATTCGGAGTCAAGAATAGGTCCCCCACGGGCAGTGGCGATGGGGTTGATCGATCCGGGGACAATGAAGCGGGCGACCCTGCTGGTCTTGTTGGCGGCTTTTGGGCTGGGCCTGGGCTTGATACCTTACGGGGGAGTTTGGTTGGTTGTGGTGGGGGTATCCAGTGTGGTTTTTGCCTACGCTTACACAACCGGACCCTATCCGCTGGCCTACCTTGGGCTGGGGGACGTTTTTGTCATTTGCTACTTCGGGCTGATTGCCGTGGGGGTTACGGAGTATGTGCAAACCGGGTCCTTTTCGCTGAGTGGCTGGGCGCTCGGTCTCGGAGTTGGCTTGATGACCAACAACCTGCTGGTGGTGAACAACTATCGGGATGCGGAGGAGGATGCCAAGGTGGGTAAAAAGACCTTGGTGGTCCGCCTGGGACGTCCGCTGGCCCTTCGCCAGTATCAGCTTTCTGGATACGTTGCAGTGGGTTTGGCGGTGGTGACTGCGCTCTGGGAAGGCTGGTTCCTGGTCCTTCCGGTGATGGTGGTGGCGGTACGGGTGCGTTGCGATTCGCTGGCCCTTGCTGCGGCGACGACGGCGGAAGACTACGGTGGGGTGTTGGCGAGAACGGTCCGGCGCCTCTTACTTTACGGGGGGGTGCTCGGAGGAGGTATCCTGCTCAGCAAGCTAGTGCTTCAGGGCAATGGATGAGGCATCCTGCGAGAGATCGGTAATCGAAGGAATCAATGATCTTAACACTGCCTGAGGGGTGAGCCGTTGACAGATGGTCGGGGAAGGCAGACCTTAGAGCAAGAAATGGATGCCAACGACAACAGGCAAAGATTGGAATCCCGTCTGCCAAACCTCTACTTGATCGGATTCATGGGAACCGGGAAAAGCGTGATCGGGCGTGCCTTGGCCCGTCACCTTGGCCTGTCCTTCATTGATTCGGATCAGTGGATTGAGTCTCGCGACGGGAGAGGAATCCCGCAGATTTTCGAGGAGTCGGGGGAACCCTTTTTTCGGAGATTGGAGAAGGAGTTCGTCGAAACTGGACATCCCCAAACGGGTTGCGTAGTGGCTTGTGGGGGAGGTTTGGCGGTACAGCCGGGAATGCTCGAGCGGCTCGAATCGAAGGGCGTGGTAGTGGCACTCTTTGCTTCACCGGGAACCATCCTCCGGAGGGTTCAGGGAAACCGAAATCGCCCGCTACTGAACGTGGAAAATCCCGAGCTGAGGATTCGGTCGCTCCTGGCTGAGAGAGAACCATTTTACCGATCGGCACGGATTGGAGTAATGACGGATTTCAGGGGTATTCACGAGCTGCGGGAGAGGATCTCCGCCCTTTATCATGAGCGGCTCAGTGAAATGGGTCGCCACCGAGGGGTGACGGTGAGCAGCGAATGCTGACCAGAAGCGGGTTGGAGCGAAAAAGTGGCAAAATCGTGATGAACCTTGGCGACGAGCAGATGTCGAAGCGTGTTTGACTAGAAGATCTTCATCGTTTTAACCGAAAGTTTACTGTCTCAAAAAATGAATTTGAAGCTTCTTCGTAAACCTCACAACCCCCTCGAAGCCTACTTCATGGTGGGGTACCATCTCGCCCTTTTGGTCCTTCTGCCATTTGCCTGGGATCAGTTTTCCTGGGCAGCGGCAGGGTTTTTTCTGGTCACTTTTGTGATCGGTGGTCTCTCGATAACGGTTGGCTACCATCGGCTCTTCTCCCATCGGGCCTATCGGGCAAAGCCAGTTTTTGAGACGGCAACGCTGCTTGGGTCTTTGTTGGCGGTACAGGGCTCGGCCTTGCTCTGGTCTCATGATCACCGACTCCACCACAAGCACACAGACACCGAGAAGGACCCTTACTCAATCAAGAAGGGCTTTTGGTATGCTCACATGATGTGGATTTTCACCCATCAGCGGGACTTTCAAGAGAGTTTGGTGGGCGACCTGATGAAGAATCCCCGGGTTCTTTTCCAGCACCGCAACTACGCGATTCTGGCACTTACGGCCAACTTGGTGGTCCTCGGGCTGGCGATGCTCTGGATGCCCTTTCTGGCTGCTCTTGTCTTTGCGACGCTCCTACGCATTTTCGCAATCCACCACTGTACCTGGTTCATCAACTCCCTCGCCCACACCTTTGGTTCGAAGACCTATGCGAGAGAACTCTCAGCAGTGGATAACGCGGTCCTGGCTTTCCTGACCTTTGGCGAGGGCTATCACAACTACCACCATGCCTTCGCCTCGGACTATCGAAACGGGGTTCGCTGGTATCATTTTGATCCCACCAAATGGGTCATCTGGATGGCCTCCAAGTTGGGATTGGTCGATCGGTTGCAAACGATGGACAGCTTAAAAACGCAGAGTCTGTTGGTGAAGAAGGACCGTACCTTGATCCTCGACCGGCTGCGGCACGAGGCGGATCTGGCTGCGCATCATTTGATGGAAAGGGTGACCGAGCAGGCGGAGTCCTTTGAAAAAGCGATCCACGACCTGCGGGAGCGGATGAAGGAAAGGCGACGCCTGGCGATTGAGGTCGGCGAGCAGGCGGTGAGGCGCGAGATCCGTGAATTAAAATCCCGGGTGCGCTCTGAGTGGAGGGCTTGGGTTGCTCTGACTCGCCATGCTCAGGCCTGCTATCAAATGGAGCACTCCCACTGACGGAGTTGGTGGGTAGGGGCCGTCGCCGATGGAAGGGTAGGGAGTACGGAGCTCGGTCAGACGTCGGTTCCCTGAACGAGCGAACCGTAGAGGGCTTCGCTGACCGAGGACCAGGAAAGGCTGCTGGCAAAGGCTTGTCCCTGGGATCCGAGCTTCATGCGGTAGTCTGGCTTTTCGAGCAGGCTCTGGAAAGCCGATGCCATGTCGAGGGGATCAAAGGGGTGGCAGAGGAGTCCGGTTTGCTGGTGGAGGACCGCCTCGGGGATGCCCCCGAGGCGGGAAGCAACTACGGGAAGACCTCGAAGCGAAGCGTCAAGGCAGGCTAGGCCAAGACCCTCAACGCTCCTGCGGTAGGGCTGGCTGGGAAAGGCGAAGCAATCGGCCTGAGCGTAGTGTTCCTCGAGGGCAGCTCTTGGGAGAGCACCGGTAAGGGTGATCTTGACCCGGCGAAGGGAGGCGAGTTTTCGAATCTTTTGTGCATAGCCGGGACGAACAAAAGGTCCGACAAAGAGGACTGTTATCCGTTGTCGAAGGTCTTCAGGAAGGCTGCCGATCGCTTCGACGAGAGCCAGCTGACCCTTTCTGGGGTGGATCCTTCCGACACAGAGAACGGTTAGGGAATCGGAGGGTTGCGGGCTTTCGGGTTGATCAGGTTGGAGTTCTGCGGGGCGGAGGGAAGCTGCGTCAATGGTTGGAGCGCCACCGGTGATGCGTATAGGAGTCTTGATCTCAGGAAACGTCTCGGCGAATAGGTTGGCCACAAACTCAGAGAGGACGTGGATCCAGGAGGCACGGGAGGCGAGGAGGCGGAACTTTTTGCGTCGGGCCGGAGTGGCTGAAACCTTGTAGATATCGGAACCGTGGAGGGTGATTCCGAGGGGTGGGAGTGGGTCGTTAAAGCGGGAGGCCAAGTCCATCCACGAGCGGAGGGCTCCGGTCTCGACGAGGTGGACAAATCCAGCGCGGAGCTCGGGCATTCTGGAGCGGATGGCGGCGGTGTGGCGAAGGCGGTCTGGCCAGCCTTGCTTACCCTGAACGGGGAGGTGTTCGACAGCGTAGCCATCCAGCTGCCGGGGAAGGTCGGGATGGGATGGCGCCCAAACTTTGACCGGGAAACGGTTGTCGGCGGCAGCAGCATTGGCCAACTGAGCGGTGACGGAGCCCGCCCCACCGGGGGTTGGGTAAAATTCGTGCGTTAACAGATGGAGCATCATTCTGGACTGGGTAGCCCTGCGGCTGTGGAGGGCAATACCCGTTTACCGCGCCCGTATTGACCAGGAGCGGAGAACTTTGAGGAAAAAGTTTTCCAGAGCGGCAGTTGCATTAAAGTTCAGAGCGAGGAGTCGGCTGCTTTCCTCAAGGGCAGTGACTGCTCGCTGGAGGCGGATGACGGCGGCACCCTGCTCCTCGGGTGGGGCCTGGGTCAACTTGCGAGAGTCCTCAACGAGGGCATCGGCGATCTCTCCGAGGAGCCTTTGGCGCATGCCCTTGGTGGTCCCGGCTTCGAGGGCGGCGAGGGCTTCCGGGGAGGTTTCTGCGGGGACGGTCTCGACGAACTCCTTCCACTCGGCCGAGGCGAGGCGGTCTTCCACTTTGAGGAACTTTCGAATCAGGCCGTAGGCGCCGAGCATCCGGGAAGACACCTCGGTTTTTTTGGTGAGCGGCGCGTCGAGCTCGGTGAGCCAGGAATGAAAACCCTGGATCCAGTCTCTCCATTCCGGGTCCGGGATTGGCCCGAGCAAGCCACCGACGTGGACGAGGAGGCACCGGCTGCGAATGGTGTCGAGAAAATCACCGAGGCGAGTGGAAGTGAGGAAGAGGTAGGTGTCTGGCGGGGGCTCCTCGAGAGATTTTAAAAGGGCGTTGGCGGCCTCCTGGTTCATCCGTTCGGCATCGGCAATGAGAGCAACTTTGGCACCACCTTGATTGGAGCTCTGGCTGAGGTTGCGGATCAGATCCCGAATCGCGGCGACCGAGATCTGGCGCATTTTGTTGGCTGGCTGGAGGGAGAAAAGGTCGGGGTGGAGCAGGGGAGGTTCGGCATTCCGGAGACCCAGAATCGTCGAGACGATCTGGCGGGCGGTGGCCTCCAGAGCAACTTTCTCCGGGCCGTAAAGGATGATGGCGTGAGAGAGCCGACCTCGGCGGTAGGCTGAGAGCAGCGTGTCTGCGGCAGGTCGGAGCATCGAGTTCAGACCGTCACCAGAAAACGGCCTGTGATCTCCTTCCAGATTTGCTCCTCAAGTTGGGAGCGTTCCTCGGTACCATCAAAGACGGCAAAGCGTTGGGGAAGGCTTTTGACGAGGAGCAGGTAGCCCTCGCGGACTTTGCGATAGAACTCGATGTTTTCCTGCTCCATGCGATCAAGGCTTCCGCCGGAGCGGCTGCGGACGCGGTCGAGGCCGATTTCAGCTGGCAGGTCGAGGACGATGGTTAGGTCGGGCACGAGTTCGCCAGCGGCAAAAGTGTTGATGTTGTGAACCGGGTCTGCCGAGAGCTGGCGGGCTGCGCCCTGATAAACGGTGGTGGAATCGAGAAAGCGATCGCAGAGGACGATTTTACCAGAGGTCAGGGCGGGGAGGAGGACTTCGCGGACGAGTTGAGCGCGGCTGGCGGCGAAGAGGAGCAGCTCCGTCTCCGGGCACATGCTTTGGCCCGCCTTGGCGTGTTTGAGGAGGTTCCGAATCTCTTCACCGACATCCGTGCCACCTGGCTCGCGAGTGACCACCACCTCAAGTCCAGCATCTTCGAGACGGGTAGCCAGGCGGGCGATCTGGGTGGTTTTTCCACTCCCTTCGGAGCCCTCGAAGGAAATCATCAATCCACGATTGGTTATAGGTTGGGTCATAAGGGCTCCTTGGTCTAAAGGTGAGGGTGGGGACAGGGGGAGGGTTACGCTTTTTTCCGGCTGGGGGTGAGGTTGCGGATCAATTCCGAGACCTGCGACAGGTTGGGGCTGGCAGCATTGCGGACGTAGTAGCCGGAGACGGCGGTGGCAAGGCGCAGGCAAACCCCGGGGTGGAAACCGAAGAGCCTTCCAGCGGCAAAGCCGGAGTTGAAGTGATCTCCAGCCCCGGTGGAGATGAGCGGCTCGGGCGTGTAGTAGCCTTCCACGTACCAGGAGTCTTCGCGGGTGGCACAGGCGGCAGCATCGGTGGGGTGAACCACGGTGCAGGAGATCTGCATCTCCCGGCGGATGGCGCTGGCGAGGCGGCGGAGCCCATCAGGATGGTCGGAGGGCTCGTTGTGGCCGAGGATCGAACCAATGTGTTCGGCCTCTTTGTGATTGAGACCGAGGGTGACTGAACCGAAGTTCTGAAACTTGGAGATGGTGTGGAGGACGGCGCGGATCTCGCTGTCGGCACGCTTTTCGGGATCGGCGAGGTCGAAGAAGTAGTGACGGCTATCAACCGGGCCGAGGTTGGGGAGGACACGATCAATGAGGCCTTCGAGGAAATTGGTCATTCCGGGAATCATCGTCCAGTTGACCATCGAAACCAGATCTGCACGACTCACGAGGTCAAAGAAGGCACCCTCTCCGATTTGGGAGAGGACCGATTGGAAGGTGATATCGTCCAGGCTGGAGAGTTCGCCGAAGAGGATCTTACCGTCGGTAAACTCGGCGGCGTGAGTGACGCCCGGATTGGCGACGGAGATCGCTTGGGTGGCGGCTGCGAAATCGTTGAAGACCGGGTTAATGGTCGGCTTCCCAAGGGCGCCGATGTAGCGGGTCTGGATGCCCATGGAGAGGATGGCGTTGGCCATGATGGGTCCGTTGCCACCAATCTTGGTCTGGGTGGGATACATCTCGATGTTGGTGCTCTTACCCGCAGCAGCAGAGATGCGCCCGCCGAAGTCCGGGATGGTGCGGATGGGGGTGAATTGATCCCCTTTGCCATGGCGCTTGTCGACGGCCCGCACAATGATGTCCACGAAACCGTCCAACCCAACGAGGGCCTTGAAAGATGGGGCATCGCTAGCTTTGCGGGCGATTTGTTCGAGAGCTTCTTTGGTAAAATCCATAGGGGGTGTTAACAAAGGGAGTGAGTCGGTCGCAATACGAAAAGCGGGTAAATAGATTGGCAGGGCACGGGTTTGGAGTTGCTGTGAGGGTCTTGAGCGGGAGAATGTGAGCCCATGCTTTCTCCGGAATTTCCGATTGTTCTGGCAGAGCCGGCCATCGCCTCGCTCGTCACCTATTTTGGCCAATCCAATACGGCGGGGAAACTGATTATCGTCCTGCTGGCGGGTGGCAGCTTGTTCGCGTGGACGCTGATGTTGAGCAAGTATTTTGAGTTGACCCTGCGCCGGAGAGCAAACCAGGCCTACGAGCAACGCCTGGTCGATGTGGGAAGGCTGCTCAACCTGGATGTACGCTCCCCGGCCGGGGGGACCGGTCCCTATGCGGGCCTGGTGGCGGCTGCCCTCCAGTCTTACTATCGGATCAAGGCAACCGGAGAGGTGGCCCTCAATGCGCGGCTGAAGCATGTGGAGAATGCCCTGCAGCGGGAGGTGGCAGCCCATTCGGAGATTCTGGAAAACCACATGATCACTCTGGCTTCGATCGTTACGGGAGCGCCTTTTCTGGGGCTGCTTGGGACGGTTTGGGGGGTCATGGACGCCTTTGGTGGGGTTGCTTTAGCCGGGAATGCGACGATTCAAAGCCTTGCTCCGGGGGTATCGGGGGCGCTCCTCACCACGGTGGCCGGACTGGTGGTGGCGATTCCATCGGTCTTCGGCTACAACTTATTACTGGCTCGGGTTAAAAAAATGACCACCGAATTGGAGAACTTTGCCAGTGTGATTGCTGACCGCATCGAGCTGGAAGCCGTCGCCGAGGAGGATTGACCATGGAGCGCGGGAAATGAAGAGCGGCGGAAGATTCCGGCGGCGCGAGGGTCTGACCTCTATGGCGGACATCAACGTGACGCCATTGCTGGACTTGGCCTTTGCCTTGTTGATCATCTTTATGATTGCGACGCCCCTGCTTGAGCAATCGATACCGCTGCAATTGCCAAAGGAGGAGGCGACGGATGCGGCTGGCCGGTCCGAGACCCGCTCGCAAACGATTTCGATCGACCGGGAGGGAAAGTTCTTCTGGGGGGAACAAGCCGTTTCGGAGGAGCGTCTGGAAGACTTGATGGAGCGGTTGTCGAGCGATAGTCAGAAGCCCGTCCTGCATATTCGGGCGGACGGGGTTACGGCCTATCAAAAAGTGACTCGGGTCCTCAACCTGGCGCGAAAGTACCAGCTGAACTCGATCAGTCTGGATACGGAGGTGGGCGGTGGTTGAAGGGTCGATTGAGAAGCGGTCTTTCTACCGGTCCTGCGGGCTCCATTTAGGGGTGCTCCTCGTTTTGTTGATGATCTGGATCGCCAATCAACTGGAGTCGGCAAAGGAGCCAGAACCCTTTGTTTTTCAGCTAGTGGCTCCCCCTACACCTGAGGCGCAGCAGGACCCGCGCATTGAGCCGGAGACGATGGCCCCCGTGATCCGACCCTCAAGGCCCCCGGAACCGCCCCCGCCTCCCACACCGCCGGAGGTCAAACCCGAGGTGATTCCTGAGCCCGTAGCGCCACCCCCACCGCCAAGGCTGGTGGAAGATGCTCCACCGCGCCAGCCTCCGGTCGAGCGGATATCCTTTGAGGACTTTGTGAAGAAGGAGGGTCAACCCAAACCGAGGCAGCCGACGCAGACTCCCCGGAGGCAGGTTGAGGAGATCAGTATCCGGACGGATTTCTTGAAGGATCTTGACCAGATGATGGCACCGACCGAGCGAGCGCAGGTGGAGCTCATGACACCGGCGATGCAAAGGGCGATCGACACCTACCTCGGGCGCGTGCGTTCGCGGGCCCTTGCGAGTTGGGTGCAGCCCACGGGAGTGCGACAAGGGGCCGTGGTGACGGTGGTCTTCTCCCTGACCTCCAGCGGACACTTGGCCTCTTTGTGGGTAGTCCGCTCTTCGGGGAATGCAGCCCTCGATCGCTCGGCGCTGGACGCGATTCGCTCGGCGAGCCCCTACGGGCCGAACCCGAGCGGGGAACCGCTTGGCAATTTGCGGATTTCCTTTGAGATTAAGTAAGGATTGATCGGGGTTGCGGAGCAGCTTAACGCGTTTATTGGTTAGATATGTTGAATCAAATGGTGGATGAACCCGTTTTGCTTGACCGGGAGGCCCTGCCGGATGCCGCTGGTCATTTTGGCGAATTTGGCGGGATGTACGTCCCGGAGACTTTGATGACCCCGCTTTTCCGTCTGGCTGAGGCGTATCAGCTAGCCAAGGACGACCCGACCTTTAACGCGGAGGTGGATCACCTCCTGAGGACTTTTGCGGGGCGGCCGACCGGTCTCTACTTTGCCCGGAGACTTTCGGAGAAGCTCGGCGGAGCAAAGATTTATTTGAAGCGAGAAGATCTGCTGCACACCGGAGCCCACAAGATCAACAACGTCCTCGGTCAGCTTGTGCTGGCCCGGCGGATGGGAAAAACCCGGATCATCGCCGAAACGGGTGCTGGGCAGCACGGGGTGGCGACGGCTGCCGGGTGTGCCCACTTCGGCATGGAGTGCGTCGTTTACATGGGAGAAGAGGACATGCGGCGGCAGGCCCTCAACGTTTTCCGGATGCGGCTTTGCGGGGCAGAAGTGCGCGGAGTGCAGAGCGGGCAAAAGACGCTTAAGGACGCCGTTAACGAGGCGATGCGGGACTGGGTGGCGAACTCGCGCAACACCCACTACATCCTGGGTTCAGCCCTTGGATCTCACCCCTACCCGATGATGGTGCGGGATTTTCATCGGGTGATTGGTCGGGAGACCCGCGCCCAAATACTGGAGGCAGAGGGGCGGTTGCCCGACGAGGTCTTTGCCTGCGTTGGCGGTGGAAGCAACGCGATCGGACTATTCTTCGAGTTTTTGGAGGAGCCCTCGGTGCGTTTGGTTGGAGTGGAAGCCGGCGGCCGTGGGCGTGGGGCCGGAGAGCACGCGGCTCGCTTCCAGGGGGGGCGGCTTGGTATTTTGCAGGGCTGCAAGACCTGGATCCTGCAGGACGCCGATGGGCAGATCGAAAAAACCCACTCTGTTTCGGCGGGCCTAGACTATGCTGCGGTGGGGCCGGAGCACGCTTATTACCAGCAGTGCGGGCGGATTCACTACGACGCAGCAAGCGATGATGAGGCTCTGGAGGCATTCCAATTTCTTTCCCAAACCGAGGGGATCATCCCTGCCCTTGAGACCTCCCACGGCCTGGCCAGCGCTTTTCGCCGCGCGAGCGAGCTGGGGAGGGAGAAAATCGTTGTGGTGAACCTCAGCGGGCGGGGAGACAAAGACGTGGCGGAGGCTCAGCGGGTCCTCGGAATGGTGCAAGAGAGTGCGAAATAATGCATAGCATGACCGGTTTTGGAAGGGGGCAGGTCTCGGCTCCCAACGGTGTTTTTGCGGTAGAAATCCAGGCGGTAAACCGGAAAAACCTTGAGGTAAGCCTCTTTGGATTGCGGGAATTTCCGGAAGCCGAGCATCTCCTGACGGCCAGGGTGCGTTCGGCAGTTCACCGGGGAAACCTGAGCATTTCCTGTTCTCGGATGGCAATCGAGGGGGTAGACGACCGGGAGGCTGAGGGGGAGGCTGCATTAGTGGAACGGCTGGGCAGTCTTCGAAGGGTGGCCGGGGCGGCTGGGCTTGAGCTGACGGTGGACGCGGGTTGGCTGGAGAAGCAGCTGACCCAGGAGCCGGGTTCCGGAGGTGAGAAGTTGCCCTTGGAGGCGGTGTTGCCCCACTACGAGAGCGCCCTCGGTTTGGCTTTGGATAGCTTGCTGGAGATGCGGGAGGTAGAAGGAAGGGCGCTCGAGCGGGACCTCCAGGCTAGGATCGGTCTACTCCAGGGAATAACCGGGGAGGTGCGGACGGCGTCTGCCGCAATGGTGGCCGGGCGTCGGGATTTGCTGTTGGGCAGACTTGCGGAACTGGGTTTGGAGCTGGATGTGGGCGATGAACGGGTTCTCAAGGAGGTCACTCTCTTTGCCGACCGGTGCGATATCGCCGAGGAGTTAACCCGATTGGAAAGCCATTTTGGCCAATTTCTGGCGACCATGGGCGGGGAGGGTCCCTGCGGAAGGAAGCTGGAGTTTTTGACCCAGGAGATCCACCGGGAGGTGAACACCATCGGTGCGAAGGGAAACAGTTTGACGGTTGGGCAACTGATCCTCTCGATGAAGAACGAAATCGAGCGGGTGCGTGAGCAACTCGCTAACGTCGAATAACCCACCCCGTGTCGTGCAAATTCCGATTGAAGAAGGCATCATCCTCTACCTAATCCTCCTCTGCAGCCTCTCGATTCACGAGTGGGCTCACGCCTGGACGGCGCAAAAACTGGGGGACGACACGGCGCGCCTGCTCGGGAGGGTAACCTTAAACCCGATCGCCCACATGGATTTGTTCGGGACTTTGGTTTTCCCTTTGCTGATGATTTTTGGCGGGGTTCCCTTGATCGGTTGGGGCAAGCCGGTGCCGGTAAACGTCCGCAACCTTCGGCAGCCCGTGCGGGATCATATTTTGGTGGTCATTGCTGGTCCGCTCTCCAATCTAGTCCTCTTGTTGGCCACCTGTTTGATCGTCGGGCTTTTCCTGAGGTTTCTCGGGGACGGGTCGGTGAGCGAAATCCCCATGCCTTTGATGGCAATCCTCCAGATCAATGTCATCCTGACGCTCTTTAACCTCATTCCGATCCCTCCGCTCGATGGGTCCCACCTCCTGCGCTACGCAATTGGGATGACCCATGAAACCTTCATGAAGTTTTCCCAGTGGGGCTTCGTGGTCCTGATGGTGCTGCTGTTTCTAACGCCCTTTGGAGTCCTCTTTCGCGATGTTATCAACTGGGGGTTGATCTCATCGCTTCGTTTCATCGGGCTGATCGCAGGCATCAGCTGAGACCCAGCGCTAGAGGTTCACGTTGATGAGCATGTTGTCCCCCGTGTGGGTGTCGAGGTCTACCTCGCCGGGGAGGCTCCACATCGTGCCGGTGGCAAAGTCAACTGCGAAACCAAGCAGATTGAGAACGTTGGCCCAGTAGATCGGGGTGATCGAGGCTTTGAGGGAGACCGGTTCGCCGCCCTCGGTCTGGATGGTGTAGCGCTCTCTGACGAAGTTTTTGCTCTGGGCTTTGAGGCGGACGATATCAGGAGTCTTTCCCTGGTAGATGAAGTTGTCCTTGCTATCGATTACTTCGAAGGTTTTGCCCGGCTCCTCGGGAGTACGGATGTTGACCGTATATTCGTTGGTTGAAAAGGCGGTGGCGCATCCGGAAACGGCGATCGCGGAGGCCAGGGCGAGGGCCAAACCAAAGGGCTGAGACGGTTTGTGAGTGATTTTCATTGGATTGGATTTATTCAAAGGATTCTTTCAGGGTTCTTTCCTCTCGCGATGAGGGCAAGCTGGATTTTTTTGGGGAAGCTCACGTAGCAGCGGCTGGAGAGGTTGTCCCCCTCGCGGGACTCAATCGCTCGAAGGATGCCACTGTAAACGACCGCCATGGTGCGGGTGCTCTGACGGGCACCATCGGGGCTGAGGGCCTCCAATCCCTGGAGGCCGCTTCGGTAGTAGGGACGGGTGCGTTCGATCCACTGGAGTACGAAGGATCTCCAGGCGGGTGAAGGGCTTGGGGCGGCAACTTCGGCGGCCAGGTCCAGACCGGCAGCTCGAAGCTCGTCGGCGGGCAAGTAGACGCGGCCTTTTTCGAAATCTTCGCGGACATCGCGGAGAATGTTGGTCAGTTGCATGGCGATCCCCATGTCCACGGCTTGGGGGATCGCTGCAAGGGTGCGGAGGCCAAAGATCGGGCACATCATGAGGCCGACCACTGAGGCGACATAGTAGCAGTAGTGCTCCAGTTCGGGGAAATCGGCTACCTCACGAGGTTCCCGGTCGAGGCAGCAACCCTCGATCAGCTGGTGAAGGGTGCCGAGAGAAATGGAGAAATTTGCAACCGTAGCAGCAAAGGCGGGGGCGAAGGGGAGTGAAGATGATCCAGAGAGGAGGCGGTCCAGTTCCTCATTGAGGGCGAGGCGATCGGGAGGGGATCCGGGGTTTTCATCGATGCAATCGTCGATGTACCGGCAGAAAGCATAGACTGCGTAGGCGGCATGGCGTCGAAAAGGGGGAAGGTGGAACGAGGCAAAGTAAAAACTTTTGGCGTGGTGGCGGGTAATTTCCCGGACGATGCGTAGCGAGGCTTTCAGGGAGGGGTCTCTGTGCCAGTGGGGATCGGGGTCTGCGAGCCGGATATCGCCGGGTAGACAGGCCAGTGTCTCGGGAGAGGCGATTCCGAAAAGTTCGGGTTTGGCTGAAAAAAGTTCTTGATCCACCGGTCAATGGAGGGCTCTATCTTAAGTTTCTTTCTTGCTCAGGTGGTGGAATTGGTAGACACGTACGCTTGAGGGGCGTATGACGCAAGTCGTGCGGGTTCAAGTCCCGCCCTGAGCACCATGATCGGTAAGCGGATTGCGCGGGTCGTTGGCAAGAAAGAGGGTTTGAGTCGGAAAGGCGAAGGAGATGCCTGCTTTGTTGAATCGCTCAAGGACGGCGAGGTTGAACTTCTGGGACATGGCGTTGTAGGCCCACCAATCAGCGGGGTGGTACCAATAAATGATGAAGAGGTTGAGGTGAGCCTGGCCAAAGTTGTCAAAATAGACTTTTGGGGCCAGCTCAGGCGCCATGCCCTCGTGGTTGTCAAGGAGTTCTTCGACGATGCTTCGAGCCTCCAAAATTTTCTCAGGCGGGGTATCGTAGGTCAGGCTGAGATTGATAATCCGCCGAATGTTGGGACGGCGGCTGACATTGCGGATTGGGTTGTTGGCGAGAAAATCATTGGGCATGCAGGCAACTTGACCGTCGAGGAGGCGAAGTTGGGAAGAGCGGAGGCCGATATCAATCACCGTACCGTCATAGTCTCCGACAATGATGCGGTCGCCTACCTTGAACGGTTTATCTGCCAGAATGACGAGGGAGCCGAAGAAGTGTTTGATCGAATCCTGGGCTGCCAGGCCGAGGGCGAGCCCGCCAACGCCGAGCGAGGCGATGATCGCCGAAGGGGGCTGTCCGGAGATCGCTCGGTAAATTTCAAAACCGGCAAAGAGGACAACGAGAGCTTGGAGGACCCGCCGAACGAGGGCGGCGAGAGCGACGTCGAGTCCATCCCCCTGGGATTGGAGAACATAAAGGAACCACTTCTCAAAAACGGAACAGAGACCGAAAACGATGCGGGCGATCCCAAATACAAGAAGGATCGAGCCGACGGAGCCGAGAATTCGCGGAAAGAAGTCGAGCAGGTTGAGAGTTGCCAGTGCCGACCATACCCCCAGTAATCGGGCAAAAAGAGGAACTGAGGAGGCGAACGACTCAAAGGTGCTGGCGAGGATCGCGTGGTTGGTTTCTGTGGATCGCCGGGCCAGCTTGGTGAAAAAGCTCTTGATGACCCGGGCACCAAAATAGGCTGCGGTGAGGAGAGCGAGGGCGATGAAGGGCTCGAGGAGGCTCAAGGAGCGGTACCAAAGATTGAAGGAGCTCTCTAAATTAACGATGGATGGGTTCATAATACAGCAACTTCCGGTTAATCAGATTCAAGTGTTGTAAGGAGGTAAGGTTGAAGGAGAGAAACCAGCGCCTCGGGCATCCGCGCTGAAATAATCGTGCCGGAATCTTCTTTTTTCTCCGAAAAACAAGTGGTCATGGAACCGACTGCTACCTTTTCCTCGCTGAGCGGTGCCTCTCTCTGCTTGAAAAACCTGAACCTGTAGGCGATCGAGCGCTCTCCGATGGCCTCAATTCCGAGGCCAATCCGTACTTGATCCTCAAAGCGGAGAGGCGACCGGTAGCGGCATTGGACCTTGATTCTCGGCCAGCCGTAGAGGTGGTTGCCTGAAGTCTGGAAGAGGGACCATCCGATTTCTCGAAAGAGGGCCGCTTCAGCAAATTCCATATAGCGAAGAAAGTTGGAAAAATGAACGATCCCGGCCATGTCTGTTTCGGAGAATTCGATGCGGCGCCGGACGGAGAAAGGGTCGTTTGAGTCCATGGATCTTCGGGTGGTTTGGGGCTGCTAGAAAAAAGCTGGCTGGCCCCGTGGTGGATCTCCGAGAGGGGAGGAGCGGCTAAAAGTAGAATGTCAAGGCCGCCTCCCAAGCGCTGGAATTGCCGGTGATGATTTCCACTTCGAACCCCCGGTCCTCGACGACGGAATCGTCGAAAGAGACCCACTTGTAACCCCCGGAGATGGATAGCTTGGGGAGAATGTAAAATTCGACTCCAGCGAAGAATTGATAGGTGAAGATGAGGTCATTGCCATCTCCCTTGAATCGGCCGTCGCGGGATTCGAACTCAAACTCGACGAAGGTTCCTCCGGCTCCAGCGCCCGCAAAGGCTGCGATGCGATCGGTGAAAGCTTGGGTGAAGCGGTAGTTGAGGAAGAAGAGATTTGCCGTTCCGTCGCCGACGCCGCTGACCTCAAAACCAGCAAATTCGACGCTTTTTTCCGAATTTAAATCAGTTCGGCTCCACTCGACCTCAATTCGACCAATGGGGAGGGCGACCCCTCCTCGCGCACCGAACCCCGTGTTCTGGGCCAGATCCGTATCCAGCCATTGGAGAAAGGGCGAAATCGAAAAGGTGTTGGCGGCTGCGCTTCCGGCAAGGAGAAAAGAGAGAGCAAAGACGGATACGGGTTTCATCAGGGAGGAGAGAAAACTGCTCGGGCGAGTAGGGCAAGAAGGATTTGGGAAGGTCCCGGATCCTGGCTCATAGAAGAGCTGAAGGAGCGAGGCGGGAGTGCCTCGGCAACCTTGGGTTACTCCGGGTCCAGACCACCTAGACTGCCGCCACTTTTGGAGCCGGAGGCCGATTCAATCCAGTATCCCCAGCCAGACCGTCTGTGAACGAGTTCGATCGCTTCCTTTACAGTAGGGGCATCCTCCTGAAGAGATCTGAAGTGGATTCCGTCCTGGAGGTAAACGATCCGCGTCCTTTGGGGAAGAGGCAGGCGGACTGGTTCGAAGGTATTATCCCGGATGATGAGAAATACCCTTGACCGGGGTAGGTGCCAGGAGGAGTCATGGGAGGCCCGAACACACCTGAGGGTTCCGGAAAGTTCCAGATTGAGAAGTAGCGACTGGTCCCTCGAATCGAGCCACGACGGTGGGTTCTGAAGCGAGAGCTCCTGATCTCCTGGAACCAGCTGAAAAAAAGCAACCGATACCCTCTGCTCTCCACTGATTCGGCCGAGAAAGAGGGTTAGCAAAACGAACAGCAAACAGCTCGCTAGGAGGCTGGAGACAACCCAGGCAAAGGCTCTTCGGGTGAATCCGTATTTATGGAAGAGGTATTCGCTGCAGATGAAGAGGGCAGCGGCCAGCGACCAACTCTGAAGCACCGGAACACTCATGGCCCCGAACCAGAAGCCGAGAAAAAGAGCAAAGAGAAAGGTATAAGCAAGGCCGACGGCAAGCCCGAGAACGATCCCCAACAGGGCAGCCAGTAGGGAAGGGCTCTTGACGAAGATCCGACGAAAGACCGAGGATACAACGATCAATAGCCCCGTAAAGGGTAGGCTATAGAAGGCAAAGACGCGGAGGTCACCGCTACCGAACCAGTCGTTAAGGGCAACTGAGGCGGTGCCGATGAAGAGTGTGGTAAGATAGGCTGATAAAAAGCGCATCGCAGGTTTAGGGAGGGCGTAGAGCGGGGAGCATAAACTGGTCGTCCACGAAACTCACGGAAAACCACGAAATGAGGGATTGGGAAGCTTGGAGCAAAGAGCGTAGGGCACGATGTCTGCCCTTGAGAGTAGGGGTGCCATTAGGATCAGTCCAAGGGTTCAGCGGTAGGCGTGCGCCTCAGGCGTCTGGTTCGGGATGGTCTTTGAATGCCAGTCTATCGGCAAGATCTCGAATTTTGCCGTAATTAAATAAGCGCATTCGCCATTCTTCCGGGATACCCTCCTCGCCATAGAATGCTCCAGCAATTTGTCCACATACGGCTCCCGTAGTGTCGGCATCATCTCCAAGGTTGACAGCAAGCAAAAGTGCTTTCTTGAGCGATTCTGAATGCAGAAAGCACCAAGCAGCCGCTTCCAGGCAATCGATGACGTACCCTGAGCCGGATATAGAATCAACTTTCGTCCACGCCGTCCTTTTGCGCACGCAAAATTCTCGATCCCGTATCG
>DAISIK010000042.1:0-21547 GCA_036822055.1 Puniceicoccaceae bacterium
AGGGCGGATTTGAACCGCCGACCAAAGGCTTATGAGTCCTCTGCTCTACCACTGAGCTACTCTGGCAAACGAACGCTTAACCTATGCCCTGACCATCGGGGGAGTCAAGATTTCTCACGCCACCGACTGCCTTCGCAAATCCAGGGTAAAGTTATACTCCGGCGACATCCTTGGCTTGGCCGCCTTTGGGACGGTCCCCACCCGCTCGGGCGCCATTACCCAGCGACTCTCACGCCGCTTTCTCGCATCGTTCAGGTCTTCACAGGGGCCCGCGTAGATCCCCGACCAAGGCTCCCAAAAATAATAATTAGCCGCTGCAACCACTTTTCCAATACGCGAGTCAACCCAGTCAAAATGTAGCGGACTTTGAATCGGGACATGGGGATGGAGAGCCGGGTAGGCACTGGCGCATTTATAGCGAAGACCTGCAATCCTCTTGCCCTCCACCGTTTGGAAGGGCACCTCGATACCGTTTACCAGCAGTTTGGACCAACCTTTCTCCAAGCCCCCCTCCTCCAGCATGATCTCCAAACGGTCGGTGGAATTGTCCACCATCCGGATCGTGTTCAACTCCAGACTCTCCTCTGCCATCAAAGGCCATGACTCTAACCCCTGCCGCAAGGTCAGGATTCCTGCCTCCCCAGCCTCCAGCTTGCCGCAAACAGGAAAACGGAAATCGAACTGGGAGCGCAGCCAATCTGCCTCGAACGGGATCCCATGGCTCCGCAAATCCGCGCAAATCGCTTCCAAATCCTCCCATAGAAGGGACGGCAAAAAGTACCGATCGTGGAGGTCTGGCCCAAACCGTTTGAGCGGCTCGCTAAATGGCTCCAAAAACAATCTCGCCAAAACTGCCCGGATGAAGAGAGCTACTTCCGCCATTTCTCCATCACTGGGAAACGTTTCAAAAGCCCGGAACTCTATGATTCCCAACTTTCCATTCTTCGCCAAACCATTAAAAAATTTGTCGAAACAAATCTCGGCCCGATGCGTATTCCCCGCCGAATCGGTCGCCAGGTTTCGCAGAAACTGATCAATCAATGGTCCCTCGATGGCCTGAGTCTGCTTCTCCAGCCCCTCACAGGCTACCTCCAGCTCATAGAGTCCGTGCCGCGGTCCTTCATCAATCCGCGGCGCCTGCGAACCCGGTCCAACAAACTTACCCGTGAATGCATAGGACAAGACGGGATGGTGCTGCCAATAGCGCAGTAGGGAGGCGATTCGGGCCGGCTGCTTGAGAAAGGGATTTTCCTCCAGCGATGGACCCCCAAAGGCCAAATGCGCACCCCCCCCGGAGCCGCCAACCGCCCCATTGAGGCTCGTCTTGGTCAGCACCAATCCGACTTGGGAGCCAGCCTCTGTCGCAGCCTTCAGAATTTGCTCAAACCCCACCCAGGTCCGCCGCGGTGGGAGATTGACTTCAATCACACCCGGGTCCGCCGCAATCCCGAAAAGATCGAGTTCCTCCGCTGCTCCATGAGGCAGGTACCCACAAAAGACGACATCCCGTATCCTCAGCGCATCGAGCACCCGCTCAATCCTGCCGATCAAATCCAGAAAGGCACTCACCTCCAAGGGCGGAATGAAGACCTCCAAACAACCTTCGCGGGTCGCCACCGTGAGGGCTCGTTTCAAGGCGTCCTCTTCCAGTTCGCCCAGCGGAATCCGCAACCCGACCGGGCTGTCGCCAGCAAAAAGAGTCAACTTATCCTCGGCACCTTCGAGCCATCGGTCCGACACCCAGTTTCCCTCCACCCGGTCGAGCGGGAGGACCCAACCCGTTGGCGAGAGACTCTCCTCGTTCTCCCAGGCCGGGATTAGAAAATCCCCGAGATCGACTACTTCCGCTATCTTCAGTGCAACTAACGCGCCTATTTCCGTCGTGTTCGCCCCGTGCCGATCGTCTAACATCAGATGCTCTCGAGAGCTCCAAAGATCCGAACCATCAAGCGGATCCAACAACATCAAATTCCAGCGCGGCAGAACTTCCCCAGGGTACCATTTACCAAAGATCTGCATCACGAGAGCTCCATTGTAATCCGACTCCAGCATCGCTCGAGCAAACCGCCTCGCATATCCCAACTTTTCCGGACCCATTGCCGCATTGTTCCACTCCTCTCCAACAGGACGCAGCGGAACCAAAGTTGGCTCTCCCCCCATGGTGAGGATTGTCCCCTGATCATCAAGGATCCGCTCCACCCGCTCGGCGACCTCACCAATCTTTTTATTTTTAGAACGCTCCGCCATCGACCTAGCAGGTTTGGATCATCAAATCAGTTTCCAATACCGCATCAACCTTCGCATCGGAATAGTACCGCCCCTGGGTTGGTTGCACCAGCATGGGGTCGCCACTCACCCCCGTTGCAATAAAGGAGTGGTTGACCAGGATTCCGTTGGTCGGGTCGAATCCTTTCCAACCTGCGCCGGGAAGGTAGAGTTCCACCCAGGCATGCATCGCACCGAGGGCGCGATTTCCCAACTCGGACTCCCCCGCCTCGACGTAGACGTACCCACTCACAAACCTCGCCGCCAAACCGAGATGTCGGGCCACCGCCATCAGGCAAACAGCAAAGTCCCGACAGCTACCGACCCGGCCAGCCACTGTCTCCGCGACGCTTTGAATGCCCTCATCATCGCGTCGTTGGTACTCAAAACGCTCGAAAATTGCGCGGTTGATCTTCAAAAGGAAGTCCACTGTTTCCTCACCATTTCCATTCCCGAGACCGGTCTCAGCAAGGAAAAGATTTACTGGCTCCTCATCCTCGCAACTGCTCCTGCAGTAGGGCTCAAGCCAGCGAAACTGCTCATCCGCGTATTTCACCGGCATCCTGACCGCCTCGGTATCCAACAAAAAGTCGAAAGGATTTACCTCGGGTCGTTCTACCACCATCTCGACCTCAAACAGCAACTGCCGAGCCTCTTGAAGCCCGAAGTTGCAGATGACTAAAAAATTTCCGTCGAAATCCCGGACCCAACGCTGCCGGGATTCCGGAACGGTGCGCAGCTCAAACCGACGAACCACCTGATTGGGCTCCGCCTGCGGGTAGAGGTAAAGGCGATGGCTTCCAAAATTAACTTCTCCTCCGTAGCCGTACCGGGTCCGGTGCTCAATTTGGTACGTTACAGACCCTGTCATAGCTTGATTACCGAATGCTGGCTATTCCTGAACCACCGCGCTCCGAAATCACCAGTTGCCACCGGATCCAAATCTTCCCTCGTCAAAAACCTGATCATCGTTTTGAGCCCTGCCTCGCCTTGTGCGCCCGCGATACCCGGATGTATTTATCCGCCCATTTCCTCAAATCACTCCGCTCGGTCTTTGAGAGCACCCGTACCACCTTGGCGGGGCTGCCCAGAACCAGCGAGCCAGGTTCCACCACCGTGCCCTTGGTCACCAAACTCCCGGCCCCCACGATGCACTGATCCCCAATCTCTGCTCCATCGAGGATTATTGCCCGCATCCCGATCAGGCATTCGTTTCCAATCCGGCACGCATGCAGCATCGCGCCATGGCCAACTGTCGTGTAGCTTCCGATTTCGACGCCGTAGTCGTCCGCCAAATGGATGATGGTTCCGTCTTGAATGTTGGTTCCCTCCCCAATCGAGATAGCCTCAATGTCGGCACGCAAAACGCACTTCGGCCAAACGCTGGCCCATTCTCCGAGGTGTACCGCCCCGATCAACTCCGCAGAACCCGCTACGTAGGCAGATGATGGGACCGTCGGCGATTGATTCAGGAAAGAGTTGAAACGTTTCTCCAAAAAATCCACATTCATCCCGTCGATATTCAATCTACCTTAGCACTCCACACCGCCTCTTCCTAAGTCAATCCTATCTTGAGTATGGATACATTAATAAAAGCCATCGCTTTCTGTGTCCTCTGCTGGTTCGGAATCACCATTTTTGAAAGACTTAAGTCCGGTGATCTGGAAGACGGCAGGGCCTATTCCCACTGGATCGGGATGGAGCTTCCCGAACTTCCCAGCCACATCGCCTGGGTCAATCGACCCGGTCCTCTGGAGGGCAAAGCCGTGTTGCTCGAATTCTGGGCGACCTGGTGCCCCCCCTGCCTCGAGAGCATCCCCCACCTCAACCAGATTCATGCCGATTTTGCTGACATGGGTCTCGTCATCGCCTCCCTAACCGAGGAAGATCCCACCACCATCCGAACCTTCATGCGCAAACAAGTGATTGATTATCCGGTTGGTTCGGACATCTCCAACGAAATGGCACGGGTTTTCGGCGTCCAGGCCATTCCCACCGCCTTCCTCACAAACCGTTCTGGCAGAATCATCTGGGCTGGACACCCGCTTTCCCTGAAAAAAGACCATCTCGTCGAAGCACTCGCTATCCTACCCTGACCTTCGGGGTAGACGGCTCTCTTCCCACACGCTTGACCGCTCATGGCAGACCCCCACTCCCAACCTCAAACGGCTCGATCTCTCCGCAGTTCGCCTCGCTTTCATCGGTTTCTGATCTTCGTAGCTACCCTCATTTTCGCATCCATCCCCCTCGTCCTGGTCTTCGTTTTTGGTCTCGGCGTTGATTAGAAGAGCTAATCGAAATTGACCGAGCATGAGGTCTTCGATTGGATCACTCAAGCGTTGATCCGTCCTCGTTCAGGGCAATAAAAAGGTTTGCTGCCCTCGGAATTGTCGGCATCCTAAATAGTGGGGAATTACCCCGCTAATATCAAAACATAATACCGCCATGAAAAAAACCTCCATTGCGAAGGGTAAAAGTGGCTTTACCCTCGTAGAAATAATGATCGTGGTCGTCATCATCGGTCTCCTTGCCGGGATGGCGATTCCAGCGTTCCAACAAGTCCAAATCAACAGTCGCGAAAAAGCTATCATCAACAACCTGCGCATGGTCGCGACTGCAGGTTCTCAATACCTCCTCCAGCGAGGGGCCACCAGCGTGAGGTTTGAAGACCTCAGGGTGACCACCCCTCCGTTCATCAATCAAGTCGAACAGATAGCAGGTGAGGTTTATACCGGCCTTGTCGTGGATGACAATGGGACCCCTCTAACCGTTACAACTACCAACGGGATGGTAGTGACCTTTCAGTACTGAGCGGAGGCAGTTCTGGGCAGCATACCGAAAATCCTGATCGTCGAAGATGAACCAGCGATTACTGACGCCCTGATCTACGCCCTGCGCACCGAGCGGTTCGAACCCCTCGGCGCGTCCACCCTCAGCTCAGCTCGAAAGATCCTTGCAACCGTTCCTGTCGATGGAGTCGTCCTTGATGTGGCACTCCCCGACGGGAACGGTTTTTCTTTTTGCCGCGAGGAACTCATCCAAACAAACCTGCCGATCCTCTTCCTGACCGCCCGCGATTCCGAGCTCGACCGCCTCCTTGGTCTCGAATTGGGCCGTGGAGATTACCTAACCAAACCGTTTAGCCCGCGAGAGCTAACCATCCGCCTCAGAAACCTCTTGTTTCGCTCAGGTGACCGACATTCAGTACCCCCGGCTCGCAACCTCCCACCCCGGAGCCCCGCCCCCAGGCCCTGCCTGGAAATCGACCCGGACCGCGCCAGCATCCTGATTAACGGACTACCAGTCGATCTCTCCGCCCTTGAATTCCGCATCTTTGAGGCTCTCGTTCTCGCCAAAGGGCGCATCCTCACTCGCGAGCATCTCCTCAACCTCGCCTCTGCCGAGCCCGCCAGCTGTCTCGACCGGACGATCGACTCTCACATCAAAAACATCCGAACCAAGTTCCGCGCAAACGTCCCGCTCCTCAGGATTATCGAGACCCGTCGTGGGTTTGGCTACTGCCTCGCCCCCGGATTCCATCCCTGGACTTCCACTTCCGATTGAAGATTCGAACCCTCGTCCTCGCCTCTTTTGCTACCGTCATTCTTCTCGGGGCACTCTTCATTTACCGCTGGGTCATCGATTCCATCCGTCCCACCTACCTCAACGTCGTCGAGGAGAATCTTGTCGATACCGCCAATCTTCTCGCCTCCCTCGTCGAGACCGACCCCCGCCCCCTCGAAGTATCGATTGCTGCCCTCGATCGTGCCTCCCACGTTTTCCGCCAGGCCCGTTTTCAGGCCCTCATCTACAATACCCTCAAAGAGAGCACCGACACTGAGTTTTACCTGACGGACAGCTCCGGGATCGTTCTCTTTCATTCCCACGATCCCCTTGCCATCGGGTCTGATTACTCTCAGTGGAACGATGTATTCCTTACCCTTAACAAAAAGTACGGTGCTCGTTCTACCCGCACCGATCCCGACGATCCTTCCACTTCGCGGCTCCACGTAGCAGCCCCTGTTGTGAAAAATGGCTCGATCGTCGGGGTGGTTACGGTGATTAAACCCATCCACTGGCCCTTTCAGATCATCGAAAAAACCCGACGTCATGTCTGGCTCGGCGCGCTGCTCCTCTCGGGCCTCTCCCTCCTTCTCGGTCTCCTCCTCTCCTCCTGGATCACCCGTCCTATCGAACACCTGACCCACTACGCTGAAGCTCTGGCTTCCGGGCAACCGGAACCTCGACCCCCACCTGCGCGGACCAAGGAAATCCGCCGCCTCACCAGCGCCTTGATCAACATGCGACAGGCTCTGGAGGGCAAGGAGTATGTCGAGCAATACACCACCACCTTAACCCACGAAATCAAAAGTCCCCTCGCCGGAATTCGCGGCGCCGCCGAGCTCCTCAGCGAGCATATGGAACGGGAGGAGCGAGGTCACTTCATTGATAACATTCGCAAGGAAGCCCAGCGCATCGAACGGATTGTCAACCAACTGCTCCGCCTCTCGGAAATTGAAACGATGGGCCACCTCGAACAACAAAGCCTCATCTCCCCCACCGAGCTAATCGAAGCAGTCGCCGCCGAGCACCGGGCAGGAGCCGCATCCCGCGAAATCGCCCTGGACCTCAAAATCCCGGAAAACCAGGGACCAGCCACCGTCGAAGGCGATCCCCGGCTGCTCCATCTTGCTCTCTCCTGCCTCCTTCAAAATGCGATCGAGTTCGCTCCCCGCCAAAGTACCGTTTCGCTTTCCCTTCAATCCAGCGAAGCATGCTTGATCCTCCAGATCCAGGACCGGGGCCCGGGAATCCCCGGTTATGCCCTGCCCCGCATTTTTGAACGGTTCTACAGCCTGCCCCGCCCCGAAACCGGAAAAAAAAGCTCCGGCCTCGGTCTCTCCCTCGCCCGCAGCATCATCCTTCTTCACCGTGGCAAACTTGAGATCCATCAACCAACTACGGGCGGAACGATCGCCGAAGTCACCCTTCCCCTCCACCCCAAAGTCTGACCCAAGCCCCCATAACCTATCGAAAAGTTTTCAGCAGAATCTTCGGTCAAGATTGACTTTGTTTTTAAAAACGTAGTAAAAATTGAATACCCGAATGATTCGCCCCGGCAATTTCATCCTGACAGGGTTTGAGGGATCATCCCCCTCAAGCGAGCTCGAGTCGTTTGTCCGCAGTCAACGGCCAGCCGGCTTCATCTTCTTCGCCCGAAACATCGCCGCCACCCGCAAGGAGGTCTTCCGCCTCAACCAATGGTTTGTCGATCTCTACCAAAGCCTCGACGAGCTTCCACCCATCCTTGCCATCGACCACGAGGGGGGTCGTATCCATCGCCTCGGTACGCTGGCCACCAACTACCCGCTTCCCGGAGACCTTTCGGAAAGCGCAATGGCCGAGGTGGGCCGGATTGGACACCAACAGGGTCGGGAACTCTTTGCCCTCGGCTTCAACCTAGCCTTCGGTCCCGTCTACGACATCTCCAGCAGCAACGGAAAGGCTACCGCCCTTCAAGCTCGCTCATGGTCGAGCGATCCCCTCATCGCCACTAGCCGGGCGGAGGCCGTTCGCTCGGGTCTTGAGCAAGCCGGCCTGCTCACTTGCCCTAAACACTTCCCCGGTTACGGCTGCACCCGCCTTGATCCCCATATCGGGCTTTCTCACGTCAACACCAACGTGGATCAATGGCGTCATGCCGACGGCTTCCCCTTCGAAAGTGCCATCCACAGTGGAATCCGTGCCCTGATGACCGCCCACCTGACCTTCGATGCCATCGATCCCAAGTTTCCCGCATCCCTCTCCCCGATCTGGAGCGACATCCTCCGCGAGGAACTCGGTTTCTCTGGCGTCATTGTTCCTGATGATCTTTGCATGGGTGCCCTTCAGGAGTGGGCTACCTCTCCGGCAGCCCTCGCCGTTCGTGCCTTCGAAGCGGGCGCCGATCTCGCCCTGATCGGGCATCCAGAATCCCTCGAAGCACTCGAAGGAGAGATCCAGTCCCTCGCATCATCCATCGCGTCGAGTACCAGACTCAAAAAAAACCTCGATCTATCTCACCAGCGCCTAAGAACCCTCCGAAAATGTCTTGCCAGCTCAAGATGCTCCCCCGATTCCCGCATCTTTGAGGAAAGCGAGCTTCTCCTAAAGGAAATCCTTCACTCCGTCCAACCTGCCTTCCTATAGTGGTCGGGTGATCGATACCGATTATATCTCAGACTTCCTTCTTCGACTCCTTCGCATCCATAGCCCCTCAGGCTACACCGATCCGGTCGTTCGCCTCGTCAGTGACGAGCTGCAGAAGCTCGGTGTTCACTTTGAGCTAACCCGCAGAGGAGCCATCCGTGCCACCCTTCCAGGCTCCAGGGAGGGTCCCGGCCGGGCCGTCGTCACCCACCTCGACACCCTCGGCGCCATGGTCAAGCGCCTCAAAACAAACGGTCGGCTCGAGATCGTTCCCGTCGGCACTTGGTCCTCCCGCTTCGCCGAAGGTGCCAGGGTCTCCGTCTTTACCGACGATAACATCATCCGTGGCACCATTCTCCCGCTCAAAGCATCCGGCCATATTTTCAACGAGGCCGTTGATAATCAACCGTCCAGCTGGGAACATCTGGAAATTCGCCTCGACGAGGTAGTGTCCTGCCGACGAGACCTCGAGGATCTCGGTCTTCGGGTCGGCGACTTCGTCGGCGTCGACAGTCAGGCAGAGAAACTTGCCAACGGCTTCATCAACGCCCGCCACCTCGATGACAAGGCCGGAGTCGCCGCAGTCCTCGGGGTCATTGAGGCGTGCCAGCGCGAAAAGATTAGCCTTCCTGTCGATTGCCACCCCCTCTTCACCATTTCCGAAGAAGTCGGCTCGGGAGCCTCTGCAGTGCTCCAGGGCGACATCGCCGAGATGGTCTCCGTCGACAACGGGACGGTCGGTCCCGGTCAAAATTCCCGAGAGTTCGGCGTTACCATTGCCATGGCCGACTCGACCGGACCTTTCGACTACCACCTCACCCATCAACTCATCGCCCTCTGCCAGGACAATCGCATCCCCGTCGCCCGCGATGTCTTCAAATTCTATCGTTGCGATAGCGCCTCCGCTGTGGACGCCGGCAATGACATTCGCACCGCCCTCGTCTGCTTCGGAGTAGACAGTTCCCACGGCTACGAACGTACCCATTTTGATGCCATCCACTCAGTTGCCGCTCTCCTTCTCTCCTACCTCCAAAGCCCTCTCCTCTACGATCGTCAGGATCAGCTCAACAGCCTGGAAACCTTCCCGGAAACCCGCACCGTTGAGGTAAAATCTTTCGTTCAGGAGGGGTCAGCTCGCCTGGCCCAGGACCTTCCTCTCAACCATCGGGAAGAAGCCCAGGCCGATCCAGACGATCTGAAAGGTTAAAACCGCTCCAGCATGAAACAACCTCGTTCGTCTTCACGTCCCCCACTCGTTGGCGACCTCTTTCATCGCTTTCGCACCAATAGCCTGCGCAGCGACCTTCTCGGCGGAGCTACCACTGCCGTCATCTCCTTGCCCCTGGCCCTCGCCTTCGGCGTGGCCTCCGGTGCCGGAGCAGCCGCCGGCATCTATGGAGCCGTCATCGTCGGTCTCTTCGCCGCCATCTTTGGCGGCACCCGGACCCTCATTTCAGAACCCACTGGTCCAATGACCGTCATCATGACGGCCGTCGTCACTTCGATGATCGCCCAGGATCCCGAGCACGGGCTTTCAGCCGCCTTCGCCGTGGTCATCGTCGCTGGCCTTACCCAGATCCTCTTCGGCGTCCTCCGCCTCGGTAAGTACATTACCTTGATGCCGTACAGTGTCATCTCCGGTTTCATGTCCGGGATCGGGATTCTCCTCATCCTCATGCAACTGGCTCCCCTGCTCGGGCAAGCCCCTCCCCCCGGCGGGTCAATCGGTGTACTCACCGAGCTTCCAAGGATTCTCAGCGGCATTCTCTGGCAGGAGGCGCTCCTCTCCGGGATCGCTCTCCTCTGCCTTTTTGCCGTGCCCAAAAAGGTCCGGCGTACCGTCCCGCCCCATCTCATTGCCCTCCTCCTCGGCACCCTTGTCGCCGTGCTCTTCTTTGCCGATTCAGATCTCCGCAGAATCGGAGAGATTCCCATGGGATTGCCATCCTTCAACTTCCCTTCCTTCTCACTCCTTCAGCTCTCCACCATCATGGTCGATGGTATCATCCTCGGAGTCCTCGGCTGCATCGACACCCTCCTCACCGCGATGATCGCCGACAGCCTTACCCGGGATCAGCACGATTCCGACCGGGAACTTTTTGGCCAGGGGATCGCCAATACAGTGGCCGGCTTCTTCGGAGGACTCCCCGGAGCTGGCGCCACCATGGGCACCGTCGTCAATATCCAGATCGGTGCACGGTCTCCCATCGCCGCCGTGGTCCGCTCGATCATCCTCCTCTCCGTCCTCCTCGCCATCGCACCGTATCTCGCCAACGTTCCGCTCGCTGTTCTAGCGGCCATCGCCTTCAAGGTCGGGCTCGACATTCTGGATTGGAGCTTTCTCAAACGCGCCCATCGGGTTTCCCTTACTGCCACCTCCATCATGTACGGAGTTATGGCCATCACCGTTCTGGTCGATCTCCTCGTCGCGGTCGGTCTCGGTGTCTTTATCGCCAATATCCTGACCATCGAAAAACTGAGCCGCTTCCAGTCCTCAGGTATCCGTGCTATGGATACGTCAGACGCCGAGCTCCCCCTCAGCGATGAGGAAAAAACCCTCTTTCAGAAGGCCAATGGCAAGGTCGTTCTCCTCCACCTGAGCGGGCCGATGATTTTCGGAGTCGCCAAGGCAATCTCCCGGGAACAATCGGCCGTCAAAAATGCTCGCGTTCTCATCCTTGATCTCACTGAGGTGCCCTTCCTCTCTACCACCGTCCTGCTCGCTTTGGAAAACGTTATTCTCGACGCCCTCAACCGCAGGCTTCCCGTCTTCGTGGCCACCTCCGGGGGAGAGACCAAGGGTCGCCTCGAACGCCTTGAACTCACCGACGCGGCCGGAGCGGTTTTCGTTGAGACGCGCCTCCAGGCCCTTCAACAAGCCCTCGTCGCCCTTGAGGACAAATCCGCCATCCCATGCCCCTGACCGATCCCTTCGGCCCGATCCCACCCCTTCTCGAAACCTCTGATCTGGATCAGGCCCTCTTGTATCAAGATTCGCACTACTACGTCTTCGACAAACCGGGCTGGATCGTTTGCCATCCCTCCAAAAACGGCCCCCTCTCCAGCCTTGCCGGTGCCGTGCGCGAAGTCTACCAACAGGAACGGGTGCACCTCGTCTCCAGACTTGATCGGGAGACCAGCGGTCTCGTCATTTTTGCCCGGCACCGCCTCGCTGCCCGGCACGCTCAGATGGCCTTTGAACAGCAGGCCGTCCAAAAGACCTACCTCTGCCTGCTCGAAGGGTGCCTAACCGAGAATCTGCGGATTGACCTTCCCCTCGGCGAAGATCCCAACGGCCCGGTTCGGAGCAAAATGCGCCCCCTTCCTCATGGCGGTGGCCAAGCCGCACGGACCGAGTTTCTGCCAATCTCTCACGGTCAACGCTTCACCCTCTGCCAGGCTCTACCCACTTTCGGACGCAAGCATCAGATCCGGGCCCATGCCGCCGCCGCCGGGTATCCAGTAGCCGGCGACAAACTCTACGGCCCGGACCCCCACCTTTTTCTTGAGTTTGCCAGCTCCGGCTGGAATGAGACCCTCGCCTCCCAGCTCCCCTTGAAACGGCACGCCCTCCACTGTTTCGCCCTTCGCTCAGAGATACCAACCTTCACTTGTAACCTGCAGGCTCCCTTTCCACAAGACTGGCTCGATCTGATCCTTCAAGATCAACTCATTTTGCCCGGGCATCTACTCCAAACCCCGAACTCGCAGCTAATCCATTTCAGCCGCCCACTTGGATCGGAGACCTGAATACCAATTACCCTGCCCAGCTTCGGACGCCGGTCAGTCTGCTTTCCGGGTCAATTTCCCAAGGGCATCCATTTATCAACCAACTCCGGAATCATCCCCGATGCGGTTTGGGTATCGATAAAACGGTTCGCCTCCGCAAAGAGCCATAGGTTTTCACGCTTTACTACCCAGGCCAGGTATTCCTCAGTAAAGAAGAATTCGAGGGTCTTGAGCCTACCTCCCGGCTGTTTGGCTGCCAGCCACCACAGGATCGGAGCCTCGTGAACAAACATATCAATCCTGCCCCCGTTCAAAGCCTCAATCCCCGTCTCCAGCCGATCAAATCGCACCACCGAGGCTCCATTCAAGGAACGTTCAACGAATCGAGCTCCCACCGACCCAGCCATCACACCAACGCTTCCCCTAAATGAGATTCCATCCTCAGAAACTGAAAAGCCGTCCACTACCGCTTCCTCGCGATCTCGCCGGACCATGGCGATTTGTCCCACCCTCAAATAGGGATAGGTAAACTCGAAATCAGCCAGAGGCTGGGGCGGGATCTTCATCCCAGCCATCACGATATCCACCTGACCCCGTGACAGAGCGTTCGTCAGGTCCGAGGAGGGCAGTTGAACAAAGACTGGCTCACGCTGTAAGCTGGCCGCAAACGCCCGTCCCATATCGATCTCCAATCCCACCAGATTGCGATTTTCCCGGAAGGACATGGGTGGTCGGTCGTCGGAGATTCCTATCCGCAACACGGTGGGGACCTCACTTTCCGACCCTGGACCCTCGGTTTTGGTCACACAACCAGAGATCAGTAGCAGAGGAATCCATCCAATCGAAAGTGCGAAACGGAAAAATGGACGCGAAAGGGGTGACACCATCTTATCCTTAAAACCGCCCCACACGCTGAGGTCAACGCTCCCCGCCGATCGAGGCATTAGCTCCTGCACCCTCCGGAGGCAGTCCCCGGTGGTGAATGTCGAGCTGAGGAAAGGCTATTTCGATCCCCTCCTCGGCGAATCGCTCGTGAATGGTGTGATGCAGATTCGTGATCGTCGCGATCCGGTTATCCAGGTTCCTCAAATAGCAACGAAGCATCAGATTGAGGCTGCTGTCGCCGAAAGCTTCGAAACTCAAAAGTGGACTCGGATCATCGAGAACATTCGAGTCCTGCTGCGCTACCTCACGCATGATTTCGAGAGCTCTCCGGGTATCCGTCCCGTAGGCAACCCCCACTGGAACCATGATTCGGTTCACCGAATCCGATAGAGTCCAGTTCAAGAGCCGCCCTGTGATCAGTTCCTTGTTGGGAATCAACATCTCTTGTTTATCCCAGTTCAGTACCGTCACCGCGCGTATCTTGATTTTCGTTACAACCCCGGTTGTATCGCCGATCGTTACAATGTCTCCCACCCTGATCGGTCGCTCAAAGAGGAGGATGATGCCGCTCACAAAGTTGGCCACAATCTCCTGCAGTCCAAAACCCAGCCCCACCCCGAGAGCGGCCACCAGCCACTGCACGCTCTGCCATCGAAAACCTATCTCCTGCAAGGCCAGGACAATCCCAACCCCCACGATTACATAGCGGGTCAAGGTCATCACGGCGTAGCGGATTCCCCGGTCAAGGGACGGGGAACTCAAAATCGTGATCTCGAGCAGCGAAGGCAGATTGGCCGTCAGGATGACCGTGATCCCCACCACGATTCCAGCTACCAAAATATCTGCCAGGGTCAGGGCCGCTCGGGTCTCTACCCCTTCCACTAAAACCATCTTCTTCAACGGCAAATCAACTCGACCGAGAAGATCAAAGATCGGGATTAGATTCGCCCAGAGCATCCAGAGAGACGCCACTACTGAAACGAAAACCAAAGCCGAGACAAGGCGCTTCGCCCGCTCTCCAAGTTGTTTGAAATTCACTTCTGGCTCCTCAATCACCAAAGCTCCCATCTCGCCACCTTCGGAAGATTTTTTATTCGCAAGGTCTGCGTTCTTTTGCCGTGCCTGTTCCAGCTTTTCCAACGAACGCTGAAAGCGAAGTCGTCTCTCAGACAGGGTAAGATAGCGAAGAACGATCCCTTCGATGACAAAAATTCCCGCCACCACCATCCCGCTCATCACCAATTGGCGCAGCAAAAGACCGGTCGTAAACACATAACCCTGGCTCAATAGCCAGCAGACCACCAGGAAAGTTGCGATTAACAGAAGCCTCCAAAACTTTCCCCAACGGATGAGGATTGATGCCGCGCCCGGGCCCTTCGCCCAATCCGAACCCCTCCGCACCATCATCCAGCCAAAGGCGACAATCACCACCGCCCGCATCAAAAGGAGCCCCCGGTTCTCAGGTGCGTCGTTCCAGGACACCGGAATGCTCGAGCCATAGGTGAAAAATAAAAGCACCGGCACCAAGACCGAGAACCAGCGAAGGCAGGCTCGGTAGTGCCGTCCCCAAGCTTCCGACCACCGAAAATGCCCCACCCCCAAGCCATAACGATTCCCAATATCGTAGAGAAACAGGAGTCCAAAAAAGTTTAGAGCCGCCAACCGAAAGGTCGCACCATCACCCTCGGCAAGATCAACCCCCCAGGCCCCGTCGTTCAAAACCCCCACCGAATAGAGAAGCAAAGGCAGCGGGGTAACCCGGATTAAATGGATTACCAAAGCCTTGAAAGTGTGGCTCATCCGGTCCTCCCGAATCCTCCGAGTTTTTTGGCTGAGCGATTCCAGCTCCCGTCTCAGCTTGGACCAGAAAACCAGCGACCCGATACCCAACATCACCAAAAGGAGGAAAAAAGGCCTTTGCTGGCGATAAGCTTGTGTGACGGAGTGCCAGCGTTTTACAGACAGATCCGAAAGAAGCTCCCCAGTCTTCACCGGCAGAGTAAGCGAACTCCTCCAGTCCAATCGAGGCGCTGTCCGTGCACCGATCAGCCAAACCTCCACGGTATTGCGGAGCCTTTCTTCAGACTCTCCCAAGGACCTTTCGGCGCTCCGCAAGCGAACGAGCAACGGACCGTAGCGGTTGTATAGGACTCGAAGATCTTCCAGAGCCTTAACCCTCGCTGCCACCAGCTCGATTTCCACCTCACTCTTTGGTTCAGCCGGAGGTTTTACCATCGAATCAAGGCCGTAGCTGAGCTGGGTTTGCCGCTCCGTAACTTCGCCGATCGCGTTGGAAGCAAATGGAGCTCTACGCCGGTCCTTGCTCCTTTCAATCAAGGCAGCGCGCCTCACCAAAAGCAGCCTCCCGCCTGCCACGGTATTGCTCCCCAACTCCATCCGTCGAGAAAGCGCTTCAAATTCCCCGTTTAATTCCTCAACCTCCTTTTCGACCTCGGCCAGGCGCGCACTGGCCTTCATTTCCGCACCAATAATTCTCGCGATTTCGTCCGTTAAGATCGCCGTCTCAGCAGCAAAGGAAGCCCAGCCGGCCCCCAAGGCTCTACTTTCAGCCTCTGCTCGCAGACTTTCCTGCAGCCGGATTTCCGCTTCGAGCTTACGCTGCTCCTGAACCAGTCCGTTCACCTCCGCAATCAACCGCTCCAGAGATTCTAACTTTTTTCGCTCTAAAGAAAGATTGGCACGCGACTCCCGCTCCAGCTGTTCATAATATTCCCATTGAAATCGATAGAAGGATAGTTCCGCCTCCAAGGCCAATGCTCGAGTCGTTTTGGAAAAGGCTAAAACCCTTTCTCCCAATTCGAGATCTTCATGAGCCTGCTCCTCCATTCCCAGATCAAGGCTCTGGAGCTGCCGGCTAATTTCCCGTTGCCGCTCATCGCTCACGGTTGGGATCTCGAAAACTTTACTTTCCCTCGCTTCAGCTTCTCGGACCCTCTGAACCAACTGCTCCCGCTCTTTTTCCAACTGCCTCAGAATCCCCTGCAGCCCCGTTAGGTCCACCCGCTCAATCGAGTCCTGGATCGCTTGGATTTCACCGCGAAAGGCCGCCAGTTCAGCGGCTCGCGAACGGATCCGCTCTTCCCCGCTTTCGATCAAAGTCCACTCCGACTGCAGCCGACCATCGAAATCTCTTGCAAGGGTCAGGGAACTCACCCCGTCGCTAAGTTGAGTTTCCAGTATTTTCTTTTCTTCATCGGGGAGGCCCGATTCACCGAGTTCTTCCTCCAGTCCTTCCGCCCTCGCTGAGAGGATCGCCAGCTCATCGACCATCGACCGTCCGGACCCTCCATTGGTTACCGTAGCGGCATCGGCATCCAAAGTCGCCTCCTCCGGAATCGCTGGATTCGCCTCGTCTGCAGCAATACGCCCCCACAGGAGAAAGGGCAAAAATCCTAAAATCAGCGCCTTTTTTAACCTGCCCACGCCATCTAGACGATCAGTTCTCACCAGCTTTTCTCAACGAAAATCGGTCGCCTCGCCCGCCCTTTTCCCATTTTAACCCACGTTGAATTCGGGCCCGAAGGCTCATCCTCAAGCGCTTCCACAGCTCCCGTACGGATGACCAGCTCAAGACTTTCTACAGGCTCATTCCCCGTCAAAGACGTGATAGGATCGCTTCCTCCATTTCCAGTGTGTTGACGGCCTTCGCGCCAAAAGCGATGTCACCAGTACGAACTCCGGCTTCAACCGTTTGACGGACCGCCGCCTCGATCCGGGTTGCCATTTCGCCCAACCCAAAACTAAACCTCAGCATCATCGCTCCACTCAAAATCTGGGCGCATGGATTGGCGATTCCCATCCCGGTAATGTCCGGAGCAGAACCTCCCGCTGGCTCATAGAGCCCAAAGCGAAGGCCGTGAGCGTTCTCTTTTTGACCCAGACTTGCCGATGCCAACATCCCGATCGATCCGCAGATTACAGCCATCTCATCGGAAAGGATGTCGCCAAACATGTTTTCGGTGAAGAGGACGTCAAACTGGTTTGGCCGGGCCGCCAGCTGCATCGCCGCATTGTCGACATACATATGACTCAATTCAATATCCGGGTACCGATCGGCGAAAAAAGCCGTCACCGTTTTTCTCCAAAGAATGGAGGTCTCAAGCACATTCGCTTTGTCAACCGAGCAGACGCGACCGCTCCTCTCGAGCGCCGTCCGCGCCGCTACCTCGGCGATCCGCTCAATCTCACTCCGGCGGTAAACCATCGTATCAATTGCCTCCACATCTCCATCCTCGAGGTCGCGGGTCAGCTTCGGCTGTCCAAAGTAAATCCCCCCCGTCAACTCGCGGATACAGACGATGTCTATACCATCTGGGATACGTTCATTCTTCAGTGGAGACGCTTCAATCAAGGAGGGATAGAGCAACCCCGGACGGACATTAGCATAGAGTTGGAAGGCCTTCCGTAGAGGGAGCAGGGAGGCCCGCTCCGGCTGCTCGGCTGGCGGAAGTTTCTCCCATTTAGGTCCCCCCACCGAACCAAAGAGGATGGCGTCTGCAGCTCTGCAAGCAGCCAGCGTCGTCTCGGGCAGAGCGCTCCCGGTGGCGTCAATGGCTGCTCCCCCCACCGGGTGGGTTTCATACTCCAGGATCAAGTTTGACTCGCTCGCCAGGACCTCCAGCACCCGCAGAGCGGACTTCATCACCTCAGGGCCAATCCCGTCCCCGGGGAGTACCACAAATTTCAAGACCTTGCTCACTCTGCCGCCTTCCCTAAAAATTCGGGCAGGAGCTGGTCGAGAGCCTCCAATAGTCCTTTGATCGAAGCATCCGTCTCATCTCCCATGTTGGAGATGCGGAAGGTCTTCCCCTTGAGCTTTCCGTAGCCCGTATCGATCACGCACTGGAAACGCTCCCGCAATGCCTTGTTCATTCCGGCCAAATCAACCTTTTGATTGTTACGAACACAAGAGAGCGATTTGGAGGCAAACTTTCGTTCTGGAAGCAGTTCAAAGCCGTTGCGATCAACCCACGCGTGGACCATCGCATTCAGGCGGGCGTGCCGGGCGTGTCTGGCTTCCACTCCTTCCGCGAGGATGTCTTCCAGTTTCGACTTCAATCCGTAGATCAACGGAATAACCGGAGTGCTCGGCGTCATCCCTTTGGCGTGGTTGGACCGAAATTCCAGAAAATCAAAGTAGTAGCCCCGGTCCATCATCGATTCTGCGCGTTTGTGAGCACGCTCCGAAACCGAAAAAAGGGCCATCCCCGGAGGAAGAGCCAGCGCCTTCTGGGATCCCGTCAGCATCACATCAATGCCCAGCTCGTCCTTCGGAACGGGAACCACCGAGAAAGAACTCACGCAGTCCACGATCGAATAAACCTCGGGAAACTCGCGTACTACTGCCATCAGCTCCCCGATCGGATTCATCATCCCGCAGGAGGTCTCGTTGTGGATGATCGTCACGGTATCGTAGTCACCCGTGGCCAGCTCCTTGCGGACCGCCTCAGGATCAACCGAAGCCCCCCATTCGAACCGCAGAGCCGTGGCCTCCTTCCCGGACCGCACTGCCACATCGTACCATTTGTCAGAAAAGGCCCCGCACATGCAGTTGAGAACCTTCTTCTTCGTCAGGTTCCGGAGGGCACCCTCCATCACTCCCCAGGCACTGCTCGTGCTAATGTAGACGGGGTCGTCCGTCATGAACAACTGCTGCAGCCCCGGTTGAACCGACTGATAGAGGGAGACAAATTCCCCGCTCCGATGTCCCACCACCGGAGTGGTCATCGCCAGATAGGTTTTTTCCGAGACCTCAACGGGCCCAGGGATAAAAAGTTTAATACTCATTGGTTCGTTGCTTTGATAATCGTATGGTTGTCGTCCCCCAGGGTGATCGACTTCGGTTTCCATACCGAAGCCTCCTCAGGGTCGAGATGGATGAAAGCCATAATCACGATCAGGTCGCCAATCTTGCCCAAATGAGCCGCCGCTCCATTCAGCGAAATGGTTCCACTACCGGCTGGCGCCTCGATCGCATAGGTTTCAAACCGGTTTCCGTTGGTAATGTTTCCCACCAGAATCCGTTCAAAAGAGAGAAGGCCAACCCTCTTCATCAGCTCGGCATCGATCGCCAAACTGCCCTCATAGTCCCGTTGAACATCGGTTATGGAAGCCCGCAGAATCTTCGACTTAAGGAGTTGGAGTTGCATTGCCAAAACCCGAAACGATGCACGAAACTAGCAATTCTGTCGAATCGAAAACATGATAACCCCGTCTGATTCCTGCCTGCATGGCTGAACTTCAGGATCGCTTCAACGAATGGTGCGATGAGTGCACCCGATTTTTAGCCGATGTTATCTACGACCGACGCCAGGGCGGCCCCGCTTACATTCTTGGCGGGTTCCTCCGCGGCGCCAGCCTTCTTTTCGGCAGGATTGTCGCCCTCCGGTTTTGGCTCTACCGCCACCGCGTCCTCCGCGATCAACCGCTCGGCTGCGTCGTGGTGGTGGTCGGCAACCTGACCGTCGGTGGAACCGGAAAGACCCCTGTAGTAGAACGGCTCGCCAGGGAATTTGCCGCTCGAGGTCGCAAGGTGGGTATCCTCAGCCGGGGATACAAGAGCCGCAAGGAACCCCTCCACCTCCGCTGGTGGCGATGGATTACCCACACCCCCGCCCCTCCTCCCAAGGTCGTCAGCGATGGCCAGACCATCTTCCTCGGTCCCGAGGAGGCTGGAGACGAACCCTATATGTTGGCCAAAAACCTGCCCAACATCCCGGTCGTAGTTGATAAGAACCGCGTCAAAGCGGGGAACTTTGCCATTCGTCGCTTCGGCGTCGATATCCTGATTCTCGACGATGGTCTCCAATACCTCCCCCTCAAAGGCCGCTACAATTTCCTCCTTGTCGACCGGGGCAACCCATTTGGCAACGGCTGCCTCCTGCCACGGGGGATCCTTCGCGAACCCATCCGAAATCTCAAACGAGCTTCCTGGGTCCTTTTCACCAAATCTGATGGTTCAAGAGACCCCGCCCTCGAATCCCTCGTAGCACGGCACCACCCCGGGGTCGGCACCGTGGAGTGCCGCCACGCCCCCCAATCGCTGCGCCGTCTAAACGGTGAAGAAGAACTACCGCTCAACGCCCTCGCCGGGAAACGAGTGGCCTCCTTCAGCGGCATCGCAGTGCCCGAGAGTTTTGAAAAGTTCCTCCGGGATGAGGGCGCCAGCATCCGCTACAACCGCCGCTTCATGGACCACCACTGGTTCACCGACCACGAACTCGAACACTTATTTGAGGGCGCCCAACGGGCCGAGGTCGATCTGGTGGTAACCACCGAGAAAGATGCCGTCCGAATCCGCAAAGATTTTAATCCCAGGATCCCATTCTACTATCTCCGCCTCGAAATCGGAATCATTCGCGGCGAGCCAGTCTTTCAACAAGCCCTCGAGAAAATCTGCTTCCCGGAACGCCAAGCTACGGTACCAACTCCCGCCTGAGCAAAGAATCTCCCCCGGGCTGGTCCCCCTACCCGGTCACCCTGGAGCCTGAGCCAGTTCCCGGTCCTTGCCAGACATCCGGCCTCGCCGCTGCATTTTTACGTTTTGGCCACCAAACGAAATTAGCTTTGCCCCAAAAAACCTTTCGCAGTTCAAAGGAATGATGGCCCATCGCACCCTCTTTCTCATCCGTCACGCCAAATCAAGCTGGGATCCACCCGGCATCGACGACTTCCACCGCCCCCTCAACCAACGGGGCCTGAGAGATGCTCCAGCGATGGCCCGCCACCTCAAAACCCAGGATTGCGAGGCAGATAGCGTCCTCTCCAGCCCGGCCTTCCGCGCCCTCAACACCGCCGCCCTCTTCCTCCAGGCTAACTTCGCGCCTCATCCGGCCTTGGAAGTGATTCCCCAGCTGTACCATGCCGAATACCCGACCATCCTCAAAACGCTGCGGGATCGACCAGCTAGTGACCAAAAAGTGGCCATCGTCGGCCACAACCCCGGCCTGAGCGATTTCCTTCGCTGGATCAGCAACACGAATTACGAGGACCTTCCTACCTGCGGAATCGCCCACCTCGCCATCCCCTGCCCATGGAACGAACTAGTCCCCGGCTCGGGCGAAGTCATCGCCCAGTACTTCCCCAAACAAATCCTCCCCACCCCCCAGAACGACTGATTTGTCCCATCTCAGGCCAATCCATCCCCGGACGGCCCACCAAAACGAACTGGACACAGGAAGGGGTCATTCCGTATATCTCTATTTTTTTGCCCGAACCCTCAGTATTGAAACAACAACTTCGTCACTGCCACCCATTCAACAGTTTCAAATCAACCGCCCCATGGCCATAATGGAACCAAGTAAAGCGATCTTTCGAGCACCGGACACAAACGGGGGTCATTCCGCGGAAAAATCAAGGATTCGGACACAGAAAGGGGGGTACGGCACAAAGACATCGGTAACCGATAGGACAATGACATCGGTAACACTTAACTGGCTTGATGCCATGGAAAGCAACC
>DAISIK010000043.1:0-18325 GCA_036822055.1 Puniceicoccaceae bacterium
CTCGCTGACCCCGTAAATCACTCTGCCGATATTGGCCCAGTATATGGTGCCAGCACACATGGCGCAGGGCTCAAAATTCGTGGCAAGCGTGCAGCCTGCCAGAAAGTCGGCATCGTATTGCTCAGCGGCCCGCCTCGCCAACTCGGTTTCCGCGTGGCGCACCGTTCCCTCATTCCCCTGCTGCATGAGGACTTCTGATCCATCCGGCCCGATTAAAACAGCGCCGAATGGATGGCGCCCATCTTCCAGGGCACTCGCTGCTACCGAGTTAGCTGCTTTCAGGGCTCTGATAATTTGCTGTTTATTCATGATTCGTGAGCAGAAGCTGGTTTCCCTTCCGCTGTCCTGGTGAGAGGGGTGGATCCCGCAATCCGAGTCCTTTCGGAAATCAATCCTCAAAGGAGCTAGCATAAAATCAGCCTCTCCAAAGAACTTGTTGCAATCAAACGCCGAAAATTAATTGTCCGCGCTAAACAAAGGAATAAGGAGGTCCCGAGGCGGACTGATGAAAGTTGCGGTCCGGGTCGAAGTCATCGACCTATGGCGCAAAAGGGCGACTGGCCTGCGGGAGTTGCTCATCGAACAATAATTCCAGGATCCCAACCTTCGATAAAGCCCTCATGGAATTTCCAAATCTCGGAATGGATTCTGATTTCCGAACAGGTCGGTCTCTTTCAAACTCTGGGCTGAGGGTGGCACGAAAACTGGTCTATTTCCCCGGTGTCCACGAAAAGCAAATCCAGGCCGATCCTCGTCCTCGGGGCGATGCCCTCGGAAATTACGCTGATTCGTTCGCGACTGGAGTCACCTGAAGAAGGGCAGCTCGCCATCTATCCCTACCTGAGGGGCCGTATCGGAAACCTTGATATTATAACGACTGTCACCGGTGTGGGAGTGACCAATGGCGCCATGTGCACCGCTCTTTTCCTCCAGTACTTTGAACCGCAAGCCACCATTGTTTCGGGCACCGGCTCACGTCTAAACCCGGGAGTCGACTGTGGCGATGTCATCATATCCAAAAAAACAGTTCACCACGCAGCTGGTAATTTGACGGACCAAGGGATGGTTTACCGAAAAGTCCGCGGGCCATTGCCGGGGATGATGACGCACTTTGCCTACAAGCCAGATCCAATCCTCCTCAAAAACGCCCTTTCGGCGATAGAGACCTACCGGGCGGAATGCATCACTGTAGACGGCGAAAGTTATCGACCGAGGGTCTATCCTGGCATCGTCTCAGCGAGTGACCTCTTTGGTGTCAACCTGGCAAAGATTGATGACCTGCGTGCTAAGCTCAATCCCCACCTTATGGAAATGGAGAGCGCAGCCATCGCTCAGGTCTGTAACCATCTTGGCTATCCACACATTGTTTTCCGAGCCGGCAGCAACCGGACCCAGCCGAGTCCTGGCGCTGCCTATCGAAAATACGGCCAAACCGCTGCGGCCTGTGCGGCCCGCTGGACGCTCCATTATCTAGCGCATTTCCCTGGTCAAAGATGATGAAAGGTCTGCGAATCGGACGAGGTGATTGGAACGGTTTTGTCGCTGCTGCTGTTAATAACCTTGTCCAGCTCCTCATCCTCATTCCGCTCTGCCTCGGACCACTGGATTTTTCTCTCGAACTCGTCTTCGGGAGAATTCTGCCGGGCGTGGCCATCTCATTTTTGGTAGGAAACCTTTATTATGCCTGGCTGGCGAAGCGGCAGATGCGGCTCACCGGGCGCGAGGACATTTGCGCCCTCCCTTACGGTATCAGTACGCCCGCGATCTTTGCCCATATTTTTCTAATCATGCTGCCTGCCAAGTCTATGGCCGAGGCGCAGGATCTGCCCAACCCGGAGCGGATCGCCTGGCAGGCGGGCCTGATGGCCTGTTTCCTCGGGGGACTCATTGAGATGGCCGGTGCTTTTGTTGCCGCCCGGCTTCGGCGATGGGTGCCACGAGTTGCCCTGATCAGCACGCTGGGTGGTGTAGGTCTCGGCTTCCTGGGGTTGGCCTTTGTCTTTCAAATCATGGAAGCGCCGCTGGCTGGCATCCCCATTTTCTTCCTGAGTCTAACGCTCCTGCTCAGGCCCTACAATCTACCGATCTGGTTGCCGACTACTGGCATTATCCTCGCCGCTGGAACCGCTCTCGCCTGGCTGACAGGGGCTGCCCCGGTCACTACTTTGGGGTTGGCACCTCTTGCCTTGCCCGGCCCATTTCTTCCGATTCTTGATCTCTCTTTCATCGCCGATGCCTGGGTTGGCGCGGAGCTGGCGACCATGCTCAGTGTGGTCCTCCCGATCTCCTTGCTTGCCGTCATCGCCTCACTGCAAAACATCGAGTCCGCCGCCGCCGCTGGAGATCCCTTTCCGGAAAGGCCCTGCCTTCTAGTTAACGGTCTCGGCTCCCTTGCCGCATCGCTCTTTGGCTCGCCCTTTCCAACCTCCATCTACATTGGCCACCCAGCCTGGAAGCAGATAGGGGCTCGTTACCACTACTCAATCCTCAATGGTATTGCTGTTGCGTTGCTTTGCCTGAGCGGTCTACTCACAACCATCGTGTGGCTTATTCCAGTTGAAGCCGGGATCACCATCATCTTTTGGATTGGTCTGATCATCGTAGCTCAAAGTTTCGAAACCTCTTCCAGGCGTTATTTCCCAGCCGCGATTATTGGTTTGATGCCTGGCCTTGCCGCCTGGGTCCTTGTTCTGGCCAGCTCGCTGGTCGCCGGCCTGTCTACTGGACCCGGAGGTCAGACTGGCTTCCATGCTGAATTCCTCAGCCAACAGTCCCGCTCGGGCAACTTCATCGCAGGCGGTATCGCACTGCAACAGGGCTTTCTCCTGACCGCGATGCTCTGGTCTACCATGACCGTGTTTATTCTCGACCGGGAGTTCTTGCGGGCAGCGGTCGCCGCACTCATTGCAGCGGGACTCGCCGGAATTGGTCTGATGCACGGCTACAGGCTCGTCGACGGCGGGATCGTGGTTGACATACCAATCCTCAGAGAATTGGGCGACCCACGGATCGGCAGCTGGTGGGCCGCGCCGGCCGAAGTTGGTGGCTATCTCATCGCTGCTGCCATCTTTCTTGCTGTGCATTGGATTCTCAAACTGAAACCAACGATCCTTGAATCTCGCTGACATTCGGTTCGACACCTGGCAAACCAGAGCCCCTTTTCGCAGACGATGAAATCTGTCATGTAACCCCCGACCTTAGAGACCGCGGAGTGAATGTCCGACTGTTTGACAAAACAAATGAACCCCTACCGACAATTGACCTCGCCTCTCGTTTTGTCACCATATTTCCATGAAGCAGATGACCGCAGTTGAACTTTGCGCGGGAGCCGGAGGGCAAGCCCTTGGGCTTGAACAGGCTGGATTTCATCATACGGCATTGGTTGAGATTGATCCGAATTGCTGCAACACCCTCAGAAACAACAGAAGAGAATGGAATGTCCTCGAGCAGGATTTGAGGGAGTTCGATGGGCGTCCTTACAAGGGGGTTGACTTGCTTGCGGGTGGGCTTCCCTGCCCCCCCTTTTCCGTCGCTGGCAAGCAACTCGGCGGCGCGGACGAGCGCAATTTGTTTCCAGAAGGGATTCGCCTCGTAAACGAAATTCGGCCCCGAGCGGTGATGATTGAAAATGTCCGGGGAATTTTGGACGCGGTTTTTGAGGATTACAGGCGATATATTTCGGGGGAGATTGAATCGCTAGGCTATCGCACTGATTGGCGTTTGCTGAATGCGTCAGATTACGGCGTCCCCCAGCTTCGGCCTCGTGTCGTGTTTGTCGCCTTGCGCAAGGATATTAACGGAGGTTTCCCATGGCCCGCTCCCTCGCTTTTGCCGCCAGCCACCGTCGGGGAAACCCTTTATGATTTGATCTCCGCGAATGGATGGAGAATGGCTGATGATTGGCGGATTCGCGCCGATCAAGTAGCTCCGACTATCGTTGGCGGCTCCAAGAAGCACGGCGGCCCCGACCTTGGCCCCACCCGCGCCAAGCGCGCTTGGGCATCGATTGGCGTTGATGGTATGGGAATTGCCAATGAACCACCGCATCCAGACTTTGTCGGGATGCCCCGCTTGACCGTTCGTATGGCGGCGAGGATACAGGGATTCCCTGATGATTGGAAGTTTTCTGGCAGCAAGACCGCCTCTTATCGTCAAGTGGGGAACGCATTTCCGCCGCCAGTGGCGGCGGCAGTTGCCTCCGGCATTTACAAGAGCCTGCGCGAGGCGAGTTATCCAGTGTTAGCCATCGCTTGATTTGCATGGGAGCACGCGACAACCTCCGGGCACATTTTCTCAAGAATCTTGGGACGGTCATGGACTCGAACGAACTCCGCCAGATTGCCGGAGGCATAACCGAGTGGGCTCGCAGGGTTCGAGAGTTACGAACAGAAGAGGGATATCAGATCCTTACACACAACGACCGTGATGATTTGAAGCCCGGTCAGTATCTTCTGCTTGATCCTACGCCGAACCCAGCATTCGAACGCACGATTTCCAAGGAGACGAGGGCATTTGTGCTGGATCGGAACGGATTCACTTGCCAGATGTGCGGCGCGGTAGCGGGTGAACCACACCGCGATGACCCCAGCCGTAGAACGCGCCTTCACATAGGCCATATTATTGACAAGTCTGTCGGCGGCACTGATGACCCAAGCAACCTGCGGGCTATTTGTTCTATGTGCAATGAAGGGGCATCGAATATTACTTTGCAGCGGCCCAAGGCTGACAGGCTACTGATTCAGATTCGCCGCGCTCCCAGTGCTGATCAGCTTGAGGTGTTAAAGTGGTTGATATCCAAATTTCCCAAGCAGGCTTTCGATGAGGTCAACCTCCCAAAGAAATAAGCCCAACAAGGCGGTGCACCACAGGCGAGCGTGGGTGACCTTGGAAGTTCGAATTGCCACCAAGATGCCTCATGATCGAAATTCGAGCACCCAGACGTTTTCACAAGGCGATCCGCGGAATCGAAGCCGGATTTCATTCAAGACTTTCGTCAACGGACCAAGACGTTGATCTTACTCGCCTTGGCCAAGCAGCCCTTTTCCACCAGCGCTCATCGGCGTCAATGAGCACTGTTTGATTTGGAAACCCATCCAGAGAAAGTCTGTAGCATGGGTTCAACTCGCCCGGCGCGACAAAAAAAGCCGCCGGTTTCCCGGCGGCTTGATTATGCTTACCTCAAGCAGGAAGCGTTTACTTTACCACTTGTAGGCAGCGCTGAACTCGTAGTTGCGTTCGGCGCGGGCCACCACTGACCCATTTCCATATCCAGAGTTGTTGGTATCCCAGTTTTCCTCGTCGGTTACGTTGAAGACCGAGAACTCGAATCTCCAACCCTTGTGCTCGTAGAAGATTTTGGCATCCACCTCGAACTGAATGTCGAAGCGTGGAGTATTGGCTACCAAGACATAAGGGCTCCCAAAGGCAGCTGACTCGCTCGGGATGGCTGTCACATAACCGCCATAACCAGCGTTCATTTCTCCCCAGAGCTGGATGTTCGCTTGAACACCGAGGCCGTTGCCGAACTTATACTGGACCAACCCGTTGAGGAGGTGTTCGGGAACTCCCGGATTCTCAAACCAGGCATCCCCATCCACCCCGAAAGTCGGGGAAATGTAGAAGCCGTTCGTTTCGTTCGCCCGATCAGCAGTGTAAGGGGAGGCAAAGAAGCCAGCCTTACGCTTCGAATCCAGCCAGGAATACCCAAGGGTAGCGAAGAGGTTCCGGTTCGGCTGATAGTTCAGCTCGATCTCAATCCCGTCGGTTTCGATCGGAGTAACTCCTCCAAACTGATCACGCTCCTCATACTTTTGCCGGAAAGCAGCGATCCCGAGGTACAACTTGTCCTCAATCAATGAAGCATTCAAACCAACTTCATAGAGCTCGGTTTGGGAGGGCTCGATCAAGGATGTGCCATCGACCGCCCCACCGTTCGAGGCCAGGTAGTGCTCACCGAAATTGACGGTAGCGTAGACCGAAGTTTTCGGTGTCGGCTTGAAAATGACCGATCCGTTATAGTTCTGCAGCGCGGCACTCTCTTTCCGACTATCATAGAATCCGGGAGGCGCAGCAGGGTTGCCTGGCTGAGGAATTACCTCAGAAGGAAAGGCTTCCTTGTGTTCAACGAAGTCAACTGTGTAGCCGAGGAGCACTGAGAACCGATCCGTCAGCTCAATATCCGTTTGCACGAAGGGTCCGATAATCCAGGTTTGGGAATCCACCGCATCTGAGGAGTTTTGATCCACGTACCAGCGGCTGAGGGCACCGCGAGGATCCTGGTCGCGAACGAAGTAATTGCCAGCGAAGGCCTGGTCCGGAACCCGGAAGTTGTTTGCCGCCGTGCCACGTGAAAGATCCCAGAAGTTCACCGGCTCGTTCGTAAAGTGGTTCACAGCCCAGATGTCTTGATACTTCACCCGCGCTCCGTAGTTGAAGGTCAAGGATTCGATCTTATCAAGATCTGCGATCTCCTGGATGATTTGGAAGCGATTTTCAATCGACCAATTGTCCCTCTGGAGCTCCGAATAGTGGTAGGAGCTGAAGGTGTCGCGATCCTTGTAGTGGAAGTAGGTATTGTTGAGGAATTTCAGGTTGTCGGAAGAAACATATTCCTGGATCGCCTGCATCCAAAACACCTTCGCGTTGGAATCGTCTCCTGGTGCGGCCAACTTCCATTTCCGATTAACCGGCACCGTGTTGTTCGGGTCGATTGGCGAAATGGTGGCAAAGCCACCGCCACCAAAGACGGATGCCTGGGTCGGATTCGCCACCCCTGGGCCGGGAAGCCTCGCACCAGGAACGAAGAAGCCGACTCCGTTACCCAAATTCTGGATATGGCGGAAATATTCAGCGTCGCTCTGGTTATTGGGGAGGTAACGTCCATTGTCGATCAAGTCCTGGGTCACCCGGTTAATCCCCCAATTTTCAGTGTAGTTCCCGTTGTAGAACTCACCCATCACATCGAGGCGGTATTGATCGTTCGGGCGGTAGACGAAGGTTCCGTATACCGACTGGCTTTCCTGATACCAACGCTCGTGGAATCCCTCCCAATCCTTCAGTTGAACCGAAACGCGGGCTGCCAGCTTGTCGTTGATTGGCGTATTCACATCGACGTCCACTGTGTGCTGATCGAGAGTATTGTAGGAATACTTGATTTCACCACCCTGTTGGAAATAGGCCCGCTTGGTGACTAGGTCGGCGTACCCTCCAACGTAGTTAGACGTCCCGAAGATTGCGCCGGCAGGCCCTTTGACGATGTTTACCGACTCAACCGAGTTGAAGTTGATCGGAACTCCGTTCCCGTTCACCGACATCCCACGGCGCATACCGTTGATGAAGAGGTCCGCCTCTTGACCCCGAAGATTCGGCGTTGTCGGGGCACCAAAGTTGGTCTTGGTGTAGGAGGAGGAGGTTAGTTTCGAGAAGTCTCGCACGTCCTTGATGCTGATGGCGTCAAGTTGTTCTCGCGAGATGATGTTAACGTTTCGCGGCGTATCCAGAATGGATCGATCCGTCCCGTATACCGAAGTAATCGGCCGGGTCGTTGCCAGGATGCTCTCCTCAATCGGAACTGATTCCGCCTCTACTTGATCGAGAATGATTACCTCATCCTCGGCTGCATCAACCTGCCCGAGTAGTGGGACGGCCGATACGGCATGCAGAGCCAGAAGACCCCGGAATAATTTACTTTTTTGATTCATGTCGATGATTAGATTTGGTTTTGAGTTCGGGTGCTGACAGCATAGACGGTGCCAAACGCGTATTGGAAAATCCGCCACCAGATCCGGAAGTTTAGCCCAGCCGAAGAATCCCGGGGCTTCCCCACTCCCAGAATCCTCGAAGGCAACCGGCTCCCTTCCGATCCTTTCGACCCTCTCAATGATTCTCTCTCAGGGTGACCAACCACGGTCTTCATCGCACCGTAATCTTCCTCCCCAAATCCTCACAGCCTCTCAGGTGGACCGCACCGCAGCAGTGTCGCTGGTCTGGTATCGTCCACAGAGGCGCCTTATCCTCGTATTCGAATTTGAGACCGAAGAACCACCACGCTCCTGCTCGAGCACGCGAAGGAAAATCAAGAGGAAATAGATCGCCCAGCTCTCTCAGGGCCCCTATCGCCTATGCACAGATGCCTGGAGGATCCTACCAAACTCTTTCAGACTTGTATCAGAGTTTTGGATACATTAAAATGTCGGTTTTGGGATTTCGAAGTTCAAAAAACCCTTTTCATACCCTAGTCGCCAAGGAATCGATAGAAGCTCCCATCCGCGGTGGCTGGAGGGAAATCCACGACAACTGCCGCATCCGCCCTGTGTTGCACCAGCTGAAGGATAGGCGACACTCAAAGAAGGTATAAATAATTCTTTATGACTGACGAAAGCGATCTTCCTATTGCTCAGAGGCTCAAATGGGCGGCAAGAATTGAAATCGGGATCGGGAACGCCCTCGAAGGGGAACGAGACCCGATGGCGATTTCGATTTCGAGACCCGAAGATCGATTGTTTGCCTTCCGAAATAATGAAACTCTTCCCAAGGGGCACAGACACCCAAACTTCAGGTTGCTTTCACTAAGAGCAATTCCGGTTCAATTTCGCTTGTGAAAACGAACCTTCAGCGGCTCCTCTGCTGGCGCTACTACCGCGTCATATTTGCATTTCAGTGACGGCTTGGTCAAAAACTCAAGATCGTACCGACTCACCACATTTGCGGTAAAGAGAGGGGGTTGGATTCTTGCCAGCGGACTGCCCAGGCATTTGTGGAGCCCGCCCCCAAAGGTGCCATGGGCGTCCTTGGGGGGCAGGTTCGGATTTTCGAGGAATCGCGCCGGTCTGAAGCGGTCCGGATCATCATAAACCTCCGGCAAGAAGTGAGCCAACGTATGGAGGTGAAGAACGTCCACTCCAGCTGGAATCGAATAGCCCCCAAACTCAAATGCCCTGGCAGTCATCCGGTTAAAAACCGGCACCCCAGGACGCAATCGCTCGATCTCCAAGGTAGTGGCTCTCAGTTTCGGAAAGGGATCGATCGATCGAAAAGCGAAAGGATCCCAGTCATTCAATTCCGCCCGCAATTCTCCTAGCCAATCGGGATCGAGGAAGGTGTGGATCAAAGACCACGCCACTATCATCGAAGAGGTAGTTGATCCCGCCATGAAGAGTTGGGAAAGGTCGTGAACGAGCTCATACCGCGGTATCGGCGGAGCGTTTGGGTCCCGGGCTTTCAGCACCGCCCCCAAAATATCTTCTTTCTCCGGTTCCTGGTTTTTTTCCCGCTCGTCGAGGATGGATCCAAGGAATGTGAAGACCTTGCGCCTTCGCCAGCGTTTCGGAGGGTACCAATACCAAAACCAGCGCTTCCAGCCGAGGCTTGAGGAGATTAACATCTCCTTGTTGCTGATCGCCATCGTCTCATCCATTCCAGCCGGAAGTTTCTTCTGGATCAAAACGCGCGAGATCATCGCGATCATCACCCGCATACAGAAAATCCTCAGGTCGGCTACCCCATCAGGAAGTTGCTCAATCTCCTCAAAAACTGCCTCGCTCATCGCGTCTGTATGCGCCATGAGCAGCTGCGGCTTGAATCCCTGCATCATGCGCCGCCGCTTTTCATTGTAGGGCTTGCCCTCCAACTGGTTCAGGTAACGATCACTGAACTGCTCCCGGAAGTGTCGATTGGTGCGGTAGTAGTCCCAGAGATCGTGGTTTTTCCAGGTAAAGGCGTTGGCCTCCAGACCACCCATTGCGATCTGTTCCCTCCCGAAGAGTTTGACCCGAAATACCGGTCCATGCTTACGGTACCCTTCGAGGAAAACGTGGGTTGGATCACCGGCAAAGGCTTTGTCAGCGCTTCCATCAACCGATCCCTCAGGCGTGTAAAAGGGGATCTCCCCGGTTGGCCTCGCATCGGATGGCATTTCGTTTCGCTGCCCGGGCTCAGACATCCCCAGCTCTCCCGTACTTGTGCAAAATCCGGGATACGGTTCCGTCAAAGGTGGCCAGCAACCCTCGCTTCGGTTCATCCTCAAGGAGGGCGTGCTCCAAACCATTCCGCGCCAGCCCAATCAGGGTCTCAAGAGCTAAACCCCCTTCCATAAGGAGGACTCGATAATCATCACCAATCCGGTTTCCAAAGATGAAGGGATCGTCGGTATTGATCGTGCAAGTAATCCCGGCTTCGACCAGAGATTTTATCGGGTGGGTTGCCATCGATTCAACCGTTCGGAGCTTTAGGTTGCTGATGGGACAGACGTCCAGAACGACTCGGTTTTCCCGCAGGAGGTCAACAATCCTCTGGTCCTCAATCGCCCGAAACCCGTGCTCAACCCGCCTGACACCCAGCTTTTCAACCGCCTCCGCCACATGCCAGGCTCCGCCAAGTTCCCCGGCATGGGCCTTGGTCGCCTTTCCCATGCTTCGCGCCTTTTCCCAGTAACCAACCAGCTCCCTGGACACCGGATACCCCTCGGGTCCATGCAAATCAATCCCATCCAAACCCTCCAATGAAAGGGCATCCTCCAAAGCTTCAGCGCTGGACGACTCCAGGCTGTTGTGGTGGAGACCCATAAAAAGGCGGACTTCAAGACCTTCCGGAACAGCCGACTGAATCGCCTCAACCATCGATTCAATCGAAAGTCCTTTCAAATGACTGACGATTGCGGCAAAGCTGCACTCAAGGTAACGAACTCCTTCAATCTTTTTTGCAGCGAACAGCGCTGCCGCCGATTGATGATAGCGATCGGGGGAAACAAACCATTGGTCAGCATACCCGAGGATAAAGTTTTCAAAATCAGTAAAGGTCTCATAGCGATATCCCGGAGCCCAGCCGGACGGCACCCAGCCGTCCGGAACCTCGACCACCTCCCGGTAATGCTCTAGCGAAATGGCACCTTCGATGTGGAGGTGGTTATCGGTTAGGGGGAGTGAGGCGAGGAGTTCATCCAAAATCACCGCATCCGCGTCCGTCGTGGGCTCCTCTAATCGGGTATCCTGCATCTCGATAGTCAAGCACTGATCATGCCACAGGATCAATCTCGACAACTCTCCTCTAAGTTTGGCCTTCGGAAAAATGGCATGGGATTAGCTTCTTGTTATCAATGCCCTGTCCTCAACGTTCAGTCTGTTTTTCATTCCGGTATCCCAAAGATCCGAGCGCCGACCGGTACTTGCTTTCGTCTACCTGAAGGCAAACAGCGAGACCCCAATGTCAGTTCAGGACGCACCGAGCACTCCCGCCGTCTCTACGCTGCGGCTCTCCAAATCCTTCGGGGACACCGTCGAAGCACTCCGCGACGTTGACCTGACCATCGCGAAAGGAGAGTTTGTCGCCCTCATCGGCCCCTCCGGCTGTGGGAAAACGACCCTCCTCCGCATCCTCTCCGGCCTCGAACAACCGTCGAGTGGGCGGATCAATATTTTTGGAAACACCCCCGAAGAGGCCTGTCGGCGCTCTGCTATTGGAGTGGCTTTCCAGCAGCCAGCCTTGGTCGACTCCCGGACGGCCCGCCAAAATGTGCGCCTGACTCTGGAGATCACAGGCACGACTCCCAACCACACCATTGAAGACCTCCTCGAACGCTTCGGGCTTGGGAACTTCATGGATTCCTACCCTCACGAACTTTCCGGCGGCATGAAACAGCGGGTCAATATCGCCTGTGCCCTCATCCACGATCCTCAACTCCTGCTCCTCGACGAACCGTTTGGAGCCCTCGACGAGCTGACCCGCGAACAACTTGGCGGGTGGTTGAGCGGGATCCTCCAAGCAGAGGGCCAGACCGCCGTTCTCGTGACTCACAGCGTCGATGAGGCTGTTCTTCTCGCCGACCGGATCGTGATTCTCTCTCCTCGACCAGGCCGCATTTCCGAGATCGTTTCGGTCCCCTTCCCCCAGCCTCGCTCTCGATCGATCCGTCAGGACCGGGCTTTTCTGGACCTTGTATCCGTGGTCCGGCAGAAACTCTACCGCATAACCGAGGAGGCGCAATGAGGCGCGAATTTGGAAGTTACCTTCTCGTGCTCATCACGCTCCCGATCGTTTGGTGGCTCGGAGCCGAGCTAAGCAACCTGCCAACCTCGATTCTCCCGCCGCCGGGAATGGTCCTTCAGTTAATTCAGGAAGAATCGGGGAACCTGCTCCAACATACCATCGCAACCCTTCGCATCGCTCTCATTGGTTACGGGCTGGCCAATCTCCTCGCCATCCTGCTCGCCATCTCCTTTCTCTACCTCCGGGGGCTCGAAGAATTTGTTACCCCGTGGACAGTCATTGCCAGAAACATTCCCTACGTCGCCCTGGCCAGCATCCTCATCGTCACGATGGGAGACACCATTGCGCCCAAGTTGATCATCGTCATCCTGGTCACCTTTTTCCCGCTCCTGGCCAACCTCAAAAAGGGCCTCCGCGCAACCCCTCAGGTCTTGCTCGACCGCATGCAGACCCTCCACGCCTCCCGGTGGCAAGTTTTCCGCAAGGTTCGCTGGCCCAACGCCCTTCCCTACTACATGGCTGCCCACGAAATTGCCTTCACGGGCAGCATCATCGGCGCCATCATCGCCGAGTGGTTTTTTGCCAGCGAGGGTCTTGGCTACCTCATCGTTCAGGCAACCACCGAATACCGGGCCGACCGTCTCTATGCCGTGGCCCTCATCTCCAGCCTCCTCTCCGTCGCCTTTTACATAGGCATTCGGGTCATCGATCAACGCCTCTTCAAATGGAAGGGCGCCCTCCCGAACGACTAACTGACCCCATTTTATGAATACTGGAACCACACCCAAACCCTCCTTGCTGGAAGTTGCTCTCAAAAGCAAACGTGCTCTCATCCTCGGTCTGGGAGGCGGGGGAGACGTCATTCAGGGCATTCCCATGGCCCGACTCTTCAAAACCCTCAATTTTGAAAAAATCTTCATCGGGGGTGTTAGCTGTCAGTGGTGGATGCCCGACGGAAAACCCCAGTCGGACGTCTATGGCGTCTCCGTCCTCGGTCCCACCCTCTACGACATTCACCAACTCAGTCCCGCAGAGGATTGGGCTCCTCAACTCCGGGGCGTCTCGACGGCCTCTTCGATTGGAAACTGTCAGCCAGCTGAGGCCGTTCTCGCCGATAAACTCGGCGGCGTTCCCTTCGTCGCTGGCTTACTCGAAGGAACCGTCGGACTCGCCAAAAGTCTTCAATCCTTTGTCACCGAGCAGCGGATTGATCTCGTCGTTGGGGTCGACATCGGGTCGGACTCGTTTCACCGGGGGGACGAGGTCCAACTGGCGCACACCTCCATGGTTGATTTCATGTCGATTGGAGCCCTCCTCGATTTGCCCTGTCCGATCTTTTACGGAGTCTCCGGCTACGGGTGCGACGGGGAAATGCAGCTCTCGGAGCTCGACCAGCGGGTGGCCGTGGTCATGCAAAAGGGCGGCTACCTCGGGGCTCATGGCCTGACCCAGGGAGACGTTGCCGCCATGCTCGAGGCTTGTGAAATTTATCCCGATCCCGTCGAGCCACTCGCGCCCCTGGCAGCCACCGGACAACTCGGGCTCCGCCGGGTTAACACCCACGGGCCATGGGGTACCCCCGTCCACGTCACCCCCCTTGCTGCAGTGATGCTCTTCTTTGATCCGGCCGTCATGGCCGCCGAGGTTTCCAAAGGCATCCTCGCCCTTCGCTCAAGCCGTTCCCTCGCTGAGGCAGAGGCAATTTTTGCCGACCAGCTCGGGGAACTCCCGGAATCCCGACTCCTCCCCACCGTACGGTTCTTCCAGCAACCCTCTCAATCGTGAACGCACCAAAACCCTATCACCTCATCTATCTCAAAAAATTCTGTCTGGTCGCCCTCCCCTTCCTCGCAGCCTGTAGCTCTCCCGAGGATTCGAGGGGCGGGATTCCAGTCTCGGAGTTACCCTCTCGAAAGTCTTCCCTCACCCGTGACGAGATTCTTCGGATGGTTAACGAGAGCTTTCCATCCAGCCAGTACATGACCAACGAATTCCTGCCAAACCCGGGTGATTTTGAAGCGGCCAGCGCTTCGAAACCCTCTACCCTCAGGAAAGTTCGCATTGGGATGCCCTGGATCGCCAGCGACGGCTTTTCGCCCCTCTACATCGGGATCGCAAAAGGCTACTTCGAGTCAGTTGGCCTCGAGATTGAAATGGTCCCCGGAGGTCCGGGCCGCGATCATCTCCAAACTTTGGCCGGAGGCCAGGTCGATTTTGCAATCACGGCAGACGGAATGAATCTACCCATCTTTGCTGCCAGTCGCACCCGAGGAGATGTCGTCGCCATTGCTTCCTTTCTCAAAAAGAATCCCGTCGCCTACCTCTCGCTCGATCCCGATACCCCCACCGATCAAACCAGTCCACGCACCACCAAACCGGAGGACTTTGAAAACACCACCATTGGGGTCATTCGGGGACGAACCCACTACGTGGAGTTTCTCGTCGATCACTTTGGCCTCGATCCCAGGACCGTGCGGGTTCGCTGGACCGGCTCCACTCCGGAAGCCCTTGTCACCGGTGTTGTCGATCACTGGGCGGCGTGGATCCTCGACCAGCCCCGCCTCCTCGAGAAGAGCGGATTCTCCAATTGGAAAGCATTCCAGTTTCATGACCATGGCTGGAATCAGTATTGCGATGTCGTTGTGGTACGGCGCTCGTCCATTGCTCAGGAACCCGACCTCCTCCGCCGCTTCCTCGCCGCTCTGGATCAAGCAGTCCAGTTTTACCTTGAGCAGCCGGAAGAGGCCGCGGCAATCACCAGTCGCTACGCCGTCGATGTCAGCCTCTCGCCGGAGGATGTCGCACGACGGTTTGGAACCGAGAGAGACCTGGTCCGCGGCGACGATGGCCTCCCGGTCTTGCATATGGACCCCACCCGCTGGAACGAGGTTACCTCCCTCCTCATCCAGTACGGGCTGATTTCGGATACTATCCTTAACCCCGCAATCGGAGTAAATTGAACATGAAAAAGACAACTATTGGAAACACCGACCTGATCTGCTCCCGGATCGGGCTCGGTACCTGGGCCATCGGCGGATCGGAATGGGGTGGCAATGATGAGGAGGAATCCCTGCGCGCCATCCATTGCTCCATTGATCAGGGTATCACCCTGATTGATACGGCTCCGATCTACGGTGAGGGGCTCGCCGAGGAGATTGTTGGCCGGGCCATTGCTGGCAAGCGGGATCAGGTCGTCATCGCCACCAAGGTCGGTCTGCGTTGGGATTGCGAGGATGGAGAGTTCAACTTTGTCAGCGGTTCAGGTAAAAAGATCTACCGCAACCTTCGTCCGAAAAGTATCCGCGAGGAGGTCGACCGGTCTCTCCGGCGACTGAAAATTGATGTTATTGATCTCCTCCAAACCCATTGGCCGGATGGTTCTACCCCGCTCTCGGATACCGTGGGAACGCTGGTGGAACTAAAGGAGGAAGGGAAGATCCGAGCCCTCGGTGGCTGCAACCTGTCCGGCGATCTCTACCACCAGTGGACCGAATTCGGACCCATCAACAGCATTCAGGAAATGTTCAGCATGCTTGATCGGGAGAACGAGGAAACCCTCTTCGCCGAAGCGAGAACCGCCGGGGCTTCCGTGCTCGCCTACTCCCCTCTCGCCATGGGCCTGCTGGCCGGAAAGCTCGATCCCCAACGTGTCTTCCCCTCCGATGACATCCGGTCGTGGAGCCCGCGCTTCACCTCCGAAAATCGCCAAAAGGTCCTCGACCTCCTCTCCGCCTTTGAACCGTTTACCAAGAAGTACCAAGTCAGCACCGCTCAACTGGTCATCGGCTGGACCCTTTCCCGATCCGCCATTACCCACGTTTTAAGCGGCGCTCGCAATCCGGCCCAGGCAAAAGAAAACGCCGTGGCCGGCCATCTTGAAATCGCGGATTCCGATCTCGCAGCGATGAATCGCATCCTCACGGAGGCCAATCTCGTCCTCCCCCATCCCTTCAAAGGGTAGACCCCGCCCCGACCTCCATGCTACGGATCGAACAGGAAAACCACTGGCTCTTGCTCGGCCACGCGGATCATGCTGCCCTCGCTGGCGAATTTGCCAGACACTGGAAAAATGAGCACTTCGCCCCGCCCGAACCGTTCAGCAATATCCTCGATGCCTGCACCCGGCATGACGATAGCTGGAGGAAGAGGGATGCCCAGCCCGCCCTGACCGGCGATCTTCAACCCGCCGCCTTTTCCAGGGAACTGGTCGGCACCTACGATGCCTTCGAGGACATTGATCTCGAGGAATACCTCGGCGTCCGCGAAGCCGCCACCGAGGCCGCGGCCCTCCGCGATCCCTACGCCGCCGTTCTCATCTCCATGCACTCGGTCAATCTCCTTACCGAACAGGCAGATTTATCCGGCCTTAGCAAAGTCCAGCTCGAGGTTCACCGGGCTTTTGTCGACCGCCAAATCAATCGGCAGGCGCAACTCAGGCAATCGATGAAGGGACGTTTCGAGGCCCGGCACCTTAGCGACGAGGCTTTCCAACGCGGTTTCGAGTTCCTGCAGGCATGCGACAGCTTTTCTCTCTACGCCAGCGTGGCCTTCACCGAGATTGGCAAACTCCGGCACCGCCATCCCATGCAGGACGGTTCGTTGACCGAAATCACCATCCTCCCCCTTGGCAATAATCGCTACCGCCTCCAGCCCTTCCCCCTCGACGAGCCAGAGGTCGAATTTCTCCTGCCCTACAAACGTATCAGAAAAGCTGATACGATTAACGCAGCACGTTTTGCCGAGGCATGGCACGAGACTTCTCCAGAAGTCGTTTCCGTTTTTGCCATTGCCTAGACCTCCTTCTCGACCTCAAACCTACTCCATGCCTCTCGACAACCCATCCCCCGAGGAAAACCTCAACAAACTTCGGCTCGTCCTCCCAGCTGCACCTAAGCCGGGTGGCAATTATCTGTCCCACCGTCAGGCAGGCAAGACCCTCTACCTCGCCGGAATCATTAGCTTTCTCGATGGAGAACCGACCTGGGTCGGGCAAGTTGGCGCCGAGCGCACCCTTGAAGATGGGTACCAAGCCGCACGGGTCTGTGCCCTCAATGCCTTGGCTACCCTTCGCTCCATCCTCGGCAGCCTCGACCGGGTTAAGCAAATCCTCTTCGTTAGCGGCTACGTTAACGCCATTCCGGCCTTTGCCCAAAGCCCCGGAGCAATCAACGGAGCTTCGGATCTCTTCGCGGAAGTCTTCAGGGAGGCCGGTCTCCACGCCCGAGCCGCCGTTGCGGTAGCTGGTCTCCCCCGGAACGCCACCGTGGAGATCCAGGTAACCCTCGAGGTCGAGTAGGTCACTCACCCAAACGGGACAGAAGATCACCCATGCTCGGGCCCTCCTGAATGCAACCCTCAGCCCTGCTCCCTACGCTTTCGTGTACTTCGTGAACTTTGTGGCCGGCCCGTCCGCACACGGTCTGCCCAAAATCCTGCTTTCGACCATCAGTTGCCCGAATAGCCAGGCGTTGCACCTCAAACACGCCTCCCAAGGGCGGTTGCTCAGCAATCCCGTTCGGGTGTCGAGAGACTTTTGCGTTTAGAGTTGAGGGGAGAAAGCCGAACCGCACCGGATTTATAAGATGGCTGGCGGGAATGAGGGTCGACTGACCAAACGGTGAGCTGGTTGGTCTGGGCATCGTGCATCGGGATGAAGACGTGCCCCTGAGGTACTGAGGGGGTGAGAACGGCTCGGGCCACGACCTCACCCCGTCGCGACAGAACGAGGATTCGAGCGCCATCCTCAATTCCCAAGCGCGCACCATCTGCCGGGTGCAGTTCCACAATCGGATCGGCGGGGTGCAGTTTGCGGAGGATGGCAGACTTTTCAGTCCGGCTACCTGTGTGCCACTGCGACGAGCTACCGCGACCAGTCAATAGCCAGAATGGATAGTCAGAATCGGGCAACTCAGCTGCGGGTTCGGGCGGATCAAACCAGAGTTTTGCCTTGCCGTCGGGATGGTAGAAGTGGAGGGCTTCAAACAATCGACGCTCCTTGACGACCTCGGACCCAGGCTCACAGTTGGCGGACTGCTGGGTTCCCTCTCGCCCGGCGAAAGGCCACTGAATCCCACCCTCGGTCTCGAGGTGGGCATAATCGCGGATACCGGTGATCTCGCAAGGCTGGCCAGCACTGCATCGCTTCAAAATCTGGAACACGGCCTCCGGCGAAGTCCAACTCTTGAACATATCTCCACAGCCCCACGCCTCGGCAATGGCTCTAAAAATCCGGAAGTCTGAAAGCGCCTGACCTGGAGGTTGATGAACGGAACGAACCACCCCAATCCGACGCTCGGAGTTAACCCAAGTTTCTGATGGTAGGTTGGGAAGGGGCATAGAAACA
>DAISIK010000044.1:0-16157 GCA_036822055.1 Puniceicoccaceae bacterium
GTGCACTATGCCAAACAACGAAACTATTGTTTCACTTGTATATAGTTTCCAATGCCTGTCGGCTTTGGCGTGTTTGTGCACAGCATGGGGTCTAAGTCACTGAGGCGCAGGGGGTCAAGGTCTGCTTTTGACGGCGGGCCAATTTCTGCCAATTTCCTTTCTCTCGAGTTGGGTAGGGGGCAGTTGAACTCTGACCTAAGTTGCTCGTGACTAGCGTTTTAGAAATTTGACGGCAGATCTGGGGTTTCAATGGTATTTGTCTCGCGTCAGGTATGTAAACCCTAGAAGACATAGGCGATCACCTTATCGTTGCTCACCATAGTGCCGAAGGTCCGAATATTTTGGGAGGCATTGGCAAAGATCGGATAGGCTACGATACGGTCTTCGTCCCTTTCGGCTATGTGGCAGACCTGCTCCCACAGGGCATTGAATTGCTCGGCGGTCAGTCGACACTCAAAAACTGAGTACTGCACGCGGACGCCAAAGTTCATGCAAGTCTCTGCCACGCGCTTGAGGCGTTTTGGGTCGCAGATGTCGTAAGCGATGACGATGAGCATATCAGGACTTCCTTTAGAATGGCCGACGATTTCGCTGGGGTTGCGGCTGAGGGGAAAGGCCTCCTCCCACCATCCGTTTACCCAACCAGTTAAGTTTTCCTCAATTTCGGGGAATCTGCGCACCATAGTTAATTCATCCGGAAAGGTTGGAGCGGGCAATCTTCGCGGAAGGATCTTTTGATTTGGAGCGCGTGGTCGCGCAGTTGATTGCGGATGGTGGTGCGGGTTCCTGAGTGGGTATAATGGAACTCGCGTTCCAGGCGATCTTCCCAAGCAACGAACACTTTCCTGCGGCTTTTGCTACGGAGGAGTACGCCTCCCTCTTCAGTTGTTTCAAAATCGTCCCGAGTCAGACGCTTGTGATTGATGAGGTCGAGAACGGTGGAATCTACCACGGGGGCACGAAACGGCTCCAACAGGTCGAGAGCGAGGGAAGGTCGCCCATCTTCATGTTCATGGAGCACTCCCCAAGCGGGTTCGAGTCCGACGGCTCGGAGTTGAAGCACAATCTCATTGCCAAGCAGGGTATAGAGAAAGGAGAGAATGGCGTTGGGAGGGTTGCGGGGTGGGCGTCGGCTTCGTTTTTCAAAGGGGAGGTTTTTCGGAAAGTAAGTTCCATAAACTTCAAAGTAGCGGGCAGTAGCCACTCCCTCTACTCCTCGAAGGGTATCAAGGGTTTGAGCTCCATAGATTTGAGCACGAAGGGCCCTGAGGTAATCGACCGTCGGGGAAACACAACCGCGACCCGCTCCGAGGCGCTGAAGGACGCGGCGCATGTTAGACACCTTGGCTTCAATTAATTCCTTGGATCTTCGCAGTCGAAAGGCGTCATCCCGACAGCGATCAATTTGTTGAGCGAGGATACCGGTCTGGCGGGTAAAGGGGAGAGCGAGACCTGCGGGCATGTCACCATGGGCAAGGAAAAAGACGGGGATTCCACGTCCGAGAAGGGTTGTGATGGAATGGGAAGAGAGATGGCAAGCGGCATCGATGACGATTTGGTCGATATCCAGCAGAGGGATCCAGCGGCGTTTGTTAAAAAGGTCCTCGGCGGCGTCCGGGGGAGGTTCAAGCTCAAGGCGCTCGCCGCTGACTCGTGCTTTTAATCCGGGGAAGGTTAGGTAGACAACAGGCATGGATGTTTAGTCGGTCGAGAGTGATCAAGGAAGTTGACTAAGAATGGAATGGGTTTGTTTAAGAATTTGATCGATGGTTCTCGGGTTTTGTCGAAAGCCGCAGTGGTCGAGGTCGTTTCGAAGATCGCTAAGTTTATTCCAAAGGAGGGCGAGATCGAATTCAATGGCATCCATGGATGAAAAGTTGTGGTTGCGGAAAGTTTGGGTTTTTGGAGGCTGACCGGTCTTTTCGACGGCAAAACTGGTGATGAATGTCTCAAATTCTTTGCGGTCCGGGAAGGGGGGCGCAGCGATCTCGGGGCAGCCGATTTCGGATGCGACGCGGGAGATCAACCACTCACGGGCCAGGGACACTGCCTGAATGAGGTTTCCGGAATCCGCGTAGTCGAAAATCATCTTTCGTTGGAGGTCTGTGAGGGCAAGGCCTTGGTACGAGACCAGGGAACTCCGAACCCGCTCGATAATTTGAGCAAAGGGAGCGGCCCAAGTAAGGGTCTCGTCGGCGAGGTCGTTGTTAAGCGAAGTGTCGATATTTTCGTTGTGCTTTGAAAATTCGACGGTCCTCATATTGATCCAGCTTTCTCCAATCCGGCGGAGATGGCGTGCGGCGCTCTGCATTTGCCGGGGAGATGCGTTTCTATTGGGATGGCGGTAGGCTTCCCGGTGGCCAGATTCGAGAAGGCTTGCTAAATCACTGAGGTTTCGGTTTCGCTCAAAGGCTTCAGTCGCAAAGCTCCAGCGGATGAGGGATTGAAGGGCGGAAATCTCAAAGATCGGGGTGTGTCCAGTATCCGGGTTTTTGGCTTCGAAAGCCCCATAATAAACCCCTTTTACAGTCGCTTGGCGGGCGGTCTGGAGAAACTGGGCAATGGTTGATGAGAAGATAGCGACGGAACGAAAGCCGAGGGTGAGATCAAGGGTGACCACGTCACCTTGCTCCACCACATCGCAGATTCTGCGGAAGATGTCCCAAAGTTCTCCTTCGTTTGCTCCATTTGGTATGAGGTGGGCCTCAACGGTGGCGAGCCCGGTGGAGTCTGCCTGAAAGGTTTGCCAGCTCGTGGATTCAGCCACTCGAGGGGTGAGAAAAATGTCGATCTGCTCGAATGACTGAAGTTTGGCAAGAGCCAGACTACAAAAGCGGGCTTCGATACTTTGATCGCCGAGGGCGTAGATCGTGCTCTGATAGTTTGAGGTGCCGAGGAAAGTAAGGAGGCGATTCATGAGGATTTTGTCGGCGTTTCGGGTGAGGGTTGTTCAGTGATCGACCACGTCGAGGAGTTGGAGTGCCAGGCAACTCCAGGATTCGAGCTGGTGCAGCGGTTTGCTTGGGATCCACCATTGGTAGCTCAAAATCTCGGAGGTGATCCGAATATTCTGGTAAGCGGCAAGTTTAACTCGGAAAACAAGTCCCAGGTGGACACGTCCGACTGGACTGACGGATTCATGGACCAGACCAAGTGGCTCAAATATACTCTCAGGGAGTACTAGACCTGTTTCTTCAAGAACTTCGCGTTTTGCGCAGGCGATAAGGGTTGCGAGAAGACTCGAGCGTTGGTCTTGAACTTCGACGTGGCCCCCGAAGCCAACTGACCACAGATTCCAGAGGCGGTATTCGGTGCCAGAGCGCGGATAAGCTGCTACCGATTGAGAGCGCATCAACAGGCAATAGGGTATCCACTGACGCAGTGACTCGTCTTGCTCGGCGAGATGTCTTGGATGCCAGAGGGTAGGTATCTGCTCCCAGTGGTGTGGGGAAATCCGCGATGCCGGGACAAATCCGTTTTGGGGCATCCATGACCCGGGGATTTGACTGGCTGGCGAGCAGAGGATGGGTTTCATGGATTGACGATCTGTTGAAGGATGTCCCTTTCGGCTTTTAGAATGAGGTCCTGGCGGATTTTTGAGGGAGCAAAGGCAGCCTGGAATGAGTTGCGAATAAGGTGATAGATTTCCCAGCGGGTGAGACCATGTGGCAACATTTGAGCCGCTTTGAGGAACTCCTGGGAGAGGGTGGTGCGAGACATTCCGGGGTCGTCTGTATTAAGGCATACCCTGAGACCCTCTCTCAGGTAATTTTCGAGTGGATAGGGGGGGAACTCGGGTGAGCTGCGGAGGGGATCGGAGAAGGATCGAAAGCCCACGATTTGATCATTCGAAGAGGGGCACATTTCGATGGTGACGCGTCTGCGCCGAAGGAAATCAATCAAGTCTGGACGGTGACCGAGGGTTAATCCGTGGCCGATGCGTTCTGCATTTAATTCGTGAGTGGCTTCCCAAATGTTCTCAGGAGACTTCCCCTCCCCGGCGTGGATAGTCATTTGGAGACAGTTCTTGCGGATGGGTTGAAAAAACCCCCGGAGGGTTCCCGGGCTGGCGGCTTCCTCGTTTCCAGCTAAATCAAAGCCTGCGAACCCTTCGCGGAATCCTTCGGGATCCTGCTGCTGCCATTCGCTAACGAGAGACACATGACCCTGGATCGCTTTGTTATCCCCATGGCGGCTGGCGATGAAAATGAGGCGAAAAATGGTGTCAGGCGATTTGAGATAAACCCGGAGGTTTTGAATGAAGGAGAGGGGCGTCATTCCGCCGTGAATACAATTCAGGGGTGAGCAGCGGACCTCGCAATAGCGAATGTTTTCCTGAGCGCACATACGCTTGAGGCAGTCTGCTGCGGTGGCGAGAGCCTCGGGTGATTGGAGTAAGGAAGAGCCTTGAAGGTCGCCAAGCTTCTCGTAGGCAGCGATGCCGATTCCGTGGAAGGTCTCGGGTCTGATCAACCAATTGCCAAAGAGGAAGTCGGCTAGACGGTGGGGATCCTCAAGAGCCTCAAGAATGAACGAGGCAGTCAGTTGATCCCGAAGCGGTTTCCCGCACTGATCTCGCATTGATTTCCAGCCAGTTTTGCCGAGTTTGATAGAAATGTCATCGACTGAAAGTCGGCGCCATGAGCGAAACTGATCTCTAAGCTGGCGAAATTGCTGGTGGGACCTCGCGGTATTCTCAATAGCAGGTGCTATTGATTGGGCGACTGCGATGGTATCCGCCTCATTGAGAATGCCCCCCAGATGACAATGAAGTTCGGCCTTGGGGAGGGATTGTAACCAAGCTAGGTGGGTCTCTCTTTCGCGGGGGAGGTGTCCGATACGGTCCCTTTGAAGAAAGCCAATGGTGTCTGGCGGAAGGGTGTAAAGGGCGCGGAAGTTTGAGGCTCCTTCTTGCTGGAGGAGTTTTTCGGTGAAGTTAAGCATGAGGTGGTGAGCCTCGGAAAGGGTAGCCTCCACCTTATCTGCGAATGCGCTCGAATCAGGGATTTCATTGATTTCGGGATTTGGTCTCCTGTTGGGGATGGGGAAGCTAAACGGATCGATGGCTGCTTCTGGCAGGCGGAGTATGGGATTCCCAGATTGTGGTCCGCGGACGATAATGGGGGAGAAAAGCTTGGCTGTTTCAGCATCCAGCGGTTGATGATAGAGGGATGGAGAGGCATTTCGCAGGGATTCTGGAAGTTGGCCCAGATCGACAACGTGGAGGAGGGCATCGCCCCCGAAAAGCTCATAGCTGAGCTGGGCATCTGCCGACATGGTCTTGCGCCCCCCTGCGAGGGACATTAGGAAGCTGCCATTGGTTGCTTGAGCTTCTCGCCGAGCGTGGAGGGCTAACCGGAAGATGAGGTCTCTCATCCAACGACATTCTTGAATGGATCCCAATTCGGTGACGCCGGGAGATCTAAAGATACGTAGAATGGGGAGACTTGAATCCTGCGAGTGCCACTCATGAAGATCTTGAAGAGGCTTCTTGATACGTTCCCCGGCCGTAGTGACCACCCAGACTTCATTGACGGGTTGGATGGAGTGCTTTGCACGCCATCCCTCGAAAGTCACGGATTCAGGGTGGTTTTCAAAAAGGCGAACCTGATCCGGATTAGTGAAAGCTAGAAGTTCGGGGATAATGGCCCATGAACTACCGAGAGTGGTGAGGAGAAGGTTCATTCAGACTCGCTGGGGGTTTGGGCGGAGAGCGCGGATTACTGAGGTGCCCACTGGATGTGTGCGTGTAGAGAGGCGAGCCTGAGAAGTGAAGATAAACGGACTTGAGGAAAGGACTACACTACTTAAGAGAAGGCCCGCACGTTTATCGGATCAGGGAAGCTTCCTCGAGTTCCGTGCCGATCCTTTTCATTTCTTGTTTTAGTTCTTCTATCGCGCGTTTTAGGGGATCGATGGATTTCTCTGTCCAAACAAACGCGATGCGATATAGTCTCAATTGGTTAGGATCTGAAAAGCGGACGACTCTCATGCGAAGAGGAGAGGTTTTTCTCGGGGTTATCCCGCCAAGTGGTTTTTCACCCCTGGGGAAAGCGTTTTCCTCTAGTGTGTCGCAAATCATTAGTCTTGCCTCACTCTCGGAGGAAAAGTGCGATTTTCCGAGCCGAACCTTGAGGTGTGAACTCTCCTCAAACAGTTGAGGGATTCTGTTACTCCAGTCTGCCTCTGAAAGGAGGTTTTCAGAGTCAATAAGGGATCCACCTGCACGGGTGCCACGACCGCCGAGGGTCCCGAGAAGGATCCACGCCTCGACAGTATTGGAGAGCACCTCTCGATCCTCGCTGCACAGACCCCCAAAACGTTCTTTCAAGTGGAGTGAGAAGGTTGTTTCTGGTAGAAAACATGGCTTGGTCGACCAATGATGTTGTTGAGTTGATCTCTTCCTACCAACCGTCCCGTTGATGTCTGAAACACGAACAATCACTTTGGAAGCTGTTCCGCGATCATTCCCGGCGATCGATCCAAAGATCGTGCCAACCCGGTTCGAATAACCCAAAGCTTCCATCCACCAGCGTAGCTGTCCGCGAATAGAGGCAGAGCGAATTTCGGGAGTACCTTGATGGATGGCGCCTCCATTAGCCCTCTCTCTGTAGAAAGGATCTGCTCCGTAACTGAAAATGGGAGTAAGGGCTTCTAGCCTGTAAAGGGTCTTCATGGTAAGTTGATTTTAAGCTCCTTTGCAGCTGATTGGAGAAGACTTTTAAGATTACTTTCCCTCATCAATTTTTTGAGCGTATTCGGCCTCTCCAGGAGGACCTCAAGGAGTACTTTATTTTCCTCAGGAGAAGTTTCAGGGACTCTACGGACCTTTGCTTTTAAGGCGTCCTTATTGCAGTTCATCAAGTCCATCCGCAACCTTTCGAGAGGACCTGCTGCTTCATAGGCTCGGCTTTCTGCCTCCTCTTTGATCCGTCCATTTTCCTCAGCGATCTTCCGCTTTCGTTCCTGCTCAGCGCGTTTATTTGCGAGATCAATCTCTTCTTTTTTTAATCGTTTCGCTTCGGCGATTTCTTTTGCTTTGGCCTCGAGCACTCTTTCGCGCTCGACCTTGTCTTGTTTCTCGTGCTCAAAATCTCGTCGGAACCAACCCAAGCCAGTGCCGGTTTTTGCCCCGAAACCGGCATCGAAGGCCTGCTCAAAGATCTGGCTCATCTGCGCATGATATTCACCTATTTGCTCAGAAGGCTGATTTCGGAGAAAAAAATAAATGAATTGAAATTTGGCGCCACTATCGATCACCGGGTATTTATTTGGAATGGGGCTTAACTCTACTCCATTCCCTCGGGGGTGGGGAGTCAATATGTCAAGGGTGAGGGGGCAAGCCTCAATTGGAAAGGCTGGAAGGAAGGTTACCATCCCCTGGCGCTCGGTGGTGCCGAAGAGTTTTTCTGTTAAGCCGGGTTGGAGCTTTCCCTCTTTCTCCATCCAGTAAGCGGCGGCGTGGCAACAGCCCTTGATGGCACTGGCGGGTAAAAAGGGGACACCAGTGTTGCGGTCGAGACAAATTCCGGCGTTTTCAAGCAGACCTTCCGCTAAGTTGACGGCCATTCGCGACCTGAGGTTGGCGAAGAAGCTACCTGCCCGGCTCCCGTGGGTCGAAATGATTTCGTTAGCCAGAGCGTTGAGTCTCCTTTTGGACTCAACGTAAGATGCATTTGCAGTGCAAATCGCTTTCAGCGAGTCCTCCTTTTCTTCTGGAGTATTCCTGAATCCCGCTGGTAGGAGAAATTTGTCTGCGAGAAGCGAGGGGTGGGCTATGGGAGTGGTTCCGAGGAGTTCGGCTGTATCACGAGCGGTTGCAGGTTTCATCGGTATGAAAGCTTGGAGGGGACGTTCAGATAAACCGGCGCGCGTAGTTAAACCAGGCAAGGGATTCGGCTGTGGCTTGCCGCAAGCGCAAGCTGTCCCCTTCCGAGAGAACCTTGATCAAAGCGGTTACGGTCTCTGCCTGATCGACAATCCCGAGATTGGTCAAATGCTTGGCGAGGTGGTTTAACAAATTGACGTAACCGCCCTTCTTTTCGTTCGCAAAGGCCAAGGTTTGGAGCAGCCCATGGTTGATGATGAGGACCGGAAGCTTCTTGGCAATGCTTGCTCCACCATCTTGGCCAGCGAAATCTCCAGCATTACCTGAGTTTTTTGCACCTAAAACGCTGGCGGCGCGGATCTGTTCAAGATTTTGCATCTGAGTTGCTTTCTGGTTGGAGTTTAACGGTTGTGAAGCCTAGACCGGTGGTCTCTTTGCCGCCAAACTGGAGAAGTTTTTCGGTTTTTAGAGATTCAATGGTTTCGTTGGTCGAAGATTCATTATTCTGCGGGTACTGAATCGAAGAATAAAAAAGGGTTTCGGATGGAACGACCTCCTCATTGAAGAGAAGTTTGTTTTTTACGGTACCGGTCTCGGGATCGATGCAGTTATGCTGCATGACCTGGCAGGCGTTTTGCGCTAAATAAGCAAAGTCCTCATCCGATAGGTAGACGAGACGATCAGCGGCAGAGTTGAGAATATCGTCATCGAGAACTTTTGTGATGATCGAGGCCCAATCCTTTGGGAAGTTCCCAGTCGACTTGAAGACAAATTCTTCTAGGATGCAGCCCGTAGTATTTGTTTTTTTGATACTAACGGACCCTCCGCTGAGGCATTCTCCCGGGGACGGGACCGCTGGCAGGTCTAGGTGGATTTTAGCGTCTCGCTTAAAACGTCCGAGGGCGAGCGGACTGGTGGTGAGAGCGAAGGCGCCCCTTGCGGAGCGTACCGGAAAGAGAAGGAGCTTGGCTTCGGAGAAAGAGATGGCTCCGGCTTGGCCAGACTCACCTTGAGCGGCAGCCCATCCAAAGGCTTTACTCTGCGAGTCCTTGACCTGGAAAAAATCCCGGACCACTCCCTTGATCGATGAACCTGGAATAATGGGAAAGCCGGTGTGGCGTTCCCGCTGGACCGGTTTGTCAACGGTCCCAACGCTGGACCCGGCACCCAGGTGAAGGGGGGTTCGGGTGAAGAGATAGAGGATGGATGTCTGCATAGGATGGAGCTGAGATGAATAGAAAGATTTCTGGTTTCAGACAGCCTTGGAGTGTCTGGTAAAATGGTGTTTCTTCTGTCGAGTGGCGGGTTGCTGGGAAAAGACTGGAGATGATTTCACGGGTGGAGGGTATTTGGTTTTTGGCGACTCCCGTTGAAGGTCAATTTGCAGCTCTGGGCTTGAGGCAAGGATGGAAATTGAACGGTTAACATATTTTTCTCAGTCTAATGGTTGCCACGGACCGCAAACTCCGAGGCCAAACCCCTTCTCGCCAAAGAGGGTTGATCGGCGGTTAGCAACCTCGCCGGAAGCCGGGTTGGCACCGTGCCAATTGAGTGCGGCAGCCAATTTTAGGGCCTCTGCGGTATCGTTGGCCTCAAAATAATAGATGGATCCAGCAGGAACGGCGAGGAGGGTGGACCGGGCGCCGAGGGCGTCTGGATCGGATGCCTCGGTGCGATTTTCCCCGTAGCTTGACCAGCCGGTGATGATTATTGGTCTAGGAATTTGAGCGGAAACGAGTTTCGCACCGATCGGTTGGCCGGGCTTGGTGCCGGTGCGTTCTGCCTTGGCCTTGCCCGGACCGTCGAGGAGCTTAACCGAAAAATCCGCTGGGTCGATCCAGTTGGGAAGCCAACCGCCGGGATGCGGTTTGGTGCGCTGCTGGCTCGGGGGTAACCATGGGAAAACTGCTGGGGATAGGAGGAGCCATTTAATAAACCGACCAGCGATGGCTGGACCGAGGGGAAGCATGGTCGAAATGCCAGCGTCTTGATTGAGGTTTACCTCGCAGATGCGCTGCTCGCCCCCGAGGAAGATTTTTCCTCTTTGCGGGAATAGTTGGCTCAGCAAATGGTGATCTTCATTTTGATGATGGTGACTTTCCATGGAGGCAAAGCCAACGAGAAGGGCATCGGGGCGGAGGCGCATCTGTGTTTTACTGTAAAACTGGGATTCCCGCGTAGTGCCAGTTGCCGGGTCGATGGCGATGCCGATGGTTGATTCTCCATCGAAGAAGTTTTGGTGATTGAAAAGGGAATCCGGTGGTATTGACTTAGAAGGGCTATTCGCCAGCCATGCCTCGAGCCCGGCTTTGCTGATCCACTTTGCAGGCTCCCGCTTGGCTGGGGGGAGTAATGGGGCGGGGGCCATTGTCAAGGGCTCTGGCAAGCTCGACACACCGGGGAGGTGTTTCGGGTTCGCTGCAACAACCGGGGTGAGACTTTGGGGATCGGTCGAACCTCGATCGATCAGAAGATTAGCAGGAGCGGGGAAGGCGACCGAGAGCTGGTTGTTTGAACGGATGGCAGGGAAGGGACCAACCGACTTCAAGGAGCCAAAACGAACGGTGCGTTGGTCGTTCAGAACCCGTTCTTGACGAGTCTGATATTCTTTGGGTCGGTTCCTTCTAATTTTGCGATGGGTATGACCAGCGCTTGTGGGATCCGGAAATGCCCTGTGTAGGGCGGCGTGGAGGGCGGCGTGAAGGATGTGCGGATGCGGAAAGTGACAACCATCTCCATGGGTTGACCCAGACATAGGTCGGCCATCACGAAAAAAGAGAACGTCGTGCGGTCGGAATTCAAGGGTGTGCTGCGTGCTCATGAGAAGTGGCGGTTGGTCCAGGCGAATACATTAAAAAGATCGATCAGTTCGCCGATCACCCTGTCCGGATCAGCGGACTCGACCGAGGAGGAAACCCTGGATAGCTGCGATTCGATGCACTCAGCAAAAGCTGCCCGAAGACTTTGGCAAAGTTCGTCGGATTTTTCGCTCGAGAGTTTTTCGTCCCGTTCGAGGCAATGGTTAAATTCTATAGTTAGGATCTCGACCAAATGCTGGCTGAAGTCTGAATGGGGAGACCGTCTGGTGGCTATTCCATCGGCTGTTCCCGAATGGGCGAGGTAGGTAGTGAGGAGGGAATTGATTTTGTAACTGAATCGGTTCGAGATTTTGGAACCCATATTGAGGAGGATTTCGAGAAATTGGAATGGCCCGATTCTGTTGCCTCCGACTTCCCACTTTGACCCCCAGTGGACCTCTTCTCCGGAGCGCTTTTGGAGGGTAACTGCGACGGCGGCACGACCGTACTTATGTTTGGCCCGTTTTTCGGCAGCTTGTGCTGCTTTGATCAAATCTTGTAGGGGAGCCTTGATGTGGCCGATCGCAATACCCGCCGAAATATCGGCGCGGGGTCCGGGAACAATGAAGGATTGCTTCGGGGCACCTACTGGTTTCGCACAGTTTGAGGAAAGTCGGAGAAAGCCTCGGTGGCGGTTGAGTGAATCGAAAACACTTTCGCGGCAATTTTCGGGTATCTGTTTCCACTCTCCGCCTTCGAGTCCATATTCAAAAGAAGTAAGGATATGGCTGAGCTCAGCGGGTTGTCCCCGGAACGCTGCACGGAGAGCTTTGGCACAAGGTAAAGCTTCGGACGCGGGGAGGAGGGCGAGAACATCGTCACCACCAGCATAAATCAGCCTTCCTGAATAATGCTCAACTATTGGACGCACCGCGTACTGGCTAAAATTTCCGAGGGCCTCAGAAAATTGGAGGTGGAAGGATGGATTGAGCGGACGACGGATGCACTTTGATTCGTCTTCGGATGAGAAGCTTGAACAAATTGAAGAAGCTTCAAAAAAGGACTTGATTTTTGGGGCGAGCTGGTCGCGCAGGGGTGGCATTTTTGCGCCGGAAAGCCACTTGCCCATTTCGTCGCCATCGATTACCAGAACGGCATAATAGGTTTCCTCATCCTCCTGGCCCTCGGGTGCATTGGAGTCATCCTGATAGGGTCTCGATTTGGCAAGAGAGTGGGTGTTAGGCATCGAAAAGTCACCTGAGCGGAACCCGTGGTCTCCATCTTGCAGCCAGGAAATGTGCCAAAGCCTTTTGAGAAGGGTGAGCGCTCCAAGAATTTCACCCTTTTTAAACAGCCTCCCATTCCTACCAACCGCCTGGCCAAAGGCGGTGGCTGCTTTCTCGTCTGAAAAGGGTTCGAGAACAGCCTCTTCTTTTCCCGTCAGGCTATCTTTGGCAGCGGTTTTACCGTAAGTCCACTGGGAGGCTTCGCTCCAGGCGTTGAAGTTGCGGAGTGCCTTGATGGCGTCCAGACACCCGGTGGAGTATGCATAGATGGTTTGCCACTGACGGAGGGACTGTTCTTTATATGAGGGTAAGCGGTCACCAAGAGCATCGTCCAGCATTTTGAGAACCTGGCGGACCCCGGTAGGAGAACCACTGACATCCTCTGGAAGGAAGACCGCTGCCTCTTCTGAAAATTGTTCTGGTGAAGGTTGGATGGGGAGCGCATGCCACTGGATCTCGAGACTATGGTCAAGTTGAAGCCGGAATTTGGATTGATCAATGGGGGTACGGTCCCCAACCAGTTGCAGAACACTTTTGCCAATTTCGGAAAGGAGTGACTTGACCGAGGTGGTCATTTGATCGGCGATTTCTTTTTCCCGGTTCGAGGGAATCAAGGCCATGATCCGATTGGGCAGAGATGGGATAAGGAAACGTTGGCGGCTGGCAGGATCGTTTTGGTCCATGATCTCCTCCCAGAGGTAAACAGGGGCATCTGATTTCTGAGCCGTAGCTTTGCGGTAGATTTCTCGCAGGTGTAAGTCGAAGATCGGCTGTCCCCAAGCTGAGGGTGAGAGCAAATGATCGGGACCCAGCTCCTCTGCGATAACCGCGCAGGCACGTCCGGAAAGGTAACTGAGCAGGTATGAACCGCTCCATAGATCGCGGATACTGCGGGCAGCGGCGATGAATGGCTGCACGGGACCAATGGTGAACCATAGGACGCTCAGATTCGGCCTCTCGTAAATGTTTTCCCTGGACGATTCGCCAAAACATCCCTGAATCGCCGAAGTAATGGAAAGGTGGTTCCATATCGAATGGTCTGGAATTCGGGTGTCCGCTGGTAAAAAACCCATTCTTTCATCACTGGCGGCAGCCCATTCACGCCAGAAGCGCCAGCGGCAGAAAAAGTCTGAGCGGGGGTCGGGTGCTTCGAGGACAGGTTTGGAAATCTGTGCTTGCTCGTGGACGTAGCCCGGGGCGAAGGCATGCTCAAAGTTAAAGGTGCATTTGCCGTCAAGCGGGTGACGGAAGGGGTTGGTTGCCCCGTCAAACTGGGTGTAGTGCTTGCGCCCGGTTGGAAATAGGAGTCGGTCTGCGGCGGCAGCAATAAAATCCGCTTCGTTCAAGAAAAATTCCTCGTCTTGAAACTGATCAGTCAGGGCATGGGCTAGGGCCTTTTCCTTGTGTCCGGCAATGTCGGTAGGTTTGTCGGGATTATCGTGCATGAATGCACTTAGCTTACGTCTCCAGTAGGTTTCATTCATGGTTTTGATCGGCATCAAGAGTTTCAGGACTCTTACAAAATAGGAGGATGAGATGGGTTTGATGGTAAAGCCACTGTAAAATCTTCTTCAGGAAACTCTTTTAGATATCTTAATACATCACTTGCCTGATGTTTATGTCGGCTGATCGAAGATTTTGGACTTGGTCGCGGATGGTGGCGCAGAATCGGAGAGTTGACCGTTCTTCAAGGCGTTGACTAGCGGTGTTTTAGTTTAGTTTGCCGCGTAAGGTCGTTGGCTTTTGGCTCGTTTGTTCGGTAAGGATTTCTGGTTGTGAATTTTAACCGGATCGAAAGCTTTTGATCATTTCGGCCAGGGGTCCTTTTCCCGCTGGCAACTGCTGATATGGGGAAGGAGTGGACGCGCCTGTGAGGGCAGTTTCCAAGTGCTTGGCTCTTGCAGTTAACTGAGCTGGCTGCTTTGATCTCATATCCCCATGAAAGCACCCAAGTTTTTGTTTTTCATCCCCTTTGTGCTGGGATCATCGGTTCTGGCAGATCAGCCGATAAGGCTCGAACAAGTCTGGGCTCGCTTGGCTGACCCGGCCGGGGTGATTGGAGCGACGACCCGGAATGGAATCGTGAGCGGAGAATCAGCCGAGTTTTCCAGGGACGGAAATTACGTGGCCACTGTTTCAAAAGCTGATGGTCGAACCAATCTCTATGCCAACTCGCATCTTACGGGCGCAACTGCGCACCTTCGACTCTTTGATATCGATGGAAACCTCCTTTGGGACAAGGGGCGCTCCCGCGGACCGATCGACCCGGATACGGGAAGGCCAAATGATCAGCCCGCTAGCGGCGAAGATGAGCTGGAGGTGGCAAGCTTCAGCCGCGACGACCTTTATATTGCTGCGGCTGGGGACGATGCGAAGGTAGAGATCTGGCAGTATCGAGACCTCGATACGCGTGAAGTACTTGCCGACCCCATTCTGGTGAAAACCTTTTTCACTGGAGCCGGGATTGATTCGATGATGTACAGCCACAATGGCGATCTTCTGCTGGTTGGAACGGAGGAGGCTGGGAAAGTGGAAATCTTTCGGGTGCAGGGTGATCCGCAGACCTGGATTTTCCTACACAAGGCCAATCATGGCGGCAGCGGGAGTAATGGGGTTAACTCAGTGGCCTTGACCGAGGACGATCGGTATGTTGGAACCGCTGGCACGAATCAAACTGGTGGTCTTTGGAGACTGGATACAATCCGCGATGAAACGGGTTTGATCACCTCGGCGGCAATGGTTCGGCTGGCTTCAATGACCGAGCCGACGAGCACGACTCGCGAAATTCGCTTCCTTCCCGGTACGGACACGAGTTCCAGTGTGCGGGAGGAACTGGTTGCTCTGACGGCGGAGCATAACCAAAACACGCGAATCTATAGCCTCCAGGCCTTGATTGATCACGGGGATCAAAGCTCTGGCCCCAAACCGATTCAAACGCTCAATAACTTCAACACCAGCATCCTGCCCGGCAATCCGACCGAGCCCCTTGCCTTCACTCCCGACGGTCGATTTTTGCTAACTCCGGGAAAGACCAGATCCTCTTCAGCGGTACCGTTCCCAACCGGGCCGGCTTTTTTCCGCATCTATGAAGTGGCCGAAATATACCCAGGTGGGCCTCAGCCGGACCCGGTCTACGTGCAGATCGAAAATGTGTTTAATCCAGAGTATTTCGACTTTAATGCCGATGGTTCCGGTTTGGTTTCCAGCCATCACGATGGATCGGTTCGCCTTTGGGAGGTGACTACCACCCCGAGCGTGACGGTTGCTTCAGAGGGGTTTAATGAGCCCACGAGTGAGGCAAACCGATGGACCCTTGAGGGACCGAATCTGAACGCATTTGGCAGTGTGGGGGAGGTGAGCAACTTCACTAATTTTCACCGGGGACACCGGGGCAGCCGTTTCATCGCGGTGGATCAACTCAATGGAGTGGAGCACCGGCTTACGATGATTGCGGGATGGCCAACCGCCGGTTTCCGGAAGCTCCACGTTCAGTTCGCAGCGGCGGCACGAACCGGTCAGTGGGAAGCGGATGACTACCTGATCCTGGAAGCTGATGTTGATGATGCTGGTAGCTATAATGTCCTGATCGCGGAGTTCCGGGCGGACCTCGATAAGGACCTCGCACAAGTGGGCACGGGGAGGAAGTTGGAGCACACTTTTAACGATTTTCTCGTGGATTTGGAGCCGCTTTTACCAGCCGGTCCGCGCCAGCCCATTCGTTTCAGAATTCGGGCCTCAACGAGTAGTACCAATGAGGAGATTGGATTTGATAGTCTGCGGTTGATTGGGGAACCCCTCCTTCCTACTGAGGACTGGGACGGTGATGGTCAATCAGACCTTGATGAATCAATCACGGGCACGGATCTTCTTGACCCAGCGAGCCGTTTCAAAATTGAGACCAGCCAGATATCCGGGGATGGACCCTTGGAAGTTTCGGTGGAGGGGGTTAGAAACCGGACCTATAAACTCCAGCGAAACCTAACGCTGGTGGATGAATGGGTAGAGATTGCAGAAGTAGGGCCATTGGAAAATTCGGTCCCGATTATTCTATCAGATCCTGCCCCTCCTGCCGAAGGAGCTTTTTACCGCGTTTTGGTATCAGTCGAATCATCGGGATGAGGTGCTGGTTAGTGGCGATTCGATTGATGGTTTGGCATTTCAAGTCAGAAAAGATGGCTCAACAAAGAAGAGGCTTACACCACGTTCCTGAACTTCGAACCAGCAGGCGAAGATCAATGGGCATTG
>DAISIK010000045.1:0-15939 GCA_036822055.1 Puniceicoccaceae bacterium
TTTTTTTCGAACTGTCGGACCTGGGGACTATTTGGGTTATTGGGCTCAGGCGCGGGGGTGGCGGTAGATTCTGGGGACGCGGTTGGTGATGCCGCAGAGGCTGGCCCAGGGGATGGTGTTGGCTTGCTGGCTGAAAGTTTCCACCGAAAGGGTGGTTTGGCCCTGGGTGCCGATGAAGGTGGCGCACTCGCCGGGGGCGAGGTCCTCGATGGCCGAGGCATCGATGATGGTTTGGTCCATGGTAACGCGGCCGAGGATGGGGCAGATCCGCCCGCGGAGGAGGGCCCGGCCGCAGTTGCTGAGCTGGGTGGGGAGGCCGTCGGCATAGCCCGCGCTGAGGACGGCGAGGCGGGTCCTGCGCTGCAGGGTGTAGGTGCGGCCGTAGCTGATGGTAGACCCGGGGGGAAGCTCCTTGGTGTGGGCGACTCGGGCGTGCAGGGAGAGGACCGGGCGGACGGGGAGGTCGGCGAGGGGGCGGTTGGTTGATTGAAGGACGCCAAACTGAAGGAGGCCGACCCGGGCAGCGTTGAAGGGAGAGTCGTGGCCGAAGGTCTCGACCCCGCCGCTGTTGTCGGCGTGGATGAGGAGGGGCTGGCGAGCGATGGCGGTGATGGCGGGGAGCACTGCCTGAAAGCGGTCTTTCTGGAGGCGGGTAAAGTCGGGAGCATCCGGGGCATCGGCGTAGTGGGTGAAGGTACCGGTGAGTCGAAGGCGTGGGGACTGCTCCAGATGGTGGAGGAGGGGAGCAAGCTGCTCGTGCCAAACCCCGAGGCGGCCCATCCCGGTATCGACCTCGAGGTGGGCGTTAAGGTGGGTATCGCTCCGGGCCAGCTCATCTTCGATCCGGTGCAGTTCGGGCAGGCTGGAGAGGGTGGCGGTGATGCGGAGGCGGGAGGCGCGGGGGGCTTCTCCGGGGAGGAGGGCGGCGAGGAGGAGGATGGGGCAACCCCGGGAAAGCTGGCGGAGGGTCTCGGCCTCCTCGAGGGTGGCCACGGCGAAGCCGCTGACTCCACCCTGGAGGAGGTGGATGGCGAGGGGGGCGAGGCCGTGGCCGTAGGCGTTGGCCTTGACCACGCTGATGTACTGCATGGTGGCGGGAATGGCGGCCCGGATGCGGCGGACGTTCTCCTCGAGGGCGGAGAGGTCAATCTCGGCCCAGCAGCGGTAGCCGGGAGGGGCACTGCCGGGGGATGGGGCGCTCATCGGTGGCGTTCGAAATTCCAGGGAAGGAAACCGGCAGCGGGGGCCTGGGGGCGAAGGAACTCGGCGAGCGGCCGGGCGATCTCGAGGGGGAAGGGAAAGTAGGCGGACGGCTCGCGGAGCGGAGAGGGGGCTTGGTGGTAGCCCTCGGGAAGGTTGCCCCGGAAGGTCGAGGGGTCTCCGAGGATGAAGGTGGGGAGGGGGGCGAGATCTGCGAGGTCGGCATCGGTGGTGGCCTCGAGTTGATCGGGGGAGGGGCAGCGGACGCAGCGGCACTGGTTTCTCCCGCGCGGGGCGATGATGCAAAAGGGGGAGGCCTGGCCGAGACGGAGGAGGGCGCGGGCGGCGAGCTGGAGGCGGTCGTAGGCGAGCACCTCGAGGCGGGGATGGAGGACCTGAAGGGTGCTGGCCATGGCGAGGCCCGAGCGGAGGCCGAGGGTTGAGCCGCTGTGGCCGGCGACCATGATTTGATCTAGCTGGGAAGGATGGAGACCGGCCCGGTGGAGGGTATCCCGCAGGAGGGGCGCGAGCTGCTCGAGGGGAGGCCCGGAGGAAACAGTGAGGGTAGGCGGGGTGGACGGGGAGAGGAGACCGAGGAGGGCGGTAGAGCCCCCGGAATCGATCCAGAGGGAGACAGGGGAGGCAGGCCGACTGGAAGTCATGGGTGCGACGGGGGCGAGTCGGCAGCTTCGGGAAAGGATGCTTCGAGGGGGAGGGAGGAGGGCTCGTCCTCGGGGTGGGCCCTTTCGAGGTCGATATCGCCGAAGGGGATATTCTGGGAAAGGTTGATGGCGCGGATGCGGGTAAGCTCGAGGACGGCGAGGAACGTAGCGGTGAGGAGGTAGAGGGAGTTGGGGCGGTCCTCGAAGAGCTGGCTGAAGCGGAGGCGCGGGGATTGGCCGAGGAGCTGGACAATGTCGGCCATGCGATCGGAGACGGTGACTGGTTCCTCATGGATTTCGCCGACCTGCATTTTCTCAGCGAGCCGCCGGAGGACGAGGTTGAAGGTGTTCCAGATCTCGAAGCGGTCGAAAGGCTTGAGGGGGCGGCTGCTGGCGGTTTCGGGGGGGAGCTCGACGAGGCGGGGGAGCTGCTCCTGCTGGGAGGCGATGCGCTGCTCAAGATCGAGGGCGGTCTCCTTGACATGGCGGTACTCGAGGAGTTGCTGGACCAACTCCCAGCGGGGGTCCTCGCCCTCCTCGGTGGTCTCCTCACCGAGCCGCTGGTCGCGGGGGAGGAGCATCCGGCTCTTGATGTACATGAGGGTGGCGGCCATAACAAAAAACTCCCCGGCAACCTCGAGATTCAACTGGTCCATGGTGTGGAGGACGGAGAGGTACTGGGAAGTGATGGTACCGATGGGGATCTCGTAGATGCTGACCTCGTTGCGGCGGATGAGGTAGAGGAGCAGGTCGAGGGGACCCTCGAAGACGGGGAGCCGGATGGTCAGGGCATCCCCGTCGACGAGGTGTTCGAAAACGGTTTGCTGGGGGGAGGAGGCGTTCAAAGAGTGGGCCTGGAGGTGCTGAGGGCGGTGTCGAGCTCCAGCTCAACGCGGGGCCAGGAGACCACCTGCCACCAGTTGGCGATGTAATCTCCCCGGCGGTTTTGGTATTTCAGGTAATAGGCGTGCTCCCAGACGTCGAGACCGAGAAGGGGGACGCCGACCTGATCGTCGGGGAGAAGACCCTGCATGATCGGATTGACCTGGTTGGGAGTGGAGGTGATCTGGAGGGAGGCGTCGGGCCGGAGGATGAGCCAGGCCCAGCCCGAGCCAAACTGGCTGGCAGCGGCCTGGCTAAACTGTTCCTTGAAGGAGGTGAAGGAGCCGAAGGCGGCGTCGAGGCGCTCGGCCAGACGGGGGCTGAGGGTGGAGTCGCCGCCGTTGGGGTCCATGATTTGCCAGAAGAGGTTGTGATTGATGAAGCCCCCGCCCGAGTTGATGAGGGACTGGCGGAGGGGCTGGGGGAAGCGGTGGAGCTGCCGCAGAGGAAGGCTGGGGTCCCCCGCGAGCAGATCGGGGAACCCGGCCAGGGCCTTTCGGTAGCCATTGGCGTAGCCCTGGTGGTGGCGCTGGTGATGGATCTCCATGGTGAGGCGATCGATGACCGGCTCCAGGGCATCGTAGGGATAGGGCAAGGGGGGAAGGTTGAAAGGGCTGGTGGTGGAGTCTGCGAGGAGGGAGGTGGGGCGGAGGCCGGTGGCGAGACCGAGGCTGAGAAGCCCGGCGGAGGAGAGGAAACGGCGGCGGGAGAGAGAAGGCTGGAGTGGCGACATGGGGAAGAACTAACCGGTGGGGCGGGGGTGGTCAAACGGGGATTGACGGGGCGGTGAAGAAGGGCGGGGTTGAGAGAAAGTATTGAAGGTTGCCAGTTGCGAAATCTTCGGCGGTAGAAGAGATTTTGACGATGAAAACAGATCCGCAATTTGAGCTTCCCGGGGTGGTTCCGATCATGACCCTCTCCGACGTGGTGCTCTTCCCCCAGGCAACCTTGCCCCTCTACATTTTTGAGCCCCGCTACCGCCGGATGCTGGCGGACAGTTTGGAGACTCACTCGCTCTTTGGGATCGCAACGCTGGATCGTTCAAACGAGGGCAGTGACTTTTTTGAGCCCTACCACAAGATCGCCACCCTGGGGATGATCCGCAGCAGCCAGGCCAACGACGACGGAACCTCGAGCATTCTGGTGCAGGGATTGACCCGAATGCGGCTGGGCGAGGTGGTCAAGGAGGAGCCCTACCGCCTGGTGGAAATGGAGCCGATCCTTCCGCTGCCGGACAAGGCAACCCAGGAGTTCCAATCGAAGATGAGCGCCCTGATGGATCTGGTGAAGCGGCGGCAGGAGCTGGGTGAGCGGTTTTCAGAGGAGCTGCTGCGGTTTCTGAGTCGGATCGACGACCCGGAGATATTCGCGGATATGGTGGCCTACACGATGCTGCCGGAGACCAGCGACAAGCTGGAGGTTTTGGGGGCAGTGGAGATTGGGCGCCGCTACAGCATCCTCCTGCGGGTGATGCAGCAGATGAACGTGGACCTCGAGCTGAGGCGAAGGCTCCAGGGTGGACTGCTGGACGAGCGGATCGATCTGAACTAGGCTTGCACGAGGGATGGCCCGCCCCGGAAGATGGGGCGCATGTTGAAGGCGATCTTTTTTGATTTTGACGGGCTGATGGTGGATACCGAGGGGGTATCCTTCGCGGCGTGGGAGGAACTCTATGCAAAAGAGGGCCTGGTCCTGACGGCGGAGGAGTACTGCGGCTGCGTGGGGAGCACCTACGAGGGGTTTGACCCACGGGCGGCGCTGCGGGAGCGGGCGGGGTTGGAAACCAGCCTGGAGGCATTGGGAGAAGCCTGGCAGGAACGGCAGGAGGAGCGGGTGCGCGCTCTGCGGCCCAACCCGGGGGTGGTGGAACTGCTCGACTTGGCGGAGCGCCGGGGTTTGAAGAAGTTGATCGGCTCGAGTTCGGAGCCCGAGTGGCTGGAACGCCTGCTGCCCCAGCTCGGGCTGGAGGGTCGGTTTGATGCGGTGATCACCCGGTGCGACGGGCTGCGGGCCAAGCCGTGGCCGGACATCTACGAGCGCTGCCTGGCGGTGGCGGGAGTGGAGCCGGAGGAGGCCGTTGTATTAGAAGATTCGCGACACGGGGCGATGGCTGCCCTGAAGTTGGGCATCCCGGTGGTGGTGGTGCCAAACGCAGTGACGGTGCATTCAACTTTTCCGGAGGGCGTGGTGCGGATGAAGACCCTCCATGAGGTGGCCGATTGGGTGGCGAGGCGGTAGGTGGGGAAGTGCTCGGGGTGGAATGGGGCGGACAGGAATATCCGCCACACATTTGGGCTACGTTTGGGCCACTTTGGCCCCCATTGGGTGGGTGGGGTGATCAGGCGCCGCCGACGACGTTGGCCAGGTTGAAGATGGGGAGGAACATGGCGACCACGATGCCACCGATGATGATGCCGAGGCCGACGATGAGGAGGGGCTCGAGGAGCGAAGTGAGGGCCGCCACGGTATTCTCGATTTCCACGTCGTAGAAGTCGGAAACTTTCTCGAGCATAACGTCGAGGTTACCGGTCTGCTCGCCGGCGCGGGCCATGTGGCCAACCATGGAGGGGAAGTATTTATCCTCGCGAAGGACATCGGAGATTTGCCCCCCTTCGGAGACGGCTTTTTTCACATGAGCGCAAGTCTTCTCGATAAAGGTGCTTCCGGAGGCGTCGTGAACGATGTCGAGACCTTGAAGGATGGGAACCCCGCTGCGGAGCATGGTGGAGAACGTCCGGGAGAAGCGGGAGACCCCAATCTTTTGCAAGAGGGCGCCGACGATGGGCATGTTTGAGAGGAGGATATCCTTCATCCGGCGCCCTCGAGGGGTTTTGATGACCTTGCCGAGGAGGACATAGAAGATGAAAAAGCCTCCAATGATGAACATGATATACTTCGCGAGAAATTTTGAAAAATCAATGAGGGCCTGAGTTGGACCGGGGAGTTTCCGGCCGAAGCTTTCGAAGAGTTCGCCAAAGACGGGAATGACGAAAACGAGCAGAACGGCGACGAGGACAACGGCCAGGGAGATGACGACGGCGGGGTAGGTGAGGGCACCTTTAACCCGCTTGAGGAGTTTGACGGTGCTGATGAAGTAGTCGGCGGTCCTTTTGAGGATTTCTGGAAGGCCACCGGAGACCTCACCAGCCTCGACCATCGAAACAAAGAGTTGGGGGAAGGCTTTGGGGAACTTGGCGCAGGCTTCGGAGAAGGAAGTACCAGCGGCGACATCAAGCCGCACCTCGCGGAGGATGATTTGAAAGACGAGGTTGTCGGTTTGTTCCTGCAGGGCCTCGAGGGTGGTAACGAGGGGGAGCCCGGCGTCGAGCATGGAGGCTAGCTGCTCGGTAAAGATGGCTAGCTCAGCGAGCTTAATTTTTGATTTCTTGGCTTTTTTCTCCAGGGCCTTCAGCTTGACCTGCTTTTGAGACTCCCAGAACGACATCTTGTTCTTGGCGACAGTAGTGCGTCCGGCGGTAGGAGAGAGAGTAGCCATGCTGAGAATCAATCAAGAGAAGGCTTCGAAATCAAGCCAAGGGACGGATGGCGGCCGATGTTACAAAGATTTAGCAGCCTCGTGGTCGATCAGCCAGAGCACCTTGTCGGCGATGGATGCGAGTGAGCGGATGGGCTGTTGGGCGGTGGGAAGGTCTTCGTGGAAGAGGCTGCGGAGGGTTTCGGCCTTGGCCTCGCCCTGGACCAGAACGATGACCAGACTGCTGGCTGCGAGAGCCTTGGTGGTGTAGGTCAGGCGGGTGCCGATGCCGGGGACCTCGACGGCGGCGCAATAGGGGGTGGCAGAGTCCGGGAGATCGAGGAGGGGGCTCTGGGGGAAGAGGGAGGCGGTGTGGCCATCGGCCCCCATGCCGAGGAGGCAGAGGTCGATGGCGATTCCGTCGCGAAGGCGGCCGCGGAGAAAGCCATCCATCTCGCAGGCGGCGGCCTCTGGATCTCCATGGGTGGTCCAGGGGACACGGTGGGTGGCGGGAACCTGGAGGGGATCGAGGAGGAGGCGGCTGGCCAGGCCAAAGTTGGAATCCCCGGATTCCAGGGGGACCCAGCGTTCGTCGCTGGTGGTCCAGAGGAGCTGGGGAAGGGTCGGTGATGGAAAGGCCTCTTCGGAGACCGCCCAGCGGTAAAACTTCTCGGGAGAAGTGCCTCCGGAGAGGGCCACGAGGGCGTCCGGGTAGGCGAGGCGGCCGAGCTCCAGCATTTGGGAGGCGAGGTGGGCGTAGAGGCCCCGAGCGGTCGAGATGTAGAGGGTCCCGAAACGAGTTTGCACGGTGTTGGAAAGGTGAGAGACGCTAAATTAGAAGAAGACTGCTTCGGAGAGGGCGGCGGCGGGGCTGAGGGGCTGGGCGGGTAGGGTGACGGCTTCGCGGGTTTCCCCGAGACGGGTGGAGACCTGAAGTTTACCTTTCCCAAAGTCAACCTTGAGGGAGAAGGAGAGCCCCTCCGAACTCTCCCAGGCGAAGGCGTAGTCGGCGTCGAGCGGGGGGCTTGAATCAGCCGGGGCAGTATGAATCGGAATCGGCTGGGGAACTGCGGAAGGCTTTTCAGCCTGACGGCAAGCGGTGAGGGCCTGGCGGAACCAACGGGTAAGGCTGGCAGCCTCGGCGGCATGTTCCGGGCGAAATCCAACTTCGAGAGCGGTGGCACCGCGGAAGAGGAGGTCGGGGGCAAAGCGGCTGAGGAGGGAGCCGAGGGATTGGCGAATGGGCAGGGTGCGGGCGAAGGCGAGGTCGACCCATGAGGAACGGTCTGCACCATCCTCGGGGGGAGCGGCGGAGAGTGGTTGAGCGGCGGAGTCGTAGACGACGCGGCGGGCTGATTGGAGGAGGTTTGGAAAGGAGAGGGGGAGCCGCTCGACTGGAAACTGATGGGCCCAGAGGGCAACGGGGAGGTCGGTCTCGATCCAGATGGAAACCTGGTTTTCGACAAAAGTCTCGTTGCCGGGCTGATAGCCGAGGAGGAGCCCTTCGCAGCAGCACATTTCGCGGTAGGACTTGCCGACGAAGCATTGGGCGTAGAGCTTGGCCTCAAGGGGGGACTCGCCGGGGAGGTGGGCTTCGGGGGTGAGAACGATGATGCGGCTGGGGTAGCGCTGGGCGAAGGTGACGGCGGTCTCGAAGACCTGGGCAGCTTGTGCGGGCGAGGTGGAATCCCCGAGGAGGATGACGAGATTCATTTGGGAGGCCCGAAACTCGGAGGGGGCGAGGCCGGTCCCGCCGCCGGGGCGGTCCCACATTTCTCGCAGGCGGGAGGAAACGGCGGAAACCGGGAGGCTGACGCCGGGAAGGTTCTGGAGGAGGGAATCTGTCATGGACCGGCCCTTCTCCACTGATGTTTGCTGTTCCAGAGTAGTTGATCTGCGGAGAGCGGTCCCCAGGAGCCGGAGACGTAGGTATCGAGGCCGAGGCGTTGGCAATCTTTCCAGTATTCGAGGACGGGGGTGATCAGCTTCCAGGAGGTTTCTGTTTCGTCGCCGCGGATGAAGAGGGTCCCGTCGCCCACAATGGCGTCCATGATGAGTCGCTCGTAGGCCTCGGGGGTATTGGACCCGTAGGTGGCGGCGTAGCGAAAGTGCATTTTGACGGGCTGGGTGCGGGTCTCGAGGCCGGGGACCTTGGAGTTGAGGAGGAGGGTGAGGCCCTCGTCGGGCTGGATCCGGATGACCATGGTGTTGGGGGCAACGTCGAAGCGGTTCCCCTCGGTGAAGAGGATGCCGGGGGGTGGTTTGAACTGGATGGCGATCTCGCTGACCCGGCGGGCCATCCGTTTCCCGGAGCGGAGGTAGAAGGGGACGCCCTTCCAGCGCCAGTTGTTGATGTTCAAGCGGAGGGCGACGTAAGTCTCGGTTGCGGACTGCTCGGGGATGTCCGCCTCATCCAGATAGCCATTGACGCGTTTGCCATCGACGAGCCCCTCGGTGTACTGGGCGCGGACGACATCGCCATCCTGGGGAGAGAGGTTGAGGGCCTGGATCGCTTTGAGGACCTTGACCTTTTCATCGCGGATGGCCTCGGGATCGAGGGAGACGGGGGGTTCCATCGCGGTGAGGGCGAGGAGCTGCATGGCGTGGTTCTGGATCATATCCCGCAGGGCACCGCTGGAGTCGTAGTAGCCACCGCGCGATCCCACGCCAATGCTTTCGGCAACGGTGATTTGAACGGAATCGATATGATCGCGATTCCAGATGGGCTCGAAGATCCCGTTGGCGAAGCGCTGGACGAGAAGGTCCTGGACGGTCTCCTTGCCGAGGTAGTGATCGATGCGGTAGACTTGGGATTCCTCGAAATGCTCCTGGATGGTCCGGTTGAGCTGCCGGGCGCTTTCGAGATCGTGGCCGAAAGGCTTCTCGATGATGACCTTGGTGGAGAGGTTGGAGTGGGGGTAACGATTGGCGAGACCGCTCTCGCCGAGGTTGATGAGGATGGGGGCGAAAACGGACGGTGGGGTGGAGATGTAGGCGACGAGCTGGACCTGGTGGCCACCTGCCTTCTCGATGGCCTCAATGCGCTGGCCGAGGGCCTGAAAGGCTTTAGAATCATCGTAGCCCCCGGAGAGGTATTCCACCTGGCCCTCGAGTCGCTCCCAGACCTCGGGGAGGAGGGGGCGACGGGAGAACTGCTCGATATCCTGGCGGCAGGTTTGCCGGAAGTCGGGGTTTGGAATGGGGCGGCGGCTGAAACCGATGAAGTTGAAATCGGTGGGGAGGAGGTTATCCAGGGCGAGGTTGTAGAAAGCAGGAACGAGTTTGCGGGAGGTGAGGTCTCCGGAGGCGCCGAAGATGACCACGACGGTTGGGGGAGCGCCCCGGTGCTTGCTCAGCTTTTCCAGAAAAGGGTGACGCTGGTTGGATTCTGCTTGGCTCATAAAAGGAGACGGTTCGAGGTTAGCGGTTGGGCGATGGCACCATGTGGCTCAAAGGAGATCAAGACGAAAGGAATGGGATGGCATTCCAACGGTTTGGCAAAAGCTTGCGAAGAAGATGAGGAAGCTGTTGAATTGGCCCCTTGTTTGAAGTCAAAGAGAAGCCTCGCCTGGTCGAACGCGCCTTTCTGGTCGGCATCCGGCGGAGAGGGGAGAGCGTCGAGCATGCGGATGCGCTGCTCGACGAGTTGGCAGCGCTGGTCGAGACCCTGGGCATCGCGGTGGTCGACCGGGAGGTAGTCTCGCTGCGGGAGGCCCTGCCGCGCTTTTTAATCGGACCGGGACAGGCGGAGGCAATCCTGGGAGCGGTGGCGGCGGCTGGGGCAGATGTTTTGATATTTGACGAACCGCTTTCGCCGGCCCAGCAACGGAATTGGGAGGCGGCCGGGAAGCAGCTTCTGGTGATTGATCGGCAGGAGGTAATCCTCGACATTTTTGCGGAGCGAGCCACGACGCGGGAAGCGCGGTTGCAAGTTGAACTGGCGAGGCTGGAGTACTCGATGCCTCGGTTGCGCCGGGCCTGGACCCACTTGAGCCGGCAGCGGGGCGGAGGCAGCACCCAGCGGGGGGAGGGGGAAACCCAGCTCCAGCTTGACCAGCGGATGATCCGTGACCGGATAGCCCGTTTGAAGGGAGAACTGGAGCAGGTGCAGCAGCGCCGGGGAGTCCAGCGGGGGAGGCGGGAATCGATCCCGGTGCCGTCCGGAGCGATCGTGGGCTACACGAACGCGGGGAAATCGTCGCTTCTTAATTGCCTGACTGCCTCCTCGGTCCTGGCGGAGGACAAAGTTTTTGCCACGCTGGATCCAACCTCGCGTCGGATGGAGCTGCCGAACGGGCAGAACCTGGTTTTAACCGATACGGTGGGTTTTGTGCGGAAGCTTCCCCACCGGTTGATTGATGCCTTCAAGGCGACTCTGGAGGAGGCAGTTGTATCCGATTTTCTGATACACGTGGTCGATGCCTCGAATCCGGATCTGGACGACCATCTGGAAACCACCGAGGAGGTGCTGGGCGAACTGGGAGCCCTGGCAAAGGAAACGATTCTGGTTTTGAACAAGATTGACCGGGTGGAAGGTACGGAAGAACGGCTGATGCTTCGGCTACGTTTTCCGGATGCCTGGATGGTTTCGGTAAACACGGGTGAGGGGATCGAAGCTCTGGTAGGGAAGCTCGTGGAGGTGGTTTCGCGGGAGGCCCGCCGGATGGATTTGTTGATTCCGCATAATCGGCACGATTTGGTCCACGAACTGCATCGCCTCGGGGCGGTGAAGGAGACGGAGTATTTAGAGAACGGGGTCTACATTCAGGGCTACTTGCCGGAGGCCCAAGCGGGGCGATTTCTCGATTTCCGAATGCCGGAGGGGTCTCATTTATCCACTAAGTGAGTGGGGCTGAGGGACCTTGAAAGTTATTCCCAGGTTTTGAGCAGGTTGTCGACAAACCCCTACATCTAGGGAATAGAAACTTTTTTTCCCTAGATATCGGGTCAAGGGTTGACAGGGTTGCCGAAATTCGGTTTTGCTGCTGGAGTCGTCGGGCCAGCTAATCTTCATCCGGGCGGAAGCGCCTTCAAAGGGGTCCCGCAGGATCTGGCGACGGTTCATGAGACAAGACCAACGGCCGCCCCACGGGGTGGCTTTGCAGACTAAAAACCAATCAATCAATCTCGACTTAAACCTCACCAAACTCACTAATGGAAACAGCCACTTACACGATCGGAAATCGCTCTTTTGTCCTCGACAAGACGAAAGCTGAAGAAGCCTTTGCGGCCAAGAGGGTAATCAATGGACGCGAGACGATGACCTTCAATCTGCTGCCCCTCAAGTACAGTTGGGCGTATGAGCTCTACCGGACGATGAAGGCCAACCACTGGGAGCCGGAGGATATCCCGATGCAGAAGGACGTGGAGCAATGGCGATCGACGGATGATCTCTCCGAGGTGGACCGCTGGATCATCATGATGGGCCTCGGATACTTCTCGGCGGCGGAGGGCATTGTTGGGGACAACATCCTCCACGTGGTGCGGGAGCTGGTGACCGCGCCCGAGCTCAAGCTGGTTCTCGGAAGGCATGCTCACGAAGAGAACATTCACGCGGACAGTCTGCTCTACATGATCAGCTCGCTCGGGGTAAATCCGCACGAGTGTGAGGCGATGTTTGAGCAGATCGAGACGATCAAGCGGAAGAACGAGTTTGTGACGCGCACTTCCCACGGACTGCGCCGGACGCTCGATTTGAAGGTGATCGAGAACCAGCAGTTGTTCGCCAAGAACCTATTTGTCTTCGGTCAGTGCATGGAGGGGACCCAATTCTATGGACTCTTCGGGATGATCCTGAGCCTCTACCGGCAGAACAAGTTTCCCGGGATCGGGCAGATGTTCCGCTATACCCTGCGGGACGAGTCGAACCACATCGAACTCTTCCGCAACCTGCTGATGGATCTGGTCGATGAGAACCCCTCGATGTGGACGGATTCCTTCAAGGAGGAACTAACTGCCCTGATGGTCGAGGCGGTGGAGCTGGAGAAGGCCTTTATCCGGGATTGCCTGCCGGTGAACGCTCTCGGGCTGAGTGCGGATGAATTTCTCCAGTACATCGACTACATCGCGGATCGCCGCCTCGAAGGAGTGGGGCTGCGGCCGCTCAACCCCGGTATCACCAATCCACTGCCTTGGTTGGCGGAATTGATGGACATCGGCAAGGAGCAGAATTTCTTCGAGGGCCGGGTAACCGAGTACCAAAAGGCATCCTCCCTGGTAGCGGTAGACGACGACGAACTCTAGCCGCCCCCTCCGCCGTCGACCAGGCGGCCAAAAAACATCAACCAGACAGCACCAACCAACTCAGCCCCCAGACCCGCCATGATCTCAAAAATCGACCTCGAGCAAGACAACGCCCTCAAGCGCCTCGCCAACACTCCCCGCGACCAGAAGCCCCGTTTTGAATGGGGAAAATCGATTGGGGGCTCCAATCAGCGCAGTGCGGTGGTTCACTTGAGCGATGGGTCCGTCTCGCGCACCCTGGAGGTATCGGAGATCGCTGAGCGGGTGGGCGGAGCGCTCACGGACCTGCTCTTGGCGCGGGAAGAGGAATCCATCTTCACCGAGGGGAACCGGATGTTTGTCGCGCGGATCACGGGGGAGGTGACTGCCAAACTCGGGTCGAAGGTGGCCGGCGGGGGAGCAGCGGAGCTGAGCCAGCGCGAATTGGATCTGCTGATTGAAAAGGCTCTGATTGAGAACGAGGCCTTCGACGTGGCGAAGAGCCTGATTTTCGGGCGACCCGAGACAGCCCAGCAAGGCTCCGATGGAGAAGATCTGGACACTTCGTCAATTCGCCTGATCCGGCGCAATGGGCAGGTGGTGCCGTGGAATACGAGCAAGATTGAGGTGGCCGTGCGGAAGGCGTTTTTGTCCCTCGGGCTGGATTCCGAGCCAGCCGTCAAGGTGGCCCACGGGGCGGTCCGTCGCATTCTTGAGCAGGAGAATTCCTTTGTCCACATCGAGGATCTCCAGGACCGGGTGCAGGAGGAGTTGATGAGGCAAGGCCACTTCAAGGTGGCAGAGGCCTACATCCTCTACCGGGCAAATCGGGCCCGTCAGCGGCAGGAGCAGGACCCGGCCGAGGATTCCGGCGCGATGCAGCAGTCGATGGTGGTGGTGCGGAAGCGGAGCGGGGAGACCTTCTTCTGGGATGGTCTCGACCTGCGCCGGAGGGTGGAATTTGCCTTGATCGGGCTCTCCGTAGAAGCCTCGGTGGAGGAGATTGAGGCCAGTTTGCGGCGATCGGTTCACGCCGAGATGAACGAAGACGACCTGCGGAAAACGATCATCCTGAACGCCAAGTCTTTGATCGAAGATGACGCGGACTACTCGCGTTTCGCGGGCCGGATCCTCCTCTCCTACATCTACGAAGAGGTGCTTGGTTGGAACATCATTGAGGATGGGGTGGAAGGCATTCGGGAGGCTCACCAGAGGGCCTTTCGGCGATACCTCAAGCGGGGGGTGGAACTCGACCGGCTGAACCCGGAGTTGTTGGACTACGACCTGGAGAAAATGCTGGGGGCCCTCGATCCGAGTGCCGACCTCGACTTTGATTATTTGGGGATTCAGACCCTCTATGATCGCTACTTGATCGTCGACAAGCAGGTGAAGCCGAACCGGCGCCTGGAGACCCCCCAATTCTTCTGGATGCGCGTGGCGATGGGGCTCTTCCTGCGGGAGAAGGACGGACGGGAGGATCACGCCATCGAGCTGTACAATCTCTACAAGAGCCGCCGCTTCTGCTCGTCGACGCCGACCCTCTTCAACTCGGGGACGCGCCATTCGCAGCTCTCATCCTGCTACCTCTACAAGGTCGACGATAGCATTGAGTCAATCATGTACCGGGGAATCGCCGAAAACGCCTTTCTCTCCAAATGGGCTGGAGGCCTGGGAGGGAGCTGGACGTCAGTGCGCGGGACTGGGAGCTATATCAAGGGAACGAACGGTGAGAGCCAGGGAATCATTCCCTTTCTGAAGCTCCACAACGATCAGCTGGTAGCCGTTAACCAGGGGGGCAAGCGCCGCGGTTCGGGTTGCGCCTACCTCGAAACCTGGCACAACGACATTCTTGACTTCCTCGAGTTGCGGAAAAATACGGGAGATGATCGGCGCCGTACCCATGATATGAATACGGCCAACTGGATCCCGGACCTCTTCATGAAGCGGATGGAATCGCGGGGTGACTGGACCTTGTTCCGGGCCAGTGATACGCCAGACCTTCACGACCTGTACGGCAAGGCTTTCGAGGAGCGCTACCAGGAATACGAGGCGAGGGCGGAACGGGGTGAAATTTTCGGCAAGCGGATGCCGGCTATTGATCTCTGGAAGCAGATGTTGAAGATGCTTTTCGAGACCGGCCATCCCTGGATTACCTTCAAGGATCCCTGCAACATTCGCAGCCCCCAGGACCACGCGGGGGTGATCCACTCCAGCAATCTCTGCACGGAGATCACCCTGAACACGAGCGCTGAGGAGACGGCAGTCTGCAATCTTGGTTCGGTGGTTCTGGACTCTCATTTGACAGCAGACGGGCAGCTCGATCACGAAAAGCTGCGGGCAACCATTCGGGTGGCTGTGCGTGCCCTCGACAACGTGATCGACATCAACTTTTACCCGACCGAGGCGGCCCGGCGCTCCAACTCGCTCCACCGGCCAATCGGGCTGGGAGTAATGGGACTGGCGAACGCACTCTACCTCCGGGGAGAGAGCTTCGACTCGGAGGGGGCGATCAACTTCAACGATGAGTTTATGGAGGCGATCGCCTACTACGCCTACGAGGCATCCAGCGATCTGGCGGCCGAGCTGGGGACTTACAGCAGCTATGCGGGATCCAAGTGGGATCGGGGAATCCTTCCGCAGGACTCGATCGAGCTGCTGGAGGTAGAGCGAGGGGAGCCCATCGAGGTTGAACGCGGTGGCAAGCTAGACTGGAGTCCGCTCCGGGAAAAGATTGCCCGGCAAGGGATGCGGAACTCCAACGTGCTGGCGATCGCACCAACGGCCACCATCTCCAACATTATGGGTTCATCGCCCTGTATTGAACCAGCCTACAAAAACTTGTTTGTGCGGAGCAATCTTTCGGGTGACTTTGTGGTGCTGAATTCCTTTTTGGTACGGGATCTGAAAGCTGCGGGTCTCTGGTCGCGCGAAATGCGGGATCAGCTGAAATACTTTGACGGGGAGCTGGAGCACGTAGAGGGGATTCCCCAGTCGATCCGCGAGCGCTACCGGACGGCGTTTACGGTCCCGCACGACCGGTTACTGGATGCCGCAGCGCGTCGGCAGAAGTGGATCGACCAGGCGCAATCGCTGAATCTCTTCATCGCTGAACCAAATCTGAAGACCCTGAGTCACATGTACCGGAAGGCTTGGAAGGTTGGCTTGAAGACAACCTACTATCTGAGGTCGTTGGGAGCTTCAAACATCGAAAAGGCCACCGTGAGCGTTAAGAAGGAGGTCCGTGGAGTAGCTGGACAAGTGACGGTTACGGGTAATCTGGATCCGGTGAAGCAAGCTTGCTCAATCGAGGCAATGATGAATGGGGGAACGTGCGAATCCTGCCAATAAGGATCGTCCACGAACGTTGTTGAGGGTCCACGAAATCTCAGGGTGAGTGGCTTGGGATCGGCTGGGGGGTCCACGAAACTCAGGGTGGGTGGCTTGGGATCGGCTGGAGGGTCCACGAAACTCACGAATGGCACGAAAGCTTGGGATCGG
>DAISIK010000046.1:0-14648 GCA_036822055.1 Puniceicoccaceae bacterium
GATCGCCGACCGCCCGGAAGCCTTCTAGCATCCTCCCTCCGATAGAATATGAAGGGCTTTTTTGGTAAAACAGTTTCCGCAATTGGGCGTTTCTTAAACCGTCTTACCCCGGTCCAGACCATTGTGTTCGGATACGCCACCTACATTCTGGTCATCTTCCTTCCCCTCGCGTTGCTCCCGGCTACCTCAGTCCCTGGAATCGGTCTACTGGACCACCTTTTCATGGCAACCTCGGCGGTCAGTACCACGGGTCTCTCAACGCTCAATCTCCCCGAGTCCTACAATCTGCTTGGCCAGGTCATCCTCCTTCTCGGTTTTCAAATTGGAGGTCTTGGATACATGACCTTTGGGTCATTCGCGATCATGGCTTCCCGAGGTCAGGTTTCTGAATCGCGAATCAAAATCGGCAGAGCTGTCTTTGCCATGCCAGACCATTTTGATCCGATCTCGTTCATCCGGCGCGCGGTGGTTTTCTCCCTTCTCGTCGAGGTGTTTGGGACGATTGCACTGTACTTTGCCTTCTCCCGAGCCGGAGTAGAATCTCCCCTCTGGCCCGCTCTTTTTCACTCAGTTTCCGCATTCTGTACCGCTGGTCTCAGTACTTTCCCGAACAGTCTCGAGGGATTTCAGTCCAACTTTTTGATCATCGGCATCATCTCGCTCCTCAGCATCCTCGGGGCTCTCGGATTCATCGTAATCTCCGACCTTTGGCTCGCCTCCCAATCTCGCATCCGCAAGATCACCCTGACCAGCAAGATCATCCTCGTCGCCACCTTCGGCGGCATCACCCTCGGGGCCCTCGCAATCACCTTTGACCCCTCAGTCTCTGATGCGGGATATGGAAAAGGGTTACCCGTTGCCATCTTTCAAGCGATCTCCGCCCTGACCACCGTTGGTTTCAATACCGTCCCGGTCGGTCTTCTCTCGCAAGCCTCCATCATGGTTATCATCGTCCTGATGATTCTGGGAGCTTCTCCGAGTGGAACCGGCGGCGGTCTTAAAAGCACCTCGTGGTCTGCCGGACTTGCTGCAACCTGGAGTATGATTCGCGGCAGAAAGGAAACTACCTTCTTCGGAAACGTCGTCCCAAACCATCGAATTCAGGCTGCTTTTGGTTCCTTTACCCTCTACATGATGTTTTTCTCGCTCGGTTGTTATTTGCTCCTTCTCGCCGATCGACATCACTTCGAGGATATTGTCTTCGAGGTGGCCTCTGCCCTGGGAACGGTTGGCCTCAGCCGAGGGATCACCACCGAGCTGACCGTCCTCGGTAAAGTAACCGTCATGGGCTTGATGTTCATTGGCAGGATAGGAGTAGTTTCCCTTGCCCTCGCCGCCCTCGCCAGAAGGCACGATAACGAACCAGAAATTCGCAGGGAGGAAGACCTCATTATCTAACCTCCTGCAGCCCATCCTCCATCAGCTTCAGGCATCCAAAATCCAAGCTTCAAGGCCGAGCTGCTTCAATTTCCGGGTTTCGTTCGCAATTTTCTCAGACTTGGTTCGTCATCAGCACTATGCTCCCTCCCCCAACTGCCTCCAGACAGAGTACCCGCTTCTCCCGCATTCTCGATCAAGAGTCGTTGGTTCTCAGACGGAAAAGGCCTGAAGTGCTTCAACTCAACCTCGGCAAGCTCTGCAATCTAACTTGCATGCATTGCCATGTCAGCGCCGGACCTCGACGTAAAGAAATCATCGCGCGCGAGACCATAGAGCGGATCATCAATTGGTATCGTCGCTTCCCCCTCTCAACCGTCGACCTTACCGGAGGGGCGCCCGAAATGGCACCCGACTTTCAGTGGCTGGTCCAGGAAATCCGCAAGATCTCTCCCCAAGCCCGAATCATCGACCGCTGCAACCTCGTCATTCTCAATGAGCCCGGTTACCACTGGCTGGGGGACTTTCTCAAGGAACAACGCGTCGATATCGTCGCCTCAATGCCCTGTTATAGCCCGGATAACGTCAACGCCCAACGCGGCAATGGCGTTTTTGACCGCAGCATCGAAGCCCTCCGCGAACTCAACGCCCTCGGCTACGGGACTGGCGATCCAGGGCTTCCCCTTCACCTCGTCTACAATCCCGGTGGAGCCTTTCTTCCGCCAGAGGCCACAGCCCTCGAAGCCGACTACAAGCGCGAATTAAAGGCCCATTTCGGCATCGTCTTCGATTCATTGTACGTCATGACCAATCTCCCCATCGCGAGGTTTGCCTCCTACCTTCGGAAAGAGGGTAAATACGAAAAATACCTCGACCTCCTCATCCAAAGTTTCAACCCGTCGACCATTCCCGAACTGATGTGCCGCAACACCCTCAGCGTCAGTTGGGAGGGCGAGGTCTACGACTGCGACTTCAACCAAATGATGAACCTTCCGCTGACCAACCAGGGACGCCACAAACCACTGCTCTGGGACCTCGACCCCAACCAACTCATCGGTGCCCAGATCACCACCGCCGACCACTGCTTCGGCTGCACTGCCGGGGCCGGATCGAGTTGCGGTGGCCGGCTTACCGAGACCCCATCTTCTTAATGCGTTCAACAAATACCCTCCCTTCCCTCGATTACCTGGAAAACTCCCGTCAGTACTACGGCGAAATCATTTCCCAATCGACCGATCTGCAAACCACCGCTTGCTGTCCGAGTGGATCGCTGCCCAGCTGGCTGAGGCCGATCTATGCAAAATTACCCCCGGAGATCATTGAGCGTTCCTACGGCTGCGGTTCGCCCCTTCCCCTCAAACTGGATGGATGCACCGTCCTGGACCTCGGCTGCGGAACCGGCAGAGACCTCTATGCCGCCGCTCACCTGGTTGGCCCGAGCGGGCGCCTCATTGGCATCGATTTCACCGAAGAACAAATCGAAGTCGCCCGAAAATACCGTCGAAAAGTAGCGGAGGAGGCGGGCCTCGAAGAGGACAAGATCCAGTTGGTCCAGGGTAATCTGGAAAATCTCGCCGAGGCGGGAGTCCCTGATGGAAGTATCCAGGTAGCGATCTCAAATTGTGTTCTCAATCTCTGCCGCGACAAAAAGGCTGCCCTGAAAGCCATCTTCGCTGCCCTCGAGGAGGGTGGAGAGCTTTACTTTTCCGATGTCTTCGCCTCGCGCCGGCTCTGCCCCGAGATCACCAACCACCCAGTGCTTCACGGCGAATGCCTCGGAGGAGCCTGGTACTGGGAAGATTTCCGACGCCTCCTGCTCGAGGTCGGCTGTCCAGACTTTCGCATTATGGAGAGGGGACCGATCCAGATCCACAACCGCGATCTCGCCTCCCTACTTGAGGGAACTTCCTTCGAAGCGGCCACCCTTCGCTGTTTCAAGCTCGGGAGTCTGGAGGACCGCTGCGAGGATTACGGACAGGTTGCCACTTATCTGGGATGCATTCCAGCCGCCGAACGAATTTTCCACCTCGACCATTCCCACACCTTCGAGATCGGTCGCCCCACCGCTGTCTGCGGGAACACGGCCTCCCTGCTCTCCGAGACTCGCTTCGCGCCCCATTTTAAAATCAACGGCGATCGATCGACCCACTACGGATTATTTCAGACCATTAAGCCATCGACCCAGTCCCAGAAAACGATCGGTTGTTGCTGAACCACCCGGCAAGGTTTTACTGAAACCTATGTTGGTGGTGCCTCGTCCGATCCCCTTCTTTGTTTTCACCGTCTGGGCTGCTGTCGGTCTAGTCGTCGTCCCTCTGGGTCTAAAAGTACCCTTTGGAGGATGGTCGGACTTCCTCTTCCTGCTCTTCGCCAGTAGCGTGCTCCTGAGTGATGAGATCGCTTTGCTGGGAGCAAAAAAAGCCATTTTCCGATTCGTGGCCATTGCAGTGGTTGCCGGAGCTGCTGAATGGCTTGGCGTCACCACGGGGGTCCTTTTTGGGCACTATGTCTACACCGCGGCCTGGGGTCCCCTCCTTGCAAGCACCTTGCCCCTCTCGGTTCCCCTCGCTTGGTATTGCCTCGTGCTTCCCCTGCAACGCGTGGTCCTCGGCGATCTCCGCCCCGTAGTATCGGTTCCGCTCGGGGCAGCCCTGCTCGTGGTTTGCGACCTCGTACTGGATCCAGTGGCAACCCTCCTCCGAGGGTACTGGACCTGGCCTGCTGGCGGACCCTACTACGGCGTCCCCCTGAGCAACTTCGTTGGCTGGTTCATTACCGGGCTCCTCGTCATGGGGATCGCCACCGCAACCGCCAAGGGGAGGATGAAAGGGACCCGGATGCGTGCCCGTGCCCTCTCGGTGCTCGGTTGGACGGTGGGACTCTTTGGTCTCGCCGCTGCTGTCGGAGGTCTGTGGATACCAGCCGTCCTCGGTCTTCCTTTTCTTATCCTCGCAGGGGTCTTCTTCCGACCGGCTTGGCGCTCAAAGAACCCCTGAACCCCCCCTGCTACGGTCCTTCCCCCTCAGTGTCGATCCCACTCGAATCGATGAAGGACACGGTTTTCATTCCAGGTCTCCACCGGCTCAAAGATCTTTCCTGGATTAAGGATGCCTTTCGGATCGAGCGCCCGCTTGATCGCCCGCATTGCCTCCAGCTCAGCCGCACTCAGCTGGCTGCTTAAAAAAGGCGTCTTTTGCAGACCGATTCCGTGCTCGCCGCTGATTGCACCCCCGAGCCGGATCACCGTCTCCATCACCTCGCCCAAAACCCCGCGGGCGTGTTCGCGGTGGTGCGGGTCCTCCTGGTTGAACATGATGTTGACGTGGAGATTCCCATCACCCGCATGCCCGAAAACGGCAATCGGCATCCCCGTCCTCTGCCGCATCCCGTCGATCGCCGAAAGCAACGCTTCCTGCGCGGGGAGCGGCACCACCACATCGTTGTTTAGTTTGGTATTCCCGAGGGCAAACATCGAACTCGAGCAAGCGCGGCGGATTTCCCAGAATTTCTCTGCCTCGGCCACTTCTGCAGCCTCCCGCCATGCTTCCGCACCCGCTTCAATAATCTTGAGGAGGGAGCGTCGCTGCTTTTCCACGGCATCAGCATCCCCATCGACCTGTAAAATCAGAAGAGCCCGGCCCGGCATTTCAGGAAAAATCGGCGCCCCCATCGTACGTTCGGCACCGCCAACGCTCAGTACGTCAAGAAACTCCATGATCGATGGCGTCTGCCCATCCTCGAGGATTTGCCGACACGCCCGGAGGGCGAGGGCCTCACTCCCGAAGGCTGCCAAAACCAGATGCTCACGGTCCGGCTTCGGGATCAACCTCAGGGATGCCCCGGTGATCACCCCCAGGGTGCCCTCGCTTCCGATCAACAGATCTCTCAGGTTGTAGCCGGTGGCGTACTTCTTCACCTCCCGGCCAAAATTGAATGGCTCACCCGAAGCGAAATATCCCTGCAAAGATACCACGTAATCCCGGGTTACCCCGTACTTGACGCAGCGCATCCCCCCAGCGTTGCAGGCAATGTTCCCACCGATCGTCGAGTACTTTTTTGAGGATGGGTCAGGCGGGTAGAAAAGACCTCTCGCCTCTGCCGCACTTTGAAGGTCTCCCACCTTGGTTCCACAGCCCACCCTCGCCAGCCTCTCCTCGGGGTGGATGGAGCATTCCTGCAGGGCGGACAGATCGAGGACCCAACCTCCTTTCCAGGGCACCGCAGAGCCAGTTAAGGACGATCCAGTCGCCCGCGCCGTGACCGGAATCCCTGCTTCGTTCGCCAACCGGAGAACAGTTCCCACCTCCTCCGCCGCCTCCACTCGGACCACCGCATCACAGGTGCCGGGGATCTTCATCCCGTCAAAGGCAAAAGCCCTACGGGTCGCCTCATCCGTCCTGACTCGATCGCCCAAAAATCCCCTCAATCGCCGTAAAGTTTCTTCCATTAATTTTTGGTCAAGAGTCCTTCCATCGCCTCTCTGTAGAATCTTTGCAACCGTTCCGAAATCATCTCGGGTTCTTTCATCTCCAAAACCTCCGTTGCGAGGGCTTGGCACTCCTGCTTGCTCAGGGAACGGATCAAAAACTTGGCTTCTGGTATCAAAGCCGCCGTCATGCTCAGCTCGTCAACCCCCAGTCCGATCAAGAGAGGGACATAGAGTGGATCGCCACCCATCTCTCCGCAAACCGCCACTTCCAAACCATTGGAGTTTGCCAACCGGAGGATCATTCCGAGGCAGCGTATCACCGCCGGGTGACTCGGATCATACAAATGCGCCACCTTTTCATTGATCCGATCGACCGCCAGTAAGTACTGGACCAAATCATTGGTCCCGATGCTCAAGAAGCTGCACTCCTTCGCCAGGACATCAATCGTCAGTGCTGCGCTCGGGATCTCCACCATGGTTCCTACCCGAATGCCTTCATCAAAATCAATCCGCTCCTCCCTCAACTTTACCTTGGTCTGCTCCAAAATCTCGTTGGCTTCCCTAATCTCGCCAGCCCCGCTCACCATCGGGTAGAGGATCGCCACTTCTCCGAAAGCGGAGGCCCTTAGAATGGCCCGAAACTGGGTGCTTAGAACCAACGGATTCCGCAGGCAAAAGCGGATCGCCCGAAACCCCATGAACGGATTCTCCTCCGACAGGCCACTCAAACCAATCGGAGCAACCATCTTGTCGCCCCCCAAATCAATCGTTCGGATCACCACCCGGCGCCCCTTCATCCCCTTAACAACCTCGGCGTAGGCGGTGAACTGCGCCTCCTCGCTCTGCATTCCCTTGCCTCGGAGAAAAAGTGCTTCGGTCCGATAGAGTCCGATCCCTTCGGCATCACTCGACCAAATTGCTTCAAGATCCTCGGGCCCCTCTACGTTGGCCGACACCCGAACGTGAAAACCGTCCTTGGTGTCTGTCGGCGCGGCGACCTGGGAAACATAAATTTCCTGGATATTGCGCCGCTTGGCGACCAACTCGCCGTACCGGAAGAGCGTGCTCTCCGAAGGATTAACGATAAAAATACCGTCATAACCATCAACCAACACCTTGTCCCCGGAATCAATCTCAGTGGTAAGCTCGGGAATCCCAACCACCGCCGGGATACCCATTGAACGGGCCATGATTACGGTGTGGCTGGTCCTCCCCCCAAGGCTGGAAACAAAGGCCAGCGCATCCCCTTTACCGATTCCCGCCACATCGGAGGCGTTGATCATGTTGGAGACCACTACCCGAGGAGCGTTTTTGCCCTTGTTCCAACTCGAGGCAAAGTCGGTTTCACCAAGCAAGTTTGAGAGAATCCTGCGGGTTACGTCTCGAATATCCCCCACCCTCTCCCGCAAATACTCGTCGTCAACAGAGTCGAAAAAATCGATGAAACGCTGCGAAACATTCACGAAACAAGACTCGATATTTCGTTTGGTTTCGCGCTGCAGAAGCAGTGTCTCGTCGATCAAGGCCTTGTCTTCTACCACGAGGAGGTGGGCATCAAAAATTTGCGCCTCACTCTCCCCAAGTTTTTTGGCGATCTCGTTGCGTATTCCAGAGATCTGCTGGCGGGTTTTTAAGAGTGCATTCTCAAAACGAACCAACTCCCTCTCTAGATCTTTTTCCTCAACTTCGTATTCTGGAACCTCAATTTCCGGCAGGGAAAAAACAAATGCGGGGCCGATTGCCACGCCGGGTGCCGCCGGTACTCCCTGAAACTTTCGTTCTCTGAGGTCTTTTTGAGATTCTGATGACATCAGGTTCCTGGCTCGCTCGGGGGGCTTCTTCGTTTCATTGTCTGGATCAGCTCTGCTACAAGTATTTGGTTAGGAAAGTGACGATTCAATAAAAATCCCGTAACCTCCAAACCATTTTTCGAACGAATCCCGAACCGCATTTACTTTGCCATATTCGCCCCCCAAAAGACAAAAACAGGCACTTCCGCTCCCGCTCATCAAACTCGTCAAGCCAAAGCGGCCCCGCAACTCCTGCAGCATCGCCCTCAATCCGAGGTATTTTTGACTAACTGGCCCTTCAAAAGAATTGCTCAGGAGATCTTCCAGCGAAATATCGTTCCTCAAGTACCCCTGCCAGAGGGCTTCAGTTGAACGCCTGTCCGCATAGTGGTCTGGATTTTCCCGTAAGACTCCATAGGCCCACCCCGTCCCCACCGGAAAAGAAGGCTGCAATACGAGAATGGGGCGCCCCGAAAGCTCCCTTTCTTTTTTTTCCGGGATCGCCTCAATCAAGTCCCCTCTCCCCCGCATCAACTTCGGTTTCCCATCCAGGAAAAGCGGGCAATCCGAGCCGAGCTCCCGAGCCATCTCGAGCATCTCCCCCTCCCTAACCTGCGAACTGACCAAGCGCCTCATCGCCCTCAAGGCAGCCACCGCATCACTGCTCCCACCCCCCAGTCCTGCCCCGATCGGGATGCGCTTCTCTAGCTCGAAATGAAAAAACCGCTCCTCACCCGACCAGCGTCGGAAAACTTCCGCCGCCCTTCGCACCAAATTACCTTTGCCGGTCTCAAGCTCCCCAGAGGAGCAAACCAGCGTGTCCTCCGCCACCCCATCAACCCGCAGCTCTACTCTCAAAGTATCCCCAAACCTGCACTGGGCCACCAAGGAGGTCAGGTCGTGAAATCCATCCGGCCTCGGACCATGAACCGCGAGAAACAGGTTGACCTTGGCCGGTGCGAATTCGCTGACAATCATGCAACAGTTTCAGCACTCTTCTTTCTCCAGACAACCCTCTTTCAATCTACCACTGGACAAATGGCCCCGTCGTCCTAAGGATCCTCGCTTCCATGGCTCCCACCACCGAAATTGCCCTCGCCCTCGATGTCCCCAACCGGGACAGGGCAGACGATGTTCTCCTCCAGCTCGCCGGGGGACTCCAGTGGGTGAAGATAGGCCTCCAGCTATTCTGCCGCGAAGGCCCGGCCTGGATTGCCGGAATATCTCAGCGGGGCTTCAAAGTTTTTCTCGACCTCAAACTGCACGACATCCCCAACACCGTCGCCGGAGCGGTTTCCAGCATCGCCAGTTGCCGCCCCGATCTCCTCACCCTTCACGCCTCGGGGGGCGAGGCCATGCTGCGGGCAGCCGTCGAGGCCCGGAATTCCCATACCCCATCAACCCGGCTGATCGCTGTAAGCGTCCTGACCAGCCTCGATCAGGCCGACCTTGCTTCCATCGGTGTCCCAGACTCCACCGAGGAGCAGGTTCTTCGCCTCACCAAACTGGCTCTCTCGGCCGGGGTCGACGGAGTGGTTGCCTCCCCCCTCGAAATAGCCCTTCTCCGCTCGACCTTTGGACCTCAGCCCTACCTCGTTACCCCTGGCATTCGCCCCGAGTCCTCCCAAGCTCACGAACAGAAGCGCACCATGGGCCCAGCGCAGGCAGCCGCCGCTGGCTCCAACCTCCTCGTCGTCGGGCGTCCCATCCTCGAAGCCCCGAACCCTCGAGCTGCCCTAGAGTCTATTCAATCCGGGATTGATGCCATCCACCCCCGCCGCACATGAATACCTTTCTTTTTCTTTGCGCTGGTCGCAGCTCGCGCATGCAGGGGACCGTTTCCGATAAAATTCTCGCCCTCGTTGGCCAAACCACGGTTGCTAGCCTCGGGTTCCAGTCCTTCATCCAAACCGGCCTGTTTCAAAAAGCCATCATCCTCTTCCGCGACCTTGCCCAACGGAGGGCATTAAACCAGATCTTCGCCCCTCTCTGCCCGAGCGGCTTCACCCTCCAATGGGTCGAGGGTGGCGGCGAAAGACAAGACTCCGTATTCAACGGTCTCTGCGCCGCTGGAATGGAGACCGAGCTAGTCGCTATCCACGATGCTGCCCGCCCGCTCATCTCTCCCGAGACCATCCTCGGCGTCATGCACCTCGCCCGCGAAACCGGTGCCGCCGTGGCCGCGCACCCGGTTGCTGATACCATCAAAAAGGCCGTCCCAAACCCGGAGAACCCCCTCCACACCACCCTTCTCGATCTCGATCGTCGTTCCCTCTGGGCGATGGAGACCCCGCAGGCCTTCCAATTTGACCGGATCTTCGACGCCTACCAGCGCATCCGTCAAGAGGGCATCTCCATCACCGACGATACCGCCGCCCTCCAGCATCACGGGCAGCCCGTCGCCCTTTACCACAATCCTCTCCCCAACCCGAAGATCACCAATCCATCCGACCTCGCCTACGTCGAGGCCCTGCTTCGCCTCCGCCATGAGTCCGCCTGCTGAAGAGTCTCATCGCCCCGAGCCTCCTTTCCGCATCGGCTCCGGTTACGATATACACCGCTTCGCCAAGGAGCGCCCCCTCGTCCTTGGTGGCATTTCCATTCCTTCCCCGTTGGGCCTGGAAGGCCATTCCGATGCCGACGTCCTCACCCACGCCCTCGCCGATGCCCTTCTCGGCTCAATCGGCGACGGAGATATTGGTATCCATTTTTCAAATACAGATCCCTCCATTGAGGGGATTGATAGTCAGATCATTCTCGCCTTTGCCGCCAAAAAGGTTCGTCAGCGCGGGTACCAAATCGGCAACCTCGACGCCATGATCATCGCGGAGTTTCCAAAACTATCGCCCCATCTGCCCGAGATTCGGGAAAAGCTCGCCAGGACCCTCGAGATCAATCCCTCCCAAATCAGCGTTAAAGCAACCACCAACGAGGGCCTTGGAGCCCTCGGAGCTGGCCTCGGGATGGCTGCCCAGGCATCCTGCCTCATCTATCGTCTGGCCTAGAGCCAGGAATTCACCTCCTCCCATGCAACCTGTCCCTTCCGAAATTCCAGCACTCATTGAAAAACTCGCCCTCCAGGCGCGCACCGCCTCCCTTCAGCTGGCTACCCTCGACGCCGCCCGGAAAAACGCGGCCCTCGCCAACCTTGCCAGCCTCCTTCGATCTTCCGTTCCGGAGATTGAGGAACGCAATCGGGTCGACCTCGAAGCGGCCGAAGCAGCCGGACTTACCATGGCCATGATCGACCGCCTCCGCCTCGATTCCAGCCGGATCGAAAAGATGGCCACCGGGATCGATCAAATTATCGCCCTTCCCGATCCGGTCGGCGAGGTCATGGAAACCCTCTCCCCTCCAAATGGTCTCGACATTCGCAAGGTCCGCGTCCCCATCGGGGTGATCGGAATCATCTACGAGTCTCGCCCCAACGTCACCATCGACTGCGCCGCACTCTGCCTCAAGTCGGGGAACGCCAGCATCCTCCGCGGCGGCAAGGAGGCCTTTCACTCCAACCAGATCCTCGCCGAGATCACCAGCCAAGCCCTCGCGGACAGCGACATCGATCCCCATGCCGTCCAGTTGATCCCCACCACCGACCGGGCCGCTCTCAACGTCCTTCTCAAACTCAACCACCTCGTCCATTGCATCATTCCGCGGGGAGGCGAGAGCCTGATCCGCTTCGTCTCCGAGAACAGTACCATCCCGGTCATCAAACACTTTACCGGTGTCTGCAACGCCTTCCTCGCCGCTTCGGCTGACCCCCAGCGAGCTAGCTCCGTGATCGTCAACGCCAAGGCCCAGCGGGCTGGCGTCTGCAACGCCATCGAGAATTTGCTCGTTTCGCGCAGTGCCCCGCAGACCGTCCTTATCGACGTGCTCAACTCCCTGGCCGAGGCCAAAGTTGAGCTGCGCGTCGACCAGGAAATCGCTGAATTACTCAGCAAACACCCTTCCGCAATTCCCTACACCCTCGCTACTGACGCCGACTGGGGGACTGAATACCTCGACCTCATCCTATCCGTAAAAATGGTCTCCGACTGCCAGCAAGCCGTTGATTTCATCAACCATTACGGCTCGGGTCACAGCGACGTCATCCTCACCGAGGAGCCCTCGGAGGCCCTCTATTTTCTCAATGCGGTCGATGGTGCCACCGTCTATTGGAATGCCAGCACCCGCTTTACCGATGGCTTCGAGTTTGGACTCGGGGCAGAGATCGGAATCTCCACCGACCGCCTTCATGCCCGGGGTCCGATGGGGCTCCGCGAACTTTGCTCCTACAAATACCTGATCTACGGAGACGGCCAAATCCGCTCCTAGCCGTCCCCGTCCTCGGCTAAGCCTTCGCACTGGCTTCCCAACTCGCGGTTTGTTGGCGCCGCACTGCCAATCCGCACCTCCACCATTGTTCCTAATCAGGAATCATTGCCTCGCCCCCCAAGGCACAGACATTCAACTCTGAGCAATGCAAAGGGACTCCGCAAGTAGGTCCCGCCCAGAGTTTCCGCATGGATCATTTGCCCATAGGGACTGTAATCAACACGGTGGGTCACCGTTCCCGTCCCATCGCTCATGGCCAAGGTGCTCCCGCGATAATCGAATTGGAAGATCGTGACCCCGTCCTTCGCACCAACTCCACCCCGCTCGGAATCGAAATCGAAATCAAAATCGCTATCGAAATCGACGTAGCCCCAATCGAGTCCCGATAGCGAACCCGACGAGATAGTCGCCCCTCCCGTACCGATCGGCCCGCTGACCAGGTTTCCGTCGAGATCGATGGCCGGGGCAAGATTCACCCCATCGCTGGACCAGCTCGCCACCCGATCATCGGCATCAAAGGTCATCGTAGTGGGGGTCATTCGGTTGGGATGCGCTATCGCTTTGCCCACTGAATTTTCAACTTCGGACACTCTGGAAGCACTCTTTCTGCAATCGCATCGGCAATCTCGTTAAACTGGTCCGCCGTCAGACGGTCGTCCAACGGGATACGCTCCGCCGCATGGATGCCGGATCTCATTCTGACTCCGATGCAATACAGCCTTGTTTTTGAGAACGAATTTGCAGGATACGGATAGAATCTCTTCACCTGCTCCCATGGGAATCTTGCGTTTCCAAATGCTACCACCTGATCCGTGATCTGTACGGGAACCACAATAGGATCCGATTTGAGTTTACAAGCGCGCCAGGTCACAGGAATCATCAAAATGAAAATCACCACGAGCCTCTCTAAAAATTCTGCATATTCCGCAAAGACTGTTTCGGACAAAATCAGAAGCAAAATGAACATTAGCGGGATCGTGAACATTGAATCCTTCTGAAATTGAGAATAAGTACCGCTAAAAAACTCAACTGTAGGGGACCTGAAATGAGGGCCACCTTGGTCAGAACTATTATTCATCTTCGTTATTATTTTTTGGTTTTCTTGAAAGAACCCAGCCGAAATACAAAATAACAAGACCTATAAGCCTCGCATGCAAGCCGTACCATCCAGTGCCTGGAGCCCATAATGAATCCAGCCTTCCTGAAACAACAGCGGAAAGACCTAGGATCAACAATATAAATCCAAGAGCGCGCACTAGGGTTTTTCTTGTCTTGATTGAATAGGCTCTAGATTGCTCAAGGGACCTCTCAAATACCTGCTTGCTATCGTTTTATTTATGAATTCCAGTATTTGACTTGAAGAAGGTCCGAGATATCCTCCGAAAGAAGCGGGAGGGGGTCCTGTGATGAAAAAACCTTCGATAAAATCCGGAGATTGATAGGCAATTCCTGGACCGACGGCTACAATGGTTGTGCCGAGTTTCATATTCGACACGTCAGGTGCCGCGACACCCTAATGGCACTTAGTTAAGGTCAGGTGCGGCACTCCAAGGCTCTTTCTAAACAGGCGCAAAACCCCGAAAAATCGCTTAACTAAGCGCCATTGCCGCGACACCCACTAACGCAGGGGCCGATGCGCCTTGCACTGGAGGAGCGACGAGATATGAATCCTCTATCGAGAATGGATAGGTCCCGCCCAGAGTTTCCGCACGGGTCACTTGTCCATAGGGACTGTAATCAAAACGGTGGGTCACCGTTCCCGTCCCATCGCTCATGGCCACCGTGCTCCCGCGATAATCGAAGTGGAAGATCGTGACCCCAATGGCACTTAGTTAAGGTCAGGTCCAGCACTCCAAGGCTCTTTCCAAACAGGTGCAAAACCCCGCAAAACGGGCTTAACTAAGCGCCATTGGATCGTGACCCCGTCATCCGCACCAACTCCACGCCCCTCAAAATCGGAATCGACGTAGCACCAATCGAGACCCGATAGCGATTTCGATAGCGAACCCGACAAGATGCTCGCCCCTACCCTACCGGGAGGACCGACCGTGAGTTTACCATCGAGATCGAAGACCGGGGCAAGATTCACCCCGTCACTGGCCCAGTTCGCCACCCGATCATCGGGGTCAAAAGTCATTGTCGTGGGGGTCATTCGTTAGGGGGCAGGTGAAGGAACTCTTGAAACTCTCGACTTTTGACAACAAACGAAACTACAATCAAATAATGTCCTTCCACCGTCCCAAGGCAAGAATATCCCAATGAACCTTTGCAAACTCTTAAAATGCGGCTTCATGGAGTCCAATCCAAATTATCTGGATCCGAGCCGTACTTAAACCCCGTGACTGAACTGCCCGTAGCGAATTGGTAACACTAGCGGCCCTCCCATAACTCAAAGAAACGTAACAAATATTAATGAAACAATAAGAACGGCTGTAGATACAATTAAAACCTTCACAAACCGATTTTTACAATCATGCAAAGTATAATAAATCGCCATGTACGAAAAAGAAGAAAACAGAACAATTGCGTAAACTACCGTGAAAGCTATTAGAAGATCTGAAGGCTCAGCACGAAAAACCCATTCCAAAATGAAGCCAAGAAAGAAAGTCCACATGAATATGTTGGTGATTAACCTGTAGACTTCCTTATTCCATAATTTAAAATGTGGGCTATCACTCATCCTTAAGTCACTTCATTTTTTGGTTCCAATTTCTTGCAATGAAATCCCATACTAC
>DAISIK010000047.1:0-14452 GCA_036822055.1 Puniceicoccaceae bacterium
GTCAAGTCCCGCGACACCGTCGTCTCCACCTGATCGTCATTGATCGAGAGGGAGAAAGATGCACCGACTGCAGTGGACCCACCGGTCGCCGATCCTTCGGCAGTTACAGTTGAAGATCGTGTGTGAAAGGCCGTGAGGCTTAAGTCATTGGCAATCGAGAGACCGGACCCACCCGTTCCAACAGTGGAACGGGTCGTCCCACCCAAAAGTCCAATTGCGACAACCGGCGTCAAAACGGTCGCACTACTGCCGGAGGCCTCTGCTCCACCTTTGGCATGGGTCACTCCTCGATGGTTTGCAGTCGCGGCGATGGTTCCTGCACTAAAATTTGAGACGGTCGAAGCATTTACAATCGAAGCTCTGGTTTCAGGATTCGATACCGTAAGGGCAACCGACGCTCCTATTCCGAGACTTTCACCAGAAGCACCATCTTCGTCGGGAGTTGCGCGGGTGGTGGAGTCTGAATTCGAGACTGCATTTATTTGAAGCGATGCCCCGCCAAGATCGCTGCTTGCGAGTTCGGTGGTGGTTGCTTCAGATAAAGGTTCGAAGACCTGGATAGCGAGCGACCCTGCAATTCCAGACTTTGAGCCATCCCCAACTCCAGAGACCGACTCGACGGTGTAGGTGTTGTTTTCACCCAGGGTGGCCTCCATGGTAATTGATGTAGCGCTGATGGAACCGGAGCCTCGGAGCGAACTTGACGTGCGCGGCGAATGGACACCTATGGCGACGGCAGCGCCGATCCCCACTGCCGCATTGGAGGTGTTTGCAGCGTTCGCACTTGTTGAAACCATCTCGGTTCCATTCGCTGCGATGCGAAGTAAACCTGCGGTTGAGATTGCGCCGGTCGATGCGAGGAAGACCTCGGTAGTTGGCTGATAATCCGTGATGGCCAGAGCCGCCGCAAACTCCACGTTGCCATCAGAGGTTGCAGCGCGATCGGCATTGTTACCGTCGCCATTTGGATCCTCAAGGCGTTGTTGAGACCGATTACCAGTCGCATTTTGATCAGCTCCACCGGGGGTCGACGTCGTCGAGGTCGTCAATTCGGTGGTTAAAGAAGCAAGGACAGATATCGAATCGGGCTGATCTCCGGAGTTTGGGCCGATCGTAGCGGAATCGCCCACCCACGCACGGGTAACCGGTCGAACCTCAGAAACCGCGAGAGTTGCTCCAGCAGTGCCCGCCGCACCGTCCGTTGCAGTGGAGATGTTCAGCGTGGTGTTAGCCGAAAGGTTTACCACACCACCAATTTGAAAATTCGATGCTCCCTCCACGCCGACCAAGGATTCGCCCAGGACGGTGACAATGGCAACAGCAGCATCTGCCTCTGAGTCGTCGTCATCCGCCTCAGCTGCAGCCAATGCGGCGACAGATATTTCAACATTGGTGGTCGCGTCGAGACTGGACGCGACCAAGGTCGTTCCATTGAAAGTAATCGATGCTTCGGGAACTGCCAGTACCAAAGCACCATCAAGAACAGACACGTCAGCGGCAGTGGGGGTAATTGCCCCCTCGGCTCTGGCCGACAACGAGACTGCGGCTGCTGTTATATTAACGTCCTCAAATAGAATGGTGGCAGTCGGATTGGCATAATAAAGCCCTGTGAGAATTTCCCCATTCTTCACTGCCTCAGACACGATGGTCAGGTCTCCCACACTGACGGTAGAACCGGAGGTAAAGATGACCTCCTCAGCATTGATCGTCAAATTCGAGCCATTCAGATTTAGATTACCATCGACCGTTACCCGGTCAATGCCATCCTCCCCATTGATCGTGAGGCTTGCATCCATGTTGATTGATTCAATGGTCAATCGATCAGGGAGAAGCGGAATGCCGGTATCCTCGCCGAGGTTAATCGTAAGAGAATTGGTTGGTTTCGCGAAGAGGATGCTCTCAAAAGTGATCGTCGGCAGGTTCGGCGAAAGGAAGAGCATCCCATTTACCTCAGAGAGAGTGGCATCGTCTGTTTGGTCGCTGGTGGAAAAAACGCGGTCAGCCACCACGGCATTCTCAACAATCGGTTCAAGACCATCATAAAAAAGACGATCTCCATCCCGGTCTATCCAGCCAGAGTGGGGACCTGTCGCGAAATACTCCACCCGCTGATAAGTGCCGCCTTCGAGGATCAAGGTATCAAAACCATCATCATTCCCATCAAGGTAGCCCTCGAGACTTCCCCCTTCCTCGATGACGAAAGTGTCATCTGTATCGGCAGAGCCCACCAAAATCTCAACACCCACAAAGCTTATCGAGCCAACAGTCCCCTCGTTTTGACCAGAGATTCTCCACTCCAAATCGACCGCTGGTCCAAAGAGCGCGTCTCCCAAACTTTCCCCACCATTCCAAATGATCGGAATGTCGAAGGCCCCGCCGCCGAAATCAATGCGAAGGATTTCATCAAAAAGATCGGTTCCGTTGATTACTAATGGCCCTGCCGAGGAGGTTGCGAAACGGAAAAACTCTTCGCCTCCGGAGTCAGTCAATGACAAGTACTGGCCATGGTGATCGGCAACTCCGAGGGTGACGTCACGCTGGGCCAAACTCCCGTCAAGGTTTACGACTTGCCCGTAACCCTCATTTTCAGGACTTTCAGCGCCTTCGGATAGCTCGGCAGCGTCAAACGTAATTTCCAAATCTTCGACGGAGAGGGTTGAAGTCGCATCCTCCACTTCGCTCGGGACCTCTTCCTGGGAGACAACCACCACCGCCTCTTCCGAGGAGGTTACACCGTCGTCCATCTCGGCAAACGCGTCTGCCACTGGCGCTCCAGAGAGTAAAATGCGCGCCTCCAGCTGTTCGAGGTCAAACAGCTTTGTCCTCCCAATAGGAGACAAAGGACGGCTCGCATTCATTTCAATTCGACGGAGCGAGAATTCGAGTCAGGGAATCTGAAGTCAAGAGCCAAGAGAAAGAATCCCGGGTAAGATTGGTGTTAAAAAGACCTAGTCTTTGAAAGTGATGGACTTCGTTTGCCTGAAAAGTTTCATCGAGTGAGCAACGAGCCGGTCAGTTTTTCATAGCGAGTGGGATCCCAACCGCCTTCTGTCGTCATTGCTGCAGTTTTCTCCCGGATTTCAGCCATCGAAAAATCAGCCTCTGAGTTCTTGAGCACCGTGCCCTCAAAAAGCGCCAGCTCCAGACGAGCGCGCTGCTGCTGAACTTTTGCCCGAATCAAAGCTACGCTGGATTCAAACAGATTATCTTCGGCCTCGATCACCCTCCTTACGCTACCGCGCCCGGCCTCCAGCGACTCAATTTCGCTTTCAAGAACCCTTCGGTTCGCATTTTCAAAGGCTACCAAACTTTCGACTGACGCATTTGCTGCCAAAATCTTGGCAATAGCATTGTCGATAGATGAGCCAACCTGCCTTTCAAGGTTAAGCCTCCCAAGCTCTTCTTGCCGACCGCGAAGGCGGACCGAAGCTAGCGAGCTGGTGGCCCGGCGATTGCCAAGCGGCATGCGAAACTCGACCCCAATCGACCATACTGGAAAATCGGCGCCAGATACATCGTCAAAAGAATCACTGAAAGAGTCTCCCAATCCGTTAAACCCGCCGCTCGCCAATAAATTAACCTCGGGAAGGGTCTGGTTCTTAGCAAATTCGGTCCGAATCTGATTAATTTCGCCACGAATTGCTGCGCCCCGAAGGTCTGGGTTCAGTTCCATCGCTCGACCCAAACTTGCAGCATAATCCAGCTCCGGAGAACTTGAGGAGGGGTCATCAGAGACAATCAACAAGGATCTTTTCGCAGGATCCGCAGAGAAAAATGAGCGGGCCGCATTTGATGCTTCCACCCGACGAAATGATGCGTCAACGAGGGAAGCTTGGCGCTCGGAGATCGCAGCCTGAGCGAGCACCACATCAATCTCGGAGCCTCGCCCGGCCTCAAAACGAACCCGTTCATCCTCAAGTACCTTTTTAGCCACCTCAAGGGACCGGAGCCGAAACCCCTCCTGCTCCTGCGCGTAATACAGATTCCAGTAGGCTGCTTCCGCCGAGGAGAGGATCACCATCATTTGACGCCTGAGCTCCTCATAGGCGATTTTCGACTCTGCTGCAGCTAAACGGATCTCTGCAAAAGTAACGTTTTTTCCAAAACCTCTGAGAATCGGCTGAGTTACATCTACCCCGATGAAGGTTACGAATTCATTGTTAGAGCTCGATTCAAAGTCCAAGGCCTGGCTGCCCTGGAGGTTGTTGCTCAAATCGCGCAGTTCGTAACGGAAGCTTACATTGGCCCCGGTGGGGGCGAACCATTCAAGACCTGCGGTATAAAGATTGTTTTTTTGATCAAACCGATCGATCCCACCCAGGTTCCGTCGCTCCTCCACTGTGTTGGGTCGATCACTTTGCAACCGTTCCCCACGCAGTACCAGCGCCGGCTCAAACTGGGCAACCGCCCCCCTTTCTCCGAGGCGGCCGATCTCAATTCCAATCAACGCGGCCTCAATCTCCTCGTTAAAGCGGACCACCCGGTCCAAATATTCGCGAAGGGTAATTTCTTCTCTTTGAGCCGGTACAACTTGTGCCACGGACGGGGAGGACATTGCAGAAATCAAACCAAGGATTCCAACGATTCGTAATGACCATTTCATACTTTTCATGGGTAAGGTGGCAGCAGTGTAAGCCCGATAAGACTCGAAATCGCAATCATACTTATTCCTCGGAGTGTGTTAACTTATCGCCTCAATTTTTCCCGAGCGTCCTCGCCTGGCTAGTTAACCCTCCCGAAGGCAAGACCCTCATCGAGGCGCTCATCCTGCTCCAGAGTTCTTCTCCGCTGGCGAGCAAACTGTTTCTGGGCCCTGATTTGGCCTCTTCGAAGAAGCCGCCTGCCGAATCTGCTATCGGTCCCGGCTTTTCCACGAAGCGCCAGTTCGAGTCTGCGTCTTGCCACGCTTGACAGGTATTTTTTTGCGAGAAGATCCTCAGCACTTGCATACTGGCGAACCACCCCGGGGTCGCCCTGTCGACCTGCTCTTCCATACAACTGGCGGTCAACTCGCCCGGATTCGTGCCTTTCCGCCGAGAGAACATGGAGACCCCCTCGATCCGCAACATCCTCCCCCAGACGAATATCGGTACCTCGTCCAGCCATATTCGTGGCGATCGTGATTTTTCCGGGCAAGCCCGCCAAAGCGACAATGTTAGCCTCCTCGTCGACCTGTGTTGCGTTCAAGATCATTGGCTTCAGACCTTGCTGACGAAGAATCGCGCCCAACCGCTCACTGGTCGCCACCGTCCGCGTACCAACCAGCACGGGAACCCCCTTGCGATGGAGCTCTCCGACCTCTACGGCCATGGCCTTCAATTTTTCTTCCTCCGTCTCATAATAGCGATCTTTTAACCGCTTTCGAATGCACGGGCGGTGGGTAGGCACTGGAATCACAGGGAGGTTGTAAACCGACCATAGCTCCCCGGCCACCTCAGCGGCCGTTCCGGTCATTCCGGAAAGGTGTTCGTACTTTCTAAAATACCTTTGGAAACTGATCCTTCCCAGCGTCTCCGTGGGGTCTGTCATTTCAACACCTTCCTTGATTTCCACTGCCTGATGAAGGCCCTGCTTCCAGCTTCGATCCGGCATCGGACGGCCGGTGAATTCATCGACTATGACGACCTTACCATTGCTGACAATATACTGTTCGCCATCTCTATAGAACTCTTTTGCTTCGAGGACCTGGCTCACAATTTCCTCCCTCCGGGCAGGGGCACCCCAAATGCCCCCCAGCTCCTTCCCGTAAGGCTCGATCAAACGTTTACCTGACTCCGTCAGATGAACTTCCCGGTAGCGAGTCTCCACCCGATAATGTACATTCTTGTCCAGATTACCTGCGATCTGACTCGCCCGACTCAGAAGATCCCGGAGTTCGAGGTTCGGGACCTTGCGGGAGAGAATCAGGGGAGTAACCGCTTCATCAATGAGCAAACTATCCGCCTCATCGACAATTGCCCGATAAAGACCGCGCATTACCGGGATCCGTTTTGCCCCGTGATTCGTTCGCCCATAGCTATACTCGCGCATCCGTTGACCAATGCCACCGCTCTCCTTCCCCATCAGCCTCAGTCGATCCCGGAGATAATCCGCCGCCAACTCTTTGCTCGTCCCGTAGACGATCGGCGAATCGTAGGCCGCCCGGCGCTCCTCATCAGGCATTCCCTCAACGACCCAGCGAGCCCTTAATCCGCAATATTGATAAAAGCGTTCAAGCCATTCACGGTCTCGCTTCACCAGGTAGTCATTCACTGTAATGACATGGACAGGCTTGCCCCGCCAGCCCGCTAAAACCGCAGCCAGCCCCGAGGTCAGGGTTTTTCCTTCACCCGTTGCCATCTCAGCGAGGCAACCATCATCAATCACCATCGCACCGACCAGCTGGGTCGGATAAGGCGATAAGTGCAGCACCCTCCGGGCAGCCTCCCGCAAAAGACCCAGAGCCTCTGAGCGCACGTGAGAATCCACTTCCCCTCGACGCCGGAAAAGCGATTTCATTTCCCTAAGCTTTTCCTTGAGGGCCGACTCTCTCAGGCCCGAAAATTCATCTTCCCGCTTCGATAGCTCTGCGGCCTCCCTCAAGTAATGTCTCAAGAGACCCCGGCGCCGATGCCAACGCCCCACCAGGCTGTGAATCCAGCGGTCCGCTCCTTTGAGGATGGGCTGCTCGCGTGATCGAGAATCCATCGCAGACTAAAGCTGATACCGACGCTGCAAGAGCTGGCGAAATTGCCTCCACCATTTTGGCATAAGCGGCTCCCTCCCGACCAAGAGCCGCAGGGTACCAATCTGGCCATCCGCGTAGGCAACCGCCTCCCGTTTTGGCAACGAAATGCGGACCAGATAAAAAGGCTCTGCCGCCCGAACTCCCATCGGGTCGTCCATCACCACAGCAACCTCACCTCCGAAACGCGCTCCCAACACCGGCGACGGTAACCGCTGCTGGCCCCCCGGTATGACCGCGAAGTCTTTTACCGGGATTGAAGAATCCGCCTGCCCACGCAACCGAACGGTTCCTGTCGAGCGTCCACCATCGAAGAGGCCAAAACCCTCCTCCTGCCGCACCGCCACCAAAAATTCAAAGTCCTTCGGATTAAGCAATCTCCCAATCGTGGTGCCCCTCGCAAGCCAGCTCCCCGGAATGAGGTTCTGCTCGTAGAGGGCTAGTTCCCCTTCTGCCTCTGCGTAGATATCAAGATTCCTGAGCGAATCCTCAACCTCACGAAGCTGCTCACCCAACAGCTCGAGGCGAGATTCAATGGCTGCAATCTCTCCCGGAGCCCGGTGGCGCGCCCGAACTAAGCGCGCCTCAGCCGATTGAATTCGGCTGCGAAGTACCTCCCGGGTCGCCAAACTTTCCGGATTCTCCAAGGCGAGGAGCAAAGCCCCGCCCTCAGCTCGCCGACTTTCAAGTATTGGCGCCGCTGTCACCGTGCCCGCAGCCTTAACCACCAAATCTTTTCGCTCGACGGCCTGAACCACTCCCTGGGCACGAAAATGGGATGGAAAAGGAACAAAAACCAGGAACCAAATGAGCCCCCCAAAAATAAACCCGGTGGAGAGCATCGCCCTCCCCCGAACCCGATCAAGCTCCGGACTGGTCACCAGGTAGTTTAAAAACTGCACAATCGGACGCACCACCCACCCAATGATCCCCATCAACAGCATCAAAAGGCCGAGGATCAAAAACTGGTCGGCGATGAAAAGGAGAATACCGGCAAAAACTAAAATCCGGTAGATGTTGCTCAAAATGCCAAACCCGACAAACCAGCGTCGCTCTCCCGGAGCAGAGGCTGGGCTCTTGCTGCTTTTTACACCATAGACGTAACGCTTCCAGATGTGTTTAAGGTGGGCAGCCGACCGCTGGTGGAGATTGGGCAACCCCGCCAAATCGCTCATGATGTAATACCCGTCGAAGCGAAGCAATGGATTGGCGTTGAAAAAGATGGTGGTAACCGAGGCCACGAAGACCATGTTATAGGCAAAGCTATTCAAGGTCCCCGGACCGGTAGCTGCCCAAACAAACAAGGCCAAAGCAGCTACAAAAATCTCAACCACCATCCCGGCAAGACCCACCCAAACGCGTTCCCTCGCCCGCCGAAATCCCCAGCTTGATGTCGCGTCCATGTACGGTATCGGGGTGAAGACGAGCAGCATGACCCCCAGGGTATGAACCTCTCCACCAAACCTCCGGCAGAAATAGGCATGTCCCAACTCGTGCAACAGCTTCGTGAAAACGAGTCCGCCATAAAGCAAAATGAGATTATCGGGGGCCAGAACACTGCGCCCTTGAGCAAAAAATGCTTCGTAGTTATCGACGAGCACCTTTCCTGCAAAACCAAGAGTAAACAACCAGAGGACTAACCCGAACGGGCTGATCAACCAACCAACCCAAGGAAGTGTTCGAACAAGGAAACGATCGGGGTCAACCAAAGGGATCCTTGTGAAAAGAATCCCGAGGATCTTGGCCCTTAGTTCCCGGCTCTTCCGCTTTCGCTGGCGGTCAAAAAGCATCGCCCCGTCCTCCGCCGATGGATAGAAAAGAAGGTTTGCTCGATACAGTTGCGACAACAGGGCGACTACCTCGCTCTGGCCGGGGGCCTCTTCCGGGAAAAGTCGCAGAACCTCTTCCCAAGCCTGGCCAACGGTTCTTGACGGAGAAAGGCGGGCAAGAAACTCCCAAGCCACCGGCCGGACTCGGAAAAACTTATTGTCCACCGGATCTTCAATCACCATCCAGCGTTCACCTCGGAAGGTTTGCCGACCCACCCTCACCGTGGCGCGGAGGTAAACCATTTCCTTAGCCACCCGGTGCCAGGATTCACTGAAAGTTTTTTCCGCCATGCCCTAAGCCGTAGATTCAGATCCAGAAATACATCCGCAGGAAATTGACCGTCCGATGGGTCAAAATCCAGAGGAGTGGCTTCTCACCGGCCTCGATTTTGACGACGCCGCTCATTCCGGGCCTCCACCAATCTGCTCGACTATCCAGCCTAATCCGGACCGTAAACTGATTTCCGGCTTCTCCGGGAAAGCCAGACGGCTCCAGAACTTCAACCGTTCCCCTGAATCGCTCTTCCGGCCTGGCAACGAGGGCCAACTCAGCCGGTGCCGCCACCCTCACAAAGTGTACATCCCGTTCTGCAATTCTCGCCACCGCCAACAAATCATCGGTGGATGCCAAAACAAATAAAAGGTCCCCCTGGCGCAGCGGAGCATCCACCCTTTCCCGCAGATCTCCCTCCAGAATGAACCCGGAAACCGGTGCGCGGATTTCAGTTCTCCGAAGCCGATGATTGGCGAGCTCAAATCGGGCCAGAGCCTCCCCTGCCATGGCTTCGGCAATCCGCATGTCAGCTGTCTCCCGAGCTACTCGGGCCCGCTCGGCCTCGCGACGGAAACGCTCCAGTTCTGCCGCAGCAGCGTCCCTCTCGAGGCGGATCTCCTCCTCATCCAGACGGGCTAACAACTGCCCCTCTTCTACTCGATCCCCCGGAGCCACCAGAACTTCGGCAAGGTAGCCATCAAATGGCACCGTAAGGTTGGCCATCGATTCACTTCTGAGAAGCAGGGAGCCTTCGATCCGGTGGGCAGTCTGGTAAAAGATCAGAAAACAGAGCAGGACAAAACCGGCAATTGCGCCGATTTTCGTCCAGGTATGTGTCGGACCCAAGAACCTGCCTGCCAGCTGCTTGATGCCCGAACATATCCGGGCACCAAACCAGCGGTCCGTCCGCTGGAGATCGCCAAGACGGGGTGAGACCATCTCGCTGATGATCTCGATTCTTTCCATCTCGTCTTTTGAAAAAGGCGATGCGGATCGCTGGACTGTGATCACCCCTATCGTCTGCCCCTCTTTCTGAAGCGGGACGGAGAGTAGATTTCCAAACGGTTCCTTTCGAACCGCCTCCTCATGCGCGTAAGAAACATAGTCTGCATCCCCGGGCGCCGGAACCATCACCGAACATCCTTGATCCAGACACTCGTCCATCGCTTTTTCAATCAGCTCGACCAAAGCCATCTTTCGATTAAACGACTCTGTTCGACTGATCGCTACGACTCGGGCTACACTGCCCTTTTCCCAGCCGAGAAAAACCTGCTCTGCTCCAAGGTCTGTGGCAACCGTGTTACAGAGGGTAATCGCTGCTTCAGCAAAGCGCTGGCGTGGAAGGATTTGAGAAACGGCGTCAACTACCCGGAAAGCCCTCTCCACTTGGTTCGAAGCGGTTTCAAAGCGCCTGCTGAGGTCAAAAGTTCGAGGCTCAACCACTGCGAACTTTAAGATGCCACATGCCTTTGCCAACCGGACTCTCTCTGGCTGTAGAAAAAGTAAAAAAATTGCCCCTCTCATCGAGCCCTGATGTCCCGAAAAAAGTCGCCCCACTACTCTGGCTTGACCTGAGCTGCCGAAAGCCGTCTCCAGGGAGCCGTCCGGGCCGAACTGCTTCACCAGTTCCTCGCCGGCCTCCCGAAACTCAACGTACTCCTCTCCACCCCGGCGGGTCTGCGAGACCGCCGAACGGATCCGTTTCCACTGCGCTTTATCCTCGATCCAGACCGTGATCATGGATGCCTCCGTCTCACCCATCAAACGCCCGAGAAACTCATTCCAAAATACTGCCGCGTCCTCTACTACCGGCGTTTCAAGCGATGTTGGGCTCAGTGGCGAACGTGCCCTGGTATCCTCATTCATCGGCTAACTCCTGAAAAAAAATCTCCCCGTTTAACCCCGGGCGAATCTGAGCGTGTCGATTTGAAAACTCGGCCTTGACCTCAACCAACCCACTAGCCGGGTCGACCACCGGAGAGATGAAAACTATCGTTCCGGAGGCTTCGATATAACCAGCTCGCACTGGGAAACGCAAAAGCGTCTCTCCATCGATTGAAAGCTTGGAAGCGGACTCTGCCTCGACAAATGCAATGAATATACAACGACTCGGATCAGAGAGTCTCGCCACCGGCTGATTGCGCTCGATCGCCTCTCCCTCGCGGATATCAAAAGAACTGACGAGTATTCCCGAAAAAGGCGAACGCATCTTTCGTCGTTCAAGTTGCTCGAGGGCCAACCGATGCTCGATCACCGTGACTTCATAGACAGAGGCGGCAGCATCGACCTCCTCAGCACTGACTACAGATCCACGATCAAAGATTCTCTTGGTTCGCTCGTACTCTCGCAATGCACTCTCCATCAGACGCTCGCGGCGCTGCACTTCGAGGGACTCCAAGCCTGAGTCGAGCTCAGCAATTACTTGCCCGCTGGCAATGCTATCCCCTTCGGTGAAATGCCAAATCGCGACAATACCAGCAACCGGGAAGGCCAAGTGGGCGTCTTTCTTCGCCTGACTGAAACCAGGTATCCACTCGGCATGGACCACTCCCGCAAACAGGAGGTGCCCAGCAGAAAAACAGAGAAGTAGCCGCAGGAGCATAGAACCTCAAGATTCAGACTCTCAGCTATTAAAAATCAATCCTTTATAGATTCGGGATTCTTCAATCTAGCGAAATCTAAACCTTCTCTGGCCCACTTGGCACCTGTTTCGCGGGCTGGCATCGCACAGCATCGGGAGCTCGGCTAATTGCCGCACCTTTGCCCTATCGGGTTGGGAAGTCGCCTTCTGAAAATGCCAGGATTATCGGCCGAAACCCTTCGGGATGATCCCGCCAAGGCCTCTTTTCTTCTCCTCCGGCACACTCTCCTCAACTTCGGCTGCGTCCTCCTCACCCTCTTTTTGCTCCGATTCGAGACCCGAAGCTGATGAGCCTTTCGATCCACCCAGGAGCCCCCCAAGCTTCGATTTTGGATCTAATCCCGCTTCGCTTGCATTAGCGCTCTCTTTATCGGTTGGCTCGTCCTTCTTTTTCCCACCGATGATGCCCCTCAGGCGATCTTTCGAATCTTCCCGCTTCTCGGTCGATTCCTCGGAGTTTCCTCCAAGACCGAGCCCGCCCATTAGAGATTCCTTGCTGGAGTCCACATCAATCTGCCCCTTTTGGGCGTCCTCAAGCAGCTTCCGCTGTTGTTCCTTGGCTTGCTGCTGAAGGACCTCGGCTTTCTCAGCAGCCTCTGCCTTGAGTTTGTCGCCCTCATCCTTCAATGCCTGAACCTGCTCCCCGGCAGCCCCCTTCAAACGCTCAACCTCCGCCTTTAGCGCCTCGGTAGGTGCGCCCATCAGGGTCGCACGAATCGATGAAGCCAGTGCCTCCCTTATCGAAATACTGGGTTCCATTACACTGCCCCTCACCGGCACAACAACTCGTAGGGTAGCAGGTGCAACGCGAGCTGGAATCCGCAGACCCTCGTCAAACTTGGGATTCGCAACCAACATAATAACTTCACTCTCAGGGCTGAATGCGCCATCGCGGGCCGAGAGATTAAAGCGCAAATCAATCATGCCATCGGTCAGGCTAACATCCCGAGAGAGTGCCGAGAACAGTTTCATCTCGAGACTATGAATTTGCCCTTTCAGATCAAAGGTAGGTCGAGAGGGGTCGGTTAGAGGTGCAACCTTTCCACTTAGATCAAGGACAAAGAGATCCTTCCGCCCTGAAAGGTTTCCGTTGATTCTAAAAGAACCGTTTTTAACTTCAGGATCTCCAACGGTGCCGATTTGATCTGCGAGAATCTGGACTTCCACTGCTACCCGGATCGGTTCCTTCTCATCGCGCTCCTGTACAAAGCTGAGGAGAGAAGTGAGCAGAAACCTGTCGAGAAAGAATGGTGGCAGTTCCCCCGTTTCGGATTCCTCCTCCTCAGCTTCATCCTCCTCACCGGACAGGTTCTGAAGCAATTTCTCAAGATTTAACTCCCCGTCACTTGTCCTCACCAAATAAAGGTTGGACTCCTTGATATTGATCTCATCAACGGTGACCTGCTGTTTGAAAATCAGATCCATCAGACTGATTTGATTAGATGCACTCTGGAGGGAGAACAGATCGCTTGCGCGATCAAATCCCTCCGGATTTCCAACCCTGAGTCCACCGATGTTCAAACGGCCCAGAAAAGCCTGGACCGAGAGTTCTTCGATCTCAACCCGGACGCCGAGCGTTTCCTCTACCATTGGTCGGGCCTTATCAAAGGCAGGTTTCAATCCCTTGGAGAGAAACCAATTGAGCGCAAACCCGCTCACCACTACGATCAAAATGGCAACCAGAAAGATTCGGAGGATCCATTTCATGAGTTCGAAACTAGACTTCCGATGAAACTAAACAAGACTCTTTTTCATTTAGCACTGTTGGCTAAAATTATGTAAAGCATTCAAAGCATGCTTTATTCTGGTGAAAAAGTGTCGTTCTACCACGGCCATTCTCAGCGAATGGCTTGCTTTAGACAGGAGCCGCGGAACAAAATCGGCCATCAGTTAAACGCAATCGGTTACCTCAATGCCACCTTTAGTGGAACCTTGTTTGCTGTGCTTTCCGTGTCGTTGATAGAAGAGGCACGACACCGAGTACCAGATCGAAGGGGTCCGGCGACGATTTCCTGGGCCTGATCCCCGTCGAGGGCGTCTTCGAGGCAGCGCCAATGATCCGAAAGCTCACCGATCGCAGAACTGGTTATATGATCGGGAGCTTAGAGCCGGGTTACTTCGGCTTGGTTTAAGCGTAAATATCCTAAACGCACCGCTAGAATGGAAGCTGGCCGTTCGATGGAATAGCCAGTGTCGGTGAGCAGTTCAGTGCAAACGCCTGCGGACCTGTAGTGGCAGGGTAGCATTGGTTCAATGCTTTGCCTCGAGAAGAAGTCATAAATCCTGTTTCGTCAAAAGCCAAAGCGTCTCGATTCCCTCGCGCTCAGGAAACGTCTGCTCGGGAGCGCCATAGTTTTTCACCTCAAAACCGGGACTAAAGAGCGCTTCAATTTCCTCTGCCGAAGTTCCCCAGGGAGGACCATCCGTTTCCACCGACAACCCAGTGAAAAAAATCCCAAACAATGCTCCACCTGGGATTAGGGCATCAAAAGTAGATTGCACGTACCCCGGGCGATCCCGCGGATCGATGGCGCAAAAGCAGGTGTGCTCAACAATGCAATTGAATCGAAGCTTTAGGTTGCTGGCCAGATTGAGGAAATTTCCCAATTGCCAATCCACCATATGGGATCCTTGCTTGGCTCGTGCACGATCCAGCGCCTCAGGTGCCAGATCGAGACCAACTATTTCAGACACTCCCCTCCCCTGCTCTGCCAAGTAGATGCAGTCGTTACCAGTTCCACAACCAGGAACTAGGATGGGTCCTCTCAGAAGGTTCCATTCCTTAAGGACCTTTAACGACGGATGGGCGGACGGTTTGTCCCAAGGGGTATCGGCAGCGCGGTATCGTTGATTCCAGTCCATGCTTGAGGATTCACCTGTAGAATATGTGCTTAATTCAAGACGAATCAATCACATCAGGTTCAAATGTGAAAAGAGGATGCAATCAGCAGGGGTTTCACTCGGAACTTCAAAATACCAACTTA
>DAISIK010000048.1:0-13716 GCA_036822055.1 Puniceicoccaceae bacterium
CCTCCGGATAGTGACCGAAGAAGACCGGGTCATTCCACCAGGTGTTGTTCCAGACGTTGCCGTCCGCTGCAGACAGGACGCGGCGGCGGGTCGCCGCAATATCCTCGACCGAATCGCTGTCGGGAAGGAACGAAAAACCGACGGGAGCCCAACCGACATATGGGGGCATTTTGGCATGAGCACGAATCATCTGCGTCGCCGCGCCGTGCGCCATCAAGGCATGATGTCCCGCACGCAGTTGCTCGTGCTCGGAGAGTTTCAATCCTGGCGCATGCATGCCGGTGCCATACCCGAATCCGATAAAACACTGCGGCTCATTCAGCGTGAACCAATGCTGCACACGGTCGGAAAGCCGGTCCACCACCACGCGGGTGTAGTCGGCAAACCACTGGTGGATATCGCGATTTAACCAGCCGCCACGATGGTGCAGGGCCAGTGGCAATTCCCAATGGTAAAGCGTGACCCATGGCTGGATCTTGGCGGCCAACAAGCAATCGACCAGCGCGTCATAAAAATCGAGTCCCGGCGTGTTCACCCTCCCCGTGCCCGAAGCGAGGACGCGGGGCCAGTTCACGGAGAAGCGGTAAGCGTTCAAGCCCAGCTTCTGCATCAGATCCACATCATCGCGCCAGCGGTGGTAATGGTCGCAGGCGACGTCGCCGGTGTGTCCTTCAAAAACTTTCCCCGGCTGGCGGCAAAAATCATCCCAGACGGAGGGTGCCTTGCCGTCGGCATCCCAGGCCCCTTCGATTTGATACGAGGCCGTGGCCGCTCCCCAGCAGAAGGTGGGTGGAAAATCGAACACGTTTGTGGGATCTCCCGCTGAGACGCCTTGGCGCAGAGGTTCTATTTGGGTATCCATGCAAGCTGTAGTGATTCTCCGCGCCTCAGCGTCTCTGCGCGAGTCCGTATTATCTGGCGACGCGACCTTCATACCGGAGCGGACGCCAGCCTTTGAAGCCTTTGTTGGGATCGCCGTATTCCTTGCTTTCGGATCCCTTTTTCTCGATGACAAATTTGATGAAAGGATCATTCGAGTGATTCACTTCGGAAAAGACGATCGACATGTCGGAGTTGTCATTGACAAACATGGCGTCCTGCTTGCTCCCGGAGGTTTGGCTGAGTCCGCCGAGAATCTCGACTTTGGCTCCGTTCCTGGCCACGGCGATTTCTCCCCAGCGTTCCGTCTTGTAACCGAGCGCCCAAAAGGTGCCGCCATCGACGATCAGGCGGGTGCCAGTCGGTTCCGGGTTGAATTGGCGCGCCCACACCTGTTGGCTCTTGAACTCCCATCGCCCCGAGACCACATCTTCGATAAAGACCTCCGCACCCGGAACGGTGTTGCGGTAGGTGAGATGGGACGGGGTTTGGGCGGCACCGAAATTGATGGACAAGGTTTTGAGGACCAGCGTCCGCTTCGTGGCATGCTCGATAAAGAAAAACGGACCATTGGCATAACTGGTGTGAAGTCCCTCAAGGGTCACGGACTTGGCCGATCCGTTTGCAATCTGGAAGACCGGCTCATTTTTTTTGGATAAAGGCTCCTTCACGTGCATCATGGCCTTCGTTCCGATGATCCGCTGCACCTTCCCTCGCACGATGACCGTCCGGTCAATCGCGTAGGTCGCCCGCGGCAAAAAGACGGTCTCCGCCCCTGAATCAATTGCCTCTTGAATGCCTGCGGCATCTTTGGTTTTCGGGGCCACCCATGTGCCGGAATCGCCCCACGGCAACTCCGGGGTTTCTTTAATCGGCAGATTGAGTGTGGAGGCGGCTCCCGCAATCAGGGTAACCGGCTTGACGGAGGAGTGTTCGGCAATGTCGGGACCGGCGATCTCAACCTTTGCGGTCGCATCCACCAGCGCGTTTTTGAAACCGGATGTTTTCACATTGCGAACAAACCCGGCACCGCCGTTGATGGAGACGGCTGTCATGTCCTTGGCGGCTCCAGTTCCGACCAGAATGCTGTCAAGCAGGGTCAGTAATCCGGCTCCATTCTGCACCGCCGGAACGTCCCCTATGAATTGAAACTTCCGGACACTGGCCGGCTGCCCATTGTTGACCAACCCGGCTTTGTTGGGTGATTTCACGGTAATGTTCTCCCCCGTCCAAGACGCCACGCCGGTCGCCGAACTGACTCCATAATCAAAGCCCAGAATGGAAACATTCTTCGCCAGCATCGGGCCTTGCTCATCCGTAAAGCCCAGATCCAGCCCCGCCCTGCCCTGTCCGTCGCCGGAAACGATGTTAACATTATAGACTCCGCCCTGGTTGTTGGCGATGAACTGGATGCCCGATGCGCCAGGATTGTTGATGCCGGTATCCACGGTGAGGTTATGGATTTCATTGGCAAAGCGCTGGGCAGGAGCCGAGCCTGTCCAGAGCACCCCGCGTGCGCTGCGTGGATCATTGAAGCCAGGACAACGGTCTTTGAGTTGGATGATGGTCGCTTCCTTGCTTTGGCCCCAGAGAATGGTGTTTTTCGCAGCCCGATCTCCGCGCATGTCACTTCCTCCACCCCAACGAATCTGGCGTGAAACGAGATATTTGCCATTGGGTAGATAGATGATCGCACTCCGGGCAGGGTGATCGTCGAGTGCGCGTTGTATGGCATCCGTATCGTCGGTCACTCCATCGCCCTTGGCATTGTAAGGCGGCTTGGTCACATTCACGATGTTGGCAGTATCCGGGAAGGTATTATCCGAGGTTCCGCTCACTTTCTGGCCCGGCGTGATGTTTGGATAAACGGGCCGCTTATACTTCGGAGTCCATGTTCGTGAAGGTGCGACATACGCTTTATCGGCATTGGCAAAGCGGATTTCCGAAAGGCCGAACCCATCACTGCCATAGCGGGAGAGCGCATCGAGTCGGACGTAGCGTGCCTGGGTCGGCTGATCAAACTGGATGACCTGCGCCTTGAGTTCCGGTTTGCCAGTTCCTTTGGTGAAGACCACCTGGGTCAGGTCCGTCCAGTTTTTGCCGTCTTTGGAGGTGGAGATTCTTACGTTCTTAAGGCTTCGGTCGTTGTAAGGGGGAGCCTCATTGTAGTTCCATTGGTAGAGACCGCTTAGATTGTAGGTCTCGCCCAGGTCAAACTCCAATAACGCCGTCTTCCCTCCGCTGGTATTCCACATGGCAGCCCCACCGGCCGAAGGGTTGGCACCATGCACGAAAACGCCGGAGCCAGGATAGGTTTCCCTCAGCCCGGACCCATTGATCGTGGTCGAAGGTTCCCGACCTGTGCCTGCCTGGCCGGGGGTTCCTGTTGCCGAAATTGGAACTATAAAGTCACCAATCGTGGCAGTTGGCTGCGCCGGTGCCATCAAAAGAATCTGACTGGAGCTTACCTCTTTCACGTAGAACCTTCGGCCATTGATCTCGATCTCATCACCCGGGGCATAGGTTTCCTCCAGAGTGGGCGATGACGGGGAGGAAGCTTGCGCGGTTAGGGGATGGATGATGAGGAGGAGCAGCACGCCTGCCAGGGCGATGGTGCGCGGGGTGAAGTTTGGTTTAGTCAATGCGTTGATGATGCGGTTCATGGGAAGGACGATGAAAGCAACGGTTGAAGTGGTTGCTCGGGGAGTTTCTCTTAATCAGATAAAAAGTTACGAAATTCGGAGGGGTTGTAACGTCAGAATGAAAAACGAATCTATGAATAAGGAAAGTATGGCATGCCAATTTGCATCCATTTTCGGCATGTCGGGCCACCTTCCCTGGCGCCTCTCGCTGGAGTGCGGGATCGACTCGCTCCAAAAGCAAACCAGCAGCGGGTGTCGTGCAGGGGAGGGGGAGCCGACACGTCGCAGCAATTTTCAGGAAATGCGGTATTCCTCGACTTGCGGTGAGAGGGAGAGTTCAAGTGCCATGCCCATGTACATGAGAACAACTATCGATGTGCCTGATAAGCTGCTCGAGCGGGTCCGCCCGTTGCTCGCTGAACGTGATGCCTCATTGAAGTAGGACACCGAGGGTGTTTGAAAGTATGATGGATGTGGGTTAAACCTCAATGGCGTTTAGTTAAGCAATTTTTCGGGGTTTTGCACCTGTTTGGAAAGAGCCTTGGAGTGCTGGACCTGACCTTAACTAAGTGCCATTAGGGTTAGATCTCAACGACCTGACGGTTCAGCCTTCTCCGAAGGCGGTCTTCCATGCTCGGGGTCGGAGACCCCGGCAACCGGCAGGTCGGAGACCCGCCCCACAATTGTCCATCAATATGAGGAAGAGCTTCCCAAAAAGCAAACAGCGGGCCTTGGAATACCCAAAGCCCGCTTTCAGATAAGATCTTAATCAAGCGCGGCGGGCGCGACGGCTGAGGATTGTAAGTGCCCCCAAGCCCAGGCCAAAGAGGGTGGTGCTGGATGGCTCTGGGATGGCTATCACTTCAAAGTTATCGATACGGATGTGTGCCGTATCACTTCCAGCAATGCTTGTGTCGAATGCGCCCACTGCCGTGATATTGCCGGTGAGAGGCAGAGTGGCCGCAGCCCCCATAGAGAGTGCGGATCCCGGTGTGAAGTCTAGTGCATTCCACGTTGCTGACGTAGCGTTGGCAAGTGTGAGATTGTTGCTCCAACTGTTTGAGGTCGTATTGTTGAAGACGGCATCCGATGCATACCAGTTAGACGCGATTTGTAAGGCAAAACGAATGTCTTGGCTGGTGGAGGTGTTACGAAGATCGAATTGAAAGCTGTCTAGCAGGCTCACGTCGAAGGGAGTCAGGGCGGAGGTCCACCAAATTACTGGGCTGCCTGTATTCAGAGCGCCACGGTGGAAGAGGTAACCAAAGTCCGATCCATTTCCGGAGTCATCACCTCCTCCTGAGGCGAGACCGCCGATGATCGGGGTTGCGGAATCGTCTGATATCGAGGTATTGTAGGCAGTGGCTGTTGCCCCGTGATGCGCTTGCCAATCCACACCGTTAAGAGGCGCATTCACGCCCGATCCAGTATTGAAAGTTTGGGAATAGACAATGGACTGCGCATTTGTGATCTGCGGAACTCCCAAAGCCAGGAAGATGCCTAATGCATAGGAGCTGAGTTTTTGGATGGGTTTCATATCTTTAGGTTTTTTTGTGTTTTTGGAGTTTCTCTTTATAGGGAGAGTAGATGGTGACGAAGGGTAGATCCTGCGATGGAATCAAGCACCTTTCAGAAGCGAGATTGTGTAGCCGGTCGGGGGGCGCAGGCACGGATTAGATTGCATCGCCACTGCCGTCCAAAACGAAGTTGGTCGGCCTGGGTGGGGTGAAAGCCAGACTGAGCGGGAACTGTGAAGCGTTGAGAATATTCTGTTCATGGCCTTTGGGGCGGAACAACTAACTAGTTGTATGAACGGAGCTATCCCAACGCACAATGAGTGACAAGTTGGAATTGACTTCTCACTTCGAATAACGGAAAAATGGCATTCCATATGTCGACTGCTTCCTCATTACCTACGTCGCTTGTCCTCAATTACATCAATAAAAACGGCCTCAAGCCTGGTGCCCGCTTCCCCACCGCACGTGCCTTGTCTACAGAGTTGAAGATCGGACGGATGGCACTCAACCGCGCGATCACGGAGTTGGTCGGGCGCCGAGTTCTGGATCGCCAAGGGCAGAAGCTGTTTGTCGGCCAAGCCGGATCAGACCGGCAGGTTCGGGCTCCCCTGGATTTTTTCGTCGAGAAATGGCACGATGTTCGTCCGGTGATGCAACTGGCCACCCGCTGGGGCATGGAGGTGCGGGTGCATCGCTCCTCCGAGACCGACGACCGCCGCAGGCAGTTGCTGGACCTTTTGGAGTCGGGGAAAGAAAGTTCCGGGGTCCTGATCTATGGCTCGGAGTGTGAAACGGAACTCTTGCGTTTGCAGAAACAGGGGGTGCCGATCATGGTTTTTGGGGACCGCTCCACCCGATTCAGTTTCACCACCTACCATCCGCGCTCTATGGTGGATCAGGCGTTGCGGCACCTGATGGAGCTGGGCCACCGCGAAATCGCCTTCGTGGCCCCGCCGCCAGCGCAGAGTTATCCTCTCATGCATCGGGAGGTGGAATCGACCTATGTCCAGTTGTGTCAATCGATGGGACTGAACCGCTCTGCGGAACGGCTCTTGGCCTTCGTGGATGACGCCGCCAGCGAGGGTGTGGCCTGGCGTCGGCTGCGGCGAAACTACAAGGAGGTCACGGCCCTGATTTGCGAGAACCTCCTTTTGGTGGATCGCATGATCGATCTGGCACGCAAGGACGGCATCGCGGTGCCGAAGGAGCTTTCGGTCATGGGGGTTTACAGCCAGGAATCCCACCACAGCGGGGATTTGTCCGTGACGGCGACATATTTAGATGAACGGCAGATGTTGCAAATCGCCACGCTCATGCTGCTCGATGACATCGAAAAGGAGAGCACCGCCTCAGGGCGGCCTGTGCAAAAAACAACCCTCTGCCAGCCGCGCCTCTTTTTGCGAGAATCGACAGGGCAGGCACCGAAGCACAGCGCAGCGATCGACGCGTCGCCGATGGAAACGCCATCGGAATGGAGTGCCGACCTTGCGGAACGAAGAAAGCGCCTTCGTCAGCTCAACAACAAGCCTTTTCACACCCTTACCCAACGGCGCACGATCCAATATCAGCCCGTCGATCTCACGGCCCATGTCAACCGCCGCCTGACGAGTTATCACGGGTGGCTGGGCCAACTGCCGCTCCTGCATTTGCCTTCGGGCGAGACGCAAATCCACGGGGTTCCGTGCCGGGTGCTGGATCGAGCGTTGGTGATGCGCTCGCGCTTTGCCCGCACGGTGCGTGGAAAGCTCCTGCCCGAATCCATCACCATCCCGGTGGAGCGCAAGGTGGATGGGATTTTCATCCTCCACGCCGGCGGCTGGTTGAAGTATCACGAATCCATGGGCACTTACGAGTTTGCGCGCGGCTCCAGGCGGGACCGGGTGGAGATCATGTCCTATGGCACGGGCCAGGGCAGTGCCAAGGAATTGAAAGAGAGAGCCCGGCAATCCATAATCGGTGATTGGCATCCCTCCGGCTTTCCCTTCGACGGTGCCATGGCACGTTGCTGGAGGCTTACCCAGGATGGGGATTTCCTGCGTTATCTGCGCTACCTCTACCTTTATCACTGGCGTAACCCGCATCCCGGAACGCACTTGGATGCCGTGAAGATCACGGTGCATCAACCCACCCTGCAAGCTACGTTGGGGATTCTGGCCATGACCAGCTACTGCGCTGCGGCTTGAGCAGGGTTCCAGAGATCACAAATCTTCTCGGAACAGTGGCATGACATTTCCGGAGTGCTTGTTCTTATTATTTGCCTTGTGATTGAATCCTTCCATACCAATTCAGCTTAAATTTGGAAGCTGATTTATGATTTACCGAAAACTTGGACGCAGCGGGGTGGAAGTCAGCGTCTTATCGCTTGGCTCCTGGATGAATTTCGGCGAGCGCATTTCCGATGATGTCGCCGAAGCCACTATGATGCGTGCCTACGAGGCCGGGGTTAATTTTTTCGACAACGCCGAGGTCTATGCGGGAGGCCGCTCGGAGGAAGTGATGGGGGCCATCTTAAAGCGGCTTGATTGGAATCGCTCCACCTATCTGGTCTCCAGCAAAGTATTCTGGGGCGGCTCGAAACCCAACCAGACTGGCCTCAGCCGCAAACACATCGTCGAAGCGTGCCACGCTGCACTGAAACGGCTGCAGGTGGATTACCTCGACCTTTTTTTCTGCCACCGAGCCGACCTGCACACCCCGGTAGAGGAAACCGTGTCCGCAATGACCGATCTCATCCGCCAGGGCAAGGTGCTTTACTGGGGCACCAGCGAGTGGCCTGTTGCACGCATCATGGCCGCCCATGAAGCGGCCTCCGCCCATCACCTGGCGGCTCCGGTGATGGAGCAACCGCAATACAACATGCTGGTGCGGGATCGCTTCGAACGGGAATACCAGCAACTGTTTGCCCTCAAGGGCTCCGGCGCGACCATCTGGTCCCCACTTGCTTCAGGTCTTTTGACCGATGCCTTTGTCTGCGGTGAAAAAGATGCGAGTTCGCGCTTTTACGATCCCAAAAACGAGTGGTTAAAAAAATCCCAGGCAGGCCAAGCGCACACCCAAAACCCTGAAGCCCTGCCCTCGCTGGCCGCCCTCGCCGCCGATTCGGGCATGTCGTTCGCCAGCCTGTCACTGGCTTGGACTCTCAAAAATCTCCACGTCTCCACCGCCATCATGGGCGCCACCAGCATTAAACAACTGGACGACAACTTGAAGGCAGTCTCCCACCTCGACCAACTTACTCCGGATATCATGGACAGGATTGATGCCATCCTCGGCAACGCACCCTGTAACCGGGACTGGCTGCACTGAAGCCAAATCATCAACATGGTGAATATCTGTTCCCACCTGCATTTAGTGGTGATGCCACCTACAATCTCAATATGACACATTCCATCCTTCAGAGCCGTTAAGAAGGCATGCGCGCATGAGCGTCACGAACTCGGCAATCCTCTAGGTGAGCGGTATGAACATCGTCTATCTGTAAACGCCCTAAATTACCACACCTGTCCCCTTTTCACTTCCCAATCGCCTTAAGGAAATTTCTTTCATACGCACCACCAGCATCAACTCGCCTATTGTTATGTCCCGCTCAGTTGGTTGATAACTGAGAGAATCTTGCTAGAAGTTCTTGGATGCGCAATGCGAACCCATTTGCTCAGAAAGCCCGGGGCTAAAGACGAGGTTTCCTGATGGCACCGGTTCTGTTGAATTTATTTTCCCCTAGCGGGGGCACGGGGGCGGCAATGAGCCCCCGCTTCACGCAGGAGGTGCCCTCATGACTGATTGCATCCAACGCCGCGACCACCCCTCGCGCCCGTAAACTTATTCAGCAGACCACGGGTAACAACCGCGAGATTGCCAGGCAGTTTGGCGTGTCCGACGAGACGGTCCGAAGATGGCGACAACGACAGGACGTCGAAGACCGTAGTTGCGTTCCCGAGACCTCGCGCACCACTTTATCCAAAGAGCAAAGGGCTGTGGTTTGTGAATTGAGGCGAACCTTACTGTTGTCTCTGGACGATCTCCTCGTCGTTGTGCGCCGGCTCATCGACGAGAAAATGACGCGTTCGTCTCTGGATCGCCTGCTGCGACGGTATGGTATCTCGCGCCTTTCCGAGCTCGTTCCCGAGGATCCGCAAAAGCCTGCCCATAAGCGATTTAAGGACTACGAGGCGGGGTTCATCCACGTTGATGTGAAGTACTTGCCCCAGATGCCCGACGAGTCAGAGCGGAAGTATCTTTTCGCCGCGATCGACCGGGCAACCCGGTGGGTGTTTTTCGAGGTCCGCGACAACAAGGATGCCGCCAACGCCGTAGAATTCGTTGAGGCCTTGAGGGAGGCTGTACCCTTCCAGATTCGAACGATCCTCACCGACAATGGCAAGGAGTTCACCGACCGCTTTTGCGCTACTGGCGAGCGCAATCCGACGGGTAAGCATCCACTCGATCAACTGTGTACGAAGGAAGGGATCGATCACCGCCTGATCCGGCCCTTTACGCCAAAGACCAATGGAATGGTCGAACGCTTCAATGGTCGAATCTCCCAGATCCTGAAAACCAATCGATTTATTTCAAGTCACGAACTGAGCGATGTCCTCGAGCGGTATCGAAACGTCTACAACCACCACGTCGCCCAACGAGCACTGAACCACAAAACACCACAGGAGATGATGAAAGATTGGTATCAACGCAAGCCCGAGATTTTCTTGCAAGATCCGACTAATGTTCCGGGGCTTGACGAAGAAATTTTTCAAGGGATTCGCTGATCAGAAAGAGAAAAACGCGAAGGCGGCTTGGTGCGCTGGCTCAAGACCATGCAAGTATAGGTGTAGGCAAAAGCAGATGTCGAGGCGAATCGGTGGGGAATATAGATATATACGGAATGACTCCTTTCCAGTTCTGGCTCCTCGCTCGGCCAGGACTTCGCGCACTACTACTTTTGCGCCGCCTTCAATTCCCTCGCGAATGCTTCGTGGATCTCCTGAATGCGTGCTTCTTGCGTCGCCCCATCGGTCGGATCACTATCCGCAAAGGTTGATAGGGCTTCAACCCACAGTGTCTCGTCAGCGTAGATGGTTGATTCAATCAAGCGCAATCCCGGCCCGCTTGGCCGCTTGCGAATCGGACCCACTTCTGGGAGGAGTTTCCGATCAAGCCCGTGGACCGTCACGCGGTACAAAACCTCCGTTGGTTCATCAAGGTGAAGATAGAGCCTCTGCTCGGGAAAAGACTCATCTCGTAAACCGAGGGAGGCTGCCGATGCCTGATAGGCGGCAATCACAACCTCCGGGTCGATCGATTTGCCCTTGGCCTTTTTCACCTCGGCCTTTCCAGATGTTGCTTGAGTTGCCTCCCCTGGAGCTTCCGCATCTTTTCCGCAACCCCCCACAATAAACAGGGAGGTAATAATTCCTGACTTCGCAGAAATTTTATAGATGTTCATAACGATTGATCGGCACTGAATTTTTATTTCGAGATCGGTCATAACCCGCTTGTAGCCCCGAGTAAATAGCAATGCTCCACATTTCACCTGATCGTGGAAAATCAATCGGTGACGATTCCTCCTCTTCTACCGAAAGTCTCCAGTGGAGGTTCGGCCTATCCAAAGTTTTCGGCTGATTGATCGCCCAGTCAACCAACTGCCGGTCCAACTCCTAGGGGAGATCCGCCGGAGAATTCATGTTGTGAAACGGGTCGAAGTCCTCGATCTCAAAAACATCAACCATCTTTCGATTCACCATCTCCCGAACAATCTTCTGCAGCTTCCATTCGTTGGATTGTACCGCTTCTTCGAGGATTTTGATCGCTTCGATGGGATAAACTGCCACCAGAGGCTCAAAGTTGTCACCCGTGGAAAAAACAGCACCACGGCCGGGGGCGGATTCCGAAACCAATGTCCGAAGAATTTCCTCGCGCATCCGTGGTAAATCCACCGCCAGAGCCAACAAGTGGGTGACCGCCCGTTCTCTTGCCCAGGACAGAGCCGGAAGCAGCCCTCCCAATGGACCCTTAATGCCGGACTGATCGCCAATCCACTCCTTCCCTGTCGGCAACCAGGGGGGTGGTTGACCCGAGGATATCGACACCGGTCCAGCCAAGGCTTCCAAGAGATTGACCTGCCGCGACCAAAGCGGCTGCCCCCCGACCTCAACCAGGGCTTTGTCCGTGCCCATGCGCGTTGATTTTCCTCCGACCAAAAGGACTGACGCATGGCAAGTGACTCGCGCCTTCCGGTCTATCTTCAGCTTTCCTCCCCTCAAAATCCTGGCCCGCAAACCGCCCCTTCCCCGCATCCATTCCTCGGCCCCGGGGTGGATCGCACGATTCATCCAATAACACGGTTTACACTCCTCGGTGCCCAGGAACCGGACACCTTGAATTTCGAATTCCTGACCGATCAGAGCATTCAAATCCATCCCCTGCACGAGGGCGTTGCGCCTCGTTGCAGCGGGGTCTCGGTACCCTCGCGCTACCCCAAGCTCCTCCCAGAGACGAACCAGGTTCTCCCACTCAAAAAAGGTAATCTGGCCTTTAAAATCGGGCTCATGGTCAAAATAGCGGTCTCCAACGATTCCGCGACCCCCCTCACACTCTATCTCCAATGCTTCGAGGATCGGATGCTCACCAGCCGGACTCCCATGGTGGCCTCGGTAGTTGTGCCCGGGAGAAAGGTAGAGGTTACGGATCATCTGGCCTTTAGTCGTAGGGCCAGCAAGGAATTGAAGGCAATAAAATCCCCACTCCATGGGTTGAGGATATTGTTGTCCTTGTTTTTGAGGATAAAATTAACCCCCTGGTCTATTTTTCAGAAAACTTCGAGGAATGCGGTGTTTTTCCCGGAGTGGCGGCTACACCGTCGAGGCCCTTGCTTTCTTGGAAGCCAACCCCGACGACTCGCGCCTGGTTCGCGAAATCGCCGAGGATTCAGGGGTACCAGCCCCCCACCTAGACCAAACTTCTCCAAAAGCTCGACGAGGCTGGGGTAGTCTCCTCCAAGCGAGGCTGCAAGGGTGGTGTCACCCTGAGGCGCCCGGCTTCCACCATAGCCCTCCTCGATGTTAGTTTGGTCATCGACGGCCGCAAATGGCTGGATCGCTGCTTGCTAAGACTCGAGGAATGCACCGATGCGCGGGCCTGCCCGATAATGAGTTCTGGAAAACGGAACGCCCTGGCATCTAACAGAAACTTCTTATTACTACCTTGGCCGATGTGGTAGCCTTCGAAGATCAACGCAAAAACGACCTTCCACCATAGCGGCCCCAGATCGATCATCACCACCAGAAACCCATGAGCGGCGACCCAGCTTCACTCGCTTCCGATCGATCTGAGGATATACCGGTTTGAACCGCCGGGAATTCACCTGCGCCGCTGCCATCGTCCGCGCCTGCGCCGCTGCAAGCATCGGCACGGTGGTTACCAGTTGCCTTTCATCTCCCCCAGCCGTTCCAACTGGGCAGGCAAGCATCCACAACATCCCAGACTTCAAATCCCTCCCGCAAAGAGAGGACGAAGATGTCCAGATCAGAATGGATCGGCGCAGGTTGCTCTCTGACATGATTATTAGATTTTTTGTAAGCGAGATCTGCAGCGCGGAAATTGGACTGCCATGGAAGGCCTGATCAATAGACCGATCCCTTCAGATTGTTATTTTTGCGTCACCTATCACACCCCGAGCTTTCTGAAGAGCCCAAACGTGCCCATTTGATTAACTATGACAATCAAACAAATCTATTCCGTGTGGTTCTCTGGTGCCTGTTTCTCTCTTCTTTTAGTCCCCTCGACCGGTCTTCCCGGACAGAGCTTGGAAGTCAGACGAGCCCACAAAGAGTTCGTCGAGGAAATGATGCCCGAGCGTTTGGCTGCTCTCGAAAAGGCGGTCGGCTTCGCCCATCCGATTGAATTTGATTTCGACACGATTCAAGCGGCCGAAGAACCGATCAAGGTTTACAAAGCCCTGCCCTCGGGAGCCGTCTACTATGTTGTTTCTGCGTTCGCCAAGGTTAGTTCAGACGAACTCGGCAAGGAGGCAATCCAGGAAAAGATTAAAAAGATTCGCTTCGTGCACACCATCGACCCCGAGCAAACCGGTGTTTCATTAGACGATGAGGGAACACTCACCCTCTCTATGGACGGTACCAGTGGTCACTCCGAGATAGCCCTTACCGCCGTAAAAGAATTCCTCGAGAAAAACCTCTGAACCAGACTCGGGCTTAATGCTTGCGGGTCTAATCCCCAACCGACCCAGTTAACAAGCCTCTCCACCATCGTGACCGGCCACCATGCGCCGGAGCGAGGAGCCCTCCCTCCAGCAGCTGCGGATTTCCCACCCACCGACTCACAGCAGAGTCAGGCGGGCCACTTGGCTAGTCTAATTTTATACCCTCAGCCTTCCCGGTTTGCTTGTCGATTCCTTGAAGGATGGGTGGAGGTCCACTTAGGGATATTGGCCAGAATTTGATAGCCAACGGCTCATAAATCGCTGGAAGCCTTCGTGCAAACCCTGACCTCGCGAAGAAGCCGCACGAATACGCCATCGTCTCGCTCTTCTTTCGCCAACCGACCGCTAAACAGACACCCGACCAATGGCCTCTTGGTGGCCATACTTTTTCCATAATCTTTTTTCAGCGATCGCCGACCGCCCGGAAGCCTTCTAGCATCCTCCCTCCGATAGAATATGAAGG
>DAISIK010000049.1:0-11593 GCA_036822055.1 Puniceicoccaceae bacterium
GCTTCAATGGGGCCGCTTCCCGGGGGAAGCGGAGAGAGCTGACCTTCGATCTGTTTGAAACACAGAGAGTTGGAGGTGGTCAAGCGAGCGGTTAGGGAATTCCACGTTTTCTTGGGTTTCTGATGCACTACTTCCGGCCTTAACTAAATCATAAGTGATTGGTATTGGTGACCCGCGAGCGGTGACGGAGCTTTTTGAAGCACCAAACCGCTCGAACTTGTCGACCAATTTTCAAAGAACGTAAAATAATGGGGGAGGGCTCAAACCTTGCGTGGTTTGACGGGACCCCTGGGAAGCGACCGCGCCATTCCAACGAATATGGTACATATCAAAGATCCTAAACCACAAAGCAGGGGAGGTCCATCTTGGAATAGTTCAGCCCAAGGGAGGTTATGGTTCGCTCGCCTCGGGTGCTGGTGGGTCCGAGGTGGATGAAGAGGATTTGGTCTTCATCGTGGTGAATGAGATTTCTTAGCTGGGTTTCAAATCGGATCTTTTCCTGATCGTTGAGGTCGCATTCGAAAACCGAGAGCTGCAGGTGGATGCCAAAGTTCTTACAGGTCTTGAAAACCCGTCGGAGGCGTTTGGGATCGCAGATGTCGTAGGTCACAATGTAGTTTTTTCTCATGGCAGGGGATCCGGTTCGACTGGTTGGAAATTTGGGTTGAAATGCTGGTAGAGGGTCGAGAGGGGGCTGAATTCTCACCGGGTGGTGAAGGGGAGGTATTGTTCGATTTCTCCGGTGAGGACACGGGCGAGGAGGCGAAACTGAAGCTCAATGGCCCGTCGGTAGCTGACCTGGTAACCAAAGACCGGGTGGGTAACGGGACTGTTGACTCGTTTTTCGTAGGCCATGAAGAAGGTTTTCCGGCCGTTGGGGCTGAGGGATACGGAGTCTCCGGCTCGGATGAAATCGGATTCTGCGAGCATTCCGTTGTTGATCAGGGTAAGGACGACTGAATCAGCGATCAGGGGTCGGAACTCTTCCATGAGGTCGAGGGAGAGGGCGGGGCGACCAAAACGGGGCTGGTGGTAAAAGCCGACGTAGGGATCGAAGCCAGCGGCATAGGCACTGAGGGTGCAGTCGCGGGAGAGGAGGCTGTAGGCAAGGGAGAGGAGGGCGTTGACGGGGTCGCGCGGGGGGCGCCGATTTCGGCCTTTGAAATCGAAAGGAAATTGAAGCTGGGTGCCTTCGTCTTGCTCCTTTTTGGTAGGGGCCTCGCGGCGATTTTTGATCATCCCGTTGAAGGCAGAGAAATAGGCCTGGGCGGCTGCTCCTTCGACTCCGAGAAGGGTGTGGAGGGTAGGCGAGCAGAGGGCATTTTGGGCTGCCCATTTCAGTTGGAGAAGAATGTTGGGGGGAGGCTCGAGGTGGTTGCGCATGAGGAGGGTGCGCTGGTTGCGGATCTTTCCGTAAACGAAGAGACGGGCGTGGCTGATCGAGAGGGTGGGGTCGGCGGCGTGCCGGAATTGTTCAATGCGGGTGAAGACGTTTTTCAGGCTGTGGCCACGGGTCATGCCGTAGAACCAGCCTCCCATGGAGAAATAGGTAATGGGTATGTCGGCCTCGCAGAGGGCTTGAATGGCACCGGTCGAGATTTGGACTGAGCCAAAGAGGGCGAGGTGATGGAGGTCGTTGAGGCGAAAATCGGCGACGACCTTCCCCCGATCCTTTGCCTGGAGGGTGGCGTCCTTTTTTCCGACGAAAAGGCCGGGGGTATGGAGGTAGAGGGCACGGGTGTCCTCGCTGGGGGCGATTAAACGACGAATGTCCTCCCCGGCCTTGAGGCGGGGGAGGCGGATCTCGGGGATGTTTTGAAAGGGGCCGAGGCTGAGCCGTTCGGCTGGTTCGGAGAGGTCCATGGAGAGGTCGAGCTGGACGGGCTCGGGCAGGGAAGGCGGTTTGGTAAATTCGGCGAGGAGGCGAGTTTCGTCGGGGAGACAATAGCCGACGAGGGAGCAGCGCGGGCATTTGGGAGAATCGTCGAGCGGTGGGGGAATGGGTCCTGCTGCACAGATGCGGGCGGCAGCAATTTGCTCGAGGATCCATTCCTCCAGGGTGTCGTCCATCGCGAGGGTGACGCGCTGGCGGGTTTCCCGGTAGAAGACGATGCCGGACTCGCAGGGGTAGCCGTTTTCCCGGAGAAGGAGGATTTGCACGCCGAGTTGCATTTTATCGGCTGGCCAGAGTTCGTTTCCTTCGTCGCCCTCGCGGGGGTGGCCTTTTTTGTATTCAACGGGCTGATACGAAATGACTCCGGTGATGGGGTCGGCGGAGCCTTCCACGAGGTCGAGCTTGGCGTTGACGTTCAGCTTCTCGGAGTAGAGGAAGACGGACCGGGCATGGATGGTTTCGGGTTGTTCAGCAGCGTCTTCCGCCGCCTCGGCTGCCGTCTCATTTTTCGATCCCTTTTTGGCGGCGGGTAATTTTCCCTTGCCACTATCGACCCGCCGGTGTTGAGCAGCTCCTTCAAGCGTATCGGCATTGTGGACAAAGACGTTCTCAACAAATTCGTAATAAAAAAGGCGGGGGCAGTAGACAAATTCGTTCAACATTCGCGCCGGGAGAAGGGTGAGTTTGTCTTCGGAGGCCATGGCGGACTTGAATATCAAATGAACGGATTAACGGCTTGAATCCCATCGTAGGACTGTTTCGGGTTGAAATCTTCGGAGTAGAGTTTCTCGCAACGCGTTTCCTTGGCCGCCGCTAGAATAAGCCCGTCCCAGTGGCTGACTTGATAGCGTTCATGTAAAAGCCGTGCTGTGAGAAACGATTCAACGGTCGTGTTGTGAATAGGAAAGAGCAGCCAACGCTCGATCCAGTCCAATTCCTCTTTTGGGCGAAGATTGAGTTTTTTCGGATGACGAGCGTTGGCGGTAAATTCGTTAAGAACTTGCACGGAGAGTTGCAGCCCTGGTTGCAGGAATAGATCGCGCGCTATCCTCGTTTTGCGGCTAGCTGGGCTGGAGAGGTCGGCGGCATAGACGAGGATGTTGGTATCAACGAAGGCGCGTTGCATAGATCTCGTTTCTCTTCAAAGGTTTGACGGGCTCGCGCTGCTGGTCGGCTTGCTGGTCGGCTTGGGCATAAAGGGCTTTCAGTGCTTCGATACGGTTGTTCTCGCGGGCCAGCTCCGCGTCGTCTTCGCGGTTTAGGAAATCACGCACCATCGCACTGACCGACGTGCCCGCCTTGGCAGCCCGGATGCGGGCTTTTTGATAGGTAGCATCGTCAACTTTTAGGGTGATGTTTTTCATGATGTTGGCACATTAACTGTGCGAATGTGCTAGGTCAAACCGGGAGCGATTCAAAGCCGAGGCATGATAGAGTTTCAAGAATTTTGGAGAACGCGATGTGTTCCTGTTCCAGGCGAAGGTTCGGAGCGATACGGTTGAATTTGAGATCGTCGTAGAGCGCGTTCTCTTCCGCCGTCAAATGGGTGAGCGACTGGGTGGCGGGGTTGGGCTCGGTGCCCCACAACTCGCGGTGGGCGTCGAGGGTATTGCGGTCCATGAGGAAGGATTCTGTATGGGGGAAGGCGTGACGCAGTTCGTTAAGAACGGCGAATCCGTGGGTGTCGATATCGCCCCAGTAAATGATGCGGCAACCCTTCAGCCAGGCGGCGGTGCTGAGCGCGGAAAAGCCGTATCCAGAGCCGAAGAGTATCCAACTGTTGGCGATCTTTGGAAAGGCGAGAAAGCTGGTTTCGTTCTCGGTGATGAAGATATTTTGCGGAATCGCTCTCAGGCTTTCGGGCAGCTTCGCGAAAGTGACGCTGTCGAGTGTGAGATCCGCATGTACGCCCATGTGCAGCGGGTCGAAATTTGAATCCAGGATACGAAGGCGAATCCGCACGGGCTTTTCGCGAAAGCCGTAGCGGCGTACAAAACCGCGCACACCGGAGAATTGACCGTTGATGCAAGCGGGCGGGAGGACGAGATCGAACAGCTCGGAGACAAGACCCTGATGGGCTTCGATAAACTTAGAGTGAATGCCCGGCAAATCAACCTCGCGCAGGTAGCATCCAGGCTGCGGATTTTGGGTGATCCAATCGACCAAGCCAAGGTATCGCTCCCATTCCGCAGCGGCTTTGAGCGCGGCGAGCGGACGTTTGGCGATCCATGGGAGTAGCTCCGGGCGGCGACTCCGGGTTAGGTCAACGACATTAAGAAACTGCCGCCAATCGCGTGTCTTGCCCAGGAGGGCAACGGCATCTTCGGCGCTATCGACCCATGCTTCCGCCGGGTAGCGGTTGGTGCCGCTTACTCGGTGGCTGACTTCTCGGGTTTCGATGCGCAGGTGTTTGACCGATGCGAGCGCATTGCACCACTCCCGGACCTCGCCGAAGGCATGGGTGAGGTCGTTCGATGACGGGCCTTTCAGGATCAAACGTTTTGGAAATATCGGTTCATCCGAAAGCACGGATTGCAAGACCAACCCCCGTTCCCAGAGGCGGTTTACCCAGCGGGTGAGGTCATTTGGGGTGGTCCACTTCATTTCAAAACACTCCTGAAGTTACGTGGCTCTTTCTCGCCGAGATTGACATGGTCTATATTTAAGGTCAAGTTGACTAAATGAAGGTAAAGGTTGGCGAACTCAAAACTCAACTGTCCAAATATTTGCGAAAGCTTGAGGAAGACGGTGAGCCGATTGAGATTTGTGTGCGGGAAACGCCCGTCGCATACATGACGCCAGTTGGAAGGCCGGGCAAGGATCGGGAGGCACAACGCCTCGAAGCGGTCGGCATCCGTGTAACGCAGTGGGGCACGGACGGGCCGGTGGAAATTGCTCCCCCCCAGATCCGCAAACAACCGACTGAGGATTTTAATAGTGTCGAGAGCATGCGTCGCGAACGCAATTGGTGATGCAGGTGTATCTCGACACGAGTGCGGTTGTGCCGCTTCTGTTGGAGGAGTCCATGAGCGCTGCCATGCACCGGAGTTGGCCCGACTTCTCCCAGCGCTGGGCTTGGGATTGGATCCTTGTCGAGGCGGAGGCCGCACTTATTCGCCAAAAGGCCGATGCCGTTGTCTGGCGTCAGTGGGGCAAGATCGCTCAAAGTCTCACTTTGGTCGAATTGCCCTCCGAGGAGCGGAATGCCTTGCGGGCGTTTAATCGAAGCATGGGTCTGCGGGCGGCCGATGCGGGACATCTCTTCCTCTTCGATCGACTCTCCCGCCACATTGATGCACTTTCCCTGGTGACCTTTGATCGGGAGATGATTCGGGCGGCGGTGGATTTGCAAATGGCGCTTCATCCGGTCGTTTCGCTGGGTGGGGAAGGGCGGTAGTCGGAAGTTTCAGCCTTCTTCCTGCGGTATTCCTCAATGGTGAGGTTGCGGAGTTTGGAGGCTTTGCCGTCTTCGTTGTGGACAAAGCCGACGTTGGCGACGAAGGGCTCGATGATGTGGATTTTCTGCAGGGGTGTAATGACGAGCAACTGGAGGTTTAGCTTGGCAAAGAGTTTCAGGCCGTATTCGGCGGACTCATCGGAGCCGCGGCCAAAGGCTTCGTCGATCACCACGAAGCGAAAGGAGCGGGAGCGCACTGCGTTCCACTCCAGGCCGAATTGGTAGGCGAGGCTGGCCGCGAGGATGGTGTAGGCGAGCTTCTCTTTTTGCCCGCCGGATTTGCCGCCGGAGTCGGAGTAGTGCTCGTGCTCGGCGTCGTCTTCCTTCCATCGCTCGCTTGCGGCAAAGGTGAACCAGTTGCGCACGTCCGTGACCTTGGCCGTCCAGCGCCGGTCCAGATCGGTGAGCCCATCACGCCCGCGGAAGCGCTCGACGATGGCTTTGACCTGAAGAAATTTCTTCTCCGAGTATTGATCGCTCTCCGACCCGGTGAGTGCTCCCTCGGTGCAGGCTCGCAGTTCGGCCTGGAAATCGCGGATGTCGGCATCGGTGGTCGGTTGGTTTTCGATCCGGATGTAGCGGTTGGGGTTAAAGTCGATTTCAGTGAGCGATGTATTGATCTGGTCGATACGCTCCTTGATTGATTCGCGCTCGCGGGCGAGTTGGGATTGGAAGTTGGCAATCTCGCGGATGGTGTTTTCGTTGAGCAATTCCTTAAACCGTGCCTCGAAGCGAGGGAGGTCGTCGGCTTGCAGCCGTTGCAGCATCGCTTCATATTCCGGGGCGGCGGCGAGGTTGGCGTCGATCTCCGTGGTTTCGAGGGGAAACAGTTTTCGGAAATCCGCCATGGCGTTGATGATCTTTTCGGTCAGGCGCTCGATCCGCTTCTTCTCGGCATCGATCTTTTCCTGTAACCAAACCCGCACATCGGTCTGCCGGTTGTCGCAGGATTCGATGGTCAACTCACGTCCGTCCATCGCTTCGGCGCGTATCGCCTCCAGTCGCTCATGGGAGGCTGGGGAGCCGGTGAGGTCCGGCTCGTCGAGGATTGCTTGAGACTCTGCCTTGAGCACTTCGTCGCGTGCTAAACGGTCGTCCAAAACGGCGAGATCGTTGGATTTTTTGTTTACCTTTTCTTCAATTGCCTTGGACGTTTCCTGCGCCTGCGCAAGATCATTGCGAAGTTGGCGAAGGATATCTGAGGAAACTTCCAGGCGCTGTTTCTCTGCTTCGAGTTTGTTAATTTCGGCAGCAATTACGCCCCAGTCCAGCTCCGCGAAGTCGCGGTATTCTTCGACCTTGGAAATGATGGCAGTGCGTTCCTGTAGAGCTTTTTGCTTTTTTTGAATGCTGCTGATGCTGTTGGCAAGACGGACGATGGTCGTTTCGAGGGCGCTCTTTTGTTTTTCAACTTCCGCAATTTTGGCTTCGTTGGACCAGCCGAGGATGTAGCGCTTGCGGTCGTCAAGGCGGTAGCGATCGTCTTTTTCGTGGCGTTGGCCTCCGGATTTGATTTGCCCGTTGCGGGTGAGGGCCTCTTTTTCGCGGCGGAATTGCTCTTGGGTTTGGCAGCAGGCGTAGTCGAAGCGGTGAGCCAATTCATTTTCCAGCCAGGTGTAGTGGGGCGAGTCTGCCTTGATGTTCAGCTTCCGCACCAGAGAATGTGGGTGAAGCTGCGGGGACGGGGCGGGGGCGGGCTTTCGCACCCGGAAATAGACGAGGCGTCCGGCGAGAGGTGTGCGGTCGACCCAATCGGCAACGCGGGCGTATGCCTCGTCCGGCACGATCATCGAGAGACCAAAGTTGTGCAATACGCGCTCGGCCGCGCCCTCCCAGTCGCGGGCCTCTTCGCGCACTTGCAGCAGTTCGCCAACGAAGGGCAAGTCCGACGGGTTGAGGTTTTCCTCGCGGCAGAGCAGCTCGCGGATTTCGATCTGCCGTCGGTCGATGTTGCTGCGGCGGGCCTTAAGGCTGGTCAGTTCTTGATTGAGTTCGTCGTGCTCCCCGCGCCTTTGCTTCAGCTCGACGGATTGCTCGGTTAGTTCGTTTTGCAGCCGGTCTGCATCTGCTTTGCAGGCTTCGCCGAGTTGAAGGATGTGCTGGTGTTGTTCGTGGAATGCGGCGGTGTCTTTGGCGGGTGTTTCGCCGAGTTCGTCCATCCATTTGGCAAAGCGATCCGCATTAGACCTGCGTCGGTTGCGCTCTTTTGATTTGTCGCGTATCTCGTTGGCGAGTTGTTCGATGCGCTCGCCTCCGTTGGCGGCGATGGAGGCGCGGATGTTTATAATGCTCTTATCGGCCTCTTCCTTTTGTGATTTGAGGGCATCCACCGATCCCGAGAGTTTTTCGCGTTCTTCGTTGAGCCGTTTAATCCGATCGTTGAGGAGACCAATCTTCAGCCGGGCGAAATGGGCTCTGAGTCCGTCGCGGCAATCGGTAAGTTCGCCTGTGGATTCGGTGAGGTCGTTGTAGCGGTTGCAGTCTCTGACCAGTGGTACGAGCAATTCGACCTGCCGCTTAGCCCGTAGCACAGCTTCGTGGGCCCGGTTGAGGTTATCGAAATGGTTGATCAACGCACTGATCCGCGAATCCACCTCGGTCTGCTCCAGCATGTGCTGCCGGACGAAATCGGTGAGATTGCCGACCGACTTCATGGAAACCGTCTGGTGAAACAGTTCGAGGGCTTGTTCGTTATTGATTCCAAATCGCCGGGAGAGCCAAGCTCCATAGGGCGGGTAGGTGTCGAACAACTCGGTTCCGCTCTCACGAAGTCGTTTCCTCAATTGTCGGATGTCGGAACCGAATCCGGAGAAATCTTCGGAGATGGACAGTTGCCTCTCCGCGCCAACGAAAAACCGTGCCGGTTGCCCCTGGCTGTCGCCCGTCCAGTAAAAAACCTGTGCGAGTGTGATCGTCTGATCGAAGCCGCTGTTTTCGAATACACCGAGAATGACGGAGAAGTGCTTGGTGTCTCGCAGGGTGACTTGCTTCCCGCCACCGCTGACTTCGTTGCGCTCGGATTTATAGGCCCCCATCACATACGAACGGAGGGAGCGCTCTTTGTGCCCGGCACCGGCGGCATTATTGTAGGCGACTTTCTGGGCGGGCACGAGGAGTGTTGTTACGGCATCGACGAGCGTCGATTTGCCCGATCCGATGTCACCGGTGAGTAGGCAGTTGCGCCCCGCAAGACCGAGGGCCCAGACGTGCTTGTCGAAGGTGCCCCAGTTGTAAACCTCAAGACGGTTGAGACGAAAGCCGGTCAGGCTGTCGTCGGAGGCAAACTCCAGTTCGAGCATTTCCGTGTCAGGCATCGTCGGTCGTCTCCTTTCCGCGGGCATAGCTGCTGTACTCGGCTAACCGGGCATCGAAGTCTGCCAGCCACTGCGCATCCACAAACGCCTTCAGGATGCGCGTCACTTCGTAGTTGGTTTCCGCCTGGGCATTGGTGGATTTCAGTTTGCGCAAAAAGCCGAGGTCAGCGACTTTGCCGATGTGGGCGTCAATTTGATCAACGATCCGCGTCTCATTACTGCTCTCCGCAAGGAACACGCGCATCAGACCTACGATTTCTCCGCTTGTGAGCACCAGCCGGGTGTCACCGCCGCTGGAGTCATCCTCCGCCATTCGCTTGCGCAACAGCGCCAGCAGCAGACTGACCGGAAATGAAAGTCGCCGCCGAGCGATCAATCGCGGCAAGGATTTACTATCAACCTCTGCCTCCTCTGCTGCCTCCTCCCGTGCCCGCAGGAAGGCATAGCCCTCTGCCTCGTCGAGCACCAGTTCCAGTCCGATAACCCGTACATAGTCCCGGACGCCGGCCTGGAGACGGAGCAGACTTGTCCAGAGCTTTATATCGGCCTCTTGATAAAGGACGCCTTTGAGCAGATGGATCAAGACCGGAGAAAGTTCTGGCGACTGAGCTGAAGGGTGTGTGGTGGCTTCAGGCATCATGGCCGCGCATAAAAATCATTAAGGGCAGGCTGACTTTTTTCAGGCGGGGCGCATCGCCAACGGCATCGTTCCACCATTCGATCACCTCGGTTTGGTTTTCGTCGACATGGGATGGGAGTTCGCTGGCTCCCATTTGGAAATAGGTCACAAGTTCGGCGAGGCCTTTTTCCAGAGGATGTTCTTGGACTAATTCACGCAGGGAAATCTGTGATCGCTCCTGCAACGCCTGCCGGATGTTTTGGCGCAACGCGGCCTTGTCGATATTGAATTGCTGAAACAACAGGTCGGGATCAATCGTCTTGGTGTCTGCCTCAACCAGTTCCCCGGAGTCGATCACCGGTGGCTGGCTCGGCTTGAAAAGGGGCCGCTCCATTGGCAACTCGAACGAGGCCGCACTCTCCGCAATGCTGAAAAAATCGCCCTCCGGCGGCGTTTCGCGCACCTCCAGGGCTCGGGTCTCGATTCCGTGTAAAATCTCCATAATGCGCCGGTTCTCCAGCCAGGCCTGATCGTCGAGGAAGCGGCGCAGTTGCCCGCTCAACTCAGCCACGGTGCGCTGGGTATGCTCGCCCGCTTCAAGCCAGTCGTAGTGCAGCCGCCGCGTGCGCGGGTCGGGCTCCATCTCGCGGATTGGATCCAGTTGCAACAACTTCTCCAAATGGTCCGTCAGTTCCTCTTGGCGCTGCTGCGACATAAGAAAATCCCAAAACGCACGAAAGCTCCGGCCTTGATCGGAGTCGGCAATCGCATCTCGCTCGCTCATGATTTCCTCCAGCAAAGTGCCCTTATTTCCCTCCCACCGGGCAATTTGCTCGCGCACCCGCCGGTCCAGCGTACGAAAGTTTTGCTCCACCTGCCGGAAATCACCGAGTAATTCGCGGGCGATTTGGTTGAATTGCTGAAACCGGTCTTTCAAGGCCGTAGCGTCTAGCAGCGGAACGTCGCCATCGAGAATGCGTTGAATCTCCGCATCGATCTCGGTGCGCCGCCTTTGTAGTTCGGCCACCCTTACCTCGGGATCGGTTTCGGTCCCTTCGCTCATTTCGCGCAGGAGGGCAAAGAGCGTCATCAAGCGGGACTCGGTGCCAACAAAGTGACGCTCCGTCAGCGAGCCAAGCCAGGCGATTGCTTTTTCCGTTGCCGGAGTGAGATCAAACTGGGGTTCATCCGTTCCCGCCACGTAGAACTTGCGCAACCACGCCTTTTCCGGGCTCGCCCAGTCGTTCAGGTAATCCAAGGCGGATTTAGGAAATGCCTCCGCGCCGAGCCGCTCGCGCAGGGCAAACAAATCATCCTCCAGCGCCTCAGCCAGCTCCGCTTGCGGGATCATCCGCCGGTTGGGTATGATGAAAACCCGCTCCAGAAAACCCGCTACGAGCTCCGCATGATCGGAACGCAACAAACGCCACGCCGGGTGATGCTGGCGCAGCGTTTCGAGCGTCTGGTGGTTGAGTGGCATGGTGGGAGGGTTGGTTTCAGCGGTTTGGCAGGTAGGGTGCGTGGACTTTGTCAAAGAGCCCGAGGCCGAAGTGGCAGGAGTGACCAAGGGCAAGCGGGCCGGAGACTGGCTCGGGGAAGGTGATGCGGAAGAAGCCGCTTAAACGGCGGCCACCATCGTCGTTTCGTTTTTGGCGGAACCGGCGGAATTGAATCGGGCGGGGACCTTTTGGGTCGCCTTCGCGATCAGGAGCCCGGAAGTTGCCGTCGGCATCGATTAATGGAGTTATCTGGATCTTTGCGGGGTCAATGGATTTTCCGGTCAGCTCGACCCATCGTTCAATCTCCGTACGGAGTTGGGCTTCGAGAAAAAGCGCGGGATGGGCAAGGTGCTCGTCGGGTTCTTTATCTTTGCCGCGTGTCTTCGGGTGGCGGGGAGAAACAAAGGGCGTGACAGAGATCCACTCGGAGGAGGATTTAAGGGGTCCGGGATGAAATTCACTGGCAACACCTACCCCCAGGAGAACAACTCTGAGCGGGTGACCTGAGTCCTGCGTGTCCCTGGTTTTGATTTCGCGGAGGGAATCAATGGCGCGGAGTTCGTCGGGACCAAAACCGTCGGCGGCGTAGAGGGTCAGGTGGTCGAGTTTTCCGTCACCGTCTTCATCGGTGGGGAGGTAATAGCAGTGACGGTGTCCCTTGATCGGGGTGCCGTCGGCTTCTTTTCCGGAGAAAATACGGGATTTGCCTTTTTCGAAAGTAGGACAGGCAGCCTGGCTGTCTATCAAAGTAGAACAGGCAGCCTGCCTGTTTTTTTTATTGGAGGGTAACAGGCTGGCAGCCTGTTCTAC
>DAISIK010000050.1:0-2422 GCA_036822055.1 Puniceicoccaceae bacterium
GTGTATCCAGATAATGGATACTAAATAGGAAATTGAAAGGTAAATCGAAGCCCCCATCATGATATCTGAGTATTTCTGTTGTTAATGGATTGGCGCCATCACCCCAACGCCCAATACCACGGATTTCCAGCCCAAAACACCCGGAAATGTAAACCTTTTCGTCACGCGACCCCACCTGGGGCACCCCCTTGGACCGCGGCAGCCTGCTACCGCATCTCACCTAGCGCTTTTGCGCTTCCCACCCGACAATCCGTCGCTGCGCCCGGCTGAACTCCACCCCGATGCAGAACACCTCTAGCCCCGCATTTCCTTTGTGCTTTTTTCAAATCTGTTCTGTCTTGTCCCCCGCACGTGTCTTTTCAATCAAAACCAGCCCGGGAATTCACCCTCCGGGCCATTGCAACTGGATTCCTGATTGGGGGTTTCCTTGCCCCTTGCAATATTTACACAGGCCTGAAGATCGGGTTCTCCTTCAACATGTCGATCGCCGCTGCGCTGATTGCTTACGCCTTTTGGAATGGTTTGCACCGATGTGGAGTTGCCCGTCATCTCGGGCTGCTAGAGAATAATATCAATCAGACTTCTGCGTCTTCAGCCGCGTCCATTTTGTCAGCCGGCCTGGTTGCTCCCATACCTGCTCTAACCCTCCTCACTGGCACCGAGCTTGCTTGGTCGGCCCTCGCGATCTGGATCTTTTGCGTGAGCCTTCTCGGGGTCTTCGTTGCCCTTGCTATCCGCCGCCAGATGCTATTTGCCGAGGATCTACCGTTCCCCAACGGGGTCGCCACTGCTGAAACGGTTCGAGAGATCTATGCTGAAGGGCGCGAGGCTTTCAGGCGTATCCGTATCCTTGGCACGGGAATCTTCCTGTCCGGCACCCTGAAGCTTTTAACCAGCATCAGCAGCCTGATATCCTCCCTCAAGTTTCCAGCTACCGTCGGCTTCTCCGCCCCGGCAGCGGTCTCGGCCCAAGGCGTCCAAACCGTTTCCCTCACCAATCTCGGAATAGCAATCAATCCCTCGCTCCTTCTGATCGGATTCGGAGCCATTATCGGACCCAGAGTTGGGATCTCCCTCGTCCTCGGTGCGGTCCTCGCATGGTTGTGGATCGGCCCGGTCGGACTAGCCAAGGGGTGGATCAGTCCCGGTCCAAATGATCCTACAAGCTCTTGGTTCGAGACGATGAATGAATGGCTCCTCTGGCCGGGAGTTACTCTGATGGTCGTGGCATCCCTCGCTTCAGTTGCCATCTCGCTGGGACAAGGACTTCGGAGCCGTTGGCAGCAGAACTTGGATGAGAATGCCTCGGAGAACAGTACCTCGGAGGTCTCTGAACTCCCCGGCAAAAGTCCCTTCCGAAACCCCTACTTCATAGTCGGTTTGCTTATTGCCTCGATCGGTGTAATCGCATGCCAATACGCATTTTTTGCCATTCCGATCTGGACTGGTTTCCTCGCGGTGATCCTAACCTTTGTCCTTGCGGTTGTTGCCGCAAGAGTCTCTGGCGAGACCGGAATCCCTCCCATCGGTGCTCTTGGAAAAATTACCCAGCTGTCCTTCGGCGTCATCGCTCCCGGCAACGTCACAACTAACCTGATGGCTGCCAATGTCACGGGGGGCGCCGCCGGGCAATGCTCCGATCTTCTACACGATTTTCGCACCGGTCAACTTATCGGTGCCTCAGCCCATCTCCAGACCATGGCTCAGTGCTTTGGGATTCTCTCAGGAGCTTTGTTTGGAAGCGCGGCCTACCTCATCCTCATACCTGACCCCGCTTCCATGCTGATCAGTGAGGAGTGGCCAGCTCCCGCTGTGGTCACCTGGAAGGCAGTTGCAGAAGTCATGCGGGATGGACTCCACACCTTTCCTCCCGCTTCTCTTCCGGCCATGGTCATCGCTGGGGGCATCGGTGTGGTCCTCGCGATCCTCGAAAAATGTCTCCGGGGAAATTGGAGAAAATTTGTCCCGAGCGCGCCGAGCATCGGATTCGCTTTCATTATCCCAGCCAGTCTCTCGCTGACCATGGGGTTGGGGAGTATTCTCGCGATTCTGGTAACCATCTTGAGCCCCGAATGGAAAAAACGCTACTTAATCGTTTTGGCAGCGGGGTTTGTTGCTGGAGAAAGTTTGATGGGAGTCTGCGAATCCCTCATCTCCCTTCTAAGCTAGCCAACTCAAGCGAGTCAGATCCCTCGGTTCTGCCGCCGATGACTGTCAAGGTAGTTCTCTGAAAGTTCATGCTGCGTTCTTGATGCTTTTCTGGAGTGTTTTTATATCAATTGGATTGAGGGTGGCGTCGGTTACGGGAGACCGGTTTCGGGTTTGTTTGCGTGCCCAGCGCATGGGACTTTCGGTTCACTCTACGTCGTAAAGGGTTTTTCGCTTGGCACCGGGGTGATGTCTTCGCCGGAGGGTTTCTGTG
>DAISIK010000050.1:2522-8923 GCA_036822055.1 Puniceicoccaceae bacterium
CGGAGGGTTTCTGTGGCGGGGTGACGAATCTGAGGGCACTGCGGCAATGGGTCGTCGATCCGGCCCCGTCATTTTGGAGAGGATGGCTTCCTTGCCTTCATCGGCGTTGACTTTCATAGCTTTGATCGGTGGTATCATATCTTCTCTGGTGAGTGAAAACTCTCTTTCTATCCCCTTGGAGAGGCCTTCTCGGGGGATGGACCCCAATTCAGGATCTACTCCGAGAAGGTGGACAACTATACTGACATAGAGGGCTTCCACCTCAGCGGGATACCAGCTACCCAGAGGCTGGGTCCGAGCAGTCACGCTATGTTTCGGGTGGGGATTTGGCAACGGCGCTCTCATCGGCCTTAACCACCTCGAAGGTGTCGAGATCGGCGTCCCAGTTATCCGCTGATGAGTTTGCCTGCAACCATGTTGAGACTACCTCAATTCACCCCCAACGCCTCCCGGACTCGGGAAACTTGCAGTCTGGCATTGTCCCTCAGTTCCTCCTCCAGGATTCCATCAACCCAAGTCTCTGCAACAGACGGCTCCTCGATCGCCACGGCAACGACATAGGCGGCGAAAAGGGCATCCCGCTCCTCGGAAGAAAAGGCAGAACCCGGAAATCCGTCCATCCCGTTTAGGAAATTACCGGCTTCGTCCGGTTTTTGAGCCGCCCAGGTTCCCACCGCATGGCTCAAAACCTCCTTCCGCCGTTGGTCCGTCAGGTGCTCGAAAGTCCACAGCAAGGCATCCCCGGCTTCCTCCTTAATCCAGTGCTTGATCAATGTCGCATCGGCGATTGGATCGCGTTCCTGTCCGTGCATAGGCTGGGCAAGCCACTCGGCAGCTGCTCCCGGGTTGAGCCGTGCCCAGGCATCCACGAAAGCCCGGCTCAACTCCTGTCGTTCGCTGGCCTCTTCCCACTGATTTAGCCATCCATCAAGGTCACTGATCCCGATCTGAAGACGGTTTTTTGCCACGAGGTCCAGCAGATGGCGAGAACCCGAAAACTCCGGCGAAGTTCGCCGGAGGGCAGCCTCTCCAGCCAAAGGGTCCGCTGCCAGGAACGATGCCAAAGCAATCCCAACCATGGTTTCCCGATCCGGCAGCTCCGGATAGTTGACGGCTAACCAAAAGGTCGATGCGGGATCCCGGGCTGCCCCGAGGGCGATCAGGACTGACCAGTGCTCCAAGTCTCCCCTTTGGTCGAGTTCCAGTGCCCAGTAATTGATGGCGTCTCGTCGCGGGTCATTGCCAATGGCACGCCGGAGAGAATCCAGAGAGGACCGGTTCCCCCCGACCCCCGACCAACCTAAATCAGGCACATCCTCCGATCTTTCCCTTTCGATCGAGGAACAGGATAACCCAACACCCCGGAATCCGTTTCTTGATATGGAGGCAGCTTCCCGAAACTTGGGCAGTCCCAAAGTTTTCGCTCGGTCAGTTTCTTGGATCCTCTGAGTTCGGTGACTGTTAAAGCCGAAGTAGATTGCCAGTACCCCAAGGATGCATACACCCAAGGCGAGGATCGCCGGGCGCACCTCTCGGGGCACTGGTCTCAAGCGTTTCACCCTTGAAACAAACGAGGCTAACGTCTTCGGTCGCATTTTTGCTGACTAGCTTTGACGATAGCAGTTGACTGCAGACCAACGGCTACCGCTGGTTCATTCTCTATCATAATCAGTCGAGGACGATCTGCCAACGCTCCCAAGTCCCTTGATTGTTACTCGTCAGCACCTTGTAATTTCCGGTATTCGGCCATGCTTGCAGGTTGCGCCCCCCACCGTGGTCCGAATTGCGAATGAAGTAGTTGCCCCCTCCAGCATCGACCAGTTTCCACTTTTCCCAGCTCCCCTGGTTTGTACTGGTACGAACAACCCAATTTTGGGCTGAACTCATTCCCTGGAGGTTCCGATTGCCACTATGGGCACCGTTGCGAATGTAATAGAAGCCGTTTCCTGCATCCACAAAGCGCCAGCGCTCCCAGGCACCTTTCGACCCCGTGGTGTTCACATCCCAACTCTCTTCACTGTTGCCCGCCCGCAAATAGCGGGTTCCATGCGCCGTGTTTCGAATCGTGTACCATCGGTTGGGGTCTGGGAAAGCCGAGCTCGAGCCAGCCGGCACGATTACATCGTTGAAGCTCGTTCCCACCCTAATTTCATCAACGTAGAGAAACTCTTCGTCATTATTCCCCGGCCAACCGGGGGCCGAACGATATTGTCCCAATTTAAAATAGGGAGCCTGGGGAACATTCACGATCACCCACCCGGTGTAATTGTGTTTGACCTCATAATTAGTCGATCCCGGTGATCGCATCCACACCTTGATGCGCCCGTTATTGTCGAGATTCCAGCGACCACGAATCACAAAATCGGTCCAGGCATTTCTCACTACCGGTCCGAGGTCCACACGGGTTTCGCGGATCCCGGCCGCGCCTGTTTGTCCATTTTGCGAATATTTGTAGATGTAGTACCAGCGGCCTCCGTCGATCTCAATTCGGTGCCAGGCACCTTCCGCCCAGCTAGGAATTCCACCGTACCACTGCGCGCCTTGCATCACAATGGTGATCGGATTGGTATCATAATTGGCTGCCGGTCGAAGGCTGAAGCCGTAATAATGTTGGTCTCCGATTCCAGCACGGTTGCGCGATTTTTCTCGGAACTCGGCACGCCCCTGACAGCGCTTGAGAACCAGTTGGGCCGCCCGCGTTCCAGCACGGGTTGGCGAGGTGACCGTGCTGAAGCTGATCGTGCCGGCGCATCCTTGGGGAGATGACAATCCAAAGCCGGACTCCATATCAAGCGTGCCGGACCAGTCATTGTCATCAAAATCCTCACTCCAGAGAAGCGCAGCAGAAGCTTGGGTTCCAAGGAGTAAGAAACAGCAAAGCAGGAATAGATAATTTTTCATGGGGGTTTGGGGTTGGTTTTTCGATTTTCGAGAATTGATCTGCCTCCCGTAGCTGGGAACCAGTCAACAGGACAAGACTTTATTAACTGGTTCATAATGCAACCTAATTCCGCCCTTCGCCCCGCGAATCGAATTAAATTCATGTTCTCATGACATTTCCCCCACGACATCTTCGAAAATCCCCGGTTTCATCGCTCTTGAGCCGTAGAGCCTGGGGCTTCGGTTTTCCCGGTAGACCCTGGGGTGTCACATGAGTCATAACCATCGGGAGCCCACTGAAAAAGGTCCTCAACCGACCCATCCGCACCGGTTGGATCGAGAAAGAATCTCCGATCCTTTCCCAAGGGGCAGGTCCGGGGTTATCGCGTGTCTAGACCCATCCGGCGCAGGTCAAATTCGCAGGACCTTTTGAAACCAGATTCAAGCTTTTACCCGCGAGACTGTCGAATACCATCGCACTGATCCCAAAAATCAGATTGGCTGGCGAGGCAGATTATAGGGGCGAGGAGTACTTATCCGATGCCTTTGCTGCCCGAAGCCTCCGGAACTAAAGCAATGAATCCAATTAACCCAGCTCACCATAAACAACGAAGGCTGCTCCGAATATTTGGTCCACTCATTCTGGTTGTTGGCCTTTCCTTTATCACCGTCGGAATGGTCAGCTTTTTCTCCGCCTTCGCTGGTGGAGGGATGCCAAAGTATTTTTGGTGTGCCTTCGTCGGAATGCCGATCACCTTTGTTGGTCTGTTGCTCTGCAAATTTGCCTTCATGGGAACCATTTTCCGGTTCTCAGCTGGCGAATTGGCCCCGGTTGGGAAGGACACCCTAAACTACATGGCCACTGAAACGAAGAAGGGAGTCGCTCAACTATCCGAGGCCTTCCACCAAGGCCGCACCAACGCAAAGCAGCTTTCGGTTGTGGAACGCATTCAAACCTTGGAAAGTCTGAGACAATCTGGAGCGATCAGCCAACGAGAATTCGACACCCAGAAGGCGCGTATTTTGAACGAGATCTGATCCCCCTGGGATTTGTCAGGCGACCGCTGAGAACCAGGGGCGAACAGGTGTCCGGCCACTTCTAATCAGCTTACCAAGGCGCAATACTCGTGTAGGTTTCGAGGTTCTGGCGAAGCTTTCAGCTTGAGCCTGGCAAGTAGCTCATGCATCAATCACCCACTCTTATTCTTCCCAAAAGAATTGTGAATCGCTCCGACTCCTATCAGCCCCTTCTCTTTGGAGCAGCCCTCATTCTCCTCCTCTGGGCACCCTTACTCCTCTCCGCCGGAAGTTTCACCACTACCATTCGGGCGGGGATGGCCTTCACCGACTGGCCGCTCTCGGACGGCTCCCTCAATCCAGCGGGGTGGATGGAAGAGAGGGATAAATTTGCCGAGCACAGCCACCGCCTGGCTGCCAAAGTCCTCGGTCTTTTGGCCATTGTCCTCTCCATGCTCTTCTACCTTCGCGAAGGGCGCCGATCGGTTCGTTGGCTGGCCCTCCTCCTCCCCTTGCTCATTATCCTGCAAGGCATCCTCGGCGGACTGAGGATACATCTTGATCCACTCAACACCGGGGCAGTGTCCCCACAGATTGCCCGCACCTTTGCCGTTCTGCACGCCCTCGGCGCCCAGGCCATCTTCGCCTGCCTGGCGCTCCTCTCTTTGGTATCTTCCCGCTATTGGCACCGAACCAGCAACCAGGCTGGTGTAAAGACTCGCCCGATCCCTCTTGGCGTGTTCTCGCTTTTCCTTATTTTCATTACCATTGCCGTCGGTGCAGTTACCCGCCACACGGATGCCGGTCTGGCCATACCCTATTTCCCAGGGGCCAACCATGATGGCGGCTTTTTCCCAAGAACTTTCAATTTTTCGATTGGTATCCATTTTTCCCATCGCCTCTTGGCCTACCTTGCCACTTTTGCCACGGCATGGTGGATAGCCCGGCACTGGCAACGGCTATCCCGAGAAAAAACCCCTCGGGCCTTGGCCCTTGGCTTTCTCCTCATCCTCAGCCTGCAGGTCGCCTTGGGTGCCTTGATCATCGAAACGCTGAGAGGGGAGTGGGTCACCACCATCCACATGGTCAATGGAGCTTTTGCCACCGCTACCTTCAGTGCTTGCCTCCTCGTCGTAGCACGCCGCAGCGGCACCTACGACTCTAGCATCGAAAAAGATGAGGCCGTGCGCCGGGAAGCCCTCCGAGATTTGACCAAGCCCCGTCTCGCCATGCTTTCGACGCTGACCGCCCTTGCTGGGTACGGTCTTGCCCCGGGATCTTTTTCGATCTTCGTGGCAGTGGCACTAGCTGCTGGAGCCTATGCCTCCGCCAGCGGTGCACTCGCCCTCAATCAATACATGGAACGGAACAGCGATCGCCTGATGAAGCGAACCGCTGATCGACCGCTTCCATCAGCCCGACTGCAACCCGGTGAAGCCCGGCGGTACGGCATCCTGCTTTCAGTGCTCGGGGTCTTCATTCTGGCCCTTTTCACCACGCCGAACACCGCCTTGATCAGCGCTTTAACAATCGTCTCCTACCTTGGTCTCTACACGCCAATGAAGCATCGGAGCAGCTGGTGCACCCACCTCGGAGGCATCCCTGGTGCCTTGCCACCTTTGCTTGGTTGGACCGCTGGGGGAGCGCCGATCGATAGCGTTGCCCTTACCCTATTCGCGCTCCTTTACGCATGGCAAATGCCTCACTTTTTCGCTATAGCTGCGATGTGTTCGGAGGACTATCGAGCCGCCGGCATTCGTGTGCTCACCGTGTCGGATGGAAGGTGCGATAGGCTGCGGTTCGAGATCATCTTTTTCGCCATTGCCGTCCTCGTCGTCAGCTGCCTCCCCACTGTGCTTAATGCGGCCGGCTGGTGGTATCTGGGAGTGGCCCTCGCCTTGGGTTCCTGGCAACTCTATCTGGCTATCGCCTTCTCCCTTCAACCAAACAAAAAACGGGCGAAAACCCTGTTTTTATTTACCCTCCTCTACCTGCCAGCAATTCTCCTGGCCTGGCTCCTCAATCATGCCTCCTGAGACTGCACCGATCCTGCCAACCATCAACGCTTGCCTGAACGGATTTGCCACGGTTCTCCTAACCGTCGGATTTTATTTTAATCGGCGGCAAAAACACCTCGCTCACGGGATTTGCATGACTGCAGCTATTTTCGTCAGTGCAGTGTTTCTGATTGGTTATGTTGCCGATAAGATTATCCGAGGTGGAGTCCATACCGCCTTCGCTGGAGAAGGCTTCTGGAAGGCTATTTATTATACCATGCTGATCACCCACATCGTGGCTGCCATGGTAATTCTCCCCCTCGTCCTCTGGACTTGGTCACGGGCCCTGAAAAAGGATTTTTCACGTCATCGGCGATGGGCTAAATTCACTTTCCCACTCTGGTATTATGTTTCAGTGACTGGCGTTCTTGTTTATTTGTTTCTTTATCAACTTTTTTGATCTTCTCCCATCCGACTTCTCGGGGGTTCAAAAAACCGAAGTTTAAT
>DAISIK010000051.1:0-8881 GCA_036822055.1 Puniceicoccaceae bacterium
GAGGTTGTCCACGAAATTCACGAAAAGCACAAAAAGGTGGAGCAGAGAGCTAGGAAAGGTAGCGTACCGACCTAAGGTCATGACGTATTGATAAATTGGGTACAGGCCCAGGCGGAGGTTGAACGGGCTGGAACCGGTTTTGAACATGAGCTTGAGGATTGACATTTATTTGGGTCGAACAATTTATTTTTAGGATGCGTGGTTTTGGTCTCGGGGTTCTGTTGAGCATCATCTCTGTAAGCATCTCTCATGGAGAGTTGGTCTTTGAGAACGTCTTAGTCGAGGGCACTGCCAATTTTGGCGCGGAAGCTTTTCCTTTTGGGTTTCGGTATTCCAACGAAGGGGATTCTCCCATTAGAATAACAGGTGTGAGCTCCTCCTGTGGGTGCACGACCACGGCTCTGGAGTCGCCGATAGTGGAAGCGGGAAGTTCCGGAGTGATTTCTGGGGTCTTTCACCTCGGGGATCGAAAAGGTTTGCAGGAGAAAACGATAAGGGTTCGCACGGACCATCCCAGCGCTCCAGAGGTTATCTTGCGACTGAAGGTCACTATCCCGAACACCCTTACAATCAGCCCTCGTCTGCTTCTCTGGCGGGTCAATGATCAACCTGAGGAGCGTGTTTTGCAGTTGTCGCTCAATCCGGATGCACAAGGGGAAATCATCTCTATCTCGAGTGACGATCCAGCATTTTCCCTTCGCGAGGAGGTTGATCAGGAGACCGGGGCGACGATCGTGTATCTCCGCCCCTTGGAGCTTGCTCAAAGGAAAAGAAGTCGGTTGGTAGTGGTCGTTCAATTCCCGGATGAGACGCAAGAACACTTCGAAGCCCATTTGATGGTGCGTTGAGGGAAGCGGTTCAATCTCGTTTTGCAGAGGAACGGACCTTCATGACTCCCTCATTTGAATATCAAGATGAGAGGATTCCATTCCAGTTTTGCCGGAGGATCCTCTTGCGAGGATTTTGGCTTGCCGTTGTTTCGGGCCTGCTGAGTGCTTTTGTCTGGGGCATTCACGGGAGTTCGGCTTTTGCAAGATTTGCGGAGGCGAAAGAAGGTGAGGTAACCTTTTCTCAAATCCAAGCCTGGGCGCAGGAGATCCTTTGGGTTGATGCCCGTCAGAAAAGTGATTGGGACGCCGGACGAATCGAGAACGCCGTCTGGCTAAGTGAGGGAAATTTTGAATCTGGATTATCCTTGTTTCTGGACCGCTGGTACCCGGGCTTGGCCGTTGTCGTCTACTGCGATGCTCAAGACTGCGACGCTAGCACGGCGGTGGCAGCGCGGCTGCGTGATGAACTCGAGATTGACAATGTATGGGTCTTAAAAGGTGGTTGGCAGGCGTGGATTGGGGTTCGAGAGTTTTAGTAACGAGCCTGCTCGGCAATCTGGCAATGGTTACCCTCGCGGCGGTCTTTGCCTTTGCAGGAACGGCCAAGATCATCGATCCGGTTGGCTTCTACCAATCGATCCTTGATTATCGGCTCCTTGGGGAGAGTGGCGCACTTATAGTGACGGCGTTTATTCCGGTCTACGAGCTGGTTCTCGCCCTTGCATTGTTGTTGCCCGGTTGGCGGGAGGCAGCCCGCATCTCAATCAGCCTTCTGCTCGGGGTTTTTATTCTTGCCATCTTGCAGGCTTGGGTTCGCGGAATTGATCTCCGCTGTGGATGTTTTGGTGGCGCTGAATCGACGACTCACGAGGCGCTCATACTGAGGGATTTTGTATTGTTGGGATTAGCCTGGATGATTCCTCGTAGAAGATCGATCGCAGCTGAGCCTGTTAGTCCGGGCACCGAATCGTCTGCTTAGGCAGAGGGAGGCTATTCCTCTTGATCATTCGGAATCAAGGGACTCCTCAATCAGGGCTTTAAGGGTAGGAAAGGCCGTCGGCCTTGTTTTGTCTTCCGGAAGATTCTGAATGATTTTGGCCACCTCTGCGCCAAGTCTCCCATCGTAGCTTTCCAGAAAAACTGCAAATTGCTCGGAGGCTCCGAGGCTTGCGGAATCGCTCACGATTCTCAGGTGAAGCGAAGGAATTTCTTCGCGCTCGAGAACCTTCAATAGTCCGTAGAGGTTCATGTCGACGACCTGAGCACGGGTCACTTCCCGGATGGCGCTCCTTGCCTCCGGGTCGGAAATGAACGCTTCTCCGGAGGCGACGATCATCGGAGTAGTTAGCAACTGGTTGCTTATTGAAAGACCTTCCGGGGGATTTCGAGGAAGGAGGGCTTGAAATCCAGAATTTGGATACGCTTGAGGGGTCCAATATATCGACTGCCAGGGGACCACTTCCCGAACCACTCCTATCTGGCTTGGACGGAAAGAATCCATTAATCCACCGACCGGCCCAACTGAAAAGGCGAGGTCAATGGGGCGACCCGTGAGAAGAATCTGTGCTGAGATGGCAGATTGGACCGCGCCAGAGCCCATTTTGGTGGCAGTGACCCTGGCGCCTTCCAATTGAAAATGACTCAGGGTCTGCCGGGAGACTGTTTCATTGGTCGGAGTGACCCCCAGGGTTCGCCTAAAGGCGGCAAGGTCTGCGTCCAGTGCATAGAAAAAAGCAATCTCCCGAGCGGATAGCGAAAAAGCCTCTGCGGAAAGGATGACAATGAAACAAATGCGTAACATACGATTTAGGGGTGTACTCATGTGGTCGTGAGTGTTGGACTACCTACGTGGAAAGAAGACGTCGAGAATTTATTAAAGCGGGGGCACTTTCGGTGGCCGGGCTATTTCTTTGTTCTCCGTCTGCCCTACTTGGAAATCCTTCCAAGTCTAAGAATCCTGTGCGGATTGTTGCCTATCCAGATTATCCGTATTCCGCCAGCTTTCTCAAGTTCATTGAATCAGCTCGTTTTGCCTCCGTTGAGGAAGCGGTTCTGAGCGTTCGGGATCGACGTTATCCGTTCAAAATTGTTACTGAGTGAATTTTTACTTTCAGCAATCGAGTTTGGAGGCCAGCAACAATGCCTGGCCGCTTCACTGGTTGCTTGGGGCGTCGCTAACAAAATCGTTGGTGGCGCCCCTTTCTTTTTATGAGTGGAAAAGTTAAAAGTCCCCGCTTGGTTCAGCCTTCAGTTCCCAGATTTGAGTTTTCCCGAGAACTTCGAGAGGTAAACCACAGTCTTGGGAAGCAGGAGGTTGAAAGAGCGCTGCAGCATCTCGACCGCTTGGCATCCCAAGAGCGTTCTAGCTTGGCGAGGGCAAAGGTGATTCATTTGATTGCGACCTCTCAATTCCAGTTAGCGCGCTATGATGAGGCTTTGAGTTTATACCGTCGTGCAGCGCGGATAACTGGGCAAGAAGCAGGCAAGGATCCTGAGCTTATTCTATCATCGGCCCTTGGCGCGATCCGTTGTCTTTTGAAAGCGCAGCGCCTGACCGAGGCTCTTGAGGAGGCTTTAAGGCTCGAGCAAGTCGTCCAGCAGCGCCTCGCGCGGTATCGCAAGATCGTTGCTACTTCTCTAGAGGCCATTTCGGAAACGGGAGAGCTGGAAGTGGAAGCCCGGCCAGTTCGTAAGTCGGTCGCTCTTACCCGGATTGGATCGACGTTTTTTGAAGAGGGCTACTTGGAGACAGCTGAGGAATTTTTACTTCGGGTTGTTCAGATGGTACCAATGGGGGGAAGCCGTGCCCGGCAAATTCTTGCAGAAATCGCGCTTTTGAAAGGGGATTTTGTTGCAGCCGAGACCTACGCGACTGAATCCTTGGTTTTTGGCAAATTCAGAGCTAAGACAATCCCGGCCTGGAGGCAGCTGATTCAAGCTCGGCGCAGGCAAGGCAAGGATGGAGTCGAGCGTCGTTTCTTTCTGCAGTACCGGAAGGCTCAGACGGGGGGTAGGGTTTCCGCACGGACAGAAATGTTGATCCTCTCGGAGCTGCGCCGTTACTCAGACCCTCTCTGGCAAACTTTGGCGTTGGAGTGGTACCGCCAGGGAGAGGGGCGGGACTCAATAACCCGGATTGAGATTCTCAAGATTCTCCTGGCCGAGGGTCCCAGTGTTTTTAACGGAGAACCGGCTAGGCTGCTGCCGCTGATCCGTGAAATATTCGATGAGCCGATGCTAGCCCCATCTGAAAGTATTGGTTTGGCCAAGGCTTTGGGAGAATATGGGATTGCCGGTGGACGAGAAGTCGCGGACCTGCTGCGATCCCTTCTGGCGATTCGGCGAAGATTCGATAATGCTCATTATTATCGCTCGATCCATTCCTTCGCTCTCGGCTTGATCAAGGGTCGTAATTTCTCCGAAGCTCGATCTGTTTTCCAAGACCTCATCTCGACCCAGACCCCAGGGTCTGAACTTTGGGCCAAAGCCCTCTGGGCTTTGGCGAGGATGGAGAGGGAGCAAGGTAATTTAGACTCTGCTGCTGCCCACTATTTGGATTTTGCTTCTGCAGGCGGTATCCCCATCGGTTTCCGTCTTCAAGCCTTTCTGAGATGGGTACGCCTTGCGCCAGAGGCGGGTACTGAGATCGATCTTGAGGGGATTCGGCTTCGAGTTCGCGGAATGGTTGCGGAAATCAATGATCACAATGCACTGCTCGATGCGGCGCGCCAACTGGGTCTCGCCGGGCGGGATTTTGAACCAATCACTCGCGAAGTGGTCCTCAGGGCAGAAGCAAAGGCGATAGAGGCATTTGAACAGGCGGTCACCCCTGAGGAGGCACTTCCCGTGTTAGTCAGACTCACACGGCGTCAGTACTTTGATTTTACACGGCATAAACAGATCTTATCTCTCTACGAGGGATTTTCAGAGGAAAAAGTCGGTTGGCTTTGGAGTAAGGACGCGAGATTCTGGGAGTATCTTTCTTTGGTCATGCTCTGCTACCTCAATAAGTTGGACTCATCTACTGGCATCCAGTTTGCGGAATCACAGCTCGCTGAACCAACGGTCCCACACGTTGGCAGGGTTTATTTGGCAATGGAGTATGGCCTCTGGTTGCTTGAAAATGGGGACGTCGAGAAGAGCCTCGCGGTTCTAAGGCAAGCCATTGAGGCCAGTCCCAGGCATCGTAAGTGCGCGGAGGCCCACTACTGGATCGGGTTAAAGGCATCTCTTGGTGGACATGTCGAAACAGCCCTCCAGTCGCTCGAACTCGCCCGTGGGTGCCTCTCCCCGCGGCCTGCGCTCCTCTCGGAATGGATGGTTGATGCCAAGAGCGGATTGATGCTGGAGAGACTCTCACCCGGTAGGCCGACTGCAGAATTAAGCCGATATGATGCCGACTTTGTAGCCGCCCAAAGAGGCCGACTCGATAAAAACCTGAGTAAGTTAAAATGAGACTGAGCCCGAAAGCAAAGTTTATCGAATTCGGAGAGATCGTACGACGCCTGCGAGTCTTGTCGTTCTGCGGGATTTTCATCCCCAGTGTCTTGGCAGCGGTTCCAGATGGGCATCCTGTTGTGTTGGATATTGATCGCGAGTATATCGTTGAGGGTCAAACCGCCACGGCAACAGCCACCCATGGTGATGGAGATTATGAGTTTTCTATCGTAGAAAATGAGTTAGGCGCAAGCTTATCTGGTTCAGGTGGTACGCGAACGATTAATGGAAACTTCGATGTCGGTGGCACAGTAAGCATCACTGTCTATGCAGCAGATGGAAGCTCCGATACTAAAACCATAGACGTTATACGGGTCCAATGGACCGCTTTTGATTCGAACAGCCCAAAGAACAGGGTTAGCAAAGGTACCGAAGATTCCTTAAACATCCGGCCTGACAAAAATCCTGAATCGGATGACTTTGGGGTTTCGAAGTTAACGGTCACTCTGCGGACCAAACCAACAAAGTATTTGGACGATTTTAAGGTCAATGTTTCTGGAATGGAATCTGAGGGCTCAACAAGCCAAGCGGACGAAGCGACTTACACGTTTTCTCACCAACAAGACCCAAAATCAGAGAACGATAATGCGGTCGACTACAAGGCTTCGATGACAGTTCCCCACGAGCCCACCAAGACCGTCCATGGAGATCTCGAGATATTGATCGGCAAAGTTTGTGAGGACGATTGTGGTTGTGAGGCAGGAGGCGGCAGTGCCTCCAGTAGCAGCATCGATTTCCTGGTCAGTCTTGGTGCAAGCATGAACGGTCGCGAATCAGGGACCCTTAGAGTTTATCGATCTACCCCTGGTGAAGCGATCTATGATCACACCGACTTGAAGTGGCTGGTGAGTCCCAACATACAACTGTTTCCCAGTCGCGAAAACCCCACCCAGGCACTCTCCTCCGAGGTATTTGCCACGGTGAATGATCTTGAGGGGGATGCTTTCGAGATCGTGACCTACCCAGCTGGCGCAGTCGGTGAGTTTGATCCAGAAACCGGCCTCTACAGTGCCGATGAGGACGCTCCCTTTCACTATCGGTTCGTGTTCAGTAACCCAGACGGGTCAGAATCCGGTCTCCAGAATTCTCTCTTCGTCGAACAGTTTAGTCCGGAAGGGCTTCAACGTTCTTACCTGTATGAATGGATTCCCGAGGCATCGAACTGGACTCTCTTCCGAGACGAAGGGACGTTCCGGGAAACCCTCTTCACAATTGAGTCCGAGGATAGCTCCGCTTTTACGGACGTTAGAAAGATGCAGGTCTTTGACGGTGAGGGCTATCGTGATGGAATCGAGGAGCGTTCTACCTACGATCGGTTCCCATTTGGAACCCGAATCCGAGAAAGGGTTCGTGGAACTGGAGCCGACGCTCAAATAACCCGCTGGGAATACTACCGAAGCGTTCAACAGTATGGGGCTGGGGGTGTTCATGGGATCGGGAGTCCTCGCCTGATAGAATACCCTGGTGGAGATTGGAGATATTACGAGTACGATTCGGAGGGGAGAGTGCGCCTGGAGGCTTCGGCTTATGGTGATTCTCCGTTTAACGGTCCCGCTTCAGTGATGTCGACTGCGCGCACTATCGAAACCATACGATCCAGTGCAAATCCGATAGAAACCAAGATCACCCGGCATGCTGGGGTTGAGGTGGCCAGGGAGTTTAATGTTCGAACCCTTGCGGACGACGGCAACTCCCACACGGTGACGACCTACATGGCTAATTTCCCCAATGCTCTTTGGGACGATCCTGAAAATCGGTGGCGCTCGACTGAGCAATTTTCCCATGCCACCGAGTTTGGCGGCTACCCAAAGGCCTTGCGGTCTTCAAATGGCCGGGCCACTCTCCACACCTACGAAAGGGACGAGGATGGCATTCTTATCACCACCGAGCGTCGAGGCGTCCTGAGTGGCGATCCGGCTACCTCGGAGACCTTCCTGAGCGGCACTGAGACGGTTCGCCGTACCGATGAGGCAGGCACGGTGACCGAGGAGATTTCCTCTGATATCGTCACCGGCGAGATTGTCGACGGCTGGATGGCGACCGAACAGGACGCCTTTGGCCGGATAACCCGAATGGAGTACCTCGACGGGACCTTTTCCACTCGCGCCTACGGTTGCTGCGGGATCGAGGTCGAGCGCGACCGCAACGGTGTCGTCTCCACCTATGGATATGATGGCCTCAACCGCCGGATCACAGAAAGCCGCTACGGAATCCTGACCACCTATGAATACGATTCCGATGGACGGGTTATCCGAACGCGCTCCGGACCCGAGGGAGACCTGTCGATCGTCTCAGAGAGCGACTACGATTCCTCCGGACGGATGCTTCGCTCCCGCACCTCCGCCCCCGGTTTGAACGAAGGCCTCGTTGAGACGACGATAACGTACGGAAATACTCCGGAAGGCGGCCAGATCATTACCACCACCCATCCGGACGGATCAACCAGCGTTTCGCTGGCCTACCGCGACGGTTCGCTCCGCGAAAGTGGTGGCACCGCCGCCGTCGCCCGTCGCCGTTTAATCGGGGTCGATCCGGAAAGCGGGACAGTATTTGAAGCGATCGAAGTATACGATGCCGCCGCCGCAATTCCGGAGGAAGCCGCTCGCCTGGTGACCCAAAACATCTCGCGGATGGGGCAGCTCATCCGCACTGAATTTCCGGACGGAGCGGTGTCGACGATTGAGTATGATCGCGAAGGTCGTCGGATTCGTTCAATCGATCCAGACGGGGTCGTTGAGCTGCGCTCCTATGAAGCCAACGGCAGCATCTCGATTGCCGCAGTGGATATGCCCAGTTCCTCCGGTGGAGACCGCAATGGCGTGATCGATCTTGGCGGTACTGACCGCATCACCCGGACTGTTTCCAAGTCAGTTCTCCTCGAGGGCATGCCCGCGATTCGGGAAACGACTTTCGTTGCACCAGAAGAAGGTTCAGAGGAGCTATTAGCTGTTCGCACCACCATCCGCAGTCGGGACGGGAACCGAAGTGAAAGCTTTGGCCTCGGCAGCGGGACAACGGTTTACTACCGCGAAAGGCCCGAGGGTGGAGACTGGAAGGACCGGACTGAAACTACCATCTCTCCGGACGGCACCTCCACCCGCTCCATCTATCGGGACGATTTGCTGGTAAGAACCGAATGGTACACTGCGTCAACTGCCGAGGGCGCGCAGGAGCTGCTCACCGCGACCGATCATCAATACGATGCGCGGCGAAGACGGATCGCCACAACCGATGCTCGCACTGGGACCACCACGGTTGAGTACAGCATCGGCGGCCAAGTGATCCGCACCATCAGTCCGGATCCAGACGGCGACGGTCCCCTCGGCCCCCTCGAATCAACCTACACCTACGATTCTATGGGGCGCCCAACCTCCAGTACCGATCCAGACGGAACCACCACCCACACCACCTATACCCCGCGAGGGGAAGTAGCCAAACAGTGGGGAGCGGGATCCTATCCGGTGGAATACACCTATGATTTTGCCGGTCGCAAGGAAACCATGACCACCTGGCAGGAATTTGACCTCTCCACCGGAGAGGGGCTTTCAGGGGCC
>DAISIK010000052.1:0-8762 GCA_036822055.1 Puniceicoccaceae bacterium
GGATGAAGGACCAGGCGATCGTCTGCAACATCGGCCACTTCGACAACGAGATCCAAGTGCAGCAATTGATGGATTCGCCCGAGGTGGACCGGATCAATATCAAGCCACAGGTCGACCAGTTTGTCTTTAACGACGGGCACGCAATCTACCTGCTTGCGGAGGGAAGGTTGGTTAACCTCGGTTGTGCAACGGGCCACCCATCCTTTGTGATGTCGAACTCATTCGCCAATCAGGTGCTGGCACAGGTGGAGCTCTGGCAGCATCTGGAGAAGTACCGTCCGGGTGTTTACATGCTGCCGAGGCATCTCGATGAAAAGGTGGCCCGGCTCCATCTGGAAAAGTTGGGCGGGCGTTTGACTGAACTGAGCCCTGAGCAGGCTTCCTACATCGGGGTAAAACCAACCGGTCCTTACAAGCCGGAACACTATAAATACTGAGTTGCCCCGGGGGGAAGGTGAACGGCAGAGAGGGGCGATGGAGCCTCGGTCGACGGATCACCGAGCGCAGGCTTTTTGCTTGCAGCGAAGCTGGAATGGCCGCATTGTCTTCGGTTTTCGCCGGACTAGCTCAATCGGTAGAGCAGTTGACTCTTAATCAATTGGTTCGGGGTTCGAGTCCCCGGTCCGGCACCATTAGTGCGCCTCAAGGGTCTAAAGTTTGGTCGATCTGAGCGTTGTCATGCACGCCACGAGCTGGCACTAAGGGAGGCATGATCAAGCCGAAGGTGAAGTGTCTGATCTCCGGGAGCCAAACTTCGGGGATGCTGGCGAGGTGGCTGGAAGTGACAGCGCCCAGGGAAAGCTCACCGATGCAGGCGCACCGGCTACAGCTCAAGCTCTACACCGTGCTGGAGGGCGAGCATATTTTCCTTGTGGGAGAGTCGAGGATCGAGGCGAAGGCGGGCGACACCGTGATGGTAGGAATGGGGGAACCTCACGCCTGTCTCAATGCGGGGATGAGGGCGGGAAAACTGCTGTTCGACCTTTTGCCAGCGGATGACACCGAGGTTTTTTACGAGCGCTTGATGGCTGGAGCCTATGACGAGGAGGAACTCGGGGCCTTTTTTTCTGAGTACGGAATCGACCTCCTCGGGCCTGGTGCGAAGGTCTGAGGGGGATGAGGAGTAAGGGCAGAATTTCCCTTGCGATCCGGCGGGTTGAAGTGATCACCTAACCGGGTGCGTTCGGATTCTCTTTGGCGAAGGATTTCTCAAAAGTCTGGCTCGGTTGAGAATGTTTCGACGGTGGACCCTTTTCCCTTCCCGGCTGCGGTCAAGGAGCTTCGGGGAAAGCGGTTGGGTCCTGAGCTGAGGGCGGCCTTGAACGTTGCTTTGTTGGCCTTCCCGCAGGGGATTGCCTATGCCCTGATTGCGGGACTGCCGGTAAGTTACGGGATTTTTGGGTCAATTGTTGCGAGCCTGCTGGGAGCCTTTTTTGCCCGCGACCACTACATTTCCTTTGGTCCGACCAACGCCACGGCGGTGATGCTGCTGAGTGCTTTTGCCAGTCTGGGAATTCCCGAGGAGGAGCGGGTTGTGGTCCTTCCCTTGATTCTGTGCATCGCGGGAACGTTTATGATCGTGGGGGCATTCCTGAAGCTCTCGACCTTCATCCAGTACATTTCCCGAACGGTGGTGATTGGTTACGTGACGGCGGCGGCCCTTCTGATCATTGCCAATCAGGTACGGGGGGCATTTGGCTTTCGTTTCAGCGGGGAGGAGACCGCTTCCACGCTCGTTGAGGTGCTGTATTTCACCCTGTACTACATCGCGGAAACGGATCTGAGTGCAGTGGCGGTAGCTGGGGTGACGTTGGTGGTCTATCTGTTGATCGGGCGTCTTTTCCGAAGCCTCCCGCAGGTGGCGGTCACCCTCATGTTGATGGGGGGGGTTGGGGTGTATTTGAAAGGGGCTGGCTGGGAGTTGGAATTTTTGCAGTCGGTGGCCCTCGGAGATTGGAGCCTGACTTTGCCAAACTTTACGAAAGTGCCGCTTAATCAACTAACCGGGCCAGCTTTGGCGCTTGCGCTACTGGCGATCCTTGAAGGGGCATCGATAGGAAAGTCGCTGGCGGCGAGGACGGGATCGCGGTTGAATCTGGATCAATCGATGTATGGCTTGGGGATGGCCAACGTCGGCTGCGGCTTGTTTTCGGGGATGGCGGCCTCGGGCTCGTTGACCCGCTCGGTGCTCAGCGTGAACAGCGGGGCGACCAGCTCAATCTCGAGCCTTTTTGTAGCGATGATGCTGCTGTTGGGGGCATTGCTGGTTGGCAACTTTGTCTCCTACGTGCCGAAGGCATCGCTGGCGGTGGTGATCGTGATGATTGGATTGAGTCTTTTGAGCCCGCGCAATATCCGGTTGGTGATGCGGGCGACGAAGGACGACCGCCTGGTCTTTATCGTGACCCTGGCGGTGGGAATGTTGCAGCCGCTGGACAGCGCGATCTACGTGGGGACCGGTCTGGCGATCGCGCTCTTTTTGAGGCGGGCCTCTCGTCCGGAGCTGGTAGAGTATGCCTTCAACGAGGAGGGGAAGCTGGGAGCGAGGACAAACCTCGTCGAGCGAGCGGTGCCCGAGGTATCGATTGTGCACGTTGAGGGAGACCTTTTTTTCGGTGCGAGTGAGCTCTTTCGGGACCAAATGCGCCGGATTTGCGACGAACCGAATCTAAGGGTGGTGGTTTTGAGGATGAAAAATGCCCGTTTGCTGGACGCAACGAGTGTTTTCGCACTCTTCGAACTGGTGCGCCACATGAACGAGCTGGACCGCTTTATGGTGGTCAGCGGGGTGCGCGAGGAGGTTTACGAGGTATTTGCGGCCTCTGGTTTGATTGCCGAGATCGGGGAGGAAAACATCTTTCGGGAAGATGCCGAGAATCCTACCCTCTCGACGGCGCGGGCGATGAGACGGGCGCAGGCCTTAATCGGGGCGGGTGAAACGAAGGTAACCATCTATGTTGACCCAGGGAAGAAGAAGTAGACTCGGGGTGATTCCGGTTGCTGGTCTGGTGCTGGTTCTGAGCGGCTGTCGACCGGCTGAGATGAAGGTTTTTGGAACCGAAGAGGTCCCGGGCATCCTGGTGAATATCTGGGCTCGGGATCTCCCGGGGCACCGGTATTGGCCGGTTTACTACGAGATGATTCGGATTGAGAGCGGAGAGCGGTACCAAAGTGAGGCGGTTTATTTTATCGATCGGGACGTGGTGGACCGGATGGACTTTCTGGTCCAGAAGGGTTTGCGGGAGGGGGAGTATGAACTGGTCTGGACGAATCGGCCGCCCGGGGTTGCCAATGCGAGGGAGTTCCACCCGTTCCTGCTGCTTTATCCCAAGCGATTCTTTAGCTACCCGAGGCAGCGCGGCGACCGGGAGGACCTAGGGCAACGATTTGTGGAAGAGACCTTGCCCGAGGCCTGGGGTGAAACGCCTGCTCCCAAGACAGAATCCGTTCCTTGAGGGGGGCACCCCAGCGGTAGGAGCCGGGGGCATGATCAGCCCGGACCACCCGGTGGCAGGGAATAGCGAAGGCGATCTGGTTGGCGGCAAGGGCGCTGCCGACGGCCCGACTGGCTTGAGGAGAGCCGATTTGTTGGGCGATTTGGGTGTAGGTGCGTACCTCGCCAAAGGGGATCCGGGCGGTGGCTTGCCAAACCCGAAGTTGGAAGGGAGTGCCGGAGACGATGAGGTGGGGAAGGTCTGCGGAGGCGGGGTCAAAGAGGGGGTAGGGAAAGGACATTGAGTGCTCGCCGGGCGGGGCAATGGTCTGGCCCGGGATGCTGGCCCGGTAGCGGTCGAGGGTGATCTGAAGGAATGCGGTGCTGGGACCGAGGGCGAGGGCGCAGACTCCCCCTGGGGAAAGGATGGCGACAGCCTCGCCGAACGGAAAGGAGGCAAATGTGGCTGCAAGAGGAACTTGCGAAGGACTGGTGGCCGGCCAGGGGGTGGGCTGCCGGGGGAGACAGTCTGCCTCAATTATCGTAGATGTACCCGATGCCATGGATCGTCCGGAAGGCCGTGCTTGGGCACTCCTGCTCCTTGAAGCGGTCGCGAATGCGAACGACATATTGGTCGAGGGATCGACTTTTCAGGTCAGCATGTTCGCCCCAGACTTCGTGGATCATCATCTTTCGGGAGATGACCTGATTCGGGTTATTGGCGAGGAGGGCGAGGATGCCAAGCTCTTTGCGACCGATCGCCTCGGTGTTGCCGTTGGGGAAGTTGATCTCAAGACGGGCGGGATTGATCCTGGCCTCGCAGAAGGTGAAGGGCTGGTCAAGAACGGAGGCGTTCATGGCCAGCTTGGTGTCGTAGGCGGTCTCGGAACGGCGGAGGACTGCGCGGATGCGGGCGACCAGTTCTGCATTGCTAAAGGGCTTGGTCAGGTAGTCATCGGCGCCGATTTCAAAGCCCTTCACTTTGCTGATTTCGTTGTTGAGGCCAGTGACGAAAATGACGGGCGGGGGAGCATCGACGGAGCGGATCTCGCGGAGGAGTTCGAAGCCGCTGAAGTCGGGGAGGTTTACATCGAGGAGAACCAGGTTGGCGTGGTTGTTTTTCAGGAAATCGATGGCCTTGGCACCCCGGTCGAAAGCCTGGGTGAGCATGCCCACGTGTTCGAGGTATTCGATGATTGAGGCGCGCAGCTCAGGGTTGTCTTCAACGATGAGAATGAGGGGCTTGGGAGATTCCTTCATGAGCAGATAGGGTTAGTGGGTTTAAACTTTTGATAGTAAGGGAAAGTGTAAATGTAAAAAGTATAATCTTCTTGTCATTCTCAAGGTCCAACCATTTCAGAGAATGATGGACGATCAATACGTGCTGAACATTGGATTTCCCAAAGGGAGCCTTGAGGAATCCACCATTGGACTCTTTCGCAAAGCGGGCTACCGGGTGAGCAAGGGCTCGCGCTCTTATCGTGCGATGGTTGATGATCCCGAGCTGGGGGGAGTCTTTGTCCGGGCGCAGGAAGTGAGCCGCTATGTGGAGCACGGGTACTTTGACTGTGGTCTGACGGGGCACGACTGGGTGCTGGAAAATCGCTCGGATGTTGTTGAGGTGTGCGATCTTGTGTACAGCCGGGCCTCAAGTGTGAGGTCCCGTTGGGTCTTGGCGGTTCCCGCGAGTTCAGCGATCCGGACGGTGGCCGATCTGGAAGGCAAGCGAATCGCCACCGAGGTGGTTTATCTGACGGAGACTTACCTGGCGAAGCACGGGGTGAAGGCGGAAGTCGAATTTTCCTGGGGGGCAACTGAGGTAAAAGTCCCTGATCTGGTGGACGCCATCGTCGATCTGACGGAAACGGGAAGTTCGCTGCGGGCTAATAATTTACGAGTAGTTGACACCATTTTATACACCAACACGAAGCTGATCGCGAACCGAGCCAGCTGGGAGGATGAGCGCAAACGGCAGAAGATTGAGAATCTGGCCTTGTTGCTAACGGCTGCCCTCGAGGCGGAGGGCAAGGTGGGTCTCAAGCTGAACCTGAGACGGGACCACCTTGAGGGGTTATTGGAGAAGCTGCCTTCACTGCGGAATCCGACCATCAATGAATTGGCAGATCGGGATTGGGTAGCCGTTGAGGTGATCGTAGACGAAACCATTGTGCGGGAGATCATTCCGGCGCTGAAACGGGCCGGAGCCGAGGGGATCATCGAGTATCCCTTGACGAAGGTGATCTATTAGTCAGCCGGGGCGGGGGTGGGCTCGCTGGGACCTTCCGGGGCCGGGTCCGTTTCGGTTTGGCGGAAGGCAACGGGAGGGCGCTCGACAAAAGCATTGAGGCGGTCAAGGTAGAGGCTGCCGCCAGCGAGGCCCTCGAGCCGGGCTTGCACCTCGCTGAGGAGGGCATCGTCCTCCGCCTGCAAGGCAGTGAGCCCGAGTTGATAGAGAGCCATGGAGCGGACAGAATCGTAGGCTTTTGCATCGTCTGCGATGCGGCGGAAAGTCGATTTGGCGAGGGCCAGATCGCCGGAGCGCAGGATGGAGATGGCCCGGCCGAGTTGGCCGAGCCCCTGAAGGGGGGTTCGGGTGAGGCCGGATTCAACCTTTTCGTAGAGGGAGGCAGCTTTTTCGAAGTCACCCTCCTCGAGAGCCTCGGCGGCGGCTTTGAGGCCAGCGAGGGAGCCCAGGTTTGAGCCGGAGTATTTTGTGAAAAAGTCTGCGTAGGTGCCCTCATGAGCGGCAACTGCATAGGAGGAGCTCATCTTCCGCAAACGCTGCTCCTTGGTGAAGCGAAGGGTGAGGAAGAGGGCAGCCCCGGCGAGGACGATGGCCACCGTGGCGATGATGGTGGAACGATTGTCGCGGAAATACTGATATAGATCGTCGTTGAGATGGTCATCAAGGTGACTTTCTTCGACGGAGAAGTCTGGAGGGTTGTTTTCTTTTGCCACGGTGTAGAGTTTTTGCCTGAAACCGTTGATAGAAGGAGGAGGGCAAGCTCAAGGTCAAGTTTGAAGCAGCAGGGGATGGCTTGATTGCAGTGGGGCGAGGTAGGGAGAGAACAGAGGGGACCTTTGCTTTGGCCGCATAGAGGTGATTTTGCCTTGCAGACTGGTTAGCCGAGGGGCATCTTGTGAGGGATGGACAGCATCTCTGCCAAGACTGCACTAGCCTCAGGGCTGGACACCCCGAAGGTGGCCGTGGTGGCGGAGGACGATGCCCTGGTAGAGCAAGTGCGGGAGGGGGATCTCGGAGCCTTCGACAAATTGGTGAGGAAATACCGCGAGAGGATTTACTCCACCCTCTATCACCTGACGTCGAACCGTGAAGATGCTGCGGATCTTGCCCAGGAGGCCTTCATCAAAGCATTTCGTTCGATTCATAAGTTTCGCGGCCAGTCAAACTTCTACACCTGGCTCTACCGGATCGCGGTGAACACGGCTTTGAGTGCGCTTAGGCGCAAGCGGACGAGGAAGTTTTTCAGCTTTGAGGAGATGGATGAGAACGCCTCGGCTGAGCTTCTGTCGAAGGTGAGTTCGGTGTCCAGCGGGGCGGAGCGGCCCCTTTTGTTGCGGGAACTGCAAGAAAAATTGAACGAAGCGCTCCATCGTTTGTCTCCTAAGCATCGAGTGGTAATCGTTTTATTCGAAATCGAAGGTATGGCACACGAGGAAATTGCATCAATCTTAGGCGTCTCGGTAGGAACCGTCCGCTCAAGACTTCACTATTCCAAGCACCACCTGCGGGGGATGCTTCAACCTTATCTCCGGGAAGCTTAATTTGATGGCTGGTCGCTACCGAGGAGATTGCGAGAGAGACGACCTCTCCAACTTGTTTGAGCTAAAAAAGTTGGAGAGACCGACAGAAGCTTACTGGGAGGGTTTTGATCGCGAGCTGAAGCAGAAGCTCGTCCAGAAGTTGGTAGAACCTCCGGTCTCCCGTCGCCTCATCTCCCGGTTTGGTGCTTCATTTTCGAGTGCCTCGGTGCTGATCTCCTCCGTGGTGGCATCTTTGCTAGCGCTGGCGGCAATTGGATTGGTTCCTGTCGTTACTGACCGGCAACAGGGAGGAGTTTCAGGCGGGATCGCACTGGACGGATCGAGTAAAAAGCCCTCCGAGCAGGCCGCTGGTGGTTGGTCGGAGAAGGCTCCTCTTGAGCTGGATGTCTACCACCGTCCCTCGGACGAGCGGTTTCAGTTTTCCCGTGCGGGGGGCGAGTTCTCTTTTGAGGACCTCTCCCTGAGCGAGAGTTCGGATTTGGTGTTTGTGACCGAATCCTTCTCAACCCCGAAGCTCGGGGTGGAGAAAAGGAGGCTTCGAACCTCGTTTGCCAACTAGGTGAGGGTTCGTTGGGTAGTTGTCCCAAGGTGGGCGGCATTGGTGTTTCTGGGGTGGAGCTGCCTCTTCGCCGACGACACCTACTTCGGGTTGCAGAATCGGGTTATTGAGGTGTTTGATCGCCGCTGGGATGCGGTGGTTCGCGTCAAAGCCGGATCGGAAGAGACAAACGAGTTGGGTGAGACGAAGTGGACGGTGCGGGTCGGTAGTGGTTTTTTTTCCAGTGCCGATGGGTTAATCGTGGCTACCTTTCGGGCGGTCGAGGGAGCAGAGCGGTTGCGCTATGAATACCTTGACCGGACCTATGATGCGGTACTGGTGGGGGCGGATCCGACTACCAATCTGGCGCTCCTACGGGCGGTGGAACGGCCTGAGGTAATCGACTTTGTTCCTGTCATGGACTCGGGGATGCCGCGGATCGGAACCTTTGTTCTATCGATTTCGTGTGCATTGGAGTTTGACCCGGCCCCCTCGATCGGACTGGTTTCGGGGCATGAGGACCGGTTCGGGAATCGGGTGTTTCCGACCCGTTATCTGAGGGCGTCTATTCCGGCGAACCCCGGGGAGGGTGGATCACCAGTTTTCGATTTGGAAGGACGTTTTCTGGGGGTGTTAATCGCGTCCCTCCCTGAGGTGAATTCTTCCTACATCATTCCGAGCCGCGCGGTGATTCGCGTTTTGGAAGGGCTCGGTCGAGGCGGGGAGGTGGAGTACGGGTGGATCGGAATTGAGGTGGAGGAGCGTCCAAAAGGTCAGAATGGCAAGGGACTTTTTGTGATGTCACTGGACCGGGGGGGGCCGGCCCAGAGGGCAGGGATCGAGGAGAACGACGAGATCGTGAACGTCGATGGCGACTCGATTCGCAATGTGGGAGATTTGCGGAACCGCTTCTTTTTCGCCCGAATCGGGGAGACCCTCACGATGACGATACGACGCGGTGAGGAGTTCAGGACCTTTGCGGTGCCGGTCCTGGAAAAGCCTTAA
>DAISIK010000053.1:0-8139 GCA_036822055.1 Puniceicoccaceae bacterium
CTGCATTCAAGCTTGTGATAGGTTCTAATCAACACTCAAGGTTTCTGTAACCGTTAGCTAAATGAAATGAACGGACGCGTCACGCCGTTGAGTTGCCGCTGAGTAGAGAGCATTTCTAAGGTAAAGCCAGTTAGAGAAGAAATTCAATGCTGTTGACAATGACCACGACACATCGTCCTGCGACAGATCTGGGCTACCTTCTCGCCAAGCACCCCGATAAGTGCCAGACGTTCCCGCTCGCCTATGGGAAGGCTCATGTCTTCTATTCAGAGGCGACTGAAGATCGCTGTACGGCTGCACTTCTGTTGGACTTTGACCCGGTGGGCCTGGTTCGGGGACGTCGCTCCTCCCCAGACTCTGAGGGCACTCTCGCCCACTACGTCAACGATCGACCGTATGCCGCGTCGTCGTTCCTGAGCGTCGCTATCGCTCAAGTCTTTGGCTCTGCCATAAAGGGGGTGTCGAAAGAGCGGCAGGAGCTGGCGGACACCCCGATGCCGTTCGATGTGCGCCTATCGGCAGTTCCAAGTCGCGGCGGTGAGCAGTTCCTCTGCGGGCTATTTACACCTCTTGGATACAAGGTAGACGCGAAGCGCATCCCTCTCGACGAAATGTTCCCGGAGTGGGGCGAAGGTCACTGCTTTGAGCTGCGCCTCCAAGCGGAAGTCCGTCTCGCCGATCTGCTCACCCATCTCTACGTCCTTATCCCTGTTCTCGATAACCAGAAGCACTACTGGGTTGGGGACGATGAGGTCGACAAATTGATTAAAAAGGGTGGCGACTGGCTGATAGCTCACCCCATGCGAGATCAGATCACGCGCCGCTACTTAAGGCATCAGCGGAGCCTGGTTCGCGACGCGATCGAGCGGCTCATAGCGGGCGACGACCCGGAACCTGAGGAACACGAGATTGAGAGGGAGCAGCAAGAAGAAGCTCTCGAACGCCCGACCAGCCTGAACAACCAACGGCTTGGCGCGGTCATCGCTGTGCTCAGAGAGGCCGGCGCGACCCGCGTCTTAGATCTTGGCTGTGGCGAGGGCAAGCTTGTCGGGGCCCTTCTCAAGGAGCATTCCATCACGAAGGTCGTAGGCGTGGATGTTTCAATGCATTCGCTCGAACGTGCCCGCGACCGACTGAAGCTGGATCGGATGCCGGAGATGCAGCGCAAGAAGGTCGATCTCTTCCAGGGGTCGCTGACCTATCGGGACAGCCGCTTTGCGGACTGCGATGCGGCGTGCGCCATCGAGGTGATCGAGCACATCGACATCTCTCGCCTGGGATCCCTTGAGCGGGTGCTGTTCGAGTTCGCCAAGCCATCCACCGTGGTCGTCACGACGCCAAATGTGGAGTACAACGTGCGCTTCGAGACCCTGCCCACTGGTAAGCTCCGGCATAGAGACCACAGGTTCGAGTGGACGCGCCAGGAGTTTCAATCTTGGTGTGCTGGGGTCGCCGACCGTTATGGGTACGGGGTGCGCTTCTTGCCGATCGGGGCCGAGGACGCGGAGGTTGGCTCTCCAACGCAAATGGCGGTGTTTCAGCGATGAAAATTGAACTGCCAGAGCTGTCATTGGTTGCGCTTATCGGTATATCCGGAAGCGGAAAATCGACCTTTGCAAAGACCCACTTCAAGCCGACCGAAATCCTTTCGTCCGACTACTGCCGCGGCCTGGTCTCCGACGACGAAAACGACCAGGGCGCGACCAGTGATGCGTTCGACGTCCTGCACTACATCGCGGCGAAGCGTCTCGAGGCAGGGCGTCTGACTGTGATCGACGCGACCAACGTTCAGGCAGAGGCGCGCAAGCCGATCGTGAAACTGGCACGTGAACACGATGTGCTGCCAGTCGCCATCGTTCTGAACATTCCGGAAAAGCTCTGCTGCGAGCGTAATCAAGACCGAGCTAACCGTCAGTTCGGTTCTCACGTAACCCGTCAACAGTCTCAGCAGCTACGCAAGTCGCTCCGGTCGCTTAAGCGGGAGGGCTTCCGTTACATTGCGATCCTCAATTCACCTGAGGAAGTCGCCGCTGCCGAGGTGATACGCAAGCCCCTCTGGAACAACAAGCGACACGAGACCGGGCCATTCGACATTATTGGTGACGTTCACGGCTGCTTCGACGAGGCTGTCGCCCTGCTACGCAAACTCGGCTATGAGGTGCAGGACGACGAAACCGCACCCACGGCGAGGCACACTGAAGGACGGCGAGCGTTCTTCGTCGGCGATCTCGTGGATCGTGGCCCCAAGTCCCCGGCTGTACTGCGTCTTGTGATGGCGATGGTGCGGGAGGGAACTGCGCTCTGCGTCCCAGGGAATCACGACATCAAGCTAAAAAAGAAGCTGGATGGCCGCGACGTGCGGATCACTCACGGCCTCGCAGAGACCCTGAAGCAACTGGAACATGAACCGACGGAGTTCATCGAGGAGGTGAAGACCTTCATCGATGGCCTTGTAAGCCACTACGTGTTGGACGATAGCAAGCTGGTGGTGGCCCATGCCGGAATGAAGGAGTCTTTTCAGGGTCGCGCATCGGCTCGCGTTCGAGAATTCGCGCTCTACGGGGAAAGCACGGGCGAGACGGATGAGTACGGCCTTCCCGTTCGCTACAACTGGGCGGCTGACTACCGAGGAAGGGCGCGCGTTGTGTATGGGCACACGCCTGTGCCGAGCGCGGAGTGGCTGAACAAGACCATCTGCATCGACACGGGATGCGTTTTCGGTGGATCCCTGACGGCACTTCGCTACCCCGAGAACGAGTTGGTTTCCGTCCCTGCTGCCAGGATGTACTACGAACCTGTGAAGCCGCTCGATGGATCCTTATCAAAAGGGTCAGCCCGACCAGATAACGATGTCCTCGATATCGGGGATGTCCAGGGAAAGCGCATCGTCTCCACCCGCATCCTCACCACCGTGACAGTGCGAGAAGAAAACGCGGCTGCGGCACTGGAGATCATGAGCCGTTTCGCCACCGATCCCCGTTGGCTGATCTACCTGCCGCCCACAATGTCGCCCTCTGATACTCGCAAGGATGGCCCCTTCCTCGAGCACCCTGAGGAGACCTTCCAATACTTCCGGGCCAACGGCGTTCCGAAAGTCGTCTGTCAGGAGAAGCACATGGGATCTCGGGCCGTTGCCGTCGTCTGTCGGGATGAGGGCGTGGCTGCCAAGCGTTTTGGCATCCGAGGTCACGGCATCGGTGCCCTTTACACCCGCACGGGACGGCCTTTCTTTGACGATCCCGCGATCGAGTCCAGTTTCCTTAACCGTCTCCAGGCAGCGCTGACCAACGCCGATTTCTGGAAAAAGTTCGAGTCGGACTGGTTCTGTCTCGATGCCGAACTCATGCCGTGGTCTGCAAAGGCCCAGGAACTACTGCGCTCCCAGTACGCACCCGTTGGGGCCGCGTCTCGGGTCAGCATGACCGCTGCTCTGGCGGCACTCCGACTGGCGGCGTCCCGCACCGCGGAAGTGAGCGGCCTCATCGACCGCTATTCGGCCCGTCAAGACTGTGTTGAGAAGTATACGGATGCTTACCGTCGCTACTGCTGGCCGGTCTCAGGCATTGACGACCTTAAGTTTGCACCGTTTCACCTGCTTGCATCCGAGGGAGGTGTGCATACTGATCGTGACCACGTCTGGCATATGACCACACTCTCCGAACTCTGCGAGGCGGATAGGCAGATGCTCCACAAGACGGCATTCAAGGTCATTGACCTCACGAGCACGGAGAGCCAAGCCAGCGGCGTTGCTTGGTGGGAGGAACTCACCGAAGGCGGTGGCGAGGGGATGGTCGTGAAGCCGATGGAGTGGCTGATGCACGGCAAGAAGGGCTTGGTTCAGCCAGCGGTAAAGTGTCGTGGCAGGGAATACCTGCGCATCATCTACGGCCCCGAGTACACCCTCGATGAGCACCTCGAGCGACTTCGCGCACGAGGCCTGGGGCCGAAGCGGTCTTTGGCACTCCGGGAGTTTGCTCTTGGACTAGAAGCCTTGCACCGCTTCGTAGAGAAGGATCCGCTATATCGAGTGCATGAATGTGTGTTCGGTGTGCTTGCCTTGGAAAGTGAACCTGTGGATCCGAGACTATGAGTACACCGGCAGGGTGCTGCGAGCCGCCACTGCATGTTCGACGTTATCGGGTTTTGATAATGAGAGCCGAGTGGGGATCCCTCCGCCTTACAGCTTCAGGATCCCTTGCTTCCTTATGCCCGCAATTTGGATCTATTCTGGATTCCGAGAGCGGACTCAAGATTTATTTACAGATGTCGCTGACCTATCTGAAAACACTGTTCTACCTTCTCGGCCAACTCATTAGCCTGACCAAATCCAATAGACTCGCACCAACTCTCAATGCAAAATCGAAAACCCAATAAATCCTGCTCTACGGACTGAACCGCTCGTTCAAAGGCAGGACGCTTTACTTCAATCTTGCATGCATTCTTCATCGAGTCACCTAGACCACCATCCGACCAAACCCGAATCACGCCATCTCCCTGCTCTATCCAAGGACTCGGATCGTGCCCTAACCAAGGAGTCTCACCCGTCCTCAAAAAGTCTTGCCACTCTCGCCAGCCTTCAAGCCCGCAGCAACAACTTGGTGAAATTATCTTCTCCTCAAATACAACCTGAATCCCACCTGCCAAGGCCAAACCATCCGCCCCTAAAATCTCTTTCAAGATCATCTCTCGACTTTCCAACAAATCAATCTGGTTGTAGCTCGCCAACCGTGCAAAGAATAATCCAATTTCCGGCTGTGTCATCTCTGCTGATAAGCGTAACCATGACTCATCAATTTCAGCAATCTCCCACGGGCAAACGGATTCAGCGTATAAACCATATAACTCAACCACGGCTTGTAAATGAAAGGGAGAATTCATCAAAATCTGCCTACTTGTAAAATTCCGGTAGCAACAGACAAGACTTAAACTGCGCCATCACTCGCAATCTAATCTGTAGAATAATTCTATTGGGGCGGACTGGTTGCAACTGTTGGAGTTATAGCAAAGACTTCGGCAGCCGCTCAACAGACTCGTTAGACTGCGAAAGCGAAGCGCAGCAACTTCATTGGAGTGTAGGAGAGATTCATGGCCTTTGACGTTCGGATGGTTGACCTCGTCAAGCTGAACTCGCTTACGAAGTATCCCTCTATTCCGACTTATCACACGCTTGACCCGAAGAACGGCAACCTACTTGATGAGGTGGTTCCCTTCGAGGGGCTTGTCATTGGCACAGAGAAGGTTGATGGCACGAACGCCCGAGTCATCTGTCTCACCGACGGCTCGTTCATCCTCGGGAGTCGGGAGGAGTTCCTCTACGCGAGGGGCGACTTGATTGGGAATTCTGCGCTCGGGATTGTCGAGGCGATGAAGGCAACGGCTGAGCGACTCCGACAGGAGGATCTTTCAGCCGTCGTGGTGTACTACTTCGAGGTGTATGGGGGAAAGGTTACCGGATCGAGCAAACAGTACACAGGGGAGGGGCGAATCGGATCCCGCCTCTTTGACGTAGCTACTATTCCAGAGTACGAGGTTTTGTTGAGACGTTCGACTTCGCAGATCTCCCAGTGGCGTGAGGGGGGAGGGCAAGTCTTTTTGGACGAGGCAGCACTTCATTCGATTGCGGAGCGTTACTCGTTGGAGCTAACTCCTCGAGTCTTCGAGGTGGAAGCGTCCGAACTTCCGAAGGGGATTGAGGCGACTTATTCCTTCCTTCAGCAAGCGAGCCCGACCACCCGATGTGCGCTCGACAGCCTTGCAGGGGGTAAGCCGGAAGGCTTGGTCGTAAGAACCCTCTCCCGATCAGTCATAGCAAAGGCTCGATTTGCCGATTACGAGCGTACGTTGAAGAAGCGGAAGTTGCGGTGACGCAATGAAGACTCGATTTAACACTTTGCTCAAGCGGATGCGGAGCTGGCCTATGCCTCCTGCTTTTGCCTTACGGTAAATTAGCAGGCTTTTGGGAGGAGAACTGGACAGGGATCCCTCCACCTTGAGCTTCAGGATCCCTCACTCCACTTATGCCCGCAGCTTCCGCACTTTGGATCCCTTCTCCTCGTCAGGAAGTGCATCAACTTGCGGCTGTGGGGTAAAGCGGAAAGCACTGCTCAACGCTTGGGCATGACTGACTACAAACTCCTTCAGCTCCTCCACATCATCCAGCGAGTTCGCCATAGACGACTGGTATATTTGCTAATTCCCAGTGTCCGTGAAATTTCTCCATGACCTTTCCCTGCTCCTGAACGCAGGATGATTTTGGCTTGCATCGCAATCTGTTGGGGGGTGCTCGAACGCCGTAATAGTTTCTCCAAGTCTGCATTCTCATCCTCACTCAGTTTGATGGGCACTGCGGATAGTCGGGGCATCTTTTGAACCCGCTTAATCTACGACCTCTCAATGGCAAGATGACTTCAGCCAAGCTGTACGATGTAGGGGTTATCTGCGGCGGGTGATGGGCAACGTTCGGCGACGGAGGGCCGTATGGAAGATCCAGTGTTCGGCGACGAGGAGATCACTTTCTTGCGCGAGTGCATCTTTGACCCAGCCGCGAGCTGCCGTTGCGAGTTTTTGTCCGGGGCCGTCAATTGGTCCGACGAGCGTTTCTCGGAGTTCGTGCTCCTCCCCATTGTCTACGGGCGGGGCTTCGCCAAGCACCTGTTCGCCAGGCACCTGTTCGAGTACCGGACTTCACTGCTGGTCGGGCGGCCGCGCGAGGAGTTGCGTTTCGCCTGGGACGCGGCGCGGGCGGCGTGCCCGGAGTGGATCGGGTTCCGTCCTGAGCGGACGACACCGGCCCCTCACTGGCCGGGGTTCGTGGAGTCCGAGCTGGACGGGTATTTCAGAGTTCCAGGTCAATAAGGCCCGCCACGCAGGTAAACTTTAGCGTTATGTTGCCAAGGCCGATGGAGAGCTGAGCTGACGGGAAAGAGGATCCCTTGGTGCAAATCTCTGAGGATCCAAAAGGGGAATAGGGATCCCTCCACCTCTCAGCATCAGGATCCCCCTGTTCTTTTATGCCCTAAGCTTCCTCACTTTGGATCCCTTCTCCTCATCTGGCAGAGCATCCACTTGAGGCTGTGGGGTAAACCTGAAAGCACTGCTCAACGCATGGGCATGGCTAATCACAAACTCTTTCAGCTCCTCCACATCTTTCTCTGGCATGGGCTGAAACGCGGGATCCCCATTCTCGTCAAAGAAGGTGACGGTGCTGTAATCGGTGCCATTCTTCCGGCTGGAAACTTTCTTTAACCGGGCGGTGGTGATGCCAGTGCTGAGTCCGGTGCCCTGCTGGGTGAGGGTGAGCCAGAAGTTGGCAAAGTTGCTCAGAGATTGAGTCTTTAGCAGGATGGATGAAACGATATTGTCCTTGTCAATGAACAGCACCTCCAGCCATTTCTGGTAGTCGTAACCGAATAGCTCATCATCAAAGGAGTGATAGGCCAGGATCTTCATGGGCAGCGTCTTAGCATCGGATCCTTCCACCCCCATGATGCGAAAGGATCCAGGGCTACGGCAGTCGGCCTGATAGAGGCGGGGTTCGCCTGCATAGATGAATTTGCCGAGTTCTGGGGCGTCAAAGTTGAAGTCGAACATTTTCTTTGTCTCCTATGGATTGCATTTTGGGAGAAACCTATGCGATGTTCTCCATCTCCAAGGGTTGAAGGGTGATGGACTGGCCCAGGTCTTTTGACACAAGGTTCTCCACCATTGACCAGGGCAGATTGGGGAGTTTCAGCTCCTGGGTGCAACTGTCTCTCAGTCGTTTGGCGGGACGCAGGGATCCCCTATGTCCTCGTTGATCCATCCAGAGCAAGGCAGATTCAGCTTTGGAGCGGGAGTCGTAGCCGATGTAGGTCATGTGGCTCCAGCCGTTGCGGGAGGTGGGATCCCAAATCACTAGCACTCTGGGGGAGTAGCGGGTGGTGATGAAGCCATGCTCTGACTGCGTTTGGACAAGGGATCCCAGAGTGAACTTGCGTTTGGGGATCAGGGTGGCTCTACCGTGGATGGGTTTGCACCAGATGGTGGTGGCCCATTCCACTACTCGCTCGACAGGTGTGCCCAGGATCCAGGTGGCGGCTTGGGGAGTGAGGATGAGTTCCATTGGTTTGATGATCAACTTCACTCTGGGCGCAGCCTATT
>DAISIK010000054.1:0-7342 GCA_036822055.1 Puniceicoccaceae bacterium
CTCGAATACCCCTCTGCAAGAACGCAAGACGCCCGCCGCTGATGAATGAAAGCGGTCCTGCCGCCCCTCTCCCCTCGCCCAACCCAGCACCACCAACTAAGCACCCAAAAACCAAAAACCCGTGTTTAATCTGTCCAACTTCTCTGACCTCTACCGCAAAGTCTACCGGCTGGCGCGGCCTTATGGACGGAGAAAACCAGCCATCGTTCTGGTCGTTATCCTCGCTCAGGGCATCTTTCAAGTTGCTGGGGTCACTTCAATTTTCCCTTTCCTCGCCCTTGCCGCCGAACCCGACGCTTTTCGCACCTCCAAACTTGGCGAAACCATTCTCAGTTGCCTCCCCACCCTTGAAAACAGCCAACTGCTGCTTCTCGCCGGACTTTTTGCCATCTTCACGTTGGCCCTCGCAAATCTGACTAACTTCATCAGCGACTACATTCGAGCCCGCTACGCCCACGGACTCGGTCACTTTCTCCGCACCCGGCTACTTGCTGAAATGGCCAGTAAACCGTGGTCCTACTACCTTGAAAACAATACCGGAGTCCTCCTAAAGAAAGCATCCGGGGATGTAATGCAGATGGTCTACAATGTCATTCTTCCCTCCCTCGAGGCAGTTGCCCGATTCGTTACTGCCGTCCTTCTCGTCATCACCCTCTTTGTAGTCGATATTTGGATCGCTGTTACCTCCGGAACCATTGTGATCCTTTTTTATGCAGCAACCTATCGGCTCCTCCAAAAAAGCCGCGTCGCCGCCTCTGAAAGAATGAAGGTCGCCGACCGAGGCGCGATGCAGGAGGCTCAACAACTTTTGGGCGGAATCAAGCCAGTGCGAATTTCTGGCTCAGAATCGCACTTTGTCGAACGCTTCAGTCAACACTCCCACGAACAAGCCAAGGTCCAGGCCGTCCTTCCTCTCTACTTTCAAACTCCAAAGTACATCCTCGAGCCAGTTGCCTTTGGGGGAGTAATCGCTGCCGTTCTGGTTTATGCCTCCCTCGGACAAAGCCTTCAGGAGATTCTTCCTTCCCTAGGCGTTATCGCCCTGGCGGGCTATCGATTACTTCCGGCTGCCCAGATTTTTTACGGCCAGCTTTCCCAGATTTCGACCAGCCGATACTCCGTAGAGGAGGTAGCCGAAGAGTTTGAGCCTGTCCTCCGGGAGGTGCATCGATCACCTAAAACCTCCTCCTCAGCCCACGCCCAAACTCTCGGCTTCGAGAATAACCTCCGCCTCGAGAAGGTCTCTTTTCAATATCCTGGAGCACCTCAACCTATCTTTGATAATCTCTCCTTGAATTTACCCAAGAACCACTCTCTGGGCATCATTGGGAAAACCGGCTCCGGCAAATCCACCCTTGTTGACATCATTCTTGGCCTTCATCAGCCAACCAGCGGTGAAGTCTACGCCGACGAGGTGCCCATCAATGAAGCAAATATTCACGATTGGCGAAGGACCATTGGTTATGTCCCACAAGAGATTTTCCTGATTGACGACACCATCGCTCGCAATATCGCCTTCGGTCTGCCCGATCATCAAATCGACCAGGAAAGACTCCAGGAAGCCGCCAAAGCGGCACAAATTCTCTCCTTCATCGAAGAAGATTTACCCGAGGGCTTTGCCACCATTGTCGGTGAACGAGGCATTAGACTTTCCGGAGGTCAACGCCAGCGGATCGGGCTCGCGCGTGCCCTCTACTCAAATCCGGAGTTGCTCATTCTTGACGAAGCCACCAGCGCCCTCGACCATGAAACTGAAGCCGAGGTAATGCGCGCCATCAACGCTCAGCGAGGTCAAATCACCATGATCGTCATAGCCCATCGACTCAGCACTGTTGAGCAGTGCGACTTTCTTCTCGATCTTAATCAGGTATCTCAATAGGGCCATCAGGAGTTGCTCGCCCGTCCCCAGTGATCCCCATGCGGCTTTCAAAAGCGCGTTCTTCCCTCGAACAAAACTGGCTTGAGCATGTTCGGAAATATCCATCCTTCCAAAGCAAACCAGACCCCGGTCTGTTTGACCATCAAGTAGTTTCCCGGAGCACCCTTCGGCGCTTCGGAAGCTTCCTTCCCTTTCTCCAGCGTTTCTCAGGACTTTTCATTTCACCCCCGAATTCCGACAGCGCAAACCCTTACAAGGTATGGGAAAAAACCGGAGAAACCCACACCCCCGCGCTACCACAGAGCTTGCTCGACCAACCGATCCACGATACATTTTATGATTACCATCCTTCGTTTTCCAGCCGCTCTTCATTTGTTCTGCAAATTTCGGGCGGTAGCTTTCACGGCCACGACCACACGCTTTTCGACCAACATTTTCGTCCTATCGACTGGGAGCCACCGTATTGGGCTTTAAACTGCGGACTCCCCGGCACCCTTTTCCGCAAGCGATTACCGAGACGGAAGAAACTAGAAGGCTCCGCCCTCGTCCTCAGTGCACCAGCCGGGGGAGGTAACATCTGGCATTTTCTCTTCGACTCGCTCCCCAAGATCAAGCTTGTCCAAGACGCCGGGATGTCGCTGCACGACTTCGATCACGTTCTCATTGACTCCTTCAAAATGCCCTATGTGGTCGAAGCCTTGGAAGTGCTAGGCATCGACCGAAAGAGGGTCCTGGAGACCGAAACCCACCCATTGATTACCGCCGACCAGCTTACCTACGTCACCCTCGGCTGTCTCCTTCCACCCGATCCCTGGGTTCTCTACTGGCTCCGCTCGGTCTTCCTAAAGGATTTCGCGCCTGCAAAACCCCCGAAGCGGAAAATATTCATTAGTCGCGCCGGTGCGACCCGCCGCCGTCTCCACGGTGAAGAAACGATTGTCCAGCAGCTCCAGAGAGACGGCTTCGAAGCCATCGCCCTCGAAAACCTGTCACTGCTCGAACAAGTTGCACTCATGTCCGAGGCCAAGGCCATTGTCGCCAGCCATGGCGCCGGCCTCACCAATCTCGTCTGGTGTCCGCCAGACACTAAGGTCGTCGAACTATTCGCCGCCGAATACGTCACCGTCTGTTACTGGAATATTTCCCAAATGTTGAGGTTGGATTACGCCTTCGCCCTCGGGGAGCCTACGCTGGGACAGACCCTGCCGCCACGAGCCGTGCTCGACATGAATCGCCTGCGGGCCGATCAGGTCTTTACGGACCAAAATATCCTGGTTGAGAGAATTCTAAGGTTCACTTCAGCCCAATGAGAACGACCGTATTCCATAGCTATGGCAAGTGGTATTTGTCCGGCGTCAACACCTGGACGGTGAATCTCATCCGTGCCATGCGCGAGACGGAATTTGACTCAAAGGTGCTCTTCACTGGCATCCCACGCCAGCCACAACCCGAACTGGAGGAGTCGGAAATACCCTACGACTTCCTCGAGGTTTCGCCCCCCCGAAAGCGCCGCTTGGAATGGTCCGCCCTCAAGACTTACCTTGAAGCGCACGCTCCCTGTATCTACATCACCAATTTTGATTTCCATCGCAGTTGCGCCGTCGGGACACTTTCTCCTGAGGTCCGTGTCGTCACCGTGATTCACAGCGACGAGGAGTGCTACTTCGACGAACTCAGGCGCCTCGGCCAGAACTGCAACGCAATCGTCTGCGTCAGCAGTTACCTCACCGCCAAAACCAAGGCGCGCTTCCCCCATCTCGCCGACCGAGTTCACTTCATCCCTTACGGTATTCCCTTACCCAAAGGACCCATCCCACCACGATCCACTGAGGGTCCGCTCCGCCTCTGCTACTGCAACCGACTCCAACAATACCAAAAACGCATTTTTGATCTACCTGTCATCGCTACCGAACTGGAAAGTCTAGGTCTTAAATACGAACTTGAGATCGCAGGCGACGGCTCCGATATGGAACCACTTAAAGACCGCTTCGACCAAGCCAAACTGAAATGTCCTATCCACTTCCACGGACGCATTCCTAACGCAGCCGTTTTCGAAATCTTCAATCGATCCCACCTCTTTTTTCTCACCTCGGACTTCGAGGGACTCCCGCTCAGCCTCCTTGAAGCGATGTCGGTCGGTTGTGTGCCGGTTGTTTACCAAATTGAGAGTGGAATCGCCGATGCCATTCCTTCAGCCCAACACGGAATTCAAGTTCCCCACGGCGATCCGGGGGCCTTCGCCGCAGCCGTTTGTCGACTCGCTCGAGAGAGGTCAAAACTTGGGTCGATGGCTGAGGCTGCCAGCACCCATCTTCGGGAAAGATTCTCACTTGAATCAATGGCTCAGTCTTCTCATAGCCTGTTCGAACAGGTCCTTGATCCAGCCGCCCCTCGACCAATGCGGGATGGAAAAATCAGGGTCCCCTTGGACCTCTCCATGAAATACCGCCTGCAGCAGAAATGGCAGCGCCTCCTTCGTCGGTCCGACCCAAACCGTTGAGGTCGTCCCAGACTCGTCCCAAAACCTTCCACCCTTCTCTCCACTATCCTCCATGTTTGAATCTGTAAGGCAGCGAACCAAATTCTTTTGGGATTCATGGGTCCTTTTTGGGATGTCCCCGATAACCCGAGCCAACATCCCCGGTGAATTACAGAACGCACTCAATGCCGGAAATCTCCCAAAAGCCGAGCACATCCTCAATCGCTACTACCCTTCCTTGGCCACCAACCTGAAGTACGGCAGGTGCAAACCGCTCCAGCTTAAAAAAAAGATTCGCATCCAAGCGACCCAACTTCCCTATCTTCTGTTTCAGGTGAGTTCCTCGGCAGACGATTCAGCTATCGTTTATCAAGGTGCCTTGGATCTCGCTGCCGCGCAACAGTGGCCCATTTTTGGACTCCTTGCTTACCACGCCCACCTTCAGGAGCTGGATACCCCCCTAGATCAATTCTACCTTCATGTTGGCGACTGCCATGATGGAACTGAACCGGTATGGACGGCCTGTTCGAACCAAGCAGCACATCGGCTCATACCAGATTCTGAATTTCTCGGTAGCAGAGGGTATCAGGGGGTCAGTCGCGCACTCAGTAAAAACCCGCTCCCCTTTCTGGAGCGGCAGAATGTCCTCTTCTGGCGGGGCGGAGTCAACTGCCGCGAGGAAGACTCCTTTCCCTGGACCAGAAATCCGCGCCTGGCTCTCTGCCAAGTTGTCTCTGAACTCGAGAGTCCCCTTATGACAGATGTCAAGGTTGTCGGAATTGAGTACATCTACCAAAGATCCGAAGACCAGATTGAGATTAATAATGCTGCCATCGTTGGGCAATCATGCCCAGTCTACAGCTTTCAAAAATATAAATACCACCTTGATATTGATGGATATTCAAACGCTTGGTCCGGTCTCTTTACGAAGTTGATGATGGGGTGTGTAATCTTCAAAATCCAGTCTCCTGGAGGCTATCGGCAGTGGTACTACGATCTTCTGGTACCCTTTGTACATTATATACCAGTCAAATCGGATTTATCCGACCTGGGAGAGAGGATTGATTGGGCACTTCAAAACGAAGATGCCTGCATCAAAATCTCAAACCAATCACGAGATTTATCATTAAAAATCATCGACGATACAATTATAAACCGAAAATCCTGAATCGACTGATGCAATCCGTTCTAAAACTTTTCCGAAATCTCCCTTACACTTTCACCAAGACATCGAATCTAAACTTCCTCAAGAGAGTTCTCGCACTCCCTCCTGGGAGTCTTCCACCCATTAAAATTGCGGCGTCCCTCCTGGAATATCACTCTTTAGCCTCCGGGAAACCCGCTCGTGTGCTGCAAATTGGAGCCTTTGATGGGATCACCAACGACCCCATTCACCACGCCCTTGTACGCGGAAACCTTATCGGCGTTTTATTGGAGCCTCTAGCTCCCTCCTTCCGGGCTCTCAGTGAAACTTACCAAACAAACGGAACCGTTAATTGTCTAAACAAAGCCTTAGGTTCTGAGAATGGAAAACTAAAGCTCTATTTCCCAAAAAGCGAAGCCGAGGGCAGCCAAGTAGCCTCGTTTTCACGGGATCATGTGCTGAATCACGTTACCACCATGAACTATCCATCGATTGAAATCGCCGAGACTGAGGTGGATGTCATCGATATTTCCACCCTTCTTTCCCTCGCCGGACACGATAATTTCGACTTGATTCAGATCGACACCGAGGGGCACGATGACGTGATTACCAATCTTATTCTAGACTCAACCTTGAATCCGATGTTTATCGGTTTTGAAACAGCTCACCTGCGAACCGAATCACTCGATAAACTCTTTCATCGGTTTAAAGATCTGGGCTTTGAATGGATTCAATCAATCCATGATGCCCTCATAATCACCAAACGCGGGCAACGTTTGATGGAAGGCAAGGCTTGAGATGCTACAGCGCTACCGAAGCAGCCGCCTGACCATCCTGGCATCCTCGCTTTTCAGTGAGGGTGGTGATTGGCGCTCAATTTACTTTTTGGGAAAATCTCTGGAATCCCGCGGAGAGTCGATCATCATGGTCCAAGTCGGGGGAAGGAGGGGATTGCGCCAGACCCTGGCGGCAGCTTTTGGTTCACCCAACCTCCTCGTCAATGGACTCACCACTATCTCGCGCTGGCATGTACTCCTCCTTTGCCTTTTGAGAAAGGATGTCCGCATCTATCTTCACGAAAACCAATATATTCTCGATCAAATCCAAAGCCAGGCCCCCCTTCGGTACCGTCTCCTCCGCCGCATCCTCGCTCAAAACCCGATCCTTTGTGTGTCGGAACAAGCGAAATCCCTGTACCAGGAACGCTTTCAGGCTGTTACCACCCACGTGGTTTATGAGTGTCCCGGCAACGTCAACCCACCAGATCTTGACCCAGGCCAAGTCCACATCATCATGGTTGGCTCAGTCAACCATCGCAAGGGAGCAGAGCTTTTCAGCAAGACAGCTGACATCGCTGCTGAACGGTTTCCAAGCTGGCAATTTCATTGGGTTGGAGGCAAAGCAACCATGGATCAACTCTACCAATCACCCAAGGTTGTGTGGCACGGCTGGCAATGGAACCCTCAGGATCTGGTCCGCCAGGCTGACCTTTTCCTGCTTGCCTCAATCGACGATCCGTGCCCCCTAGCAGCCCTCGAAGCACTCCAACTTGGAAAGCGCTGTGTTGCTTATCGCGAAACGGGAATTGCCGAGATCATTGCTGATCTCCCTGGGTGCCGGGTCTTTGAAGAGTATTCCCCCGTCGCTGCTCTGGAGGCTTTGTCGCGAGCTTTTGATCCTCCTCATCTTCCTGAAAAAATTAAAGAGCATGCCCAAAGTCTATCCGGTCTGGAGCCCTTCACCTCAAGGGTCCTCAATGCTTTCTCCAAATGAACTGGTGGATCCTCGAAGACGCCCTTCGCGACCGCAAAGGTCATTGGCTGGAATACCTCCGCACCTT
>DAISIK010000055.1:0-5870 GCA_036822055.1 Puniceicoccaceae bacterium
GCCAAACCCCTGGTTTGTATTGGATATCTAGTTCATCCTCGATAGCGCACGACTCATCGACAAAGCTTCCAGCCATCTGCACACGAAGTTTTTCAAGAGGCTTAAAAATCAGCTTACGCTTTTTTGTCGCTAATTCCAGCTTCCAGGAACCCGGACAGGTCCAGTTGGCGTGGTAGCTGAAATAGGCACCAGTGTCCGTTAACCCGGACCCCACAAATATGCTTCCGGGTGGATGCCAATCCAGCTCTCCCCCTGCCAGTCCGTTCCAATGGCTGGGATAGCCTCCGAAATGGAAGGCCAGATCTACCACGTGGGTCGAATTTGCCAGATACCAATTTGCGAGAGTCTGGGGATCGGAAATATGCGCCAACACGCGCTCCGGTATTTCAGAAAATTCAAAATGAAAGGAGACGACTCCACCATCCTCCCGGATCATCTTCTCTGCCGCCAGCGTCGATGCGTAGAAACGGCGATTGTAAGCAATCCGCACATCTGCGCCTTCCAGGTCAGCAAGTTCTGCCAACCCTTGGATTTCCACCGCATTCAGTCCCCCCGGTTTCTCCAGAAGGATGCGCCTGACTCCGCGCTCAATCAATGCTCGCGCGCTCTTCGCAAGATCGGGAACCGGGAGGGCAACAATGACTCTCTCTGGCAAGCAATCGGAGTCGTTCAGCCAAGCTTCCCATCCGCCGGCCACCGTCGGAATCCCAAAGGCCTCCTCAAATGCTTGCGCCCCGACCGCGCGATTTCCCACCGCCAGGACATCTGCCTCGAGAGCTTGAAGTACCTTCCCGTAGGCCTGGCCCATTTTGCCGCAGCCGAGGAGGGCTACCGTTGGCTTCTTTAATTCCATTACTCAGGTTACAGGGCAGGTTTCTCCGACATCCTCACCAGACTCAATAAAATGCTCTCGAAAGCGATCAAAAACCAGGAGATGTTGGTAGGCTGAGCGTTCGTAACTGGGCAGGCCACAATTCCCCGAGAGGAGGAGGTCGTGTATCACCTTCTGGCTGCGCCGACTCTGAGGGTAGACCACAAAATTCTCCTGGCTGCGTTCTCCACCAACTTCAAAGTCGGCCTCCAAAACATTGAATTTAAGATTGAGTACTACCGAATCGCTACCAGCTGAAATCTTCGTGGTAATGGTAGCAAAATTCACATTCGTCCCCTCGCATCGCAGCGAGAGACGAGAGCCGTCCTTCCGGGACTCGAAAATCATCCCTCCATTGATTTCGAGGTAACCGGGGCGTTTCGATTCAATGCATCCTCGCTCAAAATCGGTTCCCAGACAGTCGATTTCGTGGCGTCCGACCAAGTAATCGAAGAACTCGAGGTGATGGACGGCGTTACAGCAGAGTCCCCACCCTTTTCCGGTGACTTCCATCTTAAAAGGTCTGCCTTGAATCACCCTTTGAGCAGCCCGGGTATAAGCATAGGTATCCGAGATCCAATGGTTGACCCAGGTACCAGCGGTTTGCGCGTCGACGAGCTCTCCAACTCTTTGGAAGTCTGACCGTTTCTGGAAAAGGAATTTTTCGAGAATCAGATATCGCACTGAGTTACCCTCTAGCAACTCCGTCGTTACCGCAGCTCGTACTTTGGAACTGGTCGCCACCAAGGCACAGTCGAAGGATTTTCCCTCTGGTATCGCCGAAGATTGATGAATTATCGGATCAAAGGCAGGATTTCCGATTTCCACCGAGAAGAATCGTTCCATGGCTTGAGCCAGATTCTGCTCCGAAGGGTCAATCAGCCAAATTTCCGGTCGCTCCTCCAAGTGAGCGAAAGCCTGAAGGTGGCGACTCCCGATGTTTCCCGAGCCAACAATTACAATTTTCAACATGGTTAGTTTACAAGGGAACCTTGAAAGGTGCGGCTTGGAAAAACGATGGTTCTTCCCAAGCCGAGAATTTCAGTCCCTGCCGTCCTGGTCGAGTTTTTCACTTGGAATCCCCCGGAGAATAGTTGAGCCCATTTTACCATCCAGGGCCTGCTAGTTGCGATTCTCGTCAAGGTTCTGATCAATATCCACGAGCCTTCGAACCAAAACCTGCGGTCCCCACATGGCAACCATCGTTTTGGCAAGAATTCCGAGTTTTGAAAGCGATGAAGTTTTTCCGAGTCCAGAGAAAGTAAACTTCAAAAGTTGTCGAAAATCATCCCCTTTTCGCCGAGGTGGAAACGGATAGTCATCCCCTTGGTTGAGCCTCCTGCAGATCCATTCCTTGAGGACTTGAGAACAGTCGTGGACCTCGAAGTATGGGCTTAAAGGTTTTTTGTGAGTCGCTGCCAATTTCCGAATCAGATCCAGCTTTTGCCGCCGGTAATAAGCTGAACGGGTCAGGTCCTTGAGGGTTTTCGCTTCTTTGGCGAAATGGTTGTTCTTTGTATGGACCCGATAATCCCCGAGGATTTGATCAAAGAAGAGAATTGGTCCGATGAAGGGCAAACTCGTCTGTAGATACACATCGGCGCAGAGCCGGAACTGCTTCTCCGGCATTGGTAAAACGGAAGCGAGAGCCTCCCTGAGGAAGAGATTTCCGGAGGTAGGTGAAAACTTGTATTTACCCGATTTCAGCATTTCGGGAACCGGATCTCCGTTGAAAAGAAAGAGTGGCATGGTTCGCGGCGGTTCGACCCTCACCCGAACCTCGTTCACCATTTGAAGAAGAAACTGAACTGCAACTGGCGAATCATTAGAGGATTTCGCTGCCTCAATTGCCGAGCTGGCAGCCTTTGGATCGAGAACGTCGTCCGCGTCGAGAAAGAGGATCCACTTCCCCTTCGCCGCCTCGAAGCCGACATTGAAGGCAGACGCCTGGCCGCCATTCGCTTTATAAAGAGGAACAATCTGGTCCCCGAAGCTGGCCATCACCTCCCGTGAGTGGTCGGTCGATCCATCGTCAACGACAATAACTTCCTTGGCGGCTACCGTTTGGGCAAGGCCACTCTCGATCGCCTCGCCAAGGAACCGACCGTAGTTGTAGTTATTGATGACGATTGAAACTAGGATAACTGAATATTCTGAGCTTCCAACCAAGACCGATTCATCTCAAAGAATTCTGCGACCGTCTTTTCTGAGGCCCGACGAACGCTGCGTATGAGTCTCCGTCGCCTCCATGATCGGATATCGCGATAAACCTTGAGAGGCCAGGCAAGGGGATTTGCCTCGTTTCGAGGGACTTCCACACCATCAAGCGAATTCAAAATCTGAGTCGCGGCCATGCCGCCTTGCCATAGTTTCAGGAAGTACGCCTCCTCCACCCTGCTGGCACCAATCAAATGGTCTAATCGGAGGCTTGGAAAAAGTCCCCACTGCAAATCCAGCAGGGCTGCCGTCCGGACCATATCCCGATCACCTCCACCGAGAAAACTCTTCCCGCAGCGGTCAAGCCTGAGGCGGATCGGCTCCCGCTCAACCTTCTCAAGGTATGCGCTGGCTACCTCCCTCCGCATCACCATCCCGGCTCCAAACGGCATATATTGCATCCGCCCAAATCCTCGTCCAACCTGTTCGGCGACTACCTCCCGAACGGCAAGAACTCCCAAATGAGGTTTCATCCACGCTAAAACGGGGCTTTCAAACACTCCAAAGGTGCTGCCCCCGAAGACGCCGACCTCAGGTCTTTGAATCGAGAGATCGAGAGCATTTTCTAGATAGCGTGGGTCTAAAACATTGTCATCGTCGACAAAAACAATGAGGTCACCAGAGGTTTCCTTGATTCCGCGCAATCGAGCAAAGGTAAGACCAAGCTCGGGTTCGACCACAACCCGTCCGTTCGGAACAACCGATTGAACTTCTGATTGATCAACCGGCGGATCACTCAAATTATCAATTAAAACCAGCTCCCAAACGTCTTTGCTGAGGCTCTGCTTTTCAAGACCACCCAAGGTTGACCCTAAATAATCCGCCCTTGAATTGTGAGAGCACAGAACTACTGAGACTTTATTAGTCATCAATCAAATTTCAGTTACCTTGAATCCTGAAGTTTTGATAATTCTTCAATTGAAGTCCTTGGAATCCTCGGGTCAAGCCGACTGCAATCAGAGGCTATAATGATCTCCATCCCGGAGTTTTTAAAGAATTCGTAGAGCGCATAACTCCCCTCCCAAATCGCTTCGAATTCGTTCGGCAGAGCCTTGGGCGTATTGTACCTATTTCCCCTTTGATATTCAATATAGTTCTGCAGGTGCCGAATCTTCAAAGCTAACTTTTTTGGTACATTACGACGCAGTACTCCAAGAATCTGCTTGTATCGACTAACTTTCACCTTTTGACCCTGCTCGATACCATCGTAGAAGTGGGGTGATGGGTTTTTACTGTTCGTACCTGTGCTGACGTCCCAACCAAAGCAAATGAGACGCCTCACTCCAAGATGGAGGGCAAAGTAGAGGGCGGACTCAATCACGATTCCAGGTCCCCACGGACGAAAAAGTTGATTGGTAAACAGGTAATCCTGGAATCGGTGATTGCAGATAAGCCAATCTTCCCGGGTTGAATAGACATCTGGAACCAGTGGATCAATGTCCGCTTCAAGATCTGGTTTGGGTCCAAAAGTTTTCCACTTCGACTTATCGGGACAATGAGTCAGGAATCGGATGGTGTTTGGATCCGCATCATATTTCATATGATTGATCGGATTATAGAGGTGGAAATCGGCGAGCCCTCGGAGTTGGGGCAATGTCTGTTTGATCGCGATCACCAATCGATCCTTGAGCAACTGCCCCCCGTCACGAACTATCTCGGGTTTGAATGATGGTCCGCAGGAAAAGAGGAATGCAGTCTCATCCTTAAAGGAATCATGCAGTCTTTCGAACCTTTGCTCCATTGAAGGACTTCTTCGCAGCTCGACAGCCAGTGATGGAGTTTTGGGATGCATTAGTTCAAATTAAGAAACTGTGGACTGTAGATCACACCTCGATACGGCGCTTGGTGAGTTAAAGAACAGCCACAAACTACGGATCGGACAAAGAAATCGCTGACCACAAACACGATCCTCAAACTCTCCTACAAATCGATCCGAAAGCCCGGGTTGGTGACTTTTATTCAAACTACCCGAAAGATCCTGATTTGGATTGTTCCCATGCCCACGAAAATCAAAAGCTTGGAAGCGTCTCCAGGTGTTGCTTCACCCAATCTTCGGTTCTTCTCAAATCTTCGAGGGAGTGGACATCGAGACACCCTTCCCCGACCATCGCCTTGATGTTGGCACCCATACACGGCCAAGGTCCCTTCGATGGACCGTATCGATCGGCTGCCTCCAAATTGATAGCCCAGAAAGAATGGTCGAAGAAAACGGCCTGCGGCAGGTCCTGACGATTTCCAGAGGCACCCGAGGGAGCAAGCGGTTCTAGTACACCTCTCTCTCCCACAATGAAGGCACGATAGGGATGGTATTCCTCATTGGTATGAGACGGAACAACCGCTGTGAGTTCCGGGTTTTCATCGAGCATTCGCAACGCCTCATCGATCGTTTCCGTCCGAATCGTCCCCACGTTGGCGTGCTGGACGATTAAATACCTGACCGGGCCTTCCTGACGAATGATTCCGAGAGCCTGCTCAACCACCTGGCTGCTCTGGGCGGTCGCGGTGGAGAGTTCAGCAGGTCTGACAATTTCCTGGTAGCCCGCTAGAGCGGCAGTTTTCAGGATTCTATCGCAATCACTACTGCAATAAAATCTTCCAATCCGCTTCGAGCCTCGCGCTGCCGCCGCTGCGTAGTGCAGCAGGGGAACTCCCATGACGGGTAAAATGTTTTTGTCCGGCAAAGAACTGCCACCTCGTCCAATGAGTAGGGCTACAATCGAAGAGTCTTTCATCTGACGACTTTGTACTTGTGATGCTCGCAGGGGAGAACCTGTTTCTCTCC
>DAISIK010000056.1:0-4912 GCA_036822055.1 Puniceicoccaceae bacterium
TAGCTGAGCGCTTCATTCAAATCCTTGATCCAGTTGAACGAGAACTCGGGACCGAGCGCAGTTTTACCACCCGCCTCGAGATGATCGAGACTGGATTATTCCTTTGGCAAGAGAGCCCCTTAATCGGCTTGGGTAATGAGGCGTTCCGAGTCTACTCAGGTTTTGAAACCTACAGCCATAACAATTATATCGATCTTCTCGTGAACTATGGGATAGTAGGGTTTTTGCTGTTCTACGGGCCATTATTCTACCTGATTTCGGCTTGTGGATGGGCGATCATCAACGGTCGGATGCAGGGGTTGCGACCCCATTACCTCTGGGTATTCTTCAGTGCATCGGCACTTCTGGTCGGGAGTATGTTCATTCCGGGCTACTATATGCGGCATTTTCTAGCCCTCTATGCCATCGTTCTCGGTTATTACTTCTACTTCAAGGAACATTTGGCTTTGAGAGCAAGGAACGCCCCGCGATTCATAAGACCGCGGGTTCCCCGCTATTACACTCCACCGAAGATCGCCCACAAAAGACCTTCTTTGGCCCGGAATCAAGATTGAGCACTTCTGTAAAGGCATTGCTCAAGGGGCTTTGTTCGTTCCACCTGCGCGCTGCGCACCAAAGGGACGTCGTCCTCTATGCAAGCCCAAGGGGTGGATCAACTTGGGTTACGGAAGTGATCCACGCCTTGCCAGGCTTTACGATGGTCTCTGAGCCGCTAAACGTCCGGAAGGAGTTCGTTCGGCAGCGGTTAAATATCACCGATCACGGTGGCCTCTTCGGAGAAAAGGCCTGGTTGGTGATTAAGCCATATTTCCGCGAAATCCTTCGAGGTAAGGTTACGGCATTTCGACCCCATCCATTTTCAAAGTCTTATCGCCTTGTTACCTCTCGCACGGTCATCAAGATGAACCAAGGTGGTGGCACCTTTTTGCCCCGAATTCAGGAATCTACAGGTTGTCTGGTGGTCCACCTGTTGCGGCATCCGATTCCGGTTGCCCTATCGAGGGAGGTCTTCCCCCTGCTCGACACCTATGATCGATCGGATCTGAGGGATCGGTTCTCCGAAGCTGAGAACATTACGATTGATCAGGTGATTCGGACAGGGAGCAAACTGGAACGCGGTGTGGTAGCCTGGATCCTCCACCACCGCCCCGTTTTGGAAGATTCGCAATCCACTTGGCTGACAGTTCACTATGAGGAGTGCGTCCTCAATCCTGATAGATTTCTTTCCAGGCTTTCTGCCTTTCTGGGAGAGCCTGTAAAGGATATTGCGGCAGGTAAGATCAACCAACCCTCGGCGGTGGCAAGGAAGTCCGACCTCGAGACGCAACAGATTCTCGAAGGAAAAAAACCGCGCGAGGATTTGGTCAACAAATGGAGGAACAAAGTAACCGAGGAAGAGATTCGGGCTGTTGAGCAGCTTCTGAGTGAATTCCGGATTGGATGTTATCAGGCTGCTAATCCGCTCCCGATTCGCGGGACGGAATCGGATTCTGCCCAAGTCATTGCCTAGAATAGGATGAAGTTAATGCTGTTCACGGTCGGATTTGGCGGAGGCGGGGCTGAAAAGGTCTTTGTCTCCCTGGCCAATCACTGGGTGGAGCAGGGACATGAGGTAAAGTTCGTTGTGATTAATGATGCTGGACCAATGAAGGTACGGCTAAACCCACGATGCGAAGTCTTGAAACTGCAAGGGAACGCCCCAGTGTTAAGGCAGTATCTTTTCCCTCGAGCTTTGGCAAAACTGGTATCGCACGAAAGTCCAGACGTGCTCTTTTCGACCCTAACCTACGCTAATTGTATTGCGGGAAAGGCCAGAGGGTTGATGAAAGCAGATGCTCCTAAAGTCGTATTGCGGGAGGCCAATTCGTTGGCTAATCTGAGGAAGCGTGGGCGGCTGAGATTTCTTCTCGACCGCTTCCGGATGCGCAGCAGCTATGGACAGGCCGATGCTTTATTGGTGAACGCTGCTGGACTTCTTAGCGAGATGAAGGAACTGCTGGGTGACCGGAGACCGAAAAAGGTGGTTTGCATCCCTAATCCGGTGGAGACTCCCAATCTTCCAACTCGAGCGTCAGCCCCGGAGGTATCCGGAACCCGATTGGTAGCTTGTGGACGCCTGATCCCGCAGAAAGGGTTTGTTGATCTTCTAAAGGCATTTGCTCTGCTTCCCAATCGGGGGGAGTGGACGCTGAAAATTCTGGGTGAGGGCCCAGACCTAGAAAGTTTGCAGGAGCTAACCATGACCTTAGGGGTCTCGGAGCAGGTCGAATTTCCCGGATTTGTTGAAAATGTTTTTTCGTTTTATGCCAATGCCGATATTTTTGTCCTTTCATCCCATTGGGAGGGATTTCCCAATGCACTGGTGGAGGCGATGGCCGCTGGCCTAAAGGTAGTCGCTACCGATTGTCCGGGAGCCTGCCGCGATATCCTGGGCGATCGTCTGTCTGATTGTCTCGTCCCAGTGGGAGACCCCAAAACGCTCGCATCGACAATCGAAAAGGTCAGGAACGCGCAGGATTTAGGGAGAATCGGGATGGAACTTGTAAAGGCGCGCTATTCTTTCGCGGCAACTGCCGAACGCTATCTTGACCTCGCAGGGTTGGTTGGAAATGAAACTGCTTAAGAAACTCTCGGATTACAAAGTTTCCCGACCGGGCTTAATGCCAGAGTGGGCGAAAGAGTTTTATCTCCGAACGAGGGCCTTCGGGTCAGCGCGCAGAGCGCTGCCAGACTTTTTGGTGATTGGTGCCCAGAAGAGTGGCTCGACCTCTCTTTTTAACTACATCGCCCTTCATCCGAAGGTCCTGCCCTCGATTCAGAAAGAACTTTTTTATTTCAACCGATACTGGGAGTTAGGGGAGAAGTGGTACCGACGCTATTTTCCGTTTGAGAAAAAGCTAAAGGACCAGAGGATGATCACGGGTGAGGGAAGTACCACCTACCTGGACTCATTGCCTGCGGCTGAGCGGGCCCATCAGCTCTTACCCGAGGCGAAAATCCTCGTAGTTCTCCGGAATCCGGCTGAAAGAGCGATCTCGCACTACTACCATCGTAAGAGGGCAGGCCGGGAAGCGAGGCAAATCTCAGAGGTCTTCAACCCGCAGACCCTCTCCGACTGGGCGGCAGGGATCCGGATCGAAGAGGAAGACCGTCTCTATTTGGACCGAGGCTGTTATGCTGATCAGCTCAGCCGGTGGCGTGAATTCTATTCAAAGGACTCCATCCTGGTAATTGAGGCCGAGGACTTGTTTCAAGAAACTCGGCAGACGATGGACCGGACCTACCAGTTCCTTGGCCTGAGTCCCTTCGCGTTGCAGGATAGCCGGGCCTTTAACGAAGGGCAGAACCGAAAATCGGGAGCTGAGGAGGATGCGGTTCGGCTCCTTTTGAAAGAGATCTACGGTCCCGCCAACCAACGGCTTGCTGAACAGGAAGGAATAACCTTCTCAGGCTGAGGCGCTCGGCATGGGGAAAGGATTAAAAGACCCTTAACCCTCTACCAATCAGTATTTCCCCGATGCCTAAAATCCGATTAATTGCTTGCTGTCCCAATTACCCGCCCCCGGTTTGTGGCGGATTGGAGAATCAAGCCCTCAAGTTGAGCCGCAGCCTAGTTCCCTTGCTCGAGTCGGTAGTGGTCCTCAGCAACCAACACAGCGGTACCAAACAGCCTTTGAGGGAAGAAGTGGACGGTCTCCATGTTTTGAGGTCGAGCTGGAAGCAAGGGACGCGCATCGGACTGATCTGGAACCTCATGGTAGCGCTTTGGTTCCTCCTTTTGAATCGAGGGCGCTACGATGTGATCCATGTTCATAATCTTTCCTCCTATGCGACGCTTGTCAGTTTCGCTGCCTGGATTCTGCGAAGACCGTGTTTGGTAAAATTGCCGAATGTTGGTGATCAAGGCATTCCCGGACTGTGCCGTGGACCCCTTGGTAAATTCCGAAAACATCTCTTGCGAAGAGCTACTGCATTTGTGGCGATGTCGCCAGTCAGCGTAGCCGAGCTTACTGCCATCGGGATTGATGAACGTCGTATCTTTAAAATGGTGAACGGAATCGATTTTTCCCAGTTTGATCGCCTCGCCAGGGGAGCCTCGCCGGATGAATTTGACTGTCCATTGAACCACCACGGAAAGGTCAGATTTATTTTTACAGGAAGGCTGATTACCCAGAAAGGGTTGGATGATCTCATCGGTGCGTGGAAGCTTTTTGCAGAGCAAACGGCGGCGGAGGCCGAGTTGCTGATTGCAGGCTCAGGCGCAGAGGAGAGTCGGCTGAAGGCTTTGGTCACGGAGTTGGGTTTAGACGGATCAGTTCGTTTCCTCGGCTTTCGGGATGATGTGCCCCTCCTTCTGAGAAGCGCAGATGTCTTTGTCCTGCCATCCCATTCGGAGGGCAACTCGAATTCAATATTGGAGGCGATGGCTGCTGGCCTTCCAGTGGTAGCAACTGATGTGGGTGGGAGTGCACTTCTCGTAGGAGAGGATGGAAAGCGCTACATCGTTGAGCCAAGGTCAATTGAGAAGCTTAGCGAGGTCTTGCTTCGGCTTGCCGAAAGCGAATCTGAAAGGGTTGAAACCGGTAAAAAAATGCGTGAGCGGGCGAAGAAGTTTTTCAGCATAGACGGGATCGCGGCCTCCTACGCAGCTGCCTATAAGATTTTGAAGGAAGACGGAGGGAATGCTGATCTTCGTCTCCTAGCCTCCGAACTCGTTCGTGAGAGCGGATCCCAATGAAGGTCATTCACTCAGTTCCCTCGATTGCTCTTCGCGGAGGCGGACCATCCAGATCCGTGAGCGAACTCTGCGCTGCGCTCACCGGTAAATGTCAGGTAGGTTTGGTAACTGCCCGTTGCAGTGGAGATGAAGAAGTGACACTCCACTCCAAGGTAAACTTGAAGGCGATTCGCG
>DAISIK010000057.1:0-4780 GCA_036822055.1 Puniceicoccaceae bacterium
TGGTTCGGGCACGGGCATCCAGATGGGCTGCAAATTTCTCAACGGACGCAAAGTCTACCTCGGTGAGCGCAATGTCGCTAATTTCGGTTGCCTCCTCGACGGACGCAAATACGAGATCCGCACGGGCCACGACGTTTCCATCGGCCCCGAAGCCAGCATTTTGACCCTCGGCCACGACCCCCAATCCCCCGATTTCGCCGACCGCGGCGGCGCTGTCATCATTGGCAACCAGGTCTGGATCGCCTACCGTGCCATTATTCTACCGGGGGTCACGATTGGTGACGGGGCGGTAGTGGCGGCGGGAGCGGTGGTGACGAGGGATGTGGAGCCTTATGCGATTGTGGGAGGAGTTCCTGCCAAAGTAGTCGGAAACAGACTCAGACCTTTAAAATATAAGCATTGTTTTTCTCCGTTACTTATCTAAAGACCAAATAAAGCACCTAAATTAACAGCTATATATTCTAGCAAAAACGTACTGCTGAACTTTAATTCGGAAACACATAGAGCCAACTTGACTAACGATTGTCAGCATCTTCTTTACGCATCCGATTCAAATTATTTCGACGGATTAGTCGTCGCGATTTCTAGCACCTTACTATTTGCCGACGGACCAGAGCGGCTAGTAGTGAACATTTTTGATGGTGGGATTGGAGAAAAGCGACTAGATGATCTTTTTACCTTTTTGGCTTATCGGTGGCCCTCCACAAAAGTTGTACGTCACCAACTCGACATCGATGAATTCGCTGGATTAAAACGATTCTATGGCGGAAGCCTACTACCCTACGCTAGACTTCTGGCCCCTAGAATATTGACCTGTAAACAAGTCGTCTACTTGGATGTGGATACACTATGCTTGGGAGACATCGAAGAGTTTGCCAACATCGGATTTGGAGGTTATGCTCTAGCTGCGATACAGGAAGGTCTTCTAGATAAGGATTGTCCGTTCGAACCTCCAGCAGATGCGAGTCAAATTCCGTACTTTAACTCTGGGGTAATGAACATCAATCTCGAATTCTGGAGGAAAGAGAAAGTCGGGGAGAACATCCTAGAACTTTTGAGGCGGAATCCAGATCGATTCCAATTCGTTGATCAAACGGCACTAAACTGGTATTTTCGAGGACGCTATCAGCAGATACCGCAAACATGGAATGTCGCACCCGATGAGATATCACGCATAGGAGTTGAAAGTCCAAAACTAATCCATTTCAAGAGTAAACTCAAACCATGGCAAGCACACCCATTGTTTGCCGATTATCGTGTGTGGCATACGTTTTGGCGATTAATCATAGAAAAGCATGTAACCCGAAGCCTGCAGAAAGAGCGAACATTTAAGTCTCTCGGAAGAATAAAATTAGATACGCTAAAGAAGTCAAAAATCCTCCGTTCGATTTATTGCGCCACTCTTAAACACGATTCTTCAGAGTTTGGATTTATATCGAATTTAGAAAGTAATAACTCGGGTTATTGCCCGACTATTTTAGGTGAAGCAAGAAAAAAAGTCATCGAGCGTTCACTCCGCTTTCCTGCAACTCCCCCGAAAAGCAATAACGCAACTTAGGGTTATCTTATGAGGTGTGGAAAAAATAAAAATACACCACACACTTCCAGATGTGGTTTGAGTGGATGAGAAAACGGGCAGACATTGTCTCAACCGCACTCAGCCGATGCTCGGCATGAGTTCGAAAAAGCCTTGCTGCTGGAGCAACGAGTATTTCCGGCGCGGCACGCGCACCGTCCAGCCTTGCCTGAATGTGACGACCAGACAGGTCAGTGCGCATGTAAGCAAAGATCCTCAATCAAAAACCTTCCTAAAGTTTGTGGACTCGGAAGTTCGAGAAAACAAAGGCAAGCGCCTGCATGCGGTCCTAGACAACCTGAACATCCATAACAAGAAGGCCGCGCTGCGGTGGCTGGAAGGCAACCCATCGGTCAGCTTTCACTTGACCCCGACGCACGCTCTGTGTGAACCTGAACAAATGCTTTTCTTCGATCCTGACGAAGCAGGGAAAGCAGCAGGCCGTCCACCAGTCGGGAAAAGAACTGAAAGACTTCCTGCGACTTTACATCAAAGATTCCAACCAAAGGTGCGGTCCGTTCGCTTGGACCAAAGGTCCCGACAAGCTCAAAAGCATCATTCAGCTGACCGAGAGCTATCAGCGGTTTATGTATGGCTGAAACTTTTCGGATGATGCACCAGACCTAATTAGGAATGAAACTTGGAATCGTCATACCACTCAAATCAAGGCGTGTCTCCAAAGACTGGACCAAGGTATCTGCTTGCTTGGAGGGAACCTTAAGCAGCCTTTGTCGACAATCTTCCGATCATTGGTCTGCGGTTGTTGTAGGGCATGAAAAGCCGGAGCTTTCATGGAATGACTGGGACGAAAAAATATCGTGGCTCGAGAGTCATTTTGATCTGCCTCCGCTTAGAGAAGGTGGATCGTTTTACAATCATCGGGATTTTGACTACATATTGGATAAAAACCGCAAAACGGCATTGGGAATGCGTTCGATGGCCTCTCAAGGGATTACCGACTGGTTCGTTCTCGATGCCGATGACTTTTTACATCGCGATTTTGTGAAGACCTATTGCGAGCAAACTCCACAAGCAGGCTGGCTCGTCAATAAAGGTTACCTCTGGTATGCCGACCTCAGACGTTGGTCGAAGACGGAAAATTTACTGAACCTCTGCGGATCGACGGCCATTCTGAGTGCCTCGCTTTTCGATCTGCCGGGGTCCGACCGTGATGAGGAACTGAAGAAGATCCCCTGGTGCCGCCTGAGCCATAGCGACATGAAATCCTTTCTCGCTCCACATCTGGCAGGGAGAGATCCCTTTTTTCCCCTCCCCGCTGTAGCGTACACCCTCTCGCATGGCGATAACTGCAGCGACGAGTTTCGAGATACGCCACTGAAACAGTTTAAGCTTTGGGTCAAAAAACGGCTAACGACACAGAAACTCAATCGGGAGTTTTCGAAGGTGTTTGGAATCTAGCCATTCAGCCCCGTGCTTGCAAAGGCCGCTACACAAGTTTGCGGACGTTGTCCCCATTGGTCACCCGCACGCCGAAAAACCACCTAGACGCCGTGGCTTGTGAGGACACAAGCCGTTACCCAAAGACAAGCTGCGGCCTAGTCGGCTTTGCCCCATCAATGTCTACTCTGAAATTACTTCACCATTGCAGCTTCACCGAAGGTGGCTTAGCCCGCTATGCTGCGGAGCAACGAAAAGCGCTTGCGAAGACGAAGGAATGCTTGTGCCTGCCCTTCACACCCACATTGGAGCAACAAAAACGAATCCTGCCAGGCAAGCTGGGTCGGGCCTTATCCTTCATCCAAAACATCTTGACCGAGCAGGGGCATATCGCCGGGGAGGTTTTGCGGCAGAAACCTGACTGGTTGCTCCTCTCCTCCTGGAGCGAATACCTGGCACCGTTTTGGTCGTATCGATTTCACAAAGTCCGCCGAAACGGAACGCGGATTGCAGCTTTGGTGCACGACCCGGTGCGTGACTACGTCCGGGGCCCAAACTGGTTCCATCAGGCCTCGATTCGTGCGGCTTATTCGTTCGTGGATCTGATTTTTGTGCATGATGCCTCTGCCATCACCTGGGGAGGGCTGAAACAGCGTCCGAAGGTGGTGGAAATCCCCCATGGTCCCTATCCTGCAGTAGAAGGCAGCCAATCGCCGACCTCCCTTCGGGATGACTTTGGCCTGCCGCAGGAAGCTTTTGTTCTGCTCAGTTTTGGCCACATCCGCGATGGAAAAAACCTCGATACGATCCTGCAGGCCTTGGTCCATACACCCCAGGCCCATCTGATCATTGCCGGTAAAGAGCAATCCGGTGGCCAAAAAAAGGTCGCCGACTACCAGGTGCTGGCACGAAAGATTGGCGTCGCGGACCGCTGCCATTGGTACAACAACTACATCCCGGATGAGGAGATCTGGAAATACTTCCGGGTCGCGAACGCCGTCCTCCTGCTCTACTCCAAAGACTTCCGCTCGGCCAGCGGCGTGCTCAACGTCAACGCCCAATTTGAGAAACCGGTCCTCGCCAGCGGGGGCGAAGGCCCCTTGAAGAAGGCGGTACAACCATATCATTTGGGCACCTGGATTGAAACACTCTCCGCCGACGAGGTAGCCCGGGCAGTTCAGGGAATGGCTCACACCGAAGAGCCAGCAAACTGGGCCCGCTACCGGCAAGACCACTCCTGGGAGCGTAACGCAGAGATTGTGATGGACGCATTGGCAGAGTTCTCGCCGGGACACCCAAACCGTGAAACCATGCAATCTGCGCTTGATGAACACAAATTACCTTAATTTCAACTCAACGCTGAAGAGAATCATTGAATCTGGTAGCTCCCTGGGAGCTCAGGGCAATAAGGTACAAGTCAGCGGAGTTTCCACATTGGGCAACATCCGTGCGATTCGGGAACTCATACTCAAGGAGGGTTGTACGCATACTTTGGAGATCGGGTTAGCGTTCGGTGCTTCTGCCCTCGCCTTCCTGTCGACATTGAAAGAGATCTCACCCGGCGACTACCATCACAGCGCGATCGACCCGTTTCAGAATACAACCTGGGGTGGCAGTGCACTGAGAGTCCTTTCCGACGAGGGTTTTTCGGATAATTTCACGCTTCACGAGAATTATTCATCATTGGTCTTACCGGAATTGGTACAGAATAATGCACACTTCGACCTCATCTACATTGATGGGTCTCACCTCAATGGCGCTTAGTTAAGCTTGTTTTACGGAAATTTGTATCAAATTTTTGGATAT
>DAISIK010000058.1:0-4224 GCA_036822055.1 Puniceicoccaceae bacterium
ATCTTCTGTGTCTGCATGGTCGGAGTTCCCTTTGCTTTGGAAACCCTCGACAACAAGGTCAGAACCTTTCTAGACATCGACCGCGTCCTCAAAAAACCCCTTCTTACCGACCTTAAGTTCTTTGGCAAATCCCGAAAGGCCAGTCTCCCGAAGGGAGTGATTGACGGGGATGAAGACCTCGTCGAACCCTTTCGCAATATGTATAGCAACATCCACCTTCAGGGGGACCTGCCCAAACCGTACGCACTCATCGTCAGCAGCACCCTGCCTGAAGAGGGGAAAAGTTTTGTCGCGGCGAACACCGCAGCAATCTTCTCCCGGCACGACTACAAAACCCTCTTGGTCGACTGTGACCTTCGCCGACCCACCATTGCCCGCCAGTTCGGTTTGGATAACGATGCGGGAATCCTCCACTGGCTGAGGTCCGGAGAAGCGGCTCAAATGCACGGCAATGAAATCCTTGATAACCCTGACCTCGGCATCCGCAAGCTGGCTCCGTCATTCGACGTTCTCACAACCGGAGGCTCCACCAAAAGCCCGACCGAAATCCTCTCCAGTGGTCTATTCGATCGTCTGGTTTCCGCGATCAAGACCCGATACGAAATTATCATCTTCGATACCCCCCCCATCGGCCTGTTCCCGGATGCCACGATCCTTGCAGACTTCGCCGACAGCAGCATTTACGTGGTCCGACAACGCAGAGTAAAACGTACCGCAGCTCGCCACGGAATCAACTTGCTCGATCGAACCAACGCCCGCCCAATCGGCATTGTCCTCAACGCCGTTTCGACCAACCCCGGTAGCGGGATCGACTACGGAGGGGGCACTTACAGCGCCTACGGCCACTACGGGCACTATGGATATGGTGCGAAGACCAAATACCAGAAGCACTACGGTGAGAAAAACGACGAAGAGGATAAGGCTCCAAGCATCTCGGCCTGACTTCGATCACCTCAACCTGGATCCGTTCCAATGAGCCGTATCCTAATCACCGGAATATGTGGTTTTGTAGGCTCAACCCTAGCCGGAAGATTGATTGAATCCGGCCACACCGTGTTGGGGATAGATAACCTCATTCGCCCAGGAAGCGCACGGAATCGAGCCGATTTGATCCGCCAGTCAATCTCCGTGACCCATGGGGACATCCGAAACCCTTCCGACCTCCACACCATCCCTCAAGTTGACTGGGTTATTGATGCCGCAGCCAACGCCAGCGTCATCGCTGGTGTCGATGGCCGAACGAGCTCCCAACAACTCGTCGAACACAACCTGCTGGGCACCATCAACCTCCTCGAATATTGCAAAGCACATCAGGCTGGCTTCATCCTCCTCTCCACCAGCCGGGTCTACTCCATCAAACCCTTGGCCGGCCTTGCCCTGACTCACGATTCAGGAAGTGGCCGAAATCGGCTCTCTCCCGACCCATCATCTCAAACGCCCCCTCTCCCCTCAGGCTTAACCAACCTCGGCATCCGAGAAGGCTTTTCCACCTCCCCCCCCATTTCCCTTTACGGAGCAACCAAATTGGCCTCCGAACAGCTGGCCCTCGAGTATGGCGATGCTTTCCAGTTCCCGGTTTGGATCAACCGTTGCGGGGTAATGGCCGGTGCCGGCCAATTTGCCCAACCAGCTCAGGGAATCTTCGCCTTTTGGATTCACAGCTTCCGCGAGGGTCGACCACTCAAATACATTGGTTTCGGGGGCCATGGGCATCAGGTCCGGGACTGCCTTCATCCTTCCGACTTGCTTCCGGTAATCAAAAAACAGCTTGTCGAGCCCCTCGAAACCGTAAAACCGAGGATCTCAAATTTTTCCGGTGGACTCGAAAACAGTGCGTCCCTCGCTGAACTCTCCTCCTGGTGTAAAAGCCGGTTTCCCGATTCCACCACCTCAGTTTCGTCGAGCCCCGAGAGCCGGAGCTACGACTTGCCTTGGGTGGTTCTCGATTCCACCCAAGCCGATCGAGTGTGGGATTGGAGACCAGTGACGAAAATCCACTCCGTCTGTGAGGAATTGGCAAGCTTTGCTGATTCCCATCCAGACTGGCTCAAGACCACCTCCAACTAGAAGCACGCGACAGCATCTGCATGACCATGGGCCTTGCAAACTGCACCGTTTCCCTGCGCAACCCGCAATACCCGGATCAAGAAGTCTTTGAATCTGAGGCCCTTGCTGACACCGGCTCTGTTTATCTGATCATTCCCGAGCACGTCCGGCTCCAACTTTTGCTTGAGTTCAAGGACCGCAAAGAAGTCACCCTCGCCGATGGTTCCAAACAGATCGTCCCCTACGTGGGACCGATTGAGTTAAAGTTCAAAAATCGCTCTGCCTATGTCGGAGCCATTGTGATGGGGAACGAGGTCCACCTCGGGGCTATCCCGATGGAAGACATGGATTTGGTCGTTTTCCACCAGGAACCCCGAGTCGACATCAATCCCCTCGATCCAAACTTCGCTGCTGCTTCCGCCAAGGCCACCTCGCCTCATAGCGGATGGCGGATGAATGATGAGTGATGAATGATCACAAACTACCAAGCACCAGGCACAGCGGCGCAGCCGCACCCCATATTCTAACCGCCCGACCGACTCACCGACTCACTAATTCACCGCCTCACTGGCTCCCCCATGGACACCTCCCTCGCGATATTTTTTGAGGAAAGCGGAGAGGAAGACTGCGCCATCGTCCCCCACCTCACCATCACCTCGGCCATCGACCAAACCTGAATCTTTTTGGACCATCCTGGCCCCGCACCTCTCTAGCACCATCTCGCAGCCGTTTAATTCAGCTTTCAACTCGCTCCATGAAAACCCTCCTCGTAACCGGTTCTTCCGGACTCATCGGATCTGAAGTCTGTCTACATTTCGCCCGCCTCGGCTGGGCGGTTCACGGAATTGACAACAATCAGCGAGCGATCTTTTTCGGTCCTCAGGGAGATACCCGTTGGAACCAAAATCGCCTTGCCAGGGAAATTGGAGCCAGCTTTCACCATCACGAACTCGATATCCGGGATCGGGCAGGGGTCCTCGACCTCCTCCTCGAACTCAAGCCGGATGCAATCGTCCACACCGCTGCCCAGCCTTCCCACGACCGCGCCGCTGCGATTCCTTTCGACGACTTTGATACCAACGCCGTCGGCACCCTCAACCTTCTCGAAGCGACTCGCCAGGCATGCCCCGAGTCGCCCTTTGTCCACATGTCGACCAACAAGGTTTACGGCGACCGACCCAACACCATCGCCCTCAAAGAACTCGACACCCGCTGGGATTTTGCCGATCCCGATTTTTCCAACGGTATTTCCGAGAATTTTCCCATCGATCAATCAAAGCATTCCCTCTTCGGCGCCTCAAAAGTTGCTGCCGATATCATGGTTCAGGAGTACGGCCGGTACTTCGACATGCCCACCTGCTGCCTTCGGGGCGGCTGCCTCACCGGCCCCAATCACAGCGGTGTCGAACTCCACGGCTTCCTCAGCTATCTGGTCAAATGCAACCTCGAGGAACGCGAATATACCGTTTTCGGCTACAAAGGGAAACAGGTCCGCGACAACATTCACAGCGAAGATGTCGCACGCTTCATCCATTCCTTTGTCGAAACCCCCCGCTGCGGCGAGGTCTACAACATTGGTGGCGGCCGCGAAAACAGCTGCTCCATTCTCGAGGCCTTTACCCTCACCGAGAAATTCACGGGCAAAGCCCAGAAATACAAATATAGCGACCAAAATCGCATCGGCGACCACATCTGCTACATCAGCGACCTATCGAAAATGCGCGCCCACTTTCCGACTTGGGGCATCACCATCACTTTGGAGGAAACCATCCGCCAAATTGTAGAGGCCAACCTTCAAAGAATTTCTGAGCCCCAAGAAAGCGCATAGGGCGCAAAAACGGACTTCTCCGAAATTTCTCGCCAGCACCCCACAAACTTCCCCCTCTCTTGCGCCGCCTGCGCTTCTCTGCGGCCAGCCATCCCAGCCCCCTTTTTTCCCACCTTCACGCTTTCCCACCCGGCACTGGCAGCCGTCCCAACTCGCGACGCACCGGTTGCCTGTCAGGCCACCAATGAGACCACCTCTAGCCTTTAGCCTATCGCCCAATGCCATCTCCCATCTCCGATCTTTCATCTTCGGCAGCCCAGCCGCGCCAACTAACCACCTACACACCCGAATCAGCCCTCTCCGATCCCCGGCGGCTCGTTCAGGAAATGGTGGCCGAGCTGCGCAACTCC
>DAISIK010000059.1:0-3952 GCA_036822055.1 Puniceicoccaceae bacterium
TTTGCCCCGGCGGCAAAGCTCGTGGCGGGGATGGCTTCGGCTAAAAGTTTGTATTGGGTATAAGGCTGAGATGCCATCGCAACGGCAGAAGCGTCACCGAGGGCGTTCCGCAAAGTGGCTCCGTTGTAGCCAGAATTGTAATCGTCATTGTTGGCAAAACGGTAGAAGAATGGTTCCGAGCGAATTTGCGCATCATCAAGCGCATTGATGATGTGCGGAGGGTAGAATCCACCTCCGGCCCAGTAGGTTGGTTCCTGTGAGAATCCCCATCCGCCATGCACAGGATTGAGGCCACCAACGATCAATGGAACGCCGGTGTGACTTCCGCCTCGCCCTTTGTTCATTTCCTGAAACGTCCAACTGTCCGGTCCTTTTCCATAAACCTGACTGAACAATGTAGGCACGCTACCACTTGCGTTACGGAGAACTTCCTCCCCGCTCGAAAAGAAATTCCAGCCATTTGCAATTTCAGAAAACCGGCCCCGCCATGTGGTAAATTGGCGGGAGTCGCCAACCACGGGGTTTCCGGCTGAGTCCAGTTTTCCATCGGCGAAAAGTTCGTGCCAGAACGGTGAGGTGACGCGATCATCATAGACGCCCCATTCAGGATGCCGGATGTTTGACCACATCGAACCCGAGGAGCCAGTCCCTTGAAGCTGCGTCGGATCGTATGCCTCAACTGGAACGGCGGCGTTTAACAAGAAATACTGGTCGACTTCCAAAGTTTGCGGATTCCCTGAAGTGAGTGCCGAGGAGACCACCATATTTCCCAAGCTGTGAGCAGCGATGACCAGATTTTCCGACGGAATGAAGCTGAGCGACTGGGAGAGATGTTCGCTGGTCAGGAACCCATACTTTACCGCAAGGTAATAATTGGGAGCGACATCCCCGTGCCAAGTTACACCGACATAACGCGCCTGTGATCCACTCCAGAAGAGTCGCTTGAACATCTGGCTGTTCCAACCACGCGCTTGCTGCTGCGACACGTTGAACCCGTGGAGGAAGGCGAAGTAGCGGTCAGTGGTGTAGGCATCCGGCCAGCCCTGTGGGTCACCTGTCGCCGTCGGAGTGCTCTGAGACGAGCCTTGAATGACATGGGTGAGATTGACGCGGCGATACATTTCTTCCACTGGGGAGATTTTCAAGGGCATCCGCAAATCAAGGAGTTGATTGCCCTTGTATTGGAGAACCAGTCTGAGGTCGTCCGTAGAGGAGGCCCGGCCGTCGAACAAGAGAAGGCCCCGCCCGGCTTTGATTTCTTCGAGAAACTCCGGACTCAGCGGATTATTGGCGCGTGCTTCCTGCTTCTGCGCACTGGCCAGATCTCTGGCCGTGGGAGGATCCCGTAGGTACTGGTCGGCTTGGGCGGGAGCCAACCCTTGGGCCAAGACCGTCTGTGGCTCGACAAAGTTCAAGCCGGATTGCACGAGATGAATACGAACATCCGCCAAGTCAACGCCCTGAAGGAAATCCTTAAGATCGATAAAGACAGGGAAATAATCAACAAGGTCGCGCGTTCCCTGAATGGCGGTTTCGCGGCCATCCCCGCCTCCCGGCTGGCCCGGGGTGTCCTCGCCTTCCACTTCACTACCCGGATCATCGTTGTCGTCGTTGCGCCAGAAGTGGAAGATCTCGCGGCTGCGGGCGCGGTTGTAATCGCTTACGCGGGTCGCGCCGTTCACTACAGCATCCTCCTTCCGAACGAATCCGTCCCGGTCGTAGTCGGGGACCAGGTTTACCTTGGCGCTGCGAAAGGAGACCGAGGTGTCCAACGCACCATCGGAAATGTTCTGAACGGAACCCTTAAGAGTAACATGGAGCTCGGCATCCGGATCTCCATCAAAGGGGAAGGTAACGGCAAAAATTCCGACGATTGCCGTTCCATCGCCTTCCTCGAAACGGCTGTGCAACTCATTGACCGAATGGGAGCCGCTGACCGCGCCGCTTCCCCAAGAGGGTGTGATGCTCCAGAAAACCGTGTCATTGAATTCCGAACCATCTCCAGTGTAAAAGGAATACTCGGCTGAATCGACCACCACCTCGATCAGCATGACTTGGCCCGGATCTCCTTGCAGTTCCTCTTCCGCTTCGATGACATCCTGATCCCAAGTGGTTACCGAGTGGTCTGTTTGACTCAAACCCAATGGCCCCTCGGATGGCAACGGCGCAGCAACAACCGATCCAACGATGTTTCCTGAAACGGGCCCTCCGGGTCCAGACCCTCCTCCGCCACCGCCGCCACCGGGTGGAGGCGTGCTTAAAGGCGCGGAGAAGACGGTGATCTTCGAGGTTGTCGTCAATCCGGATAGGTGAGTCGCAACGGCTTCGTAGGTGACATATCCGAATCCGCCTTCGGTGAAATTGTCCGACCAACTCGTTGGCATGTTCAAAAGGTCTTCGGCAAACTGCAGGATCGAGACGCCCTCCCGGAATATTTCAATTTCGGTAACCGGATCATCGGCTTCGTCCGACTTCACCCAAAGTAGCAATGACTCTCCCTGCTCGACCCATGCCCCATCGGCGGGTGAGACAAAACGAACCTCTTGCGGCAACGTGTCCGGTTCATCGATGACATTGACGGCAACGGAAGCAGAGGTTGACGCCTCCCCGTCATCGGCATTGAAACGCAGAATCCAGATCCCGGAAGACGGAAACACGGCATCCGTTACGAGCTGGGTCGCATCCCCGAAGGTGGCACCAGTCGGTCCGGAGACGACTTCCCATGCGTAGCTCATTGGAGAGGGCCCCTCATCGGGATCAAGGGCGGTGGCCGTAAGATTGACCGTATCGTTCGGCCAGACCAAAATCTGATCATCCGGAACACTTACCGATGGAGCAAGATTCGGGGAGCCGCCGGGCCGATCCCAATAATCACGGGGGTCAGTTCCGGCCTGATACTCCTGTAAGTTCGATGATCCGTCACCATCTGCATCTACAAGCGGATCGATCCCCAGCCGCGCGAAGTGAAACAATTGCCAAGCATCTGGCAATCCGCTGCCGTCGGAATCGGTCGGAACAAACGGATCGAGGCCAAATTGAAGTTCCATCCAGTTCGAGACACCCGTTCCGGAAAAGTCTGCGGAAAGTAGATCGGAAGCGGGATCGTCGCTGTAGTGCAATCTCCAGAATTGACGATCAGCGGTTACCTGAAATCCCCAAATGAGGGCAGACTCAAAGCCTTCGTCATACATGGGCAGATACGCCCAATTGACCAAATCTTCGGAATGCTGAATGAAGTAATAATGTCCATCGTAGGCCCACCATGAAAGCAGGATATCTCCCGAGGTGTTGCCCGGATAGGCGACCAAGCCTGAGTTTTCAGTCATTTCGCCGACCGGAGCCTGGGTGGGTGGAGATCCGTAGACCCCTATGGGAAACCAGAAGGTCAACAAGAGAGCGGCACATCTTAAATGATTCACCGGGCACCTCCTTCGACTTGGGTCGTGGAGGAAGATGCGGGCGCGGGTCGGATCGATTGGCCGGGTGCGACTCCGGAATTACTCTGGATCGGCCAGAAGTTGATCACCGTGTCCTTGGGCTCTTCGGGGTTCTCCTCCCGCCACTTGCGGTTGGCCTCGGCGAGGGCGGTGGCGCGCTGGTGCTCGATGGCAAGGCGGCGTTCGTGAGTGAGGTAGTAAACGTGGATGGCGTCGAGTTGCGCGAGGACCGCCTCCGGGACCGTCTGGCCACGCTCGGCGAGGAGAAGGTATTCCGGTTCGTCGAGGGAGGCGAAGAGGGATTTGTCCGGTCGGGGGCGCGGAGTGTAGTCGTAGCCGAAGGCGCGGGCCTGCTCGGCGATCTTCGCCTCTTCTTCCCGATCCACGGTATCGACCATCCCGAAGAAGCTCCAGTAGGCGGTCTCATCCTTGAAGTTACTGACGAATTGCAAATGGCGGAACGCGACGTTGCTCAGGGCGCGGTATTGCTCGCCCTCGTGCCAGAGGCGGATTTC
>DAISIK010000060.1:0-3925 GCA_036822055.1 Puniceicoccaceae bacterium
TGTTGTCGAGGGTTTCCAAAGCAAAGGGAACTCCGACCATGCAGACACAGAAGATGGCGATCGCGGCCGTGATGGCCTTGTCGAGAGAAGGGGATATGGGCGATCCGGGTGGGATCGCTTCGTCATAGAGTTTCAGTTGGCTGCGGTCGATGCGTGAGGTGACTTCGGTTTCATCCAGACGGCTGATGAGGCGTTCATAGGTACGGCGTTGGCTTTCTACCTGTCGGGCGATCACATCATAAGAGACCAGAAGTTGGTCGAGGTCGCGGGCCTCCTTCTCCGCCCGGACCATTTGCTCCTGGAGAATGTTGATCTCACTTTGGAGGCCGGTTTTTTCTTCCCTGAGAACTTGGGTTTTCCGGGCGATTGCATTGACCAATGCAGAGAGGCTGGCATCAAGCCGGTCCTGATTCTCCACCATCCTCGGATGCCGTTCGAGATACCTACGGGAAAGGATTTCCCGTTCTTTTTCGAGGCTGGTAATGGTGCTGACGGCACCGGCAACTGCGGGAGCATCTGAGAGTACCGGGATTTTTGAGACCGTCTCCGGATCGTTGCCTGAGTTTTCGATTTGGTTGAGTTGGGAGTCGATCGTAATGACACGAATCCTCAGGCTGTTTACTTTAGAGCTCAGGGTGCTGAGTTCATTGCTGATAAGAGACTTGTTTTCCTCAATTGAAATAAGGTTGTTCTCTGTCCGGTAATTCTGGAGCCGCTGTTCGCCCCGCTCGAGTTCCCGGAGAGCATTGGCAATCTCATTTTTGAGGAAGGTGATGGCCACATCGGTTGATCCCATGCGTTCACGGGCAAGGTAGCGAATGTAGACCTCGGCATAAGAGTTGGCGACCAAGGCAGCGGCCTCCGGATTGGGGTGGGTCCCGGAAAAAAGCAGGACGAGTGAGTTTGGCTTCGCCTGAACATTAAACGATGAACGGAGAGCACCGACGGGACTGGCGAGATCGAGATTGCCGGTGGCAGTGTTGAAAGTCCCCTCCACGAGGAGGCGTTTCTCCGGCTCAGTTAGCTCTTGCGCAACGACTTCAGCGAGTTGTCGGCTGCGGAGGCGGTCCATATGGTCATTCATTTCAATGACTAGATTGGAGATCCCGGCCTCAACCACTTCCTGCATTCCCTCAACGACCCGGTCGGCCTTGGGTTCGAGGAAAACCGTAGCCTGGGCGTAGTAGATTGGGGTCTTGTTCATGAGGTACCACCCAACTGCGAATGCTGCGAGCGTACCGAAAGCGACACCGGGTAGCCAACGGTACCTCATGATCGCTATGATATCACGGAGGGAAAATGCCGGTTCGGTGTCGAAGGTGACGGGTGTTGGAGGTTGCTTTGCCATCTAAAAAGAGAGAACGGAGGGCGGTACGAAGTTTTTCAGCTAAAGTAGTCAGGCTTTTGGATATGCTACCGCACTTGGAAAGTCTCAGACAAATTCCAGTGTGGGCTAGCGAAAAAACGCGAGAGAAAAATACAGCTGCCTAGCCGCGACGGAGGGAGAAAGGGTGGACAGGGCGCCAGCGGCTGACTGGCGACTGAAAGAGGCGACTAAAAGATTCTTCTTTGGATGTGGATGATATCGCCCGGCAACACTCGAAATCGATTGCGGACGACACCCCTGTCGTCAGCGAGAACGTCTTTGAGATTCACCTCAATGACTTTTTCGACACCGTCCTCATCCTTGCGAATTACTCGAAGAGCGGAGTCTCTCGATGTGTTTGTCAATCCCCCGGCCATTGCAATGGCGGTCTCAAGAGCGACAGAATTTGCGCCCTCCGGGAGGCTGATGGAGCGGGATACCTCCCCGAGAAAGGTGATATTTTTCGGCGAGAAACCTGCAATGGATACGGTTACTTCAGGCGAGCGGAGGTATTTTTGTTCAACAAATTCCTTCTCGAGAAGTGCTTTGGCCCTCTCGACAGAGAGCCCGGCGACCTCAACTCTCCCGAGGAGAGGGATGAAGACTTCGCCACGGGCCGAGATCCGCTGCGTGACCCCAAGGTCGGGCTCCCCAAAAACTGTGATTGATATTGAATCAAGAGGCGCGAGAAGGTAATTTTCGATATCGATTCCGGCTTGCTCCTCACTAGCAATTGGGAGTTGGTCGAGGGCAGCTTCTGCCCTAGAGACTAGACCGTTGCTGAGGAACAAAACGAGGGTGCAGAGGACTGGTTTCAGGAAATGATTTGCTGCTTTCATGGTGTGATTTCTAAAAGTGGATGCGTTGGCGCTTCAATGAGCCAGACTCTATCGTTATACAGTAAAATTTGAAATTGGTTGCCTTGAGAACCCTGCGACAAAGGGAGTTTACACCGGTCGGGTAGAATATAGACTCTTTTCCCGCGATACTTTAGAATTGGTAGCGGTAAGCGAGACTCACGGTGTAGCTGGAAAAGTCCAACTGGTCGCCATCATCCGAAGTTCGATCAGAATAGGTTACGTTCGCGGCTAAGCTACCCAATGCAACGAAGCGATAGCTCAGGCCCACCCCGATGCGCCACTCTTTGTCCTCGCGGGTCGATCCGGCGTTGGGGTCGGGGACTGTCTCGGTGCGGACTGACGTTGGCTGGTTGGCGAAACTATCAAAATCCTCAGGGTTTTCATCTATCGGGATGGTACGCGAAGTAGTGACTTGGGTAAGGTCTTCGGAGGCTCGGGTAATGGTGCTGGTGTTGTAGGCAAAGCTGAGGTTTCCAGTGAGCTGGGGGGTAAAGGAGCGCGAGGTGGAGACCGAAGCCTTAAAGGATTCCTCTGATTGCCCGGAGGCAGTAGTGGAAAAGTCTTGGCCGACCGAAAAATTCAAGGTGGTGCGATCTGAAACCGACCACTGAAGACCGATGTCAAAAAAGGTGGTATTGGCGGGGTCCCGGGTAGGATCTTCGAACTCCCGTTGTCTCAACCCCACCGAAGCATTTCCATTCAGGGTTCCGGTAAGATCGCCAAAGGCACTGAAGAAAAGGCCATAATCGCGCGAGTCCCTGCTACGTTCTTCGCGCAGGAGCTCGGTAGTTTCGACTACTTGTTCAGTGGGCTCCGGGGGGCGCGGAGCGGGCGCAGTCGGGCTGGATGCAGGAGCTCCCGAATCAGCTGGTGTAGATGGCTCGACTGGAGTCGATGAGACCGAAACGACCTCTCGCCGGACACCGGGGACCGTGTTGACGTTGGTTTCGCGGTAGTCCCCCCCTATGCTGAAGCGGAGTGCTTCATTATAATCATAGCTTATGGAGGTGGTCACTCCGAGGCTTTCATTGTTGGTGAATCCCTCATTTTCGGATTTCCGAAAACTTGGTGAGAGCGAGAGCGAAGTGCGGCTGGCAAGGCGGTAGTTCACCCTGCCCCCAAAGCTATAATTGCGAGTACGAATGATTCCCCCTTCGGTTCGATCGGTGTCGTTGGATTCGCTGAATGAGACGGCCAGCGAGGCTGACCAATAATCGTTCCATTCATTGAGGCTGGCGGAAAGGTTGGCCTGGTAGTCGTTGAAGGTTTCCCCTTCGTTCGGGGCGACAAACCCGGTTGACTCACCATCGGTATCGCGATCGATTTCAGGTTCTTCCACGTTAAGATACCTGGAAAAGGACGAAGAAAGTGCGCCGTTTAGGACGAGGATTCCGTCGTCCTTGCTGAACGAGAACGTAGGGGTAATCCGAAAGGTCCCGCCACTGGCAGAGTTCGACCTCCCCTCAAGATTGGATTCATAGGTGTAGCTGGAACTGATTGAGGCACCGAGAGTTGTGCCAAGGGTTTCAAGGTAAATCGAGCCCACGGCGCAGTGAACGAATCCGAGGTGGAAAAGGCAGATGGAAAAAGTTCTCAGCATGTAGAACGCCTGCGAGTTATACCGCATTGCGGGAAGGAATGAGCATCCCAATGGCAGTGCGGAGGATGATGCTGGTGTCGAGGTAGAAGCTCCAGTTCT
>DAISIK010000061.1:0-3900 GCA_036822055.1 Puniceicoccaceae bacterium
TGTTGTCGAGGGTTTCCAAAGCAAAGGGAACTCCGACCATGCAGACACAGAAGATCGCTGCAGCTGCGGTGATAGCTTTATCAAGGGATGGTGAGATGGGAGAGTTGGGGCGAATGGCCTCGTCGTAGAGCTTGAGCTGGCTGCGATCGATGCGTGAAGTGACTTCGGTTTCATCGAGGTTGGTGACGAGTCGTTCGTAGGTCCGCCTCTGGCTGTCTACTTTTCTAGCAATGACGTCGTAGGAAACCAATAATTGATCAAGGTCGCGGGCCTGTTCCTCTGCCCGGATCATTTGTTCCTGGAGGATTTTGATTTCGTTTTCGATGCCAATCTTCTCTTCTCGCAGAACCTGGGTCCTCCTTGCGATGGCGTCGACCAAGAGACTCTCACCAGCATTAATGCGGTCTTCGTTTTCAATCATGACCGGGTGGCGTTCCAGGTACCGACGAGAGAGGATTTCCCGCTGTTTGGTAAGATTGGTGATGGAGGCCACTGCCTCTGAAACCGCTCGGTCTTCAGAAAGCACCGGTATTTTCGACACTTGGGTGGGATCAGGATCGGTATTCTTAATCTGATTGAGCTGGGAGTCGATGGTGATGAGGCGAATCCTCAGGCTGTTTACTTTGGAGCTCAGGGTGTTAAGTTCACTGCTGATGAGGGACTTATTCTCCTCAATGGAGATGAGGTTATTGCGAGCTCGATAATCTTGAAGCTGCTGTTCACCGCGTTCCAGTTCTCGGAGGGCGTTGGCGATCTCGTTTCGAAGGAAGGTAATGGCGACGTCAGTGGAGCCAGTACGTTCGCGAGCCAAGTAGCGAATGTAAACCTCTGCGTAAGCATTGGCGACCAAAGCAGCGGCTTCCGGGTTCGGGTGAGTACCGGAGAGGATAAGGACGAGGGAATTGGGCTTTGCTTGGACATTGAAGGCTGAGCGAAGGGCGCTCACGGGATTGGCGAGGTCTAGTGCACCGGTCGCAGTGTTGAAAGAACCCTCGACCAAAAGCCGCTTTTCTGGATCGGTCAGTTCCTGGGCGACAATTTCAGCGATCTGACGGCTGCGAAGGCGGTCCATGTGGTCGTTCATCTCGACTACAAGATTGAGGATGGTGGCATCGACGACCTCCTGCATACCCTCAACTACCCGATCAGCTTTTGGTTCAAGAAAAACTGTGGCCTCTGCGTAATAGATTGGCGTCCGGTTCATCATGAACCAGCCCATCGCCAATGCGGCAAGAATGCCGAATGCCACTCCCGGTAGCCAGCGGTAGCGCATAATCGCGATGATGTCGCGAAGGGAGAAGGCCGGCTCGGTATCGAAAGTTACTGGCGGAGGTGGTTGCTTACCCATGAATGAAGAATGTCTGCTCCTGCTGGTTGCAGTCGCGTTTTATGAAGCTGTTGGAGAACCAGATTTGGAAATGCTACCGCACTTGGATAAATCATCCAGGAGAATTCCAGAGGCTGGGACCTCGGAAAAGCGAGAGGAAAATCAATTTAGGAAGAATATCTCCAAGCAAGTTTAGCCTGCCGCAGGGAAACACCCGATGTGAATAATTGTAGACAAGCTCAGAATATCCTTCGACGGATATGGATGATGTCACCGGGAAATACCTTGAAGCGATTCCGTACGACCCCTTGATCATCGGCAAGAACGTCCCTGAGATTGACTTCAATCACCCTTTCAACCCCTTCCTCATCCTTGCGGATGACTCGGAGCCCGGAATCTCTGGAAGTATTAGTCAGGCCCCCGGCCATGGCGATTGCAGTTTCGAGATAGACTGAGTTTGCGCCGTCGGGCAAAGTGATGGAGCGAGATACCTCACCAAGAAAGGTGATGTTTTTTGGTGAGAAGCTGCTTATTGCAACCGTCACCTCAGGAGAGCGCAGGAAGCGTTGCTCGATAAAGAGGCGCTCGAGAAGCAATTTGGCTTGCTCAACGGACAGACCAGCAATCTCGACACTTCCCAGAAGGGGAACAAAAACTTCTCCCTTGGCTGAAATTCGCTGGTTTACTCCAAGCTCTGGCTCACCGAAGACGGTGATGGAGATGGCATCGAGGGGAGCGAGAAGATAGTTCTCGAGGTTAACCTCGGTTTGTTCGACAGTGGCATCAGTTTCCGAAGCTACCGGTCCTGCCAAAAGGGTACCGGCGGCAAGGAGGACGGTGCCCAGCAGCTGCAGGAAAAAGAAACTGGATTTTCGAGTCATAAACAGGGTTCTAATCAAATATTGGTCAAGATCGGTTTGAAAGCTTATTGCTACATGGAAAGTCTTGGAATGTTCCTCAATGGACTTGGTGGGTCGATTCGAGAGCCGACTGGAGGAAAACTTTTTGATTTCGAAGCTAGAATTGATAGCTGTGCGAAAGGCTGAAGGTGTAGCTCGAGAATTCTGCCCCATCGGTCCGGTCTGAACTTCGATCGTAATAGCTCAAATCCGCTGAAAGGCTACCGAGGCGAGTAAATCTGTAGGCCAAACCAATGCCGTATTGCCATTCTTCGTCTTCACCAGCATTTTCATTGAGGTCGCCTTGAACGGTTTGAGTCCTCACGGTCGTGTTGGCTAGTGAGTTTAGATCCTCCTCTTCGGGATTCCGGTTGATTGGGATGACAGCGGTGGTGGTGATGAGGGTAAGATCCTCGGGAGTTCTGCCGATGCGATTCTTGGTATAGCCAACACGAATGATTCCGGTAAGCTGGGGGCTGATGTTGCGCGAGGCGGAAAGGGAGGTGTTGAGGGATTCCTCGTTCCGGCCGGAGGCCGTGTTTGAAAAATCCTGCCCCAACGTGAAGTTGAGAGAGGTGAGAGTTGACAAAGCCCATTGGAGGGAGACGTCGAAGTAAGTGCTGCCCTCTGAGCTTCGTGTGGGATCTGCAAACTCTCTTTGCCTCAAGCCAACTGTAGCTGATCCGGTGATGGTTGGGGTCAAGTCTCCGGTGGCGCTGATAAAAACACTGTAGTCGTTCGAGTCTTGACTACGCTCTTCGCGCAGAAGCTCGATTCTTTCGACGGTTTGAGTCGTCGGACCGGGAGGGGGAATGCCAATTGGAGGCGCCGGGGTGGCTGGAGGGGAAGGAACTGTTTGATTTGGGGCAGACTCCAATGAGAGAAGTTCTCTGCTGCTCTGAGAGTTGGAGTCGACAGTGCTATCCCGATAGTCTCCGCCAATGCTGAAAATAAGCGCGTCGTTGTAATCGTAGTTGACGGTGGCTGCGATCCCAAGGGTTTGATTGTCACTAAAGTCCTGATTTTCGGAAACTCTGAAAGTGGGGATCATCGATAGTGAGGTTCGGCTGCCGACGCGGTAGTTTAGCCTGCCTGACAATCCGTACTCGCGAGTTCTAATGATTCCTCCCTCAATGCGGTCAACATTGTTGGATTCGTTAAGGTCGGCAGTCAGGGAAGCTGACCAGAAGTCGTTCCATTGATTGAGGCGGGCGGTCAGCTGGGCATCGTGATCGTTGAAGGTGTCTCCGCTTTTGGGAACGATGAAATTGCTGGATTGGCTCTCAAGCTCGGAGTCAAATTCAACCGTCCCGACATTGATGTATCGGGAAAAAGAGGCAGAAACCAAGCCGTCGAGGCGGATCACTCCATCTTCTTTAGCAAAGGATAGTTGCGGAGTAATTCTGCCAATGGCTCCACCGGGAGAATCTGCCCTCCCCTCAATATTCGAATCGTAGGTATAAGATGTATTGAGCGAGGCTCCAAAAGTAGTACCCAAGGTCTCCAGATAGAGAGCGGACGTAGCCTTGGGAGGTACAATTACAATCAGGGAAAGGATCGATAAGATTCGAGTCATGAACTGGGGAAGGTCTCAGACAGCATTGCGGGAGGTAAAGACGATCCCAATGGCAGTGCGGAGGATGATGCTGGTGTCGAGGTAGAAGCTCCAGTTCT
>DAISIK010000062.1:0-2913 GCA_036822055.1 Puniceicoccaceae bacterium
GGACCGTCAAGACCCGAACCCGAGTGTAGCGCCCCTGTTATTCGAAGTCCCCTTATGAATGAAGGTTCTAGTTCCCCAATGCTACTCCGAGATCCGCAGCCTCCCGAAGGCGTTCGGGACTTCTGACGGAACGGTCCAGGTCTGATAGTGGTCGCCCGTTTCGGGATCAAGCTGCTCCGCCCTGACCCCGTAGGAGGACCATTCCACCAGATCGGTGGACCATAAAATTTCAGGCAATTGTTGAAATTCGGTGCTGATCCCATCATTCATCAACCCAGCAGTGAGCAATTCGCCGATTCTTTTTCGTTTCTCAGATAAACCAATTCTTCATTCCTGGAAGGAGTGCATCTGCGTGGGGCGGGCTGCCGACCTGCTCCAGAGTGAGTTACAAAAGCACCTCCGTTTTCTTCAAAGAGAGATTGGTTACCGTCACATACGGTTCCATGCTACCTTTCACGATGAGATGGGGAGCTGCCAACACGGCAAGAATGGTGAGCTGGTCTATCGATGGTCGGCAGTCGATCGGGTCTATGATTTTCTGGTGGAGGCGGGTTTTGCACCGATCGTTGAGTTGCAGTCCATGCCCAAGGTTCTTGCCTCAGGGGAAGAGACTTTTTTTTGGTACGGGATGAACGTGACTCCGCCCCGCGACTTGGGTGCCTGGGGCTCTTTGGTAGAGGCTTTGGTGAGTCACTTCGTCGAGCGCTACGGGATAGGGCGGGTTCGGGAATGGATGTTTGAAGTTTGGAATGAGCCGGATTTGACACCCGCTTTCTGGGCTGGAGATCAAATGGATTATTTCAGGCTCTTCGAGGCGGCGGCGAGGGCTGTTAAACGGGTTGATTCGAGTCTGAGGGTCGGTGGACCGGCGGCGGCCAAAGCATCATGGAATGTACCGTTGGCGAAACATTGTCAGGAACGGGGAATCCCGATCGATTTTGTAAGCTGTCATGGGTATCCACAAAATGAATACTGTGATTTCCCGGGTCGGGTGGGCTCTCCCCACCTCCCTGGGTTTGCCATGGTCGACCATTTTCGGGTGGCCCGTGAGCAGCTGGATGCGGCCGGATTCGATCAATTACCGCTAGTGGTTACGGAATGGAATACCCAGACCTGCGGGCCTGATGGGAAACCGCGCTGGGTGGGTAACACTGACGTATCAACTTTGCTCTCGGGTGCTGCGGCCTGTCATTACGCAACGGCCTGCGCTCCGTATTTGAAAGTCTTCGCATGGTGGGTAGCGAGCGACATCTTTGAAGAGAACGGTCCCCACTGGGAGTTTATGGGCGGGGACAATCAATATTACGGAATGTTGGCGATCAATGGGATTCCCAAGCCAGCCTTTCACGCCTTTCGCTGGCTAAATCGCATCCAAGGTACCCGACTTGAGCCGGTTTTTGATGAGGAACATGATCCGCTTCAGGGCATTCTGGCGAGTCAGGATGGAGTGGTTACCCGAGTGCTTCTTTGGAATTTTCAGCCCCCGGGGAGCGCTAAAACCGTTTGGAGAGCTGAGTTGCGACTCCCGGCACCGCAATCAGCCAAAACGGTTCGTCTGGTATTGGGAAAGGTCGGGAAGGCGAACGGTGCAGTCTATGAAGCGTGGGAAGAGCTTGGAAGACCGGCAAATTTAACCCGGTTGGCGGAGGAATTTCTGAAGGCGCGATCGACGCCAGATTATCGCTGCGAATTACTTCAGGTACGGGACGGGGAGGTAGATTGCGAAGTGAGTTTGGAGCCAAATGAGTTTGCCTATGCCGAATTGGCCGATGCGGGTGATTCAGTAATTAGTCGGGTTCCTTCGAGAAGTAAGATGGACACCAGTCTCGATGTCGTAACCGAGTGACTGCGATGGTGGATGATGGTCTACCTTTTCAGGTATCGAGGAGAGGGGATGGTCCACGAAATTCACTAAAGGCACGAAAGGGGGGGGCGGCTGGTGTAGGGTGGAGGAGTTGGCGAATGAGGTTCCAAACGTTTTTCCTGAGTCGAAGGCATTAGCTGTATAAAGCATTTGGATCTTAACATTTCGTGAACCGGTGCATTTGCTCAGCGAGATGGACGAGGCTCTGCTGCACAATCCACACGATGCCTTTATCAAGGCGAGACTTGGCGAGCCGGACCAAATGGCAAGCTTTCTGGAAGCCTATTTGCCCACTGCCTTGGCTTCTGCGGTCGATTGGTCTTCGCTCGAACTCCAATCGACTAACTTCCTCGACGAGCAACTTCACCAACGTCACGCCGACCTCCTTTTTGCAGCCCGATTCCAAGGCAAAGCGCTCTTTTTCCATCTGCTTTTTGAGCATCAAAAATCGATCGATGCCTGGATGCCATTCCGTTTGCTGGTCTATCAGGTGAGGATCTGGGAAAGGTTTCGCAAGGATCATCCTGATGCTAAACGGCTTCCTCCGATTCTTCCGATAGTCTTCTTTCAGGACCAGGGCGAGTGGACTCCCTCGCCTCACTTTCGCGATCTCCTTGAATTGCCCCCGGACCTCGACCCGGTCTGGCTGAATTATTTGCCGAACTTTGAACACGCCACGATCAACCTTTCCGGGCTATCCCTTGAACCGATTGAGCACAACCTGGCCCTGCGGGTACTGGTCAAAGTTCTCCGGGCGATTCTGGAACCGGATCCGGCAGAAGCATTCAAAGCGGGGCTTTTGGCGCTCCACGACCTGAGTATAGCGGCGGATCAGCAAACCTTCATGCGTATCTGCCTGACCTACCTTGCCGAAGCTGGGAAGACTCTTGACCGAGAATCTCTCAACAATATCATTAAAGGCATTTCATCAGCGCGTTTAAAAGAGGAAGCCATGAGCATCGCAGATCAGCTTAGACAAGAGGGTCGCCAGGAAGGTCGCCAAGAGGGTCGCCAGGAGGGCGAGCGTTTAATCTTGCAGCGTCTCCTTA
>DAISIK010000063.1:0-2829 GCA_036822055.1 Puniceicoccaceae bacterium
AGAACTCATGATCGATCTTACCCACCCACCGAACCCACCGCTACCTCCGTACGATGCGGTCATCTTCACATCACAGCGTACCGCAGAGCACCGGGGCTATGAAAAAATGACTGAAAGGATGGTTGGTCTGGCGGCCGGACAGCCCGGATTCCTCGGAGTCGAAGGTATCCGTGGCGAATCGGGTCTCGGCATCACGCTACCCTCCTGGGAATCCCTCGAAGCCATCTCAGGATGGAAGCGCCATGCCGAGCACCTCACCGCCCAGCAGACCGGCCGCGAAGTGTGGTATTCAAAATACGAAGTCAGGATCGCCAAGGTCGAGCGCGCCTATGGAATGAGAAACCATCCAGACGGCAGCGATAAATTTTGATAGCACCCAATGGCAAATTTCCGGATCCTTGCATCTTTTTCCATTTCCGCTCGTCTGCATGGATGAACCCGCCGGTCAAAATCTGGCAAATTCAATAGAATACCATGCAATCGAAAACCATTGAAGAAAACGAAATCCGGGAAACCGTCCGCGCTCGCTACAGCGAGATCGCTGCGGCCAGCAGCACCTGCTGCTCCGGCCCATCTTGCGGAAGTTCCACCACCAATGACCCAGCCGCTCTCTCCCGCCGCAATGGCTACACCGAAGAGGAACTAGAGGCCGCCCCCAAAGATTCGAATCTTGGACTCGGCTGCGGCAATCCGCAAGCCATTGCCGCCTTAAGGTCCGGTGAGACCGTGCTCGACCTCGGTAGCGGGGCGGGATTTGACGCCTTTCTCGCCGCCCGGGCGGTAGGACCTGCGGGACGCGTGATCGGCGTAGACATGACCCCGGAGATGCTTGTCAAAGCGAGGGCCAACGCAAACCAAGCCGGTCATGCCAATGTTGAATTCCGCCTTGGGGAGATCGAAAACCTGCCAGTCGCCGATGGCTTCGTCGATGTAATCATCTCCAACTGCGTCATCAACCTCTCACCTGACAAACCAGCTGTCTTCCGCGAGGCGTTCCGCGTCTTGAAACCAGGGGGGAGGCTCGCCGTCTCCGATGTGGTGGCTTTGGCCCCCATCCCTGCCGCCTTGCAGCAAGATTGGGAACTCTACACGGGCTGTGTAGCCGGGGCCTCCATCGTGGAGGACCTCCGATTGATGCTCTCGGAAGCCGGGTTCACCGACATCCGCATCACCCGCAAGGGCGAAAGCCGCGACATCCTTGAGAACTGGTTTCCCGGGCGAGGGGTTGCCGATTTTGTGGCATCTGCCAGTATTGAGGCGAAAAAACCGTGAGCCAAACCTCCAAAGAAGCCGAACGCCTGTGGGAGGAGTTCGCCGATCGACTCGGCGGATTCCTCCGAGCGCGGGTTGGTTCCGAAGCCGAAGCTGAGGACCTGCGCCAGGAAGTTTTCCTTAAGCTGCAAAAACAGCTTGAAACCGAGCGAACGATTCACGACCTCGGAGCATGGCTATTCCAGACGGCCCGCAACGCGGTGATCGACCACTACCGCACCCGCAAGGCGACGGAAGAGATCCGTGAGACAACCTTGATCGCCTTCGCCGATGGTCACCCCGACCTAGCCCCACTTCTGGCCTCCTTTCACCAAATGATTCACGCCCTACCCGATCGGTATCGAGAGGCGGTGATTCTGGCTGACCTGGAGGAAATCCCTCACAAAGATGTCGCCAAGCGTCTTGGTCTGGGCCTCTCCGCCACAAAATCCCGGGTGCTGCGCGGGCGAGCAATGCTTAGGAAAAGTCTGGATGCCTGCTGTCGCTTCGAACGCGACCGACGCGGCTCCGTTATCGACTGTACTCCCCACCAAACCCTTACCTGCCAAGTTTGCTAGGACCCAAAAACTTTGGAGGACCCTTCGAAAGATCTTGCAAGGCTCTCCCCTCAATGCACCCCATCCGACGATTCCCTCGAAAAGCTTCAGACTCATCACCATGCAGCAGTCAGCAGCCTCCCTCAGGATATCATTTGACCCAGCATCTCTGAGGCGAGCCTCGTCGAGCCTTGGCCGGAAAACGACAAAGTTCCTTCAAAAACAGGCCACTTGCACGCCGCCGCTTTTCCAAAAGTGCCCACGGACTGGAAGCCTGTGGGTCGGCTCAGCGAACAAACCCGCAAGATACAGGTCGGCACGTTGCCAGCGACGCTCGTGCAATCCGCTCTCATCAGTCGGTCTTTCAGACCTCATCTTTGATTTAATCTTTCGGTCGTAGCCCTGCGGGAAATCCTGGCATCGCGGCGCTCTCTCAACGCTCCGCAAACTCGCAGTGCCTGCATCGGGTGCGGGAACTTTCAGGACGAAACCTTCCAACGGGAGCTACTTTGGCTTGAAGGCAGGTTTTCCTTCAACATCTTCGAACAAGAGGAATGTTCAGGTTTTACTATAAATGGAAGCACAACCGCTCCCGGCGCGCAGGCACCTACCGCTTCGTTGAGACTGATTTCCGGAATATCGGTTCTTCTCTGAGCAGCTACATTGCGGAAACCTCCTTTAGCCATGGCAACACCTCAGGCAGATTCGACCTCCACCGGCGGCGGCGACGCCGCTTTCGCCTCGTGGTTTTCCTCACGTTCATCTTCCTCTTCCTCGGCTGGATCGTCTACGAGAGTGTCCTCGCCCTCCAGATTATCGGTTGATCCACTCACTAGGTCCGGAAGCCCGCTCAAAACCCCAAAGTTGCCACCTCCGCTTTCCGGATGCGGCTTACCTGCACCGAGAAACCAACTTCAAGTCTCCACCGCCTCAATCGAATGACCATTAAACTCCGAAATCAACTCACAGACGATCTTGATTGAGGGATAGACCTCAATGGCGCTTAGTTAAGCCCGTTTTG
>DAISIK010000064.1:0-2600 GCA_036822055.1 Puniceicoccaceae bacterium
GCCGCTCGTTCCCAGACCGAGGCGGAGCCAGGCGAGATCGGCACTGCGGGCGATCACCGCGAGCGAGAGTCCATTGGGGTCGGTGTTGGGGTTGTAAAAGATGGAAAAGGCCTCTTGCTCAAGGTCATCTTCGTCGTTGTAAACCGCGTAATCGACCCAAGCTTTGGCATCGAGGGCGAGCGTCCAACCTTGAGGAAGATCGAGGGTGGTGTCCTCGGCAAGGTCTTTCCTTTGAGGTTCGGCGGGATGCTTTTCATCCTCCAGCGAACGGTTGAGGAACGAGCGCGTGGCATTGTTTTGAATCAGTTTAGCGAGGTTCATGATGACGAGAGTGCTTTGCGAAGACCGATTTCGGCGGCATTCATGGGTTGATAGAGCGTAAAGTGCAGTTTGCCGCTGGAGGAGGCAGAAACGTAGCGAATGCCAAGGGCTCCATGAGTGAGAGCCTTGCGAATGATTTCGGTCAGCTCGCAGGAGAGCGGGGTTAGAGAAATGGTGGGATAGCCGGATCGGCGAGGCGGAGTGAGCTTGGAGGCGATGGATCTTTTAGTGGCTTCCAGAAAATAGATGGTAAGATCAGATCCGGGAGCACCCGACGGGAGGGGATTGTATTGAACAATCAAATCGACCACGGAAATTGGTTCACCGCCGCGGAGAATGAGCGATCTGGCTGGACCCGGTTCACTTCCGGAGCGTTTCACGGCCAGCTTCCAGCCCTCACCGGGGAGGATAATTTGAAGCCGGCGGGTGGGAGGTTCGTCCTTGGTCAATGCTTTCACGATGCCTCTACGCGACAAATCGACGTTCACGGCTTTCAAAATGCGCGACCTGACGACAGAAAACGAGGCGAGCCAGGGCAGGATATCCTTTAGTCTGCTGCCAATGGTTGTCGCTAATGCCTTCGCCTTGTCGTCGCGCATCCGAATTTCTTTAGGATCCTCCGCATTGCATTCGGGGACTTCCCGTTTAACACCCGGAGTGTCCTCGTTCCATTCGAGATCGCTTACGATGGGCTTAATTCTTTCGTCGGCGTGCTTGAAGGTTTCGTAAACGGAATGGCGGCCCGATGCAAAATCATGCTGACGGAATGATTTCTGAAAGAACCCGCCAAATGCGGCCATTCGAATTCCCTTCAGCGAAAAGGGTAGCAGTTGTTCCGTTCCTTCATCGTAGCGAACAGGTCCGATGGAAACCACCCGTTTCATGAACTCGGGAATTTCCGCGTTAAAATCGATGTCCAGCACGGGAGTACGTCGAGTGATGGGGGTGTGCCCGGCGATGGTGCCCAATACCGTCGTGAGGGATGCTTTGAGGTTTTCACCTGACGGGGAGTCGACAAAGCTTGGAACGTCTGATCTTTCAGGCACGCTCCTGCCGGGTTGATTTTGCGATAGAGTGCGCCAATTACCTCTGGCGAGAGCCTGATAATCCAATCCTTGAACGGGCGTGGCCTCCGGCAGGGAAGAATCGACGAAGAAAACTGCGCGGACAAACGCACCCTCGGTTTCCCCCTGATCGAGATGTTCGCAGAGGCGCACCGTTTCTTCTACCGGTTCGTTGTTAAAGACGCCACCATCGACATACGACAAGTCGAGGAATTGCTCATCGGGAAGCAGATTGGGCGGACAAGCTCCTGACTCGTGCTTCACCTCGCGACCTTCTACAACCGTCTTCCAGCCCAACTCTGAACGGTGACGGCGCAAGATTACAGGATCGAATGCTCCTGGGAAGGCTCCCGAGGCTACTGCCGTGGAGAGCATCTCCCACCAGGCACTGGGACGGTCAATATTTGTTCGCCAACTTTCTTGTCCCCAAGCCGCGTCACCTCCCGGCTGAATGGTAACCCAGCTTGACTGCGGAGAAACCGGAGCCGCACCGGAAAAACGCAGGTCAAAAACACGGGCGGCCCGGCAAGACCCCTGCGCCAACCAGGCACGGGTGGTGGGATCCTTGGATTGGGATTTTCGGTTCGTCGCTAAGGGCGTCTCGCCCGGAATTGCGAAATTTTGGGCTGCGGGCCCGGCCATGGGCTGTAAGGCAGTCAGGGTGGCCCCGAAGAGCACCTGATCGGCCAATAATCGACGGGTTGCAGGGTTCCGGTTGTCTCTCCACCCCAAACCGTCCTCCGGGAATTCCTCTGGGCGCGATTCAAAACCAGCCAGCTCGGCGGACAGTTTCCCGAAAAATTCGGGATTAAACAGGCCAGCCGCACCGTCATCCTTCACCCCCTTGAGTAAGTTATTCACATTCAACTCGTCGATCCAGACCTTGCGCTGAACATCATCGACCCGATCAACGGCGAGGATATCCAAGGCCAGATCGTGTCCCGCCGGATTGGCGAGGAGCGCTTCGAAGCGGTCTTCGCCAAACTCCTCCCGGAGACGCTTGCTCCCTATTACATTGAGATGCCCCGGCTCCTCCGGCAAGGAATAGGCCAATGCACGAAGCATCAGCATCAAAGTCACTGAACCCGCACTGGACCCCATGAAGGCGTCGATCTCGATGGAGGAAAATTTTCGTTCCTCACCTTCGAGCACCCGCTCCGCCTCCGCGTAGAGAATCTGCCGCAAAACCTCCGCCAACGCCCCACCAGAAAAGGC
>DAISIK010000065.1:0-2554 GCA_036822055.1 Puniceicoccaceae bacterium
GTCTCACCTCGAGGCATGATGGAACCCTGGGCGATGGAAAATTCTCGATGGAAAAAGAAGTTGGCGTGGTTCCTTTTTCAGAGAAGCGATCTTCGAAAGGCAACCGGCTTCCATGCCACTGCAGAAAGTGAGGCTGAGAGTATCCGTGCCTTGGGGTTCGAACAGCCGATTGCAGTAATTGCCAACGGAATCGAGTTCGGAGGCGGAGAGGTGGTCCATGCGCATCGTCCGAGCCACCCGCCCGAATCCTCCACCAAAGAGCCTTTTGGTCAAATCAGAGGTGGGGGCCGGAAGAATCTACTCTTCCTGTCTCGGATCAATCCCAAAAAAGGGTTGCTCATGCTGCTTAGCGCCTGGAAGCTCGTAAATGACCAATCGTGGGAGCTGATAATAGCTGGTAATGATGACAGTGGACACCTTCCGGAGGTCGAGCAGAAGATTCAAGAGTTGGATTTGCATGGTTCTGTAAGGGTGGTGGGTCCCCTTTACGGGAAGGAAAAAGACGAGGCATTTGAAAAGGCAGACCTGTTTGTCCTGCCTTCTTTTTCTGAGAATTTTGGTATCGTAGTGATTGAAGCACTAAGTAAAAATGTGCCGGTTTTAACCACCAAGGGTTGTCCTTGGGCTGAACTGGAAACTCGCGGTTGCGGGTGGTGGGTAGATGCAACCATTGAGGGGCTCGAAGCAGGGTTGAAGGAAGCGTTGGCTACCCCTGAGGACAAATTGAAGATGATGGGCGCATTCGGCAAAAAATTGGTTGAGGAGAAATATCTCTGGCCGGGAATCGCTGAGAAGATGTACACCTATTACCGATGGTTGGTCAGCGGGGGGGATAAGCCGGACTTCGTCCTCCAGTGACGTTCTGTTTAAAGGGTTTGGTATTATTTGAGATAGTAGTCTAAAGTGGAGAATAGCAGGCTTCCAGCGGTTGATGTTCAATCAAATCGGCGAGCGCAGAAATATTCGCGAAAAGAAACTTTCTGGCGGATCCTTTGGGGATTCGGCAGGGTAGTCTTTAGGCTTTCGCCACGCCCGGCTTTTGGCTTTCGAAGGGTTTGGTTGCGTCTTTTTGGTGCCAAAGTAGGGGACGCAGTGCATATCTATCCATCGGCACTTATCTATTTCCCGTGGAACCTGGAGATTCTGGAGGGATCGTCGATAGGCGAGTGGGCACTCGTCTATAATTTGGGGACAATAAGGATTGGCCTTCGGGCGACCGTTTCCCAGCGGGTCCATTTGTGCGCGGGGACCCATGATTACCGAGACCCTGAGATGCCGTTGGTTAAGTTACCCATCGAAGTTGGCGATGATGCGTGGATTTGTGCGGATGCTTTCATTGGTCCGAACGTGGCAATCGGAGACCGGGCGATTGTGGGGGCTGCGGCCGTTGTGATGAAAGATGTTGATTCGGGGGTGATCGTGGCTGGAAATCCGGCGCAATTCATCAAAAATCGATGAAAGCCTATGAAGCGTTTTAAACGAGGATTGCGGAGTTTGAAGAGATTTCCGGAGCTATTACGGAGTTACTTCTTTTTTCAGGATGGATTTCGCTGGTCTCTGGTTTTCCTGCGCCTGATTGATTGCGAGTATCCACGGGCTCTTCGGCTCAAGAATGGTCTGGAATTCGAAGTGAGGTCTTGGCAGGAGTTGACCACCGTGTGGGTTGTTTGTGTCGGGCGCGAGTACACGATCCGGGAGTGCGACCAGAGGATTATTGATGGTGGTGCCAATGTGGGAGTGTTTTCCTCGATCGCGACAAAGGCCGCGCCCGAGGCTGTAGTTGTCGCGGTCGAGCCATTTCCAGAAAATTACCTTCGACTTGAGGATACCCTCGCAAAAAATTCGATCAGCGACCGGGTAAGACCGCTTCAAGCAGCCATTGTCGGCAAAGAGAGACAGGTGATGATGGATGGCGACCCGAAGATTCCTGGACACAGTCGAAGGATCGGGTCCAGCTCCGGAATTGAGGTTGAGGGGATCACTTTGGCCATGCTGCTCGAACGGAGCGGTTGGGGTGAGGTAGACCTTCTTAAGCTTGATATTGAGGGTGCCGAGTATGAGGTGATTGAGGAATCTCCAGAGACAGTTCTACGTAGGTTCAAGCGGATTGGTCTCGAATACCATGGCAAAGGGAAGCCGGAGGTTCTTTTCGAAAAGTTGGAGCGCTCTGGATTTAAGATGCTGCGTCATCCCAAAAAAGGTCGTTGTGGGGTGGTCGAATGGGAGCGGATTGGTTAGGAGCCAATCATTTAAGGGATGTTCTCGGTTCTCATTTTGACCTTTAACGAGGAGCTCAACATCGCTGCTTGCATCGAGAGTGTTAGGTGGGCGGACGATGTGGTGGTCCTCGATTCATTCAGCACTGACCGAACGGTAGAGATTTGTCGCGAGCTTGGCGTTAGGGTTTTTCAGCGAACCTTTGATGACTTTGGAAGCCAGCGCAATTTTGCCATTGACGAGATCCAGTTTTCCCACCCGTGGGTTTTTCATTTGGACGCTGATGAGCGTTTCAATGACGATCTCCGACAGGAATGTGAGCTGGCAATCAGTCTCG
>DAISIK010000066.1:0-2481 GCA_036822055.1 Puniceicoccaceae bacterium
TGGATCTCGTTGTCGAAGTGGCCGATGTTGCAGACGATCGCCTGGTCCTTCATCCCCTTCATCATTTCGTAGGTGATGATGTCCTTGTTTCCCGTCGTCGTCACGTAGATGTCACCGATCCCCAGAGTGTCCTCCACCCGCACCACCCGGAAGCCTTCCATCAGGGCCTGCAGGGCACAGATCGGATCGACTTCGGTTACCATTACCGTTGCCCCCATGCCGACCAAGGCCTGCGCACAGCCCTTGCCCACGTCACCGTATCCACAAACCACTGCCACCTTTCCAGCGATCATTACGTCCGTCGCCCGCTTGATGCCATCGATCAGCGACTCCCGGCAACCGTAGAGGTTATCAAACTTTGATTTGGTCACCGAATCATTCACATTAATTGCGGGCACCAGCAGCTTTCCTTCGTTGTGCATCTGGTAGAGGCGGTGGACTCCAGTGGTCGTTTCCTCGGAAACTCCCTTCCACTCCTTCACCACCTTGTGCCAGTGCTCCTCGTCCTCCTTCATTACGTCGCGGAGGAGCTTCTTGATGCAGGCCTCTTCGCCAACGCTTGAGGGGGACTCAGCCCACTTGTCACCGTTCTCGTATTCGTAGCCCTTGTGAATCAGGAGGGTCGCATCCCCCCCATCGTCCACGATCAGGTTTGGTCCCTTGCCGTCGGGCCAGGTCAAGGCCTGGTAGGTACACCACCAGTACTCTTCGAGGGTTTCCCCTTTCCAGGCAAAGACCGGCACCCCGGCCACCGCGATCGCTGCCGCCGCGTGGTCCTGGGTGGAAAAGATGTTGCAGCTAGCCCAGCGCACATCCGCACCGAGGTCGACCAGCGTCTCGATCAGGACCGCCGTCTGGATCGTCATATGCAGGGACCCACTGATCCGGACTCCCGCCAGAGGTTTCGAGTCCTTCATCTCTTCGCGGATGGCCATCAGGCCGGGCATCTCTTTCTCCGCGATTGAAATTTCTTTTCTTCCGTAATCCGCCAGGGATAGATCGGCGACTTTGTAGTCGGTCCGGGTTAGTGTTTCTACAGACATAATTGGCTTGGTTTTGGTGTTACAAATTTTCTCGTTAGCTCGGGCCTCAGGCCACCTCGGCAGCCTGCCTCAAGGCGTCCACTTTCCGGGTGCTCTCCCAGGGGAGGTTTGCTTTCGCAAAGTGCCCATAATGGGTCGATTGCCGGTAAATTGGCCGCAGCAAATCAAGTTCACTGATGATATCAGCCGGCTTGAAGCTGAAGACGGTTTGAAGAATATCCGCCAGCTTGCGATCCTCCACCTTTCCCGTCCCGCTTGTGTTCACGTGGACACTGGTCGGATGCGGGTATCCAATCGCGTAGGCCACCTGCAGCTCACAAGCTTTCGCCAAACCGGCCGCCACCACATTTTTGGCCACCCAACGGCAGAAATAGGCCGCCGACCGGTCCACCTTCGAGGGATCCTTGCCGGAAAAGGCACCACCCCCGTGGCGAGCCCAGCCGCCGTAGGTGTCGACAATGATTTTTCGGCCCGTCAGGCCAGAGTCTCCCTCTGGACCACCGACCACAAACTTCCCCGTCGGGTTGATAAGGAACTCCGTCCGATCCGAAAGGAGTTCCCCCGGAAGCGTCTTCCGGATGACTTCCTCGATGCAAAACTCCTCGATCTCCTTCTTGCTCACATCCTCGGTGTGCTGGGTAGAAATCACCACGTTTTCGATACCTACCGCCCGGCCATCCTCAAACCGAACAGCCACCTGACTCTTCACATCGGGGCGAAGCCACGGAATCTTGACTTCCTTGCGCTGGCGAGCCATCTCCCGCAGCAACTGGTGGGCAAACATCACGGGCGCCGGCATCAGCTCCTCCGTCTGATCACAGGCATAGCCAAACATGATTCCCTGGTCGCCCGCTCCCTGCTCAGCCGTGTCTTTACCCTCCGCTGCCTCAGCCGTCACCCCTTGGGAAATATCGCTCGATTGCTTGGTCAACACGTTCGAGATGAAAACCTTGTCAGCGTGAAAAACATCATCGTCATTCACGTAGCCAATCTCACGGATTGCCTCCCGCACGACCTCCTCATAGTTCAATTTGGCCTCAGTCGTGATTTCGCCCGCGATGAAGACGCAGTTGCTCTTCACCAAGGTCTCGCAGGCCACCCGGCTCCTCGGATCCTGCTCCAGGCAAGCATCGAGAACCGAATCAGAAATAAAGTCCGCAACCTTGTCCGGATGACCCTCGCCAACCGACTCAGATGAGAAGATGTAACTGTTAGACATCCCAGTACTCTGGGAACCTCCCTTACCCGTTGCAAGTGAATACATCATCATATCAGGATATGATGATACATCCCCGGAAAACTCCCCCAAACCTCCCCCACTTCCACCCTTTCGTGCCCTTCGTGAGTTTCGTGGACCCCAGCCGATCCCAAGCCTTCGCACCCTTTGCGGACCCCCCAACCGATCCCAAGCCCCAAAAAAAACTCCCCCCTCTTCACC